>NZ_BAABHD010000084.1:0-769552 GCF_039541915.1 Nibrella saemangeumensis
GAATCAGTCAAGTCGGAGGGGTACATCTTTGGTCGGATTAACCCTCAAGATAGGCTGATTTCCGCTTTTTCTAACCCCAGCGCTCCATTTTTAAACACGTTCTAAGTTATTCAACAGTTAAAACTATGTGTTCCATATCTGGCATATCTGGAGCAGTTTCTGTCATCTTATAATTATTTTTTAAGTCTGAATAAGTTGAACCAAGTCTAATATTTCTGTTGGTTTTAAACCTCTAGCCTAAAATTAGAATTCGATTGATTTTGCTCTGAATGTCGTCTTGTATAGTTGGAGTCAGTGTAAGCAAATGTGTTTTATTCTGATCAAATATTGATAGTCATCATAAGAATTTTCATAGTCGTCTTTGTCAGCCACTTTTTTAATTTGGTTTTTGGGGACGATATCCAACACATTTTTGACAGTCATCCCTTTTTAAATACACCAACACTATTCTCTGTCAGTAAAAGTCCGCTTTGTCTGCTGGCTTATTCGCACAAGAAATTGTCAGTATTGTGAGAAAGAGTAAAGTCGGTGTTTTCATTGTTTTGATGATGTTACTTGTCGTCATAGCATTGGGCATAATGTTGGGGGCTTGGCTCAGGTGGGGACGTCCGATGTTCGTCACGCCCCGCTTGCGCCAAGCACGTGTTGTACGCCCATCACACTGGCTTTTGATTGGTGGGCTGTCTTTTGCTGGTTTTAAATGGTAAACAGTTCCACCAGGCGCGTTTGAAGCTCAAAAAATGCTATTTACGTCCTTTGTCGGCATGCTATTCACTGTATCCTTTTCGAAAATGAATGCATTGGCTATCTAGCAGTCTGACTTTTCTGTGCCGATTTTGTGTCCATTTAAGCACACTTTGTTTACGCCATCTAACCCATCTAGTCCACAACAGCCATTCAGCCTGCTCGCATCTGGATGATAAATGCAGCTAAGCAGATCAGAGATGTTTATAATCAGTTTTCCTTCCGAGCCGGTAAAGTACTCGCCATCACTAAGAACATAATATCCTTTCGGAATGAACTCATCACCCTCTGTCTCCTTCAGCAACGAGCTTTCGGGTAGTTCTTGAATGATGTTCGAAACAGGGGTATTACATATTCTGCAAAAAAGCTGCATTTAGTTGGTTTGTATGGCGTACAACTCGCTAATAGATGAAGGTTTTGAACTTATTGTCAAATATATATTTCTGGGTGAATAATCCAAATTTTACCCTGTTATAATTAATAAGCTATTGATTATGAGGGGTGTATAAAAAATGGATTTTGCAAACGCCCCCTCAGCCATACAAAATGCGAACTTCATATTTTGTATGGCTTTGTTGCATAGCTCTCAAAGAGCTGATTTTGAGGGCAAGCTAACTTAGAATTCGACTAATCTAGCACATTTTTTGTGTTCCGTATATCGTGAAACGGCTACTTATGGCATATTTACAGGCTCTTCGGATGCGATTTTACCCACCACTTGGGAGCCATGCAACAAAACCGTTTTGTATTGGCAGCCACTCTCAACAATACAAAATGCGAAGTATAGCTTACAGGGTGTCTAAAGGGCTTTTTACCTTTTTTATGCTTTGGTCACTCACTTGTGTGTAGCGCAGGGTTGTTTTGATGTCATTATGACCTAAAAGCTCTTGAATGAACTTAATATCACTTCCATTCTCAAGCAGGTGGGTGGCGTAACTGTGCCGCAGTGCATGAATCCCGACGGCCTTATTTATTCTGGCTTTCTTTAGAGCCTGCTTAAAGACTAACTGAGCGCTTCTCTTATTGTATTGCTCCCCGTACTGTCCCTCAAACAGGTATTTCTTTGGGCGATAGATTTTATAGTATTCCCGCAGTTGGTCAAGAATAATCTCCGGTAAGTTCACATATCGATCCTTCTTGCCTTTTGCCCGATCTATAGATACCTGCTTGTTCCGGCTGTCAATGTCCGTGATTTTCAGATTTACAATTTCACTGACCCGCAATCCCATAGCAAAGCTTGAGCATTGCATTATGCTTGGTAGTTACGGCGAACGGTTATTTTGGATGAACTCCACCCGTTACCTGCCAATCTCCATCAATCGAATACTCCGCCAGCGTACTTCCATGGGGCGTTCGACTTTGGTGCCGTGGACCTGCAGGGCGATAAAGCCGCTGGCGTCGACGGTATCGCGGATGCTGGCGGTGGGTACGCCGTTGACGGAGACACTCAGCATCGAGCCGTTGGCTTCGATGCGGTATTTGTTCCAACCGTATTTGTTGAAAGCTTTCTGACCGGCGGGGTTTTTGGTTAGGTCGGCCAGCCAGCCGCGCCGGGCTTCGTCGTAGATGCCCCCGCTCCAGGCGCGGGCCGAGGGGTCAATCTCAATCTGGTAACCGTGTACGCGGCCGTTTTTGAAGTCGGGGCGGCTGTGGCTGCGAATTTGGATGCCGGAGTTCATGGCGGTGTCCACTTTTACATCCAGCTCCAGTATAAAATCGCTGTAGTCTTTGTTGGTGCAGAGAAAGGTGTTTTGGGAGCCGGGTTTTGAGACGCCCACAATTTCGCCGTTCTCGATGCGGTAGTCGTTCAGCACTTTTTCGCCCCGGATGGTCCAGCCAGTAAAGTCCTTGCCGTTGAAGATCTTCTGCCACTTTTCTTTCTGGGCTGTGACAAAGGCCGTCAGCAGGCAGAGGGCGGTGAGGAGGGTAAGGGTGAGTTTCATTCAATTGTGGGGTAGCGGTTTTGTGGGTAAAAGTATAGAGCAGGTCACATTTACCTGTTTGGCTTTTTGGTAATGCCGATTTTGTCGGGAGGACAAATTGGCGCTTGTCCAGCGCTCCTTCCCCTTGCCAAATCCCCCGCAAATCGATAGGTTTGTTAACTGACTTTTCCTGACTCTATGCGATACCTAATACTCTTCCTGATTATTCTGATGTACAGCGGGCCGGCCCAATCCCCTCGCCCCCTCTCTGCTGAACACAAAAAGGCGCTGGCGTCTTTTCAACTGATGGAGGGCTTCCGGATTGAGATGGTGGCGGCTGAGCCGCTGGTGGCTGACCCGGTGGCGATGGAGGTGGACGAAAGCGGCCGGATGTACGTCATCGAGATGCCGGGCTACCCGCTCGACCTGGGCAAAAGCGGCAAAGTGAAGCTCCTGAAAGATACCAACGGCGACGGCTACCCGGATAAAAGCGTGGTCTTTGCCGACCAGCTTACCCTGCCCACGGGCGTGATGCGCTGGCAGAAAGGGATTATCGTCACCGATGCGCCCGATGTCTGGTACCTGGAAGATACCAACGGCGACGATAAGGCCGATGTTCGCAAAAAACTGCTCACCGGCTTTGCCCTGTCGAATCCGCAACATAACCTCAATACCCCCGTTTTCGGGCTTGATAACTGGATTTACCTGGCGCACGAAGGCGAAGTAACGCCCTTTGTGTATAAGAAAGAGTTTGGCGACAAAGGCTCCGAAATCCGCTTCCCCGACAATCCCAACGCGCCGGTGCTGGCCCGCAACGCCCACGGCCGCAACGTCCGCTTCCGGCCAGATACCTACGAACTGGAAGAACTCGCCGGCAAAACGCAGTACGGTCAGACATTTGACTCCTGGGGCCATCAACTCGGTACGTCCAATGCCGACCACCTGTTTCATGAGGTGCTGGCGGCCCGCTACATAGCCCGCAACCCGAACCTGCTGGTGCCCGATGCCACCCAGCACATCCCCGATCACGGCAATGCCGCCGAGGTGTACCCCATCACCGAAAACCCCAACGACCAGTTGCTCACCGACCGGGGGGTGATTACCTCCTCGTGCGGAGTAACCTGGTATAACGGCGGGGCCTTTGGCGACCGGTTCAACAACGTCACCTTCGTGGGCGAACCCTCGCATAACCTCGTTCATGCCGATGTAATCACCGACAAGGGAGCCAGTTTTGTGGCCGGCCGGCTGCTGGAGAAGAAGGAGTTTCTGGCGTCGAAAGACAGCTGGTTCCGGCCGGTCAGCTTTTACGTCGGGCCGGAGGGCGCGTTGTACGTCATCGACTACTACCGCCAGAGCATCGAGCATCCCGAGTGGATGTCGGAGGAGATGATTAAATCGGGCACCATGTACAACGGCAAAGACAAAGGCCGTATTTACCGCATTGTACCCGACAAGGGCCTGCCGATGAATTGGCTGGGCAAACTCAAACTCGACCGGATGTCGGGCGACGAGTTGGTGGAGCTGCTGCAAAGCCCGAACGGCTGGTACCGGCGCACGGCCCAGCGGCTGCTCTACCAGCGGCAGGACAAGGCCGTGGTGAAGCCCCTAAAACGACTAACGGAACTCGCCAACCGTCCCGAAGCGAAAGTCCACGCGCTCTGGCTGCTCGACGGGCTGAAGGTTGCGGATACGGAGGTAATTCAGCGCTGCCTGCGGGATAAAGAGCCGGGCGTGCGGGAAAATGCCATTCGGGTGGCGGAACGGCGGCCGTCGCTACGGCGGCCGTCGCTACGGATGCCGTCGTTGGCGACGGATAAGAAGCTGGCGGATGCATTGTTGGCTTTGCAGTCGGACCCGTCGGCCAAGGTGCGGTATCAGTTGCTGTGTACGCTGGGTGACCTGAACGTTGCGGGTACGGACGAGGCTCGGGTGGCTATTCTGAAGCGGGATATTGACGATAAATGGGCGGCCCTGGCGGCACTGACCTCGGCGGCCGGGCGAGAGTGGGAGTTGTACCAGTTGGCGCTGCGGGAGTTTGGCAACGCACCGTCGCCCGAAAAGAAGGAGTTCTTTGCCTACCTCGGCGCGACCATGGCCAATAAAAAAACGGACAGCGAAGTACCCAAACTGCTGGCCAGTCTGACCGAATCGGGGGCTGGCCGGCAGGCGTGGGTACAGTCGGCGGTATTGTCGGGCGTGGCCCGGCTGTGGCAGTCGAAAGGCGTAACCGTACCGCTGGCCGATGCCGACCGGCAGGCGTTGCTGCCCGATTTCAGCCGGTCAACGTCTCCGGAACTGCTGTCAGCTAAAATGGAATTGCTGCGGCTGGTTGGTTTGCCGAAAACGGAGGCTGTACGGGCACAGGTGGAGAAAGCCGCTACGCTGGCGGTGGATGCCGGTCAGTCGGAAGGCGTTCGGTCGGCGGCTGTGCGGTTGCTGGCCCTGTACAACCCACAGGCGTATCAGAAGCTGCTGGAGCGGCTGGTGATTGAACCCAATCCGGAAGGTATCCGGAAGGCCGCTTTTGAATCCATTAGCCAGGTTTCCGGGCCGCAGGCGTGTGCCCTGGCTCTGCGCGACTGGAACAAATTGAGCCCGGACCTCAAACAAACGGCGGTTGGTGTATTCCTGCGCAATGCCGGTCAGATTCACAACCTGCTGGATGCCATTGACCAGCAGAAAGTCGCCCGCACCGACCTTACCTGGCCGCAGATGGTGCGGCTGATGAACTACTACGATGCCGACATCCGCGCTCACGCCCGCAAGGTGCTGGCCGTCGCCGAAGACCGCAAAGCCGTGGTGCAGCGGTACATGACCGCCCTGGACCAGAAAGGCGATGCCGGTCGGGGCAAAGTGGTGTTTCAGCAGGTATGCAGCGCCTGTCACCAGATGGGTGGGCAGAACGGACAGGAGTTCGGACCGGATCTGGCGTCGCTCCGGAACCGCAACCCGCACAGCATCCTAACCGAGATTCTGCACCCCAACAACTCCATCGCCGACGGCTACGACTATTGCACCGTTACGCTAAAGAATGGGAAGCAGACGGCCGGTATTATCGCCAATGAATCGGCCACGGCCGTGACGCTACGAATGGCCGGTGGCAGCGAGTCGGTCATTGCTCGGTCGGATATTGCTACCATCGACAAGGCGCAGACTTCCGCTATGCCGGTAGGGCTGGAAGCCAGCATCGGCGTCGCACAGATGGCCGATTTGCTGGCGTATATCCGGCAGCAGTAGGAGAGGTGCTTATTTGTTATTAGCCTGAAACGCCCCGGCCAGTGCCTGAATCGTTGGGGAGTTATTGGATGTTTTGTAGCAGATAGCGGCTTGTATCGCTACGTCGGTGAAGGGCGTACCGTCGGGTTTAATTAGCTCTTTGCAGACGACGCCCTTGATATTGGAAGCGTCGTAGAAGGTAGGCACCATCGCCACGCCGATACCCAGGCTGACCAGACCGCTGAGCAGTTCGATGGAGGATACTTCCTGCACAATAGCGGCTTCGTGGCTGAATCCGGCCTGCTTACAGATGCGTTCGATATCGTCGTAAACGGTGTGGATGGTGCGCTTAATGTCGACCCACTTTTCGTTCTTCAACTGCTCCACCTGTAAAGCCTCTTCCTGCGCCAGCGGATGGTTCTCCGACAGCATCACTTTCAGATAGCCGGTCTTTAGCGGCACGGCCCGGAGCTGGTCGTATTTCAGGGGCAGCAGGGTTACGCCTAGGTCAATCTCATCGTCGAAAACCGCATCCTGAACCGCAATATGGGTAGGTAGTTCAATCAGCTTAATCTCCAGGTCCGGGAAGAGCCGGGCGCTGATTTCGACCATCTCCAGAATCCGCTCCCGAATCATCATCCGGTAAACGCCCATGTTGATGACACGCTGCTGTAAGCCGGTTCGGCGGGCAGTTTCAATGGCTTTTTCGGCCAGTTGCAAAATACGTTTTGCTTCGACCAGTAAACCCGAACCGGCTTCGGTCAGCTCTACCCTGCGGAGTTGCGTCCGTTTGGCCCGCACAAAGAGTTCAACGCCAATTTCGGCCTCCAATAGCTGAATCTGCTGGCTCAGGGCCGGCTGTGACACAAACAGTTTCTCGGCCGCCCGGCCAAAATGCAATTCCTCCGCAACGCCGACAAAATACCGTAACTGCCGTAGCTCCATCTCAGGACGGGAGAGAAGGCTCTCCAATAAGTTATTCTTATTACAATATTATAAATCACGATTAGATTTTGCTAACAGGATTTTAGATTTTTGCCAGATGTCCTGCCTGCTATGAACCGTATTGTTCTATTAATCGCGATGCTCATGACTGTCGGCCAGCCAGCTTTTGCGCAAAAGCCGGAAAAACCAGAAGCGCCCCAACTCGAATTTGTTTGCGAACTCAGGGTGAAAATCGATAAGGCGTATGTCGTCGGCGAAACCCCGCACGGCCTGCGCCGGATTATCCCCATTGTAGGGGGCACGTTTGCCGGGCCGAAGCTGAAAGGCAATATCCTGAACGGCGGTGCCGACTGGCAGATTGTCCGCAAAGATGGCGTGGCCGAACTGGAAGCGCATTACCAGATGAAAACCGACGATGGCGTCATCATCTATATCAAAAATACCGGTCTGCGCGTTGCTACGCCCGAAGTAGCCGCCCGCATCGGTCGGGGTGAGCCGGTGAGTTCAAGCGAGTATTACTTCCGGGCGGCTCCGAAATTTGAAGCGCCGGCCGGCAAATACGAATGGATGAACAACGCCATTTTTATCTGCACGGCAGAACGTAATCCCGATAGTGTCATCATCAACGTCTGGAAAGTGCTCTAAACGTTTAATGAATTCCCCTATGGTAGATAAATCGACGTTTCTGGAGGTTGACCAGCAGGAAGAGATTCTGTTCATTAAACTCAACCGGCCGGAAAAGCGCAATGCCATCAATGATGCGCTCATTCTGGCGTTGGAAGCGGTATTTTCAACCATACCGGCGGGCGTCAAATGCGCTATTCTGCACGGCGAAGGGCCTCATTTCAGCGCCGGGTTGGACCTTTCGGAGCTACGAGAAAGAAGCGTTGTGGAGGGCCTGCACCATTCGCGCATGTGGCATCGGGCGCTGGACCGCATTCAGTTCGGTACCGTACCGGTGGTGGCCGTGTTGCAGGGAGCCTGTGTAGGCGGAGGGCTGGAAATTGCGGCAGCCTGCCATATCCGCGTGGCCGAGCAGACTACATTTTATGCGTTACCGGAAGGGCAACGCGGCATCTTCGTGGGTGGTGGCGCATCGGTCCGATTACCTAAGCTGATTGGTATGGCGCGGATGGCCGACATGATGTTTACCGGCCGGGTTATTCAGGCCGAAGAAGGTGTACCCATGGGCTTTTCGCAATATCTGGTGGAGGAAGGAGCCGGGCTGGCGAAAGGTATTGAACTGGCCAAACGCATTGCGCAGAACGCCGAGATGACCAATTACGCCCTGATGCACGTCCTGCCCCGCATTGCCGATTTAGGGCAGTCGGAAGGTTTGTTGCTGGAATCGATGATGGCAGCCATTGCGCAATCGTCACCCGAAGCGAAGCAGCGGCTGAGTGATTTTTTAGAGGGCAGGGCGAAAAAAGTGGGGGAGTAGCATCGAAATCCAGCCCACTGCTTTAGCTGTGGGTACTGGCAAACGAACCATAATCCGTTAACCGTTTCAACGGTTTTGAATAGCGTAAACCGTTAAAACGGTTCCGATTTGAATGATAGAAACTGCCTGTCCCACAGCTAAAGCAGTGGGCTGAATAAACGAAACCCGGAAATAACCTGAACAGATGCCTGCTTCCTTCAAACAAACAGCCTTTGGCCCGACCAGAACCCGGAAGGAAGTTTGCCCCGACGGGTCTATTCACCTGCGCCTGGAGCAGCCGTTGGCACCATATCCGGAAAAACTGACGGAAAAGCTGTTGTACTGGGCCGAACAGCAGCCCGATAAAACCTTCCTGGCCCGGCGAAACAGACAGGGTGACTGGGTAACGCTATCCTACCGGCAGACGCTGGACCAGGTCCGTTCTATCGCCCAGTATCTGCTGAATCTGGGGCTGACGGCTGAGGAGACCATCGTCATCTTATCCGAGAACAGCCTGGAACACGCCTTGCTAGCCTTAGCCGCCGTGCATATCGGTATTCCGTATTCTCCAATTTCACCGCCGTACTCGCTGGTGTCAAAGGATTTAGGCCGACTGAAGCACTGCCTGCAACTAATGACGCCCAAAGTCATTTTTGCGCAGAACGGCAGGGTGTACGCCAGAGCGTTGCAGTTAGCCCACTCGCTTTTCCCATCGGCTACCATTATCACGGCCGAAGAAGGTACTGCCGTTGGTTTTTCGGAATTGCTGACCGTGCCGCCGACGAGTGCCGTTGAGGAAGCATTTGCAACCGTGAAACCGGCCAGTGTGGCGAAGGTGTTGTTTACCTCCGGCTCAACCGGCCTGCCCAAGGGCGTGATAAATACGCATCAGATGTGGTGCGCCAACTTGCAGCAGATTACGCAGGTATTTCCGTTCATGGCCGCCGAGCCACCCGTGTTCATCGACTGGTTACCCTGGAATCATACCTTCGGCGGTAATCATAATTTCGGGCTTACACTCTACCATGGCGGTACGTTATACATCGACGACGGCAAACCGACTCCGCAGCACATCGAAACAACCGTACGGAATCTGCGCGAGATTTCCCCAACGGCCTACTTCAACGTGCCAAAAGGTTTTGAGATGCTGATTCCGTATGTCGAGCGGGAGCCGGAACTGCGCCAAACCTTCTTCAAAAAGCTGAGCATTCTTTTTTATGCCGGGGCCAGTCTGGCGCAGCCGGTGTGGAATCGCTGGGAGGAGTTGGCCGTCGAAACCATCGGGGAGCGGATACCCATTATCACCGGTTTGGGCTGTACGGAAGCAGGACCATCGGCGATGTTCGCCAACTGGGGCGGCAGTTTCTCCGGACTGCTGGGCGTACCCGTAGCGGGTATGGACGTAAAACTGGTGCCGAACGGCGATAAACTGGAGGCCCGGTACAAAGCCCCTAATGTAACACCCGGCTACTGGCGCAATGAGGAGGCTACCGGCAATGCCTTTGACGAAGACGGCTATTACAAAACCGGTGATGCAGTGAAATTCCTGGACGACGAAAACCCGGACAAAGGACTGATCTTCGACGGGCGCATTGCCGAAGATTTCAAATTGTCGACCGGAACCTGGGTGAACGTGGGTGTCATGAAGGCTAAAGTCATAGCCGCCGGCTCACCCGTGGTGCAGGATGTGGTCATTGCGGGTCTGGACCGTGAATACGTGGGAGTGATTCTGTTCCTGAACGCCGATGCCTGCCGGAAGCTTTGCAATCTGTCAGCGGACGTTTCAATCCAAGACGCTTTTCAGCACTCTACAGTAAAAGCGTACATCGACCAGCTTCTCATAACGATAAACCAGACCGCCACCGGCAGTGCCACGCGGGTAGAGCGGGCTGTCATTGCCCTCGACCCGCCGTCTATCGACCTGGGCGAAATTACCGACAAAGGTTCGCTGAACCAACGCGCCATCCTGCGGCACCGGGCCAGCCTGGTAGACCAACTCTACCAGCCCGAGCCAACCAGTCAACCAATTAACCATTGAACCAATTAACCATTGAACCAATTAACCCCAGCATACCCTAATGAAAACTCCTCCCTTCAGAGCCGACCATGTCGGTAGTTTATTGAGAACACCCGAGGTAAAAGAAAACCGTCTGAAATGGCGGAAGGGTGAGATTTCCGCCGAAGAGCTGCGGGCCATTGAGGACAACGCCATTGCCGAAACGGTCAAAAAACTGGAATCGACCGGGATGCGCAGCATTACCGATGGTGAGTTCCGCCGGGATTACTTTCACCTTGATTTTCTGAAAGAACTGGAAGGTGTTACCGTAACCGGCGGCATCGATGCAAACCCCCACGCCAAAGTGGCGGAGGACGGTTTTAAGCCCCCGGTACTGAGCGTTACCGGCAAGCTGAAGCACGTGAAGGATATTCAGGTAGACGATTTTAATTACCTCAAATCGGTCACCGCGCAAACGCCGAAAGTGTCGATACCCTCGCCGACGATGATTCACTTCCGGGGTGGTCGCAAATCGATTGATATTCATTCATACCCGGATATGGATGAGTTTTTCCATGATCTGTCCGAGGCTTATAAGGAGGAGATTGACCATCTCTATCAGGCTGGTCTGCGTTACCTGCAACTGGACGATACCAACCTGGCGTACCTCTGCGACCCCAAAATGCGGGCGGCCGCCGTGGAGCGGGGCGAAGACCCGAACGAACTCCCAAGAACCTACGCAGCCCTTATCAACTCAGTTATTGATGACCGTCCCGAGGACCTGACCGTGGGTATCCACCTGTGCCGGGGCAACTACCGCAGCACCTGGTTTGCCGAAGGTGGTTATGAGCCAGTCGCCGAAGTGCTGTTCAACACCATCAATGTGGATGCCTATTTTCTGGAGTACGATGATGAGCGGTCGGGCGATTTTGCCCCGTTGCGTTTCGTGCCCGATAACAAGATGGTTGTGCTGGGTATCATCTCCTCGAAAGTGCGGGACATGGAAGACATGGATGATTTGCGCCGGCGCATCGACGAAGCGGCTCAGTACATGCCGCTGGAGAATATGTGCGTCAGTCCGCAGTGCGGGTTCTCGTCTACCCACCACGGCAACGACCTGACCTACGACGACCAGTGGAAAAAGATCGAACTGGTGGTGGATACGGCTACTAAAGTATGGGGGCAGCCGTGAAAGAATTATTGAATGATAGAGTGATTGAATGAAGGTTATCCGACTTCAACTGATTTATTTGAAGCCTGTTTTCTCATTCAATCACTCTATCATTCAACTTCAATCATTCAATCATTTCCCTTTCAATGATCAAGTACCTACTACTCAGCCTCTGTCTCGCCGGCAGTGCCTTCGCCCAGGGGACTGTCGCCCGGACTGATTCGGGAAGTATAGACGGAGCCCATTACCGTATTCTTTTCCCTGAGAACTGGAAAGGAAAGCTGGTGATGTATGCCCACGGCTATGAGTTTATGGGGGCCAAACCCCGCCAGAGCCAGAACCCTCAGTTTCTGAACAATATGAAGCCCTTCCTGGAACGGGGCTTTGCCGTAGCCGCTTCGGACTACCGGCACCAGGGCTTTGCGATTCCGCAGGGGGTGGATGATACAGAGGCACTGCGCCAGTATTTTCTCAAAACGTACGGTAAGCCGGATACCACGTTCATGGTTGGACATTCAATGGGTGGGGGTGTGGCGCTGGCCACTCTCGAAAACTTCGGCCAGCATTATCTGGGCGGATTGCCGCTTTGTCCGTTTTCAAGCCGCCCGTACCTGCAAACCCGCAAGGAGTTTGATATGTACTCGACCTTCAATGGGCTGTTCCCCGGCATTGCTACCCCGCTGGCTGAGCTATTCGATGTGTCGAAACCGTATCAAGCCCAGCCTATGCAGGCGATGATGCCGAAAGCCATGGCTATCCGGAAAGCGATAGTGGCTAAAGATTCAGCGCTGGCGGTGGCGTTTGCCCGGCGGTTCGATTTACAACTGGATGACCTGCCGATGTCGTTATTTTTCAATGAAAACGTGTTGCGGGACATCGCGCAGAAGGCAAACGGGAATCCGTATGATAATACCAATACTGTCTATAGTGGCTTTCCGAATGATCTGGACGTGAACCGCAAAGCCGAACGACTGGCGGCTACCGTCAACCCAACAGGTCTGTTCGGAAAGTACGACCGCACCGGTAACATCAATAAACCCGTCGTATTGATGCATACCTTGTATGACCAGTTGATACCGCCAACGTATGGCGTAACGAATTTTGAAAACATGGTGCATCAGCAAGGGAAAGACCAGTTCTTTACGGTCAAGTACACCAACGGTAGGGGACATTGCAATTTTACGCCCCAGCAGACCGGTAAGGCGTTTGATGAACTGCGTCGCTGGGTGAAAACAGGCGTAAAGGCGAAAGCCGGATTTGTGGAGTAAGCAATTATGATTGATATAGAAAAAATCACCGCCATCGACGTCCACACGCATGCCGAGGCATCGTGCTGGCAGCCGCATGACGACTTTCGTCCGGAACTGGATGAGGCTTTTGCCAAATACTTCAAATCCGACAAGCGCCCGACCATTCAGGAAACGGCGGACTACTACCGGGAGCGGAACATGGCGTTTGTGATGTTTACCGTCGACTCGGAGTTCAACGTGGGTAAGCGCCGGATTCCGAATGAGGAGGTGGCCGAAGGGGCGCAGAAAAACGCCGATGTCATGATTGCCTTCGCCAGCATCGACCCGCACAAAGGGCGGATGGGTGCCCGCGAAGCCCGCAACCTGATTGAAAACTACGACGTAAAAGGTTTTAAGTTTCACCCGACGGTGCAGGGCTTTTACCCCAACGACCGGATGGCGTATCACCTCTACGAAGTCATTGCCGAGTACCGGTTGCCGATGCTCTTTCATTCGGGCCATTCCGGGTTCGGGTCGGGTGTACGCGGGGGAGGAGGTTTCCGGCTGGAATACTCCAACCCGATTCACCTGGACGATGTAGCGATTGACTTTCCAGACAATCCCATCATCATTGCGCACCCCAGCTGGCCATGGCAGGACGAAGCCCTGTCGGTTGCGATGCACAAACCGAATATCTATATTGACCTGAGTGGCTGGTCGCCCAAGTACTTCCCGAAGCAGTTGGTGCAGTACGCCAATACCATGCTGAAAGACCGGATGCTGTTTGGGACGGATTTTCCGCTGATTACGCCCGACCGTTGGATGAAGGATTTTGACGAAGCCGGGTTTCGGGAGGAAGTCAAGCCCTTAATCCTGAAAGAGAATGCCATCCGAATGTTGGGGCTGAAGTAGCCTTTGCGAGTGCCTAAACCCCTTTAACCCATGGAGGTTAGTTCGAAACCCCTCATAGACCAGCGGCCAATTACACGGCTTCAATACGCTACGGTGCTTATCTGCTTCCTGATGAACATGCTCGACGGCATGGACGTGATGGTTATCTCGTATGCTGCTCCCGCCATCGCCAAAGGCTGGAGCGTCAGTCCTGAAGCCTTGGGTATTGTCTTCAGTTCGGGCTTAGTTGGCATGACCTTCGGGGCGTTGTTCCTGACTCCTTATGCTGATAAAATCGGTCGAAAAGCGATGATTCTGGTTAGCGCGGCCATTATGGGCACCAGTATTTTCCTGACCGCTTATTCTACTTCCGTTGTTGCCCTGATTGGGTTTCGCTTTATCAGCGGGTTAGGTATCGGCTGTATGCTGGCCAGTACGGCCGCGCTGGCTGCCGAGTATACGCCGGATAAGACAAGAGATTTCTGGGTGAGCTTCGTAGTGTCAGGCTATCCCGTAGGCGCAGTTGCGTCGGGCCTGGTAGCCGCAAAAGTTATTCCCCAGTACGGCTGGCCCTCAATATTTCAACTGGCGGGCGTAGCTACGCTGATGGCTTTGCCGCTGGTTTATTTCCTGCTGTCAGAGTCGCTGGAGTTTTACCTGAAATCACAGCCCCGACAGGCGCTGGAAAAGGCGAACGACATTCTGGCCCGGATGGGGGCGGGTCAATTGGATACGCTACCTGCCAAACCAGTTAAGCGGCAGGGTATGCCCATCAATTCAGTATTGGATGGTGAATACAAACTACCAACCATTCAGCTGTGGATTGCCTTGTTTCTGGCGTTTGCTACCCTGTACTTTCTCACGAGCTGGATTCCCAAACTGGCCTCCAACGCCGGGCTGTCGGTCGAACTGGCTATCTACGCCGGAACGGTTTTCAACGTAGGCGCTTTTTTCGGTATCGTGACGCAGGGGTACTTTTCCAGCCGGTATGGCCTTAAACGGACAATTGGTGTTATCCTGATTCTGACGGGTGTGCTGATGGCGGCTTTCCAGCTATTTATCGGTTCAACGGTGCTGCTGTTCGTCTTCGGTCTGCTGGGGTTTGGGATACAGGGGGGCTTTGTCGGATTGTATGCCGTGGCCGCGCGGATGTACCCCACCGAGTTCCGGACTACGGGCGTAGGCTATTCCATTGGCATTGGCCGGCTCGGCGGGATTATTGGCCCTGCAATAGGAGGAGTGTTAATTGGTATGGGTTTATCGATGGTCGCCAACTTTCTGATTTACGCGATTCCGACCGTCTTTGCGGGAATAATGACGATGTATATTTCGTCAAAAAAGATAAGCTGATTTACTTTTATGCTTCAACTGATTCAAAACGCTACTCGTAATGCCGAATTGACAGCCGTTATTTTGGACGGTCAATCGTATACCTATCAGCAACTCCTCGATGCCTCAGCGGCCATAGCGGCTCTTTTACTGGAGGATTCGACGGACCTCACCGAAGCCCGTGTAGCTTTCATGGTAACGCCGGGGTTCGATTACGTACGGGTGCAATGGGGGATCTGGCGGGCCGGTGGCGTTGCGGTTCCGCTGGCGCTGTCGTATCCGCTTCCTTCGCTGCGGTATGTCATTGAAGATACCGGTACCCAGATAGTCGTAGCCGATAAGCCATTTGCAGAATTACTGGCCCCCCTGGTGGAAGAAAAAGGACTGCGGCTGATTGTACTGGGTGAGGAGGACGAGGCAAATCGTTCTAAAGCACTGCCTGATTTGGATGGTAGTCGCCGGGCTATGATTCTGTACACCAGCGGGACCACCAACCTGCCCAAAGGGGTGGTGACTACCCACGCCAACCTGGAAGCGCAGATTTCGACGCTGGTAGATGTCTGGCAGTGGTCATCAATCGACCATGTTCTGTGCGTACTTCCGCTGCACCATGTTCATGGTATCGTCAACGTAGTTTCCTGTGCGCTCTGGTCTGGTGCCACCGTTGAGTTTCTGCCCAACTTCTCGGCCGAAGTGATATTTGGCATATTCCAGCACGGGCAGGTCAATGTGTTTATGGCGGTGCCAACCATTTACTTTAAGCTGATTGCATATTGGGAAGGTCTCACAGCCGATGAGCAGCAGCGGATATCAGCAACGCTGTCCCGCTTCCGCCTGATGGTATCGGGTTCAGCGGCTCTACCGGCTTCGGTGATGGAACGGTGGAAAGCTATCAGCGGCCATACCCTGCTCGAACGCTACGGCATGACGGAAATCGGGATGGGAATCAGCAATCCTTATGATGGTGAGCGTCGGACGGGCTACATTGGTCTGCCGCTGCCAGGTGTCAGTGTTCGATTGATAAACGAGGAGAATGAAGATGTGCCTGATGGACAGCCCGGTGAGATCCAGATAAAGGGGGCCAACGTATTCCTGGAATACTGGAACCGACCCGACGCTACGCAGAAAGCATTTTCAGAAGATGGCTGGTTTCGCACGGGCGACATCGCCGTGGTCGAAGACGGCTACTACCGCATACTAGGCCGAGACTCCATCGACATTATCAAATCGGGCGGGTACAAAATCTCCGCCCTCGAAATTGAAGAAGTCCTGCGCACCCATCCCGCCATCAGCGATTGCAGTGTGGTGGGTATTCCCAACGATGAATGGGGTGAACTGGTATCCGCCGTGCTCATCCTGAAAGACAACGCCGTAACCACTACCGACATTAACACCTGGCTGCGCGAGCGGATGCCCGGCTACAAACTACCCCGGCAGTACCGGCTTGTCGATGACCTGCCCCGCAACGCCATGGGCAAAGTCACCAAGAACGATTTGAAAGCTTTATTCAAGAATGAGTGATAACTTTTAACTCATCACTCATCACTCTTAACTCATAACTCCTTCCCCATGACTATATACGGTGTGGCTATCCTGGCGTTCTGCTACGTGATCGGCCAACTAACGGGTGAACTGCTCGGCCATCTGATTGGCATCGACGCCAACGTGGGCGGGGTTGGCTTTGCCATGCTGCTGCTCATTCTGGTGAACGACTGGTTTACGAAGAAAGGCTACATGGACAAGCTGACCGAAAGCGGCATTCAGTTCTGGAGTCAGCTCTATATTCCGATTGTGGTAGCCATGTCGGCCATTCAGAACGTAAAACTGGCGGTTTCCAGCGGCTTTATTGCCATACTGGCCGGCACAGTACCGGTTGTGCTCTGTGTATCTACTATCCCGCTGCTCACGAAATTGGCTAAGCCTAAATCTACCGACCACCATGGACATTATCACCCGGTTCCTTGAAAAGAACGGCCTTATTGTGGCCTTTCTGGCGGTGGGGCTGATTATGTACAGTTCGGCCATCATTTCCCGTATACTCACCAACCGGAAACTTCCGGGGTCGGCCATCGCCATCTTCGCGGGCCTGGTGCTGGCGTACCTCGGTGGCTTGTATTCCGGGGGTGAAAAAGGGTTGGCTGACCTGAAGCTGTTCTCGGGGTTCAGTTTGCTGGGTGGTTCTATGTTTCGTGACTTCGCTATTGTTTCCACTGCCATGGGGGCCAGTTTTGTGGTGATGAAGCAGACAGGCTGGGTTGGTGCTTTATCGCTGTTTATTGGGATCGTGCTCTCCTTTATCGGCGGGGTGGCCATCGCGCTGCTCTGGGGCTATACCGACGCGGTCAGCCTGACCACCATCGGGGCCGGTGCCTGCACCTACATTGTGGGCCCGGTAACGGGCGCGGCCATCGGAGCCCCTTCAGATGTGATGGCGCTGAGTATAGCCGCTGGTTTGGTGAAGGCTATTTTCGTCACGGTAGCTACGCCCTTTATGGCCCGTTTCGTTGGGCTCGACAATCCGCACACGGCCATGATATTCGGAGGATTAATTGGCACTACCAGTGGCGTGTCGGCTGGTCTGGCAGCCACCGATCCCAAACTGGTGCCCTACGGGGCCCTGACCGCCACGTTCTACACCGGCCTGGGTTGCCTGGTTTGCCCGTCGGTGCTGTTTCTGTTAATGCGTTTAATTATCAACGAATAAGGTCGGACAAGGAACAAGAATAGCGCTGTTATCCGGAGAATATCTTCACCCTGGTTATCACTTATGAAAAAATCGCTAACCTTTGTTTTCGCTTTGGCATCACTGGTTTCAATGGCGCAGAATCGCGAACCTGACTTCGAGAAGATAGCAATCCAATCCGCCAGATACTGGCTGGACATCGACTACGTCGGCGATGGCATTGTCGGGCACCGGCTGGATATTCATTTGCCGAAGAACGGCACCGGCCCCTTTCCAATTGTGGTGTGTGTCTACGGCAGCGCCTGGTTTTCCAACTCATCCAAAGCGGCTACGTTTTCTGCCGGATTAGGTCAGAAGCTGTTGGAGAATGGGTTTGCGGTCGTGAGCATCAACCATCGGTCCAGCAGCGATGCCAAATTTCCCGCTCAGATTCAGGACGTAAAAGCTGCCATCCGCTTTGTTCGGGCCAACGCGTCAACGTTTGGTCTTGATAACTCGTTTATTGGCATCACAGGCTGGTCGTCGGGCGGGCATTTGTCCACAATGGCGGGTACGACCAACGGAGTGAAAAAGGAAACGTTCAAAGGGCTGGATGTCGACATCGAGGGCAGTCTGGGCAAATTCACCGGAACGGGCAGCCAGGTTAATGCCGTAGTCGACTGGTTCGGGCCGACGGATTTCCTGATCATGGATAGCTGCGGCAGTTCCTTTTCACACAACGAAGCGAAGTCGCCGGAGTCCTCGCTGATCGGTGGCCCCATTCAGGAGAATCCGGATAAGGTGGCGCTGGCCAACCCCATCAGTTATGTCCGGAAAGGCAATCCGCCGTTTCTGATTTTTCACGGCAACAAAGACCCGCTGGTGCCGCATTGCCAGAGCGAGAAACTGTATGACAAATTACAGAAGGAGGGTGTCAAAAGTGAACTGGTCATTGTGCCGGAAGGAGGGCACGGTCCAGGCGTAATGATTGATCAATACTACGACCGGGCAATTGCTTTTTTGAAGGCGGAACGGAACGCGGTTGCCGCAAAGCGCTGAAAACCTATTTTACACAAACAACGCATTCAGGTCAAGGGTCAGGCCGGGGAGTACGCCGGAAGTGAGCTGGCCTTCTTCCGTAGACGCGGCACTGAGAAGTTGGTAGCGCCCTTCCTGGAGCGTAACGATTTCAATAAAGCCGTCGGCAGAATCTACCAGCCAGTATTCCTGCACGCCAAAGCGGGCGTATAGTTCCTTTTTGGTAACCCGGTCGCGGTACACCGACGAGGGCGAGATTACCTCCACGACCAGAGCCGGAATGCCCATTACCCCATCGCGGGTGATGATAGAGGCATTGCTCTGCGGCACGAATACCAGGTCGAGCTGCGGAGCTGTGTACTCATCCAGGAACACATCAACGGGGGCAAAAAGGATTTCCCCGAGTTGCTGTTGTTTAACATACGTATGCAGGCTAAACGCCAGTTCACCTAATACGAGCTGATGTTGGGGGGAGGGAGCTTTCTTTCTTACGAGGTCACCGTCAAGCAGTTCGTACAGGTGGGTATCCGCATCGTCGAACTCCATATGGTGGAATTCAGCCACGGTTAATTTTTGGGTCTCAACGTTGGCGTTCATGGCAGCGGCTGGTTTTTAACAAAGATAGAACGATTTGCGGGTCAGGTAGGTGTGCTTCTAACAATAACAGAAAGTTTTGTAGGGCATAGCGTTGGTACCTAATGCCTGCTCCGCCAAAATTAACGCTACGATATTAGCGAAGGAATTTGACACATAGAGGCAGAACCGTAAATTGGCAGCCAATTCCAATCTTACCTATTTCTATGACAACAGCCATTGATTCGTCTACGCAGCAGAAAATAGACCGCTGGTTATCCGGCAACTACGATGCCGACACCAAAGCCGCCATTCAGAACATGATGGATAGCGGCAGCTCCACCGACCTGATCGACTCCTTTTATAAAGACCTTGAATTTGGTACCGGTGGCCTCCGGGGCATTATCGGCGTCGGTTCCAACCGCATGAACCGCTACACCGTCGGAGCGGCCACCCAGGGTCTGGCCAATTACCTGAACGCTGCTTTTCCCCATGAGCAGATCAAAGTAGCCATTGCCCACGACAGTCGCCGGATGAGTCCGGAGTTCGCCCGGATCGTGGCCGATATTTTCTCCGCCAATGGCATGGTTGTATACCTCTTCAAAGAACTACGCCCAACGCCCGAACTGTCGTTTGCCATCCGGCACCTGGGCTGTCATAGTGGGGTGGTCGTGACGGCTTCGCACAATCCCCCGGAATACAATGGCTATAAAGCCTACTGGACCGACGGCGGGCAGGTGGTAGCGCCCCACGACAAAAACATCATCGCCGAGGTGAATAAGATCCAGTCCATCGACGATATTAAGTTCGACGGGGTGCCGGAGCGAATCCACATGATCGGCGAGGAAGTTGATGATGCCTATGTAAAACTTGTTAAAGCTAACTCGATAAACCCCGATGCCATTGCCCGCCAGAGCGGCATGAAGATCGTCTTTACGCCTATTCACGGAACGGGTATTACGCTGGTGCCTCGTGTATTGAAAGAACTGGGCTTTACCAGCGTGCATGTTGTGAAAGAGCAGGCGGTACCCGATGGCAACTTCCCGACGGTATCGTATCCGAATCCCGAAGAGCGCGAAGCCATGCACCTGGCGCTGGAACTGGCCAAGTCCATTGACGCTGATCTGGTGATGGCTACCGACCCGGATGCCGACCGCGTGGGCGCGGGGGCCCGCAACCACCACGGCCAGTTTGAACTGCTGAACGGCAACCAGATGGCCAGCCTGATTATTTACTACCTGCTGAAAGCCTGGAAAGATGCCGGGAAGCTGACCGGTAAGGAATTTGTGGCCAAGACCATCGTGACCACCGACCTCATCGACAAAATGTGCGAGCAGCAGGGGGTAAAATGCTACAACACCCTCACCGGCTTTAAGTACATTGCCGAAGTAATCCGCGAACTGGAAGGCAAAGAGCAGTTTATCGGCGGGGGTGAAGAGAGCTACGGCTACCTCATCGGCGACTTCGTACGGGATAAAGACGCCATTGCTTCCTGCGCCATCATCGCTGAGTTGACGGCTTACGCCAAAGATAACGGCAAGAGTTTGTTTGACCTGCTGATGGAGATGTACATGGAAAGCGGTTTCTATTACGAATCGCTGGTATCGCTGACCAAAAAGGGCAAGGAAGGAGCCGAGCAGATCCAGCAGATGATGGCCGATTTTCGCGCCAATCCGCCCAAGGAGATTGCCGGTGTACCCGTCGTGCGGATGGACGACTACAAGCAACTGAAGCGTACCAACGTGCAGACCGGCGAAACGACTGATATCGAAGCCGGACGCATGGGTATCGAATCCTCCAACGTGCTGCAGTTCTTTACGGCCGATGGGTCCAAGATTTCGGCCCGGCCGTCGGGTACCGAGCCGAAGATCAAGTTCTACGTCAGCGTGACCGAGCCATTGGGCAGCAAAGAAGAATTTGACGCCGTTTATGGACAATTGAAAGAAAAGGTAAAAAGAATCATTGAAGCCTTGAACCTTAAGTAATCATATCCGAAAAAGCTTAGCCAGGCTGTCTTCTTATCCAGAGGGCAGCTTTTTTTATCGTGCGGCCATATTAAAAAGTGATTAATTTATGATTAATCTCATAAAAATTAAAGTTATAAAAGGAGTTCTTAATTACTTTTGAAAAAATCCTAGGGTAATCCCCAGGGATCTATCTTTTTCCTTTTTCTCTAATCATTCTCTCCATGAAACACGCTTACCAAAAGCTGAAGGGAATTCGTGTGCTCCCTTTGCTGGCTTTGAGCTGGCTGCTGTGTGTAGGGGCCATGGCCCAGGACCGGCGTATCACCGGTCGAATTACCGACAGTAACGAGAACACCCCACTGCCCGGAGTTAACGTTGTTGTGAAAGGCACTCAGACGGGTGTAGCAACGGATGCCGATGGAAACTTTACCCTAAATGTGCCAACCGGCCGGGATGTACTGACTATTTCTGCTATCGGGTATCTCACCCAGGACGTAACTATCGGAAACCGAAATTCGCTGGCCATTTCACTCCAGTCCGACACCCGGACCTTATCAGAGGTTATCGTAACGGGTTACGGTACGCAGCGCAAAAAAGATATCACGGGTGCGGTAACGGTGGTAAAAGGGGCTGAACTAACGGCCATTCCGGCCGCCAGCCTGGCCCAGCAGCTACAGGGCCGGGCCGCCGGGGTAACCGTCGGCAACGACAACTCGCCGGGTGGTGGTACCATGGTACGTATACGTGGCTTCGGTACCATCAACAACAACTCTCCGCTGTACATTGTCGACGGTGTACCGACGACGGGTAACCTCAACAACATCAACCCCAATGACATCGAGAGTCTGCAGGTGCTGAAAGATGCGTCGGCGGCTTCCATCTACGGGGCGCGTGCTGCCAACGGGGTGGTGATCATTACCACTAAGAAAGGCAAACCCGGTGAGCCGAAGATTACCTTTGATATGTATACCGGGGTTCAACAGCCCGGTAAGTTTCTGCCTTTGCTGAATTCGGAGGAGTTAGGGCAGCTAATCTGGGAGTCGGAGAAAAACGTAGGCCGTACCCCCAGCCATGGCCAGTACGGAAGCGGTGCAACGCCCCGCATTCCGGACTATATCTATCCATCCGGTGCGATGGAAGGCGATCCCCGGATTCAGCGCGATGCCAGTGGTAAATACCTCAACTACACCTACGATCTGAATGATCCGGCCCTGGGTAGCTCCAAGTTCATGATTACCAAAGCCAACAAGGAGGGTACCGACTGGCAGGATGTAATTTTTGACCCGGCTTCTATTTCCAACTACCAGTTGGGAGCCAGCGGTGGAACCGACAAAGGATCCTACGCGATCTCCATGAATTACTTCAACCAGAACGGTATTCTGCGCTATACCGGCTATAAGCGGTATTCGCTGCGGGCCAACACCGAATTTAAGGTTCGGAACCGGGTTCGTATCGGTGAAAACTTCACGGTATCGTACGATGACCGGATTGGTATTACCAACAACGACGAATCCAACCCGATTGCGTTTGCTGTACGCAGCCATCCGCTCATTCCGGTGTATGACGTCATGGGTAACCTGGCCGGTGCCAAAGGTTTGAACCTGGGTAACGCCCGTAACCCCCTGTCTGACCCATTCCGTTCGAGAGATAACGGTACCAAAGGAGTACACCTGTTTGGTAATGTGTTCGGCGAAGTGGATCTGTTGAAGGGCCTGACCTACCGGTCCAGCTTTGGGGTGGAGTACAACCTGTACAATACCAGCGCCTATACCCCGCGTGACCCGGAGTCTCCGGAGGCCCGGAACGCCAATAGCCTGGTGGTATCCAACAGCTACGATAACTCCTGGACCTGGTATAATACGCTGACGTATAACAAGGCTGTCGGCGTGCATAACTTCAATATCCTGGCCGGTACCGAAGCCATTGCCACGTATTCGTTTGGTTTCAACGCTACCCGCAGTAACTACGCGTTCGACGACCTCGACTACCGGTATCTGAACGCCGGTAGTCCGCTAGGCCTGCAGAACAGTGGTGGTGGTGCCAACCGCACGCGCCTGTTCTCGCTGTTCGGTAAAGTAAACTACTCCTTCAAAGACCTGATCCTGGCCGACTTCACCCTGCGTCGGGATGGTTCATCGCGCTTTGGCTTAGGCAACCGCTACGCGACCTTCCCGGCCGCCAGTGTGGGTATCCGCCTGACCGAACTGGACGCGATGAAGAACATCGGCTTCCTGTCTGATCTGAAACTGCGGGCCGGCTGGGGTAAAACGGGTAACCAGAACATCCCGAACATCTACAATGGTTACACCTTGTATGAGTCACGGCCGGTTGAGAACCATTACGATATCAACGGTGCTAAAACCTCTATCGTGCCTGGCTTCGACCTGGTGCAGTTTGGTAACCCGAACGGTAAGTGGGAAACAACAACGTCTACCAACATTGGTTTCGATGCCAGCTTGCTGAACAACAAACTGGAGGTAGTTTTCGACTGGTATATCCGGAAGACGACCGACATGCTGAACCAGGTTGCCATTCCGCTGACGCAGGGGATCGCTACCGTGCCGTTTACCAACATCGGTAATATGCAGAACAAGGGGATCGACCTGAGCATCAATTACAACGGGAAGGCCATGGGTGGCGAACTGCGCTACTCCATCGGAGGTAATATCTCCGGCTATCGCAACAGAGTATTGAAGATAAATGATGATCCAAACTCCCTTAAATTCGGTTTCGGAACCCGTCTGCCGGCGATGAGTGCCACCAAAGTTGGCTATCCGATCGGGTCGTTTTACGGGTTGGTTGTTGATGGTATCTTCCAGACCGATGAGGCTGCCAAAGCGGCTCCGCAGTTTGGTACCTACAACCGCGCCGGTTCCTTTATCTTCCGCGATGTTGATGGTAACGGGGTTGTTAACTCCTCTGACCGTACCTTCATCGGTAACCCGCACCCGAACTTTACCTACGGTCTGAACGTGAACCTGGGCTACCGGAACTTTGACCTGACCATGTTCGGTCAGGGGGTGCAGGGCAATGACATCTTCAACTACATGAAGTACTGGACCGATTTCCAGGTGTTCCAGGGCAACCGGAGCAAGCGGATGCTCTATGATTCCTGGAGACCGGGTAAGACGGATGCTATCCTGCCGCAGCTGCGCTCGACAGATGCCACCAGCCAGCAGGTATCCTCTTACTTCGTAGAGAAGGGCTCTTACCTCCGGTTAAAGAACATTCAGCTGGGCTACACCCTGCCGGCCGGTTTACAGCGTCGCCTGGGTATCGGTCAGACTCAGATCTATGTGCAGGGACAGAACCTGCTGACGGCTACCAAGTATAGCGGCCTCGATCCGGACGTTAACCTCCGTCGGTCAGGTGACAACAACGCAGATATTCACCTGGGTGTTGATGAAGGCGCGTATCCCGTGGCCAGAACGGTATTGGTGGGCCTTCGCCTGAGTCTCTAATTTATTCCTTTCATTCTGATCTCATTTCTTTGTCATAAAGAGTATGAAAAAAACAGTTATTCTCGCTTCGTTGCTGACGGTGGGGTTTGTCACCTCGTGTAGCGAGTCCTTCTTAGATGTTAGACCTCAGGGCGTGGCTGCCCTGGATCAGCTCACCAACAAAATCGGGGTAAACACCCTGCTGATTGGTACCTACTCCCTGCTGGATGGTATTGGTTCGGGAACGACCGACTGGCATGCAGCCGTATCCAACTGGGTGTACGGTGGGGTTACCTCCGATGATGCCTACAAAGGCACCGACGCTGGTGACCAGCCGGAGATTTCTTTTATGGAGCGTTACGAGGGCCAGGCTAACCTGGCCCACATGACCGGTAAGTGGCGCCACACCTTCGACGCCATTTCGCGGGCGAATGTTGTGTTGCAGGCAGTAGAGCAGGCGAAGGATATGACCGATGCCGAAAAGAAGCTGGTGATTGCGGAGGCTCGTTTTCTGCGCGGCTATTACCACTTTGAGGGAAAGAAGATGTGGAACATGATTCCGTACATCGACGAGAAGACGTACAGTGCTACCGACCCGAATTCAACCAAGATCGCAAACGATAAGAACATCTGGCCCAATATCGAAGCTGATTTTAAAGCGGCTGCCGATGCCCTGCCGGAAACGCAATCGCAGAAAGGACGCGCTACCAAGTTTGCGGCCATGGCGTTCCTGGCCAAAGCGTATCTGTTCCAGAACAAGTTTCTGGAGGCCAAGCCCCTGCTCGATGCCATTGTCAACAGCAATCGCTACAAACTGGTCGATTTTCATGACAACTTCCGGGCGGCTACCAACAACAATGCCGAGTCAATTTTTGAGGTACAGTTTTCGGTGAACGATGGTACCAATGGGAACAACGGTAACGCCGGCGAAACGCTGAACTGGCCGTACTTCTCCGGTGCCCCGGGTGGTGGCTGCTGCGGTTTTTACCAGCCGTCGCTGAACCTGGTCAACGCGTATAAGACCAGTGCCAATGGTTTGCCGTTGCTGGACACTTTCAACGACAGTGACCTGAAAACCGACCAGGGCCTCAAAGCAAACGAGGCTTATACCCCTGACAATACCACTCCGCTGGATCCGCGTCTGGACTGGACCGTTGGCCGCCGGGGTATTCCGTTCCTGGACTGGGGACCGATGCCGGGGGTAACCTGGGTGCGCGACCAGAACTATGGCGGTCCGTATACCGGAAAGAAATGGATGTATTACCGGGGCGAAGAAGGCACAAACACCCACTCGACCAACAAGCGCCGGCTGGCTAACAACTACCGCATGATCCGCCTGTCGCACGTCCTGCTGTGGCTGGCTGAGGCAGAAGTAGAAGTGGGAAGTCTGGATCGGGCGCGTGAACTGGTGAACATGATCCGGAAGCGGGCCAAGGACAGCAAGTATGTTACCAATGCGGATGGCTCGCCGGCGGCTAATTACGTGATCGATCTGTATCCGGCAGGTTCACCGGTGTTTGCCGATAAAGCCTCCGCCCGCAAAGCCGTGCAGTTTGAGCAGCGTCTGGAATTCGCCATGGAAGGCCACCGGTTCTTTGATCTGGTACGCTGGGGCATTGCCGACCAGGTGCTGAACAAATACCTGGAAACGGAATCGAAGAAGCGGACGTATCTGGCCGGTGCGAAATTCACCAAAGGCAAGAATGAATATTTCCCGCTGCCGATTGACGAGATTACCAACAGTTCCAAAAACGGCACACCCACGCTGAAGCAGAATCCGGGGTATTAAGAGTTGGCAGTAGGCAGTTCCAAGTAGGAAGACTGCCGGTTAGGCCACCTTCAGGTAAAAGAGCCGGGCTGTTTAGTAGCCCGGCTCTGCTTTTTCTGCCAATTGAGAACTGCCTACTGCAAACTGCACACTCCCCTCGTCCGGCTGCTCTCCACCGCTAGTTCCATAATCCGGATCGTAGCATACGCCTGTTCGGCGGTGACTTCGGGCCCGCTTTCGCCGACGATGGCGCGGTAAAGATTGTCGTAAAAATGGTGGTAGTTGCCCCGCTGGCTGGGGATGGTCTGCTTGCCCTCCGGGGTAGTAAGGGTGCCATACTGGCTTTGGGGCTCCTGACCCCAGTCGGGCGTGTTGGGCAGGATGTTCTTGCGCTGCGTTTCTTCCTGAATGTCGAGGCCGTGTTTCACAAACGAGCCTTTGGTGCCGTGGATGATGTAGCGGAGGCTGTTATCGGCGGCCATCATGTTGGATTTCAGGATCACGCGCTTATCGGGGTAGTAGAGCCGGATGTCGAAGTAATCGTCCAGCACCCCGCCGGGCCGCACCGTGCGCACTTCGGCAAAGACGGCGTTGGGAACACCGAATAGCACTACAGCCTGATCGATCAGGTGCGGGCCCAGGTTCAGCAAATTGCCGCCCCCTTCGGGGTCCAGTTCTTTCCAGGAGTTCAGCACGTCGGGCCGGTAGCGGTCGAAATGGGCTTCGTATTCGACTATTTCACCAAGCTTTCCCTCACCAAGCAGTTGCTGAATGGTCAGAAAATCGGCGTCGTAGCGCCGGTTCTGGTATGGTATGGCCACCAGTCCCTTTGCGGTTGCCAGGTCGAGCAGTTCCCGCGCCTGTTGTGATGTGTTGGCAAAGGGTTTTTCGATCAGCACATGCTTGCCGGCCTCCAGTGCGGCTTTGGCGTAGGGGTAGTGGGTGTCGTTGGGCGAACCGACAATGACCAGGTCAATGTTGGGGTCGCTCAGCAGGTCGTCGTGGCTGCGGACCGTCTGGATAGACGGGTCAAACAGCTGCGCATCGTTGCGGTGCCGTTCTACCACTTTTGCCAGTCTGAACTGGGGGTTTACCGTGAGAAAGGGCGCGTGAAAGTAGCGCCCCGAGAGGCCAAAGCCGATTAATCCAACCTGAATGGTACGTGACATAAGGTTTTGTCGTAACTTGTAGAGTCTTAACTAGGTGTATCTTCCTTCCATGAAAAAAGAGCAACTGAACCCTGCTTCTACCATTGAACGCCGACAATTTTTGAAAACAACGGCCGGCATTGCCTCCTTTTTTATTGTTCCCCGCTATGTGCTGGGCGGCCGCGGCTATACCGCCCCCAGTGATATGGTCACGCTGGGCTTTATCGGAACCGGCCGGCAGAGTGGCACCCTCCGGCGCAACTTCCTGCAAACCGGCGAGGGGCAGATAGTAGCGGCCTGTGATGTTTACCCCGCCAAATTAACCGCGTTTGTTGATGCGGTGAAAGCCTTTTACACCGAAAAAGGGCAGCAGAACAGCAAAGGAATTGATACCTACCGGGATTTTCGCGAACTGCTCAGCCGCAAAGATATTGATGCCGTGATTATTGCCACGCCCGATCACTGGCATAGCGCCCTGACCGTAAAAGCAGCCGCGGCTGGCAAAGATATTTATTGCGAAAAACCCCTGTCGCTGACCGTAGCCGAAGGGCGGGCGATGGTCGACGCTGTGCGCAAACACAAGCGGGTGTTACAGACCGGCAGCATGCAACGGTCCTGGCCCGAATTCCGGCAGGCGGTCGAACTCGTCCGCAATGGCTACATCGGTGAACTGAAAACAGTCCGGGTCAACGTGGGTGGCCCCCCGAAAGACTGGGATTTGGCGGCTGAACCAACACCGGAAGGCCTCGACTGGAATGCCTGGCTTGGCCCGAACACCATCGAACGGCCATATAACAATCAGCTGGCACCCCCGCTGACGGCTACCTTCTGGCCCAACTGGCGGGGCTATAAAGAATTCGGCGGGGGCGGCATGACCGACTGGGGTGCCCATATGTTCGATATTGCCCAGTGGGGAATGGAAATGGATGGCTCCGGCCCTATCGAGATCATTCCCACCAGTGAAGGCGGTAAACCCGGCCTGACCTACCGCTACGCCAACGGCGTGACCATGCTGCACGCACCGGTCGAGGGCAAGCAGTACTGCCAATTTATCGGGACCGAGGGCGAGGTAAAAGTTGCCCGTGGTGAACTGGTAACTACGCCCGAAACCCTGAAAGAGAAGCCAATGGGCGAGAGCGACAAGCGTGTTTACTTCAGCGACAACCATTACAAAGACTTCTTTAAAGCCATCCGAAACCGGCAGAAGCCGATCTGCGACGTAGAGGTAGGCCACCGTACGGCCTCTGTCTGCAACATCGGCAACATTGCCTATCAGTTGAACCGCCCGCTCCGCTGGAATCCGGAGAAAGAGAAGTTTTCGGGTGATGGTGAGGCCAACCGGTTGCTCAGCCGCCCCATGCGGAAGGTGTAACGTACCCGTACCGGCGGTGGTCCGCCATGGCAGCTTTAGTCCGTAAGTACGTACAAAGCCTAAAAACTTTATCTTTGCGGTTCAAACAACATCGGGTGCATGGGGTTGATGATGCAAAATATCGATGAATTAGATGAGGTAGCCCGCCAGTTGCTCGAAGAAGGCCGGGGTTGTAAGGTGTGGTTGTTTGAGGGCGAAATGGGAGCGGGCAAAACCACCCTGATCAAGGCGTTATGCCGGGCACTGGGGGTAGTGAGTATGGTGCAGAGCCCAACGTTTTCGATCATAAACGAATACACAACGCGTACCGGCGAGTCCGTCTATCATTTTGATTGTTACCGGCTGCGCAACGAAGCCGAAGCACTGGATATCGGCATCGAAGAATATTTTGATTCAGGAAATTTTTGTTTTGTCGAGTGGCCGGAGCGGGTCGAATCGCTGTGGCCGCCCTGTTACTACCGCGTACAAGTAACGGCCGAACCAACCGGCCGGCGAAGCGTCGAAAGGGAGAAAATACTGGCATGACCGGATTTGAAGAATTAGCAAAGCAAACCGTCCTGTACCCGCAGGAAGTACCACTGGCCGTTAAAACCAGCAAAAATGGGTTGGCAATCGGCTTACCCAAAGAAGTATCGTTTCAGGAGAACCGCATTGCGCTTACCCCCGAAGCTGTGGCTATACTGGTGCGAAACGGACATAGTGTGCTCTATGAAAAAGGAGCGGGCGAAGGAGCCAAATTTGCGGACAATGAATACAGCGAAGCCGGCGCCCAGATCGTGTATTCGCCTAAGGAAGTATACGATGCGAACGTTATCCTGAAAATTGAGCCCCTTATTGACGGGGAGTTCGAGCTGATCAAACCCGGCAGCACCCTTATTTCTGCGTTGAACCTGCCGGCTCACGAGCGGGATTATTTCGAACGGCTGAACAGTCGCAACATTACCGGCATCGGCTACGAGTATATCGAAGACGAAGCCGGCGGATTACCCGTGATCCGGACGATGAGCGAGATTGCCGGCTGTACCGTCCTGCTTATTGCCGGTGAATACCTCAGCAGCAGCAGCAACGGCCGGGGGATCATCCTCGGGGGTATTACCGGCGTGCCTCCGACCAAAGTGGTGGTACTGGGAGCCGGTACCGTTGCCGAATATGCGGTCCGCTCAGCCTTGGGTATGGGTGCCGATATTAAAGTGTTCGACAAGCACCTGTTTAAGCTTCAGCGGTTCAAGTATGCCCTTGGGCAGAACATCTATACCTCCATCATCGATTCGGATACGCTGACCGAAGCCATTGAGCGGGCGGATGTGGTAATTGGGGCGATGCGGGCCGAAGATGGGCTGAGTCCAATCGTGGTGACAGAGGAAATGGTGGCCCGTATGAAACCAAATTCGGTTATCATCGATGTGGCGATTGATCAGGGTGGCAATTTCGAGACTTCTAAAATGACGTCGCATAAAGACCCTATTTTCCGCACGCATGAAATCATTCATTATTGCGTGCCGAATATCGCGGCCAGGGTGGCGCATACGGCCAGTATGGCGTTGAGTAATATTTTCCTGCCGTTTCTGCTGCAAACCGGCACCATCGGGGGTATTGAAGAAATGATGTACGCGAACCGTTGGTTTATGAAAGGTGTTTATACCCATAAGGGCACCTTAACCAATGCCTACATCGCCAAGAAGTTCAACATGCGGTACAAAGATCTCGAACTTCTGCTGGCCGCACGGTTCTAAATACACCCATGATTAACCATAGCAACGAAAACACCCTGCTGGACGATGCGAACTCGCCGGAGATCAACAAAAAGCTGATGGGCGAGATTTCGGCTGATTTCGTGCTCGTGGCCGATCACCTGAAAGAAGCATCGTACCAGATCCGGAAGCGCGGCTTCTCGGAACACCCCATCTTTATCCTGGCCAGAACGGACGTGCCGGTCGGGCAGCTCCTGATTGGCAGGAACGAACTGGCCAACCAGTGGCATTATAAAGCTTCGCTGCTGGACGAATTCGTGCAGCTGAAATTCATCGGCCCGGAGTCGGTCGACCTCTTTAAGGAAAACTACAAAAACCCGGAAGAGTATTGCTGTCTGTTCGTGATCCAGGGCGATTTCGCCGGATTCGTTTACGTACCTTACCCGGAGGACTAACCGTCTGGTTCGGCATTTCTCCTACCCGCAACGAGCCTGGCTTTGGATTGTACGTTTGTGAAGGCCTCCCGGATCTGCCTGCCTGAACCGTTTCATCGTTGTCTATGAAGCAAGCACTTGCACTCCTCCTTTTCGGGCTGGTTACCGGCTCCGCGCCGGCGCAGGAGTTTGGGGCCTGGAATACGCCGATACCCGATTTTTCGTCGTGGTGGACTCCTGTACGGCCATTCACTCCCGTAACCGCTGGTGAGCATCCGCGGTTGCTTTTCCGAAAGCAGAACCTCCCCGCCCTGCGCCGTAAAGCTGAAACACCGGAAGGGAAAGCCATGCTGCAGCGCCTGCGCTATCTGCTCGACGGCGGTAACGGCGACGGAATGCCCAGGGCGTTTAACCCGGCACGGCAGGCTTACGCAGCCGGGCAGGGGAAGAGCATCGTAGTCGACACGGCTGGGGTATATACGGTCGGTCATGTGGCCGGTTACGGGCTGCTATACCAACTGACGGGCGATGAAACATACGCCGAACTGGGCCGCCGGTGTTTTGAACTGGCCCTGCAGGGGCAGCGTGATCGCGACGACCGCTACAGCTATGTAAAACCGGGCGGTGCCCTGCGCGCCGGGCCGGTGCTGGGCTGGCTGGCATTAGGGTATGACCTTTGCTACGACGGCTGGGATAAAGCTACCACCGAGCGACTGGGAAAAGCCCTGGCGCAGTACCAGGCGGGTATCACCCAGAAATACGGCAACAAAGCCGTGGACCTCGATGCTCTCGTAAGCGGCACCATGCCTCCCAAGAGCAACCATTACGGTATGCAGGTGGGTGGGGCAGCCCTGGTGCTGCTGGCGCTGCACAAAGAGCCGTGGGTGGATCAGGCGCGGATCGACAGCCTGCTGGAAGTCAGCGGCCGGAGCATGGTCCATGCCGTCACCCAGGGGTTTGGCGACGGCGGGTATTTTGCCGAAGGCGACGGGACCGGTTCCATGGCTTCGCATATCGTGTACCTCACCGCCCTGCAGGCCTGGCGCAACGCGATGGGCATGGATTTTGTCAACACCGGCCGGCCGAATGTGCGCATGACGGCGCTCAAATGGATCTACCTCACGGTGGTGCGCGAGGGCAAACCCGAGGTCTGGCCAATCCGGGGCGGCTACCCTCATAATGTATGGGGCCGTACGCTGTCGGGTGCTGGTTATTTCAGTTCGGCCTTCGGTATACTGCCGTCTGAGGAACAGGCCGCCTTCAGCTGGTTCTACAACCGCTTTTTGCTGAAGCCGGATACCCAGGCCGGCGCTCCGTATGAACCGAGCGTCTATCCTCAATTTGTCGTTAGTGCTTTTGTCAACTGGCCGGTAGGCCTCCCCGAACGAAATCCGGCCGAAGTGCTGCCGCTCTGTTACCGCGATAGTGTCTATGGGTTCTATGCCTGGCGCAACCGCTGGCAGGATGAAAACGATATTGTGATTACCGCCCTCACGAAACCAGCCAGGGGGTACATGGGGGCAAAAGCCGATACCGCCCTGCACATCCTGGCTTACAGTCAGCACCTGACGTGGGGCCGACTCAACAGCGAAGCCCGGGACTGGACGCGATACGCCAAAGGGGAAACCAGTGTTGTCCGCTTTGCCGATGGGACCAGTGTTGGCGTCGATCTGTCGGGCAGGAGTGGGGCGGCCGTGATGCTGGTCAGCTCGGGTGAGGCCCAGGGAGAGAGGGTGCGGGTTGGACAGCATACGCTGACGTTCCGCTTTCTGGGACAGGCACTGCCCCCTACGATCCGGGTCAGAAACCAGCAGGTTTGGGTAGGTAAACAACGGCTGTCGGTTACCGGCGACGGCCGGCTGGTCTTTGAGTAATACGACCGCCGGACCCTAATCGCAATTCATAGGGTTCCGGCTACTCATGTACCCATTTGACCCGCCAGGGGTCGTTGGTTTGCTCCTGGAAGTTTTTTAGCGACGCCAGCAGCGTATCATAAATAGTTTTATAGGCTTTGTTTTGGACCAGATTAGTGCGCTCCTGCGGATCTTTTTCGAGGTCGTACAGTTCAAAGGCCGGCCGACGCATATAGGCTTCTTTGGTGCGCGGCCCGTACTGCGTCTTCCCTGACTTCAGAAAACCCTGCCAGGTGGCCGAACCCCATAAATCAGACGCAAAGGGGAACGGCAGATCATGGGCCACATTCCAGATGAGCTTGTAACGTTTGGTCACCACTGAGCGCATGGGGTAGTACATGGTTACCTCATGAAAAGTGTGCGACAGGAATACCGTGTCGCCTTTGAACGGTGCCTTATTCGGTCCGGCATTGCGGTCGAAATACCCTTTCCAGGACTTGCCGTGGTAGAAGTTGGTGGGGCCGCGTTCGCCGTATTCGCCACCACCCTGCGGCCGGCTGGCGTTGGCCATGACGGGTGGGTTCAGGCCGGCATAGTCCAGCAGCGTTGGGGTAACATCTACCCAGGAGACCAGTTCGTCGCATACCTGATTTTTGCGGTTGGAAAACGGATTGCGAATGATGAGCGGCAGGCGGACCCCCGGTTCGTAGTGCGTGGTTTTGGCACCGGGTACGGGCATGCCGTTATCAGACAGGTAGATAACAATCGTGTTCTCCCAGAGCCCTTTTTCCTTCAACAAGTCAAACAACTTCCCAATACCCTGATCCATTCGGGAAACCGATTGGTAGTACTGGGCAAGTTCAGCTTTGGTCTCGGGCGCATCGGGTAGGAAGTACGGCACCCGCAGTGAGTCCATGCCGTAGACTGTTTCCGTTACCCCATCATGACCGTTCGGTCTGTTGCCGTGCGGATTGGCTCCGTAGGGCAGGTTTTTGTTGCTACCGGCCCGGTGCGGGTCGGTGGGGCAGAAGTACAGAAAAAACGGTCTGGTCTTATTGCTTTCCAGGAAGGTAGCACACTGACCGGCCATTTTTACCGGGTTGGAGCCGTCGTCACTCAGAGCCTCGTCGAATTTGTAGGCGCTGGCCGGCGCTACGTGGTATTTGCCGATGCGGGCGGTGGCGTATCCGGCTTCGCGGAGCAGGGCCGGCAGTGTTTTCAACTCTTCGTGCGAGCGGAAATGGTGGGTGGCGTGGGCGAGCCCGTACTGACCCGTGTTGTGATTATGCCGACCCGATAGCAGGGTCGACCGGCTGGGGCTGCACGACGATGTAGTGGCGTAAGCGCGGGTGAACCGCACTCCCTCTTTGGCCAGATAATCCAGATTAGGCGTTTTGGCCTGGGATCGTCCGCTTAGTGTATTGTAGCAGCCGATAGCGCTCAGGTCGTGGTCATCGCCGACGATCAGCACAACATTAGGGCGTGCAGCAGGATTCTGGGCCAGAACGGCACCAGTCAGTAAGACAAGGAAAAGGGTTAGCCTGGTTAACAACATACGTTTGGACGATTATTTACGGCTGATAGGCGCTCCCGCAACCGGCGGGCTGATCACGCCCAGGTAGCGACCCATCCAGTAGGGCAGCAGCCAGATGTCACCGGCGCTGTGTTCCGATACCCCGTTGCCGCCTTTGCGATCTAAGTTAAACATATTAGCGTTATGCCGCTGGATCGGCCGCTCATCGGGGGGTAATACCTCCCTGGTGGTTTGTCTGCGGAAATTAGGCGCTATCGTCTCAATATCCTTACGGTGGCTGTTGGCGATGCTCCAGTCAATGAGGTCAAGGGGATGCTCCTGTAGATACCAGATGGCTTCGTTCAGGTCAAAATCTTTCACACCGGTCAGGGCGGTGAAGATGTTCCAGGCACCTTCCTTCTCGGGGCGCTCGGCTTCCCAGTGGTCCAGAATGGCTTTCTTATATTTCGCCTTAAGCGTGTCGTTGAAGGCGTAGCGGTACAGGCCCCAGTAGCCGACAAAGTACATCTCGTCGTCGGAGTGATTCCAGCTTTCCGACAGGTTTTTGGCGTGGGCGTCGGCACTGGTTGGCGCTTCGCCGATCTGGCTCATCGGACGCATCAGGTTCTCCAGATAGCCGTGCTGCTGCATCAGTTCAAATGCTTTCTTCCGGTAAATGTCTTTTTTAGTGAAGTGATAGGCCGTTTGCAGCATGCCAATAATGTTGGACGAGTTGAGTTTCCGGTCGCCTACCGACGGGTCAAATCCATTGACGTATTTGGGGTTCCACTTGCCCCATTGGGTCGGTTTGCCGTTGTAGTCGATCAGGTACCAGTCATTTTTGATGATGTGCCCCATCAAGGTGTCGATGAGGCTGATGGACCGGGTTTTCAGGTCTTTGTCGGGGATGAGTTCGGCCATGGCTCCGAAGGCAAAGATATGGCCAATGACTTCGTCGCTGCTGGTGGTCGCTTTCCAATCCCACTCCGGATGGGGTGCATGCTGCCAGCGGTCCGGATCGGCAAGCTGGCTGATGAAGCCGCGCCGTTCAAACGAGCGCGACGGAAATCCCGGAATGGGATTGATGGTGTACAGCCGCTCCATGGCGTCGAGTGATTCGCGGCAGTTTTTCAGGGCTTCTTCGTCTTTGGTCACGGCATAGCGAAAAATCTCCCCGGCGAGGTACATGGAGGTCCACAGACCATCGTTGTCGGAATCGTCCATGTAGCCGGAGGCTACATTGCCTTTCTCCATGCCGCTGATCGAGGCATTGAAACCGTTGCGGATGTGGCGGCTGCGGACCTGCTCATCATAAAACATGGCCTTGTCGTGGAGGGTCATTTCCCTGAAGCAGATTTCACCGAGACCGGCATTGGTCAGTACCAGCACGGCATTATTTTTTCCTTTGGCAATATGCGTAACCTGGTTGCCGGGTAACCAGCGTTCACCGTAGTAATAGTCATACTTACCGTCGGGCCGCTGCGCAAACGCTCCCTGCGAAGTACCGAACCACAGCCGGCCGTTGATGTCGGCGACGGCGGTAATATCCGTAGCCGGCAGTTTTCGGCGAATCTCGCCGATGGGCTTTTTGGTGTTGGCATCCAGTTCAATATAGCCGTCGCGGGTGCCAATGATAACTTTTTTGCCCCCGCTGCTAAGGTCAAACGCGGTGAAGTCCTTGCCGGTATACACGGACGTCAGTTTGTTGGTGGCCGGTGAAAACGTAGCCAGTGACTGCCGGCCGAGAACCCAGAACTGATTGGCCCCTTCCTGAAAGCGCAGGCCGATTACCTCATCATTGGGCAGGCTCCCGTTCCAGAGACTTTTGGAGTCTTTCAGCAGATGCAGCGCCCGGCCGTCGGAGATCAGGAACGTAAAATTACGTCCGCCGGCCAGCAGCCTGGCGTTAGGCAGCGTGTGCTCCGAGTACAGTTTCCCGGCCCAGGCGTTGCTCAGGACCGCTTTGTTGTCCAGCAGTACGTGTTGCTGGTCGTACATTCCGATGGCCGCAATCTTCTTGTTTTTCAGCGTGCGGTACGTACCGTCTGGGCGTAATGTGCCGGGATAGAGAAACTGGCCGCCATAGGGCTGAAGTACCCCTTCTGGTGAAAATATCTTGATACTCCCGTTGCGGTCACAATAAACCTCGGAAAGTTTACTATTAGGTTTGTCGATATAGTATTTGACACTGTAATCCTGCAGGAAGGGTTTGTCTTGGTGCACCGATTGGGCATAGGACGACTGGCTGGTGAGGAGGCCAAGAAGCAAGCCGGAAAAAAGCAAAAAGCTGAGTGTACGCATATGGGTTAAGCGGTATAATGAAAATGTCCTGGTTAAAGGGTAATTCGGGCCGGATCGACCACTACGTATTTGATTGATTTACGGCTGTTCTCCGGATGGTAGGAGTACGTCAGGTGCAGCAGGCCGTCGGGCGTCTGAATGAGCGACGGATACGAGTAGCCGCCTTTGCCGGGCGGGTGATCTTCCAGCCGGATTTTTCGCTTCCAGGTTTTGCCTTCGTCGTCGGACAAACACAGGCTGACCCGGTAGCGTCCATCGTCAATATCATTGCCCAGAAACGCCCATTTGCCGTCGTTCAGTACCAGTAGTTCGACGCTGGCCGTATTGGGGATGTCGGTTTTGACCGCTGCTGTCCAGGTTTCACCCCTGTCTTTGGATTCGCTCACCTGCACCCGGCTGGGGTTATCTCCGCTGTCGCGCAGATAGGCCACCAGCGTACCGTCGCGTTTCCGGGCCAGGGCCGGCTGAATGGGTCCCCGGCCGACCAGCGGCAGGCTGGGTCGCCAGGTGGTACCATCGTCGTCGGAAATCGCCATCAGGCCCATGTTGTAACCATCGGAATAGAGGGGTAATATGATCCGGCCGTTTTCCTGGAGCATGGGTTTAATTCGGGTCATCCAGCCGATGCTGCGCTTGCGTGGGTCTTTGCTGGCTTCGATAATCATGCTGTCGTACGATTGGGCGTACTCCGCCCAGCCGGCTCCGGAGTGGGGTAGTTCCTTAAAGCGGGCGGCTACTTCGGTGGCAAAGCGGTCGTCGGGTTTGAGCAGGATGTTGTCCTGCCAGTTCCAGACGGGCGCACCGGTTTTCAGATAATCCGTGGAGGTCCGGAACCGCAGGATTGACTGTTCCCAGCGATTGGCCTGCACGGCAATCCAGACCAGAAACAGCTTTCCCTGGCTGTTCAGGAACAGTACCGGGTTGCAGTCGGGCAGGTTGGGCGTATCGGCCATCAGGAATGGCTCGCTCCAGCTTTTGTCGCCTTTCTTCAGGCGGGCACCCATAATGCGGACATCATCGGCGGTGCGCTCCCCGCTGCCCTGGAACCACGCCACCAGCATATCGCCGTTGGGCAGGCTCACCAGGCTGCTGCCGTGTACGTGTTGTGGTTGCTGCGGAAAGATCAGCATCTCCCGGATAATGGCAGAGTTTGAGGTGGTTTGGGCAACCGCAACAGCCATTGCACCAATCAGTACAAGCAGGCAGAGATAGTAACGAAGCAGGTTAGGTTTCAGGAGGTAGTGCATACGTGTTTAGCGTTTATCGGATCATACCCAGGTAGCGGCCCATCCAGTAGGGGTGGAGCCAGAACACCGGTTCGCGCTCCCGGTCGGGCGCACCCGCTACCGCCGTCCAGGGGTTCTTATCCCACCGTATGGTGGCCCGGATGCTGGGCGGTTGTAGCCGGTCGACCTGCAGTTCGTCCAGCACCGGGGTTCGCACGATGCGCAGGTCTTCGCGCCGGGTATGGTCAATGGTCCAGTCGACCAGGTCAAGGGGGGTGTCAATCAGGAAATTGACGGAATTGGTCAGTTCCTCTTTTTTGTCGCGGGAATAGCAATAGATGAAGTTAATCAGCGGGTTGTGGTCGTCCCGACGGCGGTCGAACCACTGGTCCATATGCTGCTGGTAGAAGGCCAGCAGCTCCGGATCTTTTTCGCATTTGAGCAGAATAGGATAAACATACGCGGCCAGCATCACATCAAAATAGATAAACCAGGCTGGATTCTGGTTCGGAATGCCGGCCATATTTTTCAGGTAGCCTTCATCGCGGATAAGCCTCAGGTATTCCGATTGGTATTTCTGCTTGCCGGTCATGTGGTAGGCCAACTTCAGAAACGCCAGCAGTTCCATGGAGTTCTGATTCCGGTCGGGCGTCCACTCCGGATCGCGGTTCAGCTTGTCGGGCGACCATACCGCCCAGCGCGTATGCGTGCCGTCGATGTCCACAAAGTTGTAGTTGTGGGCGATGAGGTAATCCATGATTTTACTGACGTGCCGGCGTATAAGCTCCTTCCCGGCTGCATCGGCCACCAATTCGTAGTAGAAAAAGTAGCCCATCATATGGCCGCATAACTCATCGCTGCTGGTGTCGCCTTTCCAGAGCCAGTGGCCATCCTTCGACTTGCGCCAGCGGATTTCCACCGGTTTAAAGCGGGGTTCCTTCACCAGTTCATCGGCACGCTGCCGATCGGTGAAGGTTCGGTTCGGATCGTGAAGTTCGGCTTTCCAATTGGCAGGAACGATGGTGCGGGCAAAGAAACCATCGGTACCGGTTACCTCTTGGAGCAGTTTCAGAAAACGAAAGGCTTTGGCAGCTTTTTCGCGGGCATCCGGGCTTTTCGTGGCCGCGTACCGGAAGCTCTCCATGGTCAGGTAACAGCCGGTATACTCGCCATCGTTATCGTCGTCTTCGGGTTGCCAGGAGCTGACATCCCCCGGCACCGCCAGCCGGCACTGCCCGGCAATCCAGGGGGCGCGGATATGCCGCTTCATCAGCACATCGTAAAAGTAATCCTGCTTCTGGGCCAGACTCATTTCCTGCCTACGGATCGCGCTTACTCCTTTGGGCGTGGCAATCCAGGCATCACCGGCCGGGTCAAACGCAATGGCATTAACGTGGTCGTCGAGCAGCCAGCGTCGGCTAAACAGGAGAGAGCGGTTGCCATCCGGCCGGAACCGGACCACGCCCGCTTCGGAACCGACCCACATGGTACCGTCGGGGGCCTGTTCGACACAGGTAACAAAGGAAGAAGGAATGCCATCCTCCGGTTTGAGTATTCGCCGTTGTTTGTTTGCGGGTAAAATTGTTACACCACCAAGGCCACCCGCCCACAGATTCCCGTCCTTATCCAGCGCCAGTCCTTTGACGTAAGCACTCAGCAGGTCTTCTTTTTTATAGATGTGGCGGGTAGCGCCGGCGGAGGTATGGTACAACCCTACATCACTGGCCGCCCACAGCCCACCCGATCCATCAGAAATGGCTTTGCGGATAGAGCGGGCAATGGGGTAGGGTTTCGGTTCGCAGCCGGTAGCGGTGAGCAGCCAGACGCCATGCGGCCCCAGCGCATAGACGCCCTCGGCGGTCGGACTCAGAACCGAAATAGGGGCTACCGGTCCGGCGACACGTTCAGGCCTGTTATTACTATAGCGGTATAGACCATTCCAGGTACCCAGCCAAACGGTGTTTTGCCGATCCACCGCGACCGCAAACGCCGGTCCTTTATCGGCAGGGGCCATCATGCTCTGCCAGCCGGCCTGACCGCTCGCCTTCCGGAATACGCCCGATGCCGTAGCGATCCAGACATTGGACTGGTTATCGACCGCGATGCTGCGCACATTGTTCTCGTCCGCATCCCGGCTGACCGGATAGGCTTCATGGTACTCCTGCCGGAACGAGGTATCCTGGTAGTACGCCGGCTCAGCACCTATGGCCTGGTGAAGGGCCGGAAGTGTATTGAGCCGGGAGGCCCCCAACACCAATCCACCGCCAACGGTCAGCAGACCGAGTAGCTGAAGAACGGGTATTCCGGGGGGTGATTGCATAGGAGCAGGCCTGATAAGGGTTTAGTAATATACTCCGTAAGCAGGTCGCCGGGCTATTGACTCCAATGACAATTTACAATTGAAACTGTCTCAGTATGCCTCTCATTGAATTTAAAAATAACCTTTCTATTCACTTGAGGGAATAAAAAGGATGCATTAGATGATACTTTTATGCCTGTTCTGTCTGTAAGATGAACGAGGTAAGTAACGATCATTTCACACCTACCTTTTTCGCTCAAATATTTTCTTTTGCTCTGAAATCTGGTCTCGTATGGTATAGCAATCGCCAACAGGGCCACCGATTGTCATCTTAACGGTACAGATCAACGAGCCATCACACCGGTGTAACGTTGCCTCACCGTAATCAGGACCGTAGAAGTAATCCAGCAGAAAAGCAGTTTGTCCTTTATAACGGGCTGAGTATATGGTCACATCGGCGGATACGTTCTTGCTGGCTTCAATCCAGGTTCGTAGCCAACTCAGGTCCCGAAGCGGTCGTTTAACTCCGCAGGTGTTGGGGATAACTTCCTCCCGGTTGCAGGAGAGTATAGCAAGCAAGAGTATAGTGACGGATATCTGTTTCATATGATATGAAGGAAAATAGCTATCCTACCGGCCGAAGAACAAATTGAAGCCAATAGTTAGCGAAGCGTTTCGGTAAATAGTAGTGAATTTGTTTTCCGATAATCCATCCGCTTTACTAGTCATCCTGGAGCGAACCCAATGGTAGCCTACCTGGGTATCTAAGGACACGTTTCTGGTCAGGAAATAAGCGACCCCTGCCGAAGGTGTAAATTGCATGGAATTTCCCCGGTTTACAGTCCTTTGCGGTGAGTTGATCAGGTTGGTATATCGACCATAACTCGTTGCTATCGAATACGAAACGCCGAGATAGGGTTTTACATTTGATTGACCCACGTAATATCGGACATAAGGCGAAATACCCAGGCTATTGGATGAGCCTCTGAGAAGAATAGTAGGATTACCTTGCCGCTGAGTCGAGTAACTTAGTGGAAGTCCTACCCCGACCAGAAAGTTATCGACTATAAAATAACCCGTAGATGGATTGACAGAGCCCGAAAAACTGGATACATTTTCAGTTAACTGAAAGGTGAAGGAACCGACATCAACTCCAACAGTCCAGCGTCCTTTTTCAGTAGGTGATTGAGCAGTGGTTAGTTGAGCTGCTGCTATCAGCAGAAGCAGGGGAGAAAGTTTCCTGAGCATACAGAAGTGTGGTTTGTTAATGTGTTAATTACACAAAAAATGTCATTCCGGGAACTACAGACAATATCAGTATATAGTTTGCTGTGCTCCTGTGTTCGCCCGCGATTGCATCGCGTGGCGGGCGAGGTTCGCGTTTGTAACGCGTATGGAATCGTATACTTTTTAAAGACGCGTTACAAACGCGAACCTCGCCCGTCGCTCGACACAGTCGAGGACGAACGACGGGTAAATTGCCTTGACGTATAACCTGAGAAGTGAGAAAGTTATACGTTTAATAAAGATTGCGCAGATTGAGGATAGATTTACGTAATCTGCGCTATAGAGTTGATTCTAATTGCTTACCTTTAGTTAGGATACATATCCGACGCCTACGCTTTGTTGCCACTGACCTTTTCCAGAACCATACGTTTGACTTAATGGGCTTCCTAAACCATGGCTACTATGAACCAACATATCCTCACCAGAGTCGTACAGGGCGATCAGGCCGCTTTTGCGGACCTTTATATTACATACCGGACTCCGGCGCTACGTTTCTGCATCTCGCTTCTGAAAGATGAAGAAGAGGCCGAGAACATGGTCCACGAGGTATTTCTGAAAATCTGGGACCGGCGCCATCAAATCAATCCGGAACTCAACTTCCATTCGTACCTGTTTACCTGCCTGCGCAACATGGTCTTTGACCATCTGAAGAAAATGGAGAAGGATCAGCTGCTCCGGGAGCGGTACTGGCAGCGGATGCAGAACATACGGGAAGAGGAAGGCGAAGAGGAGGAAAGGCGAATGGAGTTGCTGGAGGATGCTGTGAACAGCTTATCGACGAAGCGGAAACTAGTGTTGAAACTTAATGTCGAGCAGGGTAAGTCGTACCAGGAAATTGCCGAACTGCTGCGCATATCAAAAAACACCGTAAAAAATCAGCTGGTGAAGGCCCGGCAGCTTTTACGGGAGAAACTGGATTTTGCAGCTCTGTAACCAACAGGCCGGGAAATGGCCTTCTCATTTTGTATGATATGTAGTAGTCGAAGCAGCGTCAGTATGGGCGCTGCTTTTTTTTGGGCCGGCGTTGGTTACCCACTTCATTAAAAGTCCGTAAAGATATGCGGTAAGCGAGTAGTCCTTTCGGGGGGTGGTGCCGTACTATAGGCAAACTAAACTCAGGGGTAATATGCCAGGGTCCCGCGCCGAGTTTTTAATTGAACAGCTTTTGGCAAATCGGCTCACCGGGGCGGAGTTCGATGAGTTTCTGGCCGGTTTGGGTAACGACACCCGACTGGCCGAATACACCCAATACCTTGAACAGTATTTTATGGGATTGGTCCGGCAGGATGAGGAGGAAAAGCGGTTGGGCCTGACAAGTTGGAAGAGGAGTAATGGTTCAGAGTAAAGGAAATTACCATCAGTAGTGAATGCCGTAAACCTTTTGATATGAACAGATTGATCAACTACTTAACGAAAACGCTATGGACGCTACCGCTACCATCCCACGAGTGCTAAGGCGGCTATCAGCCGCGCTGCTTCTGGCCGTGCTTTGCTGCTCGCTGGCTTTGGCCCAATCCACAAGAACCATTTCCGGTAAGGTCACCGGATCACGCGATGGCGTACCTATGCCGGGGGTAAACGTTATTCTGAAGGGTACCCAGATGGGAAGTACCACCGATATTTCCGGCGACTACACCGTGGAGGTACGGGGTGATAATCCGGTGCTGGTATTTTCCTACATCGGCTTTACCTCCCAGGAGGTAGCCGTTGGTAACCGTAATACAGTCAATGTTTCACTGGAAGAAAGCGTATCCACGCTGCAGGAGGCCGTCGTAACCGCCCTCGGTATCAAGCGTGAGAAACGGGCCCTGGGCTACGCCGTCAGTGAGGTGCAGGGGAAAGATATTGTCAACGTTGCCCAGGAGAACGTGCTGAACGCCCTGTCGGCCCGCGTGCCGGGGGTAACCATCAACCAGACCAGCGGGGTGGGCTCGTCGGTTAGCGTCATTATCCGGGGGGCTACCTCACTCACTACGGATAACCAGCCGTTGTTTGTCATCGACGGGGTGCCCGTGGCCAACAGCCTGAACAACCTGCGGCAGATGGGTGACCGTAACAACGTCGACTACGGTAACGCGATCTCCGACCTGAACCCGGAGGACATCGAAACCATTTCGGTACTGAAAGGCCCCAGCGCAGCGGCCCTGTACGGTTCACGGGCCGGTAACGGAGTAATCCTGATTACCACCAAGAAAGGTAAAAAAGGGAGAGGCCCCGGCCTGTCGTTCTCAACCAGTAACGTATTTGAGGAGCCGTACCGCTACCTGAATTTCCACTACCGTTATGCATCTGGTAACCGCAACGCCCGGCTCGATGAAAGCTCGGCCTATTGGGCGGGTCCGGAACTGGATGCCGGAATAAAGGCTGTACAGTGGAACAGCCCGACCGATGCCAGCGGGACCAAAACACCGACGGAACTTCGGTCGTACCGCGATAACATGAAGAACTTCCTGCAGACTGGTATCACGTCGACCAATAACCTGGCGTTTGCCGGTTCGGGCGACCGTACCACTTACCGGGTGTCGTTTAATAATATGTTGAATAAAGGTTTGATTCCTAATTCGGACCTGTACCGCAATGGCTTATCGTCCGCGCTAACCTTCGACCTCAGCAAGAATTTTAAACTGAACACCGACCTGAACTTTGTGCGGTCGAATTCCAACAACCGCCCGTCAACCGCTAACCGGGGAGCTAACCCGTTGGAAGCCATTTATATCTGGCCGCATGTTAATGTCGATGAACTGAAAGATTACTGGCTACCGGGCAGCGAGCATATTCAGCAACGGGCACCGTCGACCAATGGAGATAACCCGTACTTTCTGGCATACGGCATCAACAATGGCTTTGTACGAGACCGCATCTACGGTAACGTAAAGCTGGATTGGACAATTACTCCGGAGCTTACGGCCTTTGCCCGGATTGCCCGTGACCAGTTTGTCGAAAACCGTGAGACCAAAATTCCCTGGAGCTACACCCGGGCTCGCAACGGGGGCTACCACCTGCAGGATATTGCCCGCCATGAGACCAATACTGACTTCCTGGTGACGTATCGGAAGCAGATCAGCAACCTTGATGTGAGTGTATCCGGTGGTGGTAACTACATGAGCCAGAACTACCGCGAATCGTTCATGAGCGGTACACAGTTGACCATTCCTGGTCTTTACCGCATCGGCAACGTACCGAACTCGGCCATGAGTGTTGGCAATTCGACGTTCCAGAAGTCTATCTACAGCCTCTACGGAATGGCGTCGCTGGGCTACAGGAACATGCTGTATCTGGATCTGACGGCCCGCAACGACTGGTCGAGCACCCTGCCGGCCGCTAACCGCTCGTACTTCTACCCATCGGCCTCCCTGAGCTGGCTGGCGAATTACGCTTTCCGCATGCCACAGAACGTATCACTGCTGAAGTTCCGGGCCGGCTGGGCGCAGGTTGGTAACGATGCCGCTCCGTATCAGTTGGTGCCGGCGCTGGGAACAGGTGCCTGGGGCTCACTCATTACGACCAATGTACCGGGTACGCTGCTCAACCCGCAGCTGAAGCCTGAGATCGCTACCTCAACCGAATTTGGGGTTGATCTGGGCCTGTTCAATAACCGGCTGCGGTTTGAAGGGACCTACTATTACGTAGAGAACAAAAACCAGATCCTGAGTATCACCACGCCGACCTCATCCGGTTTTAACAGCAAGCTGATCAATGCCGGTATGCTGGCCAGCCGGGGTTGGGAACTGAGCCTGGGCGGCAGTCCGCTCCGGAATCCGGAAGGCTGGAGTCTGGATCTGAACGTCAATTTCACCCGCAATCGCACGACCATCAAAGAACTGGCACCGGGCATCGACTTCTACCAGTTATGGGACGATAACAACGGCGGAGCCTTTACCTATGTTGGCGAAGAGATCGGAAACATCTACAGCCGGGGCTATGCAACGGTAAAAGACGCGGCTTCACCCTATTTCGGCTGGCCGATTCTGGACCGCAATGGCGGCTGGATTCCCGTCAATGACCGCTCGGCGCGGGAGAAAGTCGGCAACTTCAACCCTCGTTTTATCATGGGTGGGCAGGCTTCGTTGTCCTACAAGCGCTTCACCCTGAACGCCAGCTTCGATTGGCGGAATGGCGGTAACTTCCAGTCCTACACGTATCGCTACGGCGAATCTGACTGGAAGTCGCAGCGGCAGGTCAACAACCTGATCCAGGGTGGTCTGATGTCGCCGACCGAACTGGCCGCCATGCTGAAGTCGAATCCCCAGGAGTACATTATTCCGGTAAACGGCAACTTCCCGCGGGTAGGGGGGTATACGCAGGCTACCGGCGGTATGGCGCACGATTCCAACAACGACGGTATCATGGAATACGACGGCGGGTTTGTTCCGGGTGTGATTCAGAACGCCGACGGATCGTTCACGGAACATCTGGGCGGTCCCGGTACCAATGTCCATCCGATTACCAACCTATACCCGTGGAGCTACAACAAGCAGATTACGTTTGATGCTTCCTTCGTCAAACTGCGGGAGATCTCGCTGGGCTACGACATACCGAAGCTGTTCGGATTGCGGAACGCCAATGTATCGGTATTCAGCCGGAACCTGATCCTGTGGACGGCTGCCAACATCGGTATCGATCCGGAGCGGGCTTTCCAGGCCGACGGTGGTCGTTTCCGCCAGGGTATCGAACTCCAGAACGTGATGCCGTGGACGGTTCCGGTGGGCTTTAAGTTAGGTTTCAGCCTTTAATTCCTGTTTAGCTATGAAAATCCTGAACTTATTTTCTAAATCTCTTCTCGTTCTGGCCGTGGTGCTGTTGGGATCGTGTGAGAAGCACCTGACGGAACTGAATGAAAACCCGAATGTGGTAGACCCGTCGACGGCCAACCCTAATATGCTGATGCCTACGGTCATGACCGGCGCGGCTATGGGGTATCTGGAACTCGGCTATAACGATATTGCCGGGGTGGTCCAGCACACGCAGAAAGACGGCTGGTTCAGCGGCCACAACCATTATGACTGGGGCCCGCAGGACTGGAGCAGCTGGTATAACCTGCTGCGGAACAATGACTTCCTGCACCAACGCGCTGTGGAGTCCGGCTTTAAGTTTCACCAGGGCGTGGCGCTGACGATGAAGTCGTTCATCTTCGGGCTCATCACCGACTTATGGGGCGATGCGCCTTATACAAATGCGGTGAAAGGGGGCGTCTCCAATGACTTTCTCCAGCCGGCCTACGATAGCCAGGAGGTTATTTACAAGGGTATTATCGAGGATCTGAAGGCTGCCTCGGCGCTGTTTGCCTCCGGCGACAACACTGGCTACCGGACCGGCTACGATGTCTATTACAACGGCGATATGAGCAAATGGCAGAAACTGGCCAACTCATTGCTGCTGCGTTATTACATGCGCGTGTCGGCCAAGATGCCCGAGGTGGCGAAAGCGGGTATTGAAGCCATTTACACCTCCGGGGTGTACATGAAGACGCCCGCCGACGATGCAACGATGAATTACATCGGAGCCACGGCGGCCAACTCCTGGCCGGGTGCGGTTGCGTTCCAGGCAGACCCGTCGGAATACCGCCGACGCAAGCCGGCGCAGACGCTGATGGATAATTTGCTGAGCAATAACGATCCGCGACTAACGGTCTGGTTTGCACCCGTGTACGTTCGCTGGGTAGAAGATCCCACGCTGGACGTAGCGGTAGATCCCTTTATCCGGAAGAACGGCGTTATTCAGCAGGGTGTCGTATCGCTCACCGATGCCAAATACCTGACGGAGGTGAAGGCCGGAGCCAAGTTTACCCGCCACTATAATCCGGATAAGTTTGGCCGTAAACTGGACACCCGGGAGTACGTAGGGGTGCCGCCCGGTCTGATCGATCCAAGTTCGTATAACTACAATCCGACACCGGGTCAGGTAGTTGAAAACCAGCACGTTTCCCAACTGGCGGAAGCGTACCGGGGCAGCAGCGGGGGGCTCCTGAAAGCCCGTCTGATCTCGGCCGCGGAGGTAAGCTTTATCCTGGCCGAAGCCGCCCTGAAAGGCTGGGCCGTGGGTACGGCCGAAACGCACTACAACGCCGGTATCAAAAATTCACTGGATACCTGGGGCGTCGGTAACAAGTATGAGGCCTACATCGCCCAGAAGAACGTCGCCTTTAACAAAACGCTGGAGCAGGTACTGGAGCAGAAGTGGATTGCCAGCTGGACGGCCGCCACCGAAGCCTGGTTTGATTACCGCCGGACGGGTTTTCCCACCATGAAAGCGGGTCCGGCGTCGCCGGCTCCGGTACTGCCGCTGCGCTTCAACTATGGCGACAATGAAATGAACTTCAACGCTAAAAACGCCGACGGTGCTATGGGCCGGCTGGAGGTGACCCCGCACTCCGGTCAGCGCGGGAAAAATAGCCCGTGGTCAAGACCCTGGATTGTTCAGGGAACCGGGAAGCCCTGGTGATTTTCGTATGGTTAGCGGAAAGGGTGGAATGCTGGACGTTCCACCCTTTTTACCGTAAAGTATGAGCTGGCCCGCTTTTCTGAATACGCATTTTCCTAATCCCATAACCATTTTTATGTACTACACGTCTACATCCAAGACTACGCTCTGGCGTTTTCTGTCGCTAATGAGCTTTGCGCTGCTGTGGCTATCGGTGGCCTGGGCTACCGGACGTCCTTACGGTCCTCCCGGCCAGGATAGAACGGCGAATCCGCTTCAGGACCGGGTCGTCTCCGGTCAGGTTACCACCAAACTGGCGGGGGCATCCATGCCGGGTGTTAACGTGGTTATCAAAGGTACGCAGATGGGGACCACCACCGACGCGAACGGGCGTTACACCCTGACCGTCAGCGGCAGCAACCGGGTGCTGGTCTTCTCATACATTGGTTTCGTAACGGAGGAGGTGCCGGTGGGTAACAGAAATGTTATTGACCTGGCGATGACCGAAAGCGCTGAGACCCTGCAGGAGGCCGTTGTGACGGCTCTGGGTATCAAGCGCGAAGAACGGTCGCTGGGTTATTCGGTTGGCAAGGTAGAAGGCAAAGAACTGAACCGGGTGGTGCAGGAAAACGTCTTGAACTCCTTAGCGGGTAAGGTAGCTGGTGTTACCATCAGTTCGACCGGTGGAACGGGTTCGTCGGTGAGCATGGTCATCCGGGGTGCCACTTCGCTCAGCAGCGACAACCAGCCGCTGTTTGTCATCGACGGCGTACCCATTGCCAACACGCTGAACAACATCAGTCAGGTGGGCAACGACAACCGAGTCGATTTTGGCAACGCCATCTCCGGCCTGAACCCCGACGATATTGAAAATATTTCTATTCTGAAAGGGCCGAGCGCAGCTGCCCTGTACGGCTCGCGGGCGGGTAATGGCGTGGTGCTGATCACAACAAAAAGCGGGTCTAAAACTAAGAAGGTAACCGTAACCATCAACTCCAGCACTGTTTTCGACAAACCCTTCAAGTTTCTGAAGTGGCAGACGCAGTTTGGCTCCGGACAATATTCCGCCATCCCGGCCAGTATTAGCGGCACACCGTTCAGCAATCCGTTCGGTAAGCTCGTGCAGGAGGAAGTGGGCGCTACCTACGGGGCAGCCCTGGACAAAGGCTATTCGGAGGTGCAGTGGAACAGCCCGCTGGACGCCAACGGCAAACCCATTGCGATGCCGCTGGTTTCCCACCCGGATAATGTAAAGAACTTTGTGCAGACCGGGGTTACAACGACCAACGGGGTTTCGGTGGCCAATAATACCGACCAGATTACCTACCGGCTGTCCTACTCCAATATGTCGCATAAGGGAATCATCCCAAACTCCGATCTGTTCAGAAACACCTTCAATCTCAATTCGAGCCTGCGGGTGAGCGATAAGGTTCGCGTGAGCACCAACCTGGACATCAGCCGCAACAACGCCAACAACCGACCGGCTGGTAACCGGGGTACCAATCCCCTGCAGTGGGCCTATAATGTGTCTCCGCATACCGATATTCTGGCCTTGAAAGACTACTGGCTGCCGGGGCAGGAAGGACTTCAGCAGCGGTCGCAATTCAAGGGCATTTTCAACAATCCGTATTTTCTGGCGTACGAAGTCAACAACAGTTTCGTGCGCGACCGGGTGTATGGTAACCTGAAAGCCGACTGGCAGATTACCCCCGAACTGAGCCTGATGGGCCGCTACGCCCTGGATACGTATAAGGAGCAGCGTGAGATGAAGATCGCCAATAGCTACACCAACGATCCGCGGGGGGCCTACGGTATTATCGACCTCAGCAATCTGGAAACCAATGCCGACTTCCTGGCTACCTACCGCAAAGACGTTAAAGGCTTTGGCGTCTCGGTATCCGGCGGGGGAAATGCCCGCTACCAGAAAGGCGGAAACGTGTCGAATGCCTCGCGGAACGGTACCGGCCTGATTGTGCCGGGCGTGTACACGATCCAGAACATCCTGCCCGAGAACCTGGACTTTAGCAGTAACCGGTTCCAGCGGGCCATCTACAGCGTGTACGGTATGGCCAACCTGAGCTACAAAGACATGATCTACCTGGACCTGACCGCCCGCAACGACTGGTCGAGTACCTTGCCCGCCAACAACCGCTCGTATTTCTACCCGTCGGCGTCGCTGAGCATGCTGGTAAACGAGATGCTGTTTCCCACTTTCGATGCCATCAGCCTGTTGAAGCTTCGGGGCGGTTACGCGCAGGTAGGTAACGATGCGAACCCGTATATGCTGCTCAGCACGCTGAACAACGCCGGAACCTGGGCGGGTGTTCCGCGTTTGTCGGTGCCGGGGACGTTGCTGCTGTCGGATCTGAAACCCGAGATCGCTACTTCGTACGAAGCCGGCGTCGACCTGAATCTGTTCCGCAACCGGCTGCGGCTGGGAGCAACCATTTACCAGGTAGAGAACCGCAACCAGATCCTGAGCACCAAACTGCCGCCTTCGTCGGGGTATACGTCCAAGAACATCAATGCCGGATTGCTGGTCAGCAAGGGAATTGAACTATCGCTGGGCGGCACGGTGCTGCAAAACAACGGCTGGCGGCTGGATGTCAATACCAACCTGACCCGCAACCGTACCAGCATCAAAGCCCTGTCGGACGATCTGCCCTACTATACCCTCTGGACCGATGCCAAGGGCGGGGCGTGGACGTACGTGGGCGAAGAGATCGGCGATATTTACGATGCGCAGATTGTGACGGTTACCGACAAATCGTCGCCATATTATGGTTATCCATTGCTGGACAAAACGGGTAAGTGGCAGTCGATTGATGCCATTAACACCCGTAACAAGATCGGGAACTTCAATCCAAAATTCATCATGGGTGCGCAGACCTCGCTCTCGTACAGGGGCTTCAGCCTGAACATGTCTTTCGACTGGCGCAACGGGGGCGACTTTGTTTCCCAGACCTACCGCTACGGCGAAGAAGACGGGCGGTCGCAGTTGTTTCTGGACAAGCTCATCAACCCGAACGGCCTGACCGGCGATGCGCTGCGCAATTACCTGGTCGCCAATCAGGAGGAGTTGATCAAGATTCATGGTAACTACTTCCCGCTGGTAGGCGGACCCACGCCCGATTATGGTGGGTATCCGTTTAAATACGGACCGTACACCCTGCCCCATGGCGGTACGTTTATTCCGGGCGTCATCGCCACCGGCTACGACGCCAGTGGTAATCCGACGGGTTATCAGGAAAACCTGGGTGGTCCCGGTACGCAGATCCTGCCGTTTGCCGGCAGCACGGCCTGGTCGTTTACGCGGGCGTTCCTCTACGATGCGTCGTACCTGAAGCTGCGCGAGGTATCCATGGGCTATGACTTACCGGTGAGCCTGATCCGGAAGATCGGGATGCAGAACGCCAATGTCTCCGTCTATAGCCGGAACATCATTCTGTGGACGGCCGCCAAGATCAACATCGACCCCGAAATGGCGTTCCAGCAGGAAGCGGGTTTGCAGGGAGGGGGCAGCCAGTTCAAACAAGGCATTGAGCGGTACAACGTCACGCCCTGGGTGATTCCGGTCGGCTTTAAACTCAACTTAACTTTCTAAGCCCACACGAACCGACGAAAACCATGAAAAGTTTCAACTATAAACTACTGCTGACGGTCGCCCTGTTTTCGGTCTTTTCCTGCAAAGACCTGACCGAACTGAACAAGAATCCGAACGGGGTAGACCCGACCAAAGCGAACCCCAACCTGGTACTGTCGACGGTGCTGACCGAAACCGGTAAAGCGTTTGTCGACCTGGGTTACCAGGATATTGCCGGGGTGATGCAGCACACCCAGAAAGACGGCTGGGTGGGTAGCCACAATGAATACGACTGGGGCGGCAGCCAGAGCTGGAGTCGTTACTACGACATTCTGCGCGACAACCAGTTTGTGTATGACCGCTCGGTGCAGCTGGGTTTTGAGCTGCAGCAGGGCATTGCGCTGGTGATGAAGTCGATGGTGTTTGGGCTGATTACCGACCTGTGGGGCGATGCCCCGTACACCAACGCCCTGAAAGGGGCCGACGGGGGAGGGGCCAATACCTTCCCGGTGTTCGATCCCCAGGAAACGATCTACATGGGCATTCTGGCTGATCTGGAAAAAGCCAATACGCTGTTGTCTAAACCGCGGGCCGATTACACCAGCACGGTCGATGCTGCCGATGTCTATTACAACGGTGACCCGGCCAAATGGCGGAAACTGGCCAACTCGCTGGCGCTCCGTTACCTGATGCGGATTTCCAGCAAGAAGCCGGATGTGGCCAAAGCGGGTATTGAAAAGATCGTGGCCACCCCCGCGCAATACCCGTTGATTCTGGCAGCCGCCGATGATGCCGCCATGCCGTTTGCAGGTAACAGCAACAACGACTCCTGGCCGGCCAACACTACCTACGATGCCAGCGCCAGCAACTACCGGCGGCTGAAAATGGCGGCCACGTTCGTTGACGCCTTAAAGGCGCTGAACGACCCGCGACTAGGCGTTTGGGCCAACAAAGTGCAGATACCGCTGGTGGTAGACCCGAGCCTGCCCGCCGGCACCGACAAAATAGAAGGGGGCAAGCGGCTGCTGTCGCCGGATAAGGTAGCCGGTAAGGAAGTCAATACCGATCCCAATTATGTCGGTTTGCCAATCGCCATTATCGGTGGTCCCACGTACAACCTGAGCCCTACGGCCGAACAGGGAGCGAACAATCCGCATGTATCGTGGCTGAACGACATCTATAAGCAGGCAAAAGGACCGCTGCTGAAAGCCCGGCTGGTATCGGCGGCTGAGGTGCGGTTTATTCTGGCCGAAGCCGCGCTGAAAGGCTGGGCCGCCGGCGATGCCAAAGCCCACTATGATGCCGGGGTGAAAGCCTCGCTGGATGCCTGGGGGCTGAGCAGTGCATATAACGCCTATATCGCGCAGAAAAGCGTTGCCTATGCCGGTACGCTTCAGCAGATCATCGAGCAGAAGTGGATCGCCAGCTGGACGGCCGCCACCGAAGCCTGGTTTGATTACCGCCGGACGGGTTTTCCGGACCTGAAAGCCGGTCCGCAGGCTAAGCGGAAGGTATTGCCGGTCCGGTTCTACTATATGCTCGACGAGCGGAATCTGAACAAGGCGAACACCGAAGCGGCCATGAACCGCCTGGAGCAGACGACCTATTCAGAAGCCGACGGCAAAAATAGTCCATGGTCGAAGCCCTGGCTCTTGCAGGGGACGGGTAAACCTTGGTAACTTACTGCTTGAAGGACTACCGCTCGCACCGCTCGCCCGCGATTATATCGCGTGGCGGGCGAGGTGCGCGTCTGTGACGCGATTTTGATTCAGATGAATATTTTCTAATCGCGTCACAGACGCGCACCTCGCCCGTCGCTCGACACAGTCGAGGACGAACAAGAGTCGCTGGCAAGCGGTGCCCAACCCTTAATGGTAATTATGAAAAAGACTTTTGTTATAGTTGCGCTGCTCCTCATCGTAGGCAGCAGCGTTGCCCAATCGCTCCGGGTGGGTGCCGCCATGCGCGTGATCACGCCCAATCCGCTGCTGCCGGTTTCGGGCGGGGTCGGTACGCCGAAAAAGGCGACAGAGAAGAAAGGTGATCTGTTTGCCAGGGCGCTGGTGCTGGAGCAGGGACAAACGCGGATCGCTATCGTCAGCGTGGACAATATCGGCTGGCCGTCGGCGCTGGGCAACAGATCGCGGGCGCTGATCAAAAGTATTCCGCCGGAGAATGTGCTGATCGGGGCTACGCACACCCACAGTGCGCCGGATGCCTACGGCTTTCCCGACCAGAACGGCAACTCGCTGGCTGATCTGGCGTACCTGGACAACTGCGTGAAACTCATTGCCGATGCTGTGAATGAGGCCGTTGGGAAACTGGAACCGGCTTCGCTGAAAATTGCGGTAGGGGAGGCCAAAGGGAAGATCGCTTACAACTACTACGCCGACCAGCTCTACGACCCCCGCTGCGGAGTCATCCAGGCCATCGGTACCGCTGGGAAGAACAAAGGGAAAGCCATCGCCACACTTGTCAATTACGCTATCCATCCGGAGGTACTGGGTTCCGGCAAAGGCATTCTGAGTCCGGATCTGTGCGGCCCCCTGTACGACCGCATCGAAGCCAAAGCCGGTGGTATGGCTATTTTCATGAACGGAGCCCAGGGCGGTATGGTCACGGCCGATGTCCGGCGGGAAAATGGTCAGGAGGCCAATACATGGGAAGAGTGCATCCGGATTGGTGAACTGCTGGCCGACGAAGCCCTGCGGATTGTCAGCACGGCCGAAGTGCTGGAAAATCCGGCGCTCTCCTGTGCGGCCCGTACCGTTGAGTTTCCGGTGGATTCGGAGATGATGCGGTACATCATCAAAAAGTCACCGCTGAAGTTTGAGCTGAGTTCGACCGGTAAAGTGGCCGCGCAGATCAACCTGCTGACCATTGGTCAGGCGCAGGTACTCACCATTCCCGGAGAAGCACTGCCCAACATCGGGTACTACGTCAAGCGACATATGCCGACGAAATATCCGTTCCTGTTCGGTTTAACCAACGATGCTTTTGGGTATATCCTGACCAAAGTAGATTTCAACAGCTTTAAACGTTACGATTACATCAGTCGCACCAGCCTGGGTGAAATGACCGGGGAGATTTATATGGACGCCGTGCTGAAATGGCTGGCCGAAAGCCCCAAACCCGTCACAGCCGCCAAATAGCCCCAAATCGTTAAACTCTTTTTTCCTGTAAACCCTAAATTCCATGACCAGAAGAGTTCTTATGCTAACCGTTCTTTGCACGACGCTGTTCTTTTTCGGATTTGATGCGACGCACCGTGAAGACACCAATCCGGCCAATGCGCTGGAGCATTATCTCAACAACGGTGATAAATCCTTTCAGTGGGAGGTGAAAGATTCGTTTGATGTCGGCGACATCAGGGCGTACAACCTGCTGCTGACCTCGCAGAAATGGCGGGAGCATACCTGGCGGCATCAACTGACCGTGCTGGTGCCAAAAGAGAACAACCACGACGGAGCGTTACTGTTTATCACTGGCGGTTCCAACAAAAGCGAACAGCCCAACTGGAGCACCAACAAGGGCGATGCCATTGCTTTCGGGGCTGTTGCGGCCAAAAACAAAGCCATTGTGGCTGTGCTGCGGCAAACGCCCAACCAGCCGTTCTACGACAACCTGACCGAGGACGCCTTAATTTCGTATACGCTCCACAACTTCCGGAAAGACAATGATTACACCTGGCCGCTGCTGTTCCCGATGGTGAAAAGCGCCGTGCGCGGCATGGACGCCGTGCAGGAGTTTGCGAAACAAAACCTGAACCATACCGTCAACCGCTTTGTGGTATCCGGCGCGTCCAAGCGCGGCTGGACCACCTGGCTGACGGGTGCCATGGACAGCCGCGCGGTGGCTATTGCCCCGATGGTGATCGACATCCTGAACATGCCCAAAAACCTGAAGTATCAGATCGACTCCTGGAACAAGTACAGTGAGCAGATTCAGGATTACGTGGCGCTGGGTCTGACCGAGGCCATGACCTCACCGGGCGGTCGCGCCATTAACCAGATGATCGATCCGTATTCGTACCGGAAGAAGCTGACCCAGCCGAAGATGATCTTTATGGGAACCAACGATGAGTACTGGACGGTGGATGCCATCAAGCACTACTACGACGATATACCGGGTCAGAACCTGATTCATTACGTACCGAACGCGGGCCACGGCCTGGGCGATAAGCGGCAGGCGCTCGAAGGCCTCAGTGCGTTTTTCGGAACGACCATGCTGAAGCAGAATTATCCGGTGTGTCAATGGAATGCCAGCCAGACTAAAGAAGGCGTAAAGCTGTCGGTGAAGACAACGCCCGACCTGTTGGAAGAAGCTATTGTCTGGTCGGCCGATTCAGACGACAAAATATTTCAGGACGAGAAGTGGGAAAGCCGTAGCCTCGGTGCCAGGAACCAGCCGAAAGTGGAGTTTGTGGAACCCTATCCTACATCCGGCTACAAGGCGTTTTATGTCGATCTAAAGTACAAGGCACCCAATGGCGGCACCTATACCGAAAGCACCCGGATGTTTCTGACGGACAATGACGAGGTGTTTTTGAAGTGAGACGTTGGATTTTGGACGTTGGACGTTAGACAAAAAAATATCCAAGTCTAATATCCAGCGTCCAAAATCCAACGTCTTGTGTTACTCAAACCTCCGCTGCGCACCCGTCATCTCCTCGTGGGAATTGATCAGGATCATGGCGAGAATGGCGATGAAGATGACCACAATGGCTAGGCCAGTCGCCCACTTACCCGCTTTGATGCCATGGGGAGAAAAGCCGTGCCGGGCTTTCCCAATCAGCAACCCGATAATGAGCAGGTTCACCAGGTAAATGTACTGCTCCGGCCGGTAGGGGCTCAGAAACGCTCCGGTTATCAGCAGGCTCAGGAGTGTATAGAGGCTAAAATGGCTCAGAAAAAAAAGCCGGATGCCGGTGTAGCTTAGGGAGGCTTGCTCAGCGTAGTATTTCCTGATCCAGATGCCCGCCGTAACTAGGACCAGCGCCATCACCAAAAGTTGCACCGTTTGGGACACGGGCCCGGCATCGCTGCTCAGTAAGGGAGTGAAGGTCTCCATCAGTCGCTTTCGTTCAAATGACTGCTCCCAGACGACGAAGGGGATGACTAACGCCAGCATCAACAGCGGAAAGAGGATGCTGTTTCGTTTTACCTGGTCGGTTGTGGCTGTCGGCCAAAGGGACGTAAAGGTACCGTAGGCCATGCCGACACCGCCGAAGAAGCCAATGGAATATTCCATTACGTTCCAGAAGTTGAAGGGAATGGCGGCTGCATTACCCAACACCTGCAGGAAGTTGCCGAAAGCAAAGCCAAAGCCACCGCCGAGTCCGCCGAAGATCGCGACCCGAAACGCCGAGGATTGATTATGGCGGGCCATGTACCAGCTAAGCGCCAGCGCCATACCCAGACAGGCCGCCCACAACTCAGACCGGGGGGGCGTCATCAGCCAGCCCCACTGCTCAACCAGGAAAAAGTACAGCAGCAAGGCCCCTACCACCAGTTCGATGATGAGCTGGTGCCATTTTACCCGCCTGGCCGGGGAGTCGGAGAGGGCGAGGCCGAAGAGACCACCGCCGAGAAAACCGTGCAGACCACCGACGACAAACAGCATCATCAGCCCGTAATACACATTTCCGAAATCGGTAGCGCGGCCGAATCCAACAATCTTTCCGTAACTCATGATGCCGCCAATGCCCCAGCCCAGCGCAGCGGCCAGCGTGACCTTAAACGCCTTGTTATACCAGTCGGCCCGTTTCGCGATCAGCACGACACTCAGCGCCCCGATGGAGCCCGCCCAGGCCGCACCCTGTTCGTGCCCGAACTGCCCCCGGATGGCCCAGGCCGTTCCTAACGACATACCGGCCAGGAGCAGGCCGGGTAATAGGCGCTTACCGGGCGAGCCTGATTGAACGACTCCCGGATGCGTGCTGGTGATCAGATCATTGGTGTCCATCGCCTATAATACTGAAGATAGGAGCAAAAAGGCTATTTTGGGAGAAACCAACGTGTGTCAATAGTCTATCAGCCGCACACCAGCGTACTACTCACAGCAATACCCAGGTAACCAATGGAACAGAACGTGATCGACTCCTTAGCCATAAACGGTGGTGCAAAGACCATTATCCGAAGCTTTCCCTGGCCGGTCTACGACGAAAGCGACGTGCAGGCCGTGGCCGATATTGTCCGCAGCGGCAAATGGGGTGACCCCGACTGCGCCGACCGGGTCGAAGCCTTCGAGCGGGCCTTTGCCGACTATTGCGGCACCCGGTACGCCGTCACCTGCGTCAACGGCTCGGTTTCGCTGCGACTGGCCCTGATGGCCTGTGGCGTCAAACCGGGCGATGAGGTAATTGTGCCGCCTTACACGTTTATCGCCACAGCCTCAACCGTGCTGGAGGTGAACTGCGTGCCGGTGTTTGTCGATATCGATCCGGATACTTACAACCTCGATCCCGCAGCCATTGAAGCCGCTATTACCGAACGCACCCGCGTGATTGTGCCGGTGCATTTTGCCGGGCAGGCCTGCGATATGGACGCCATCATGGCCATTGCCCGCCGGCATAAACTGCGGGTAATCGAGGATGCCGCCCACGGCCATGGTGCAGAGTACAGGGGCAGAAAGTTGGGGAGCATAGGCGATGTGGGTAGTTTCAGCTTTCAGTCGTCTAAGAACCTGACCAGTGGTGAAGGCGGCATTGTCGTTACCAACGACGAAGCACTCTACCGCATGATGGCCTCGCTGCGCAACGTCGGCCGGATTGAAGGCGGGCAGTGGTACGACCATTACAACCCCGGCTGCAACTACCGCATCACCCAGATGCAGGCCGTGCTGCTTTCGCAACAACTGAAACGACTGGAAGAACAGACCCGAATCCGCGACGCCAACGGCCGGTTGCTGAACGAACTGCTCAGCGGCATCGACGGCATCACGCCCATGCGTCGGGACCTCGGCGAAACGCTCCACTGCTATCACCTCTACATGTTCCGCTACGACCCGGCTGCGTTTGGGCAGTTGCCGAAGCAGCGGTTCGTAGAGATGCTGGCGGCCGAAGGCGTTCCCTGCTCGGCCGGATACCCGCACCCACTTTACAGACAACCGCTCTTTCAGCAGAAGAACTTCATGTGCTACGCCATTCCGGAGACGGTGGATTACAGCCAGGTCTACTGCCCGGTAGCCGAGCAGGCCTGCCGCGACGAAGCCGTCTGGATCTTTCAGCACGCCATGCTGGGTACGGCGGCCGATATGGAGTTGTTTGCGGAGGCTATCCGTAAGATTCAGCGGGTGGTGGCCTGAAGAGCATAAGAGAAATACGATTTTATCAAATGATAACGACTCTCCGCTGTTAGACTCCCACCTTTGTCTCATTACATCACTGAAACAGTTTTAACGATGAGACGGCTAATGTTTGGAGTAACGGTCCTGGTATCGCTGACTACGAAAGCGCAGGCGAACGAAGCGTACGTGACAACACTAATTGACAACAAAGGCGATAAGTTGTTTTCCACGATTTATCCCAATCCAACCAAAGAAACCATCCTCCTGCTGCACGGAGGGCCAGGTTTCCCGAGCGATCTACTGGAGGTCGTTGATAGTCTGAAAGAGAACTTTCAGGTCATCACCTTTCACCAGAGGGGCACCCGCAACTCGCCCTGCGTCAGCAAAGACTATTCGATGGATGCCTATGTAAGCGATGTAGACGCCATCCGGGCGTATTACCACCTCGACAAGTTTCATCTGTGGGGCCACTCGTGGGGCGGCCTGTATGCGCAGATCTACGCCGACAAGCACCCCGAAAACCTGCTGAGCCTGTTTCTGTGCTGCCCGGGTTCAGGTACCAATGCCGAATGGCAACAGACCGAGAAAGAGGTCATGGCGCTCAACAAATCCAAATGTACGGCCTGGCAGTGGACCGCTATGGGCTGGAACAACCTGCTGGGCATGCTGGGTAGCGATAAAGCCTACAGCCGCCTGTTTACCCAGGTGATGAAGAACTATAACGATGAGTTCATCGATACCGATCATCTGGACATCGACTTTGATAATCTGAAAGCGGAGCCGATCAACAAAACCAGACCGGAAATTATAAAGTATCCGCGTCTGGCCAGGCAGGAAACTCCCGGCTACAAGATCACGATCGTGTACGGCGATCAGGATATTTACCAGACGAGCAAAGACTTCGTCATCAACCGGTATCCGACCGCCACCGTCATGACCATTAAAAACAGCGGCCATATTCCCTGGCTGCACAACCCGACCGATTATAAAGCTATATTGAAAGGGCATTACGAATAGGCAAATATTCCACGGTTCCACACATGGTCACCGGGTGATTAAGGGAAATGAAATTCTACGATGAAAGCCTTTACGAAAACCAGATATGGCGGGCCGGACGTACTTCAACTGGAAGAGGTAGCCAGGCCGTCGGTGAAGGATAACCACATCCTGGTGAATGTTAAAGCCAACTCAGCCAATCCCGCCGACTGGCATATTCTTCGGGGCAAACCGTTGTTCGCCCGGTTCACGTTCGGCTTGCTCAAACCCAGCGATAAAATTCTGGGGGCCGATTTTGCCGGTGTTGTAGAAGCAGTAGGCAACAATGTAACGCATTTTAAAGCCGGTGATCGGGTATTTGGCGAGACCCTCAAAGGCGGGGCTTTTGCTGAGTACACCTGTGTAGCCGCCAGTGTGTGTGGCCTCATGCCGGAAGGAGCCGGTTTTACTGAGATGGCCAGTGTTCCCATCGCCGGGGTAACGGCATTGCAGGCGCTTACTAAGCATGGGCAGCTCAAAAAGGGTGAGTCGGTTTTGATCAACGGTGCTTCAGGGGGTGTCGGACATTTTGCGGTGCAGCTTGCCAAAGCCTACGGGGCTACCGTAACCGCTGTCTGTTCCAGTAGAAACAGTGACTTTGTAAGGGCCTTAGGGGCCGATCAGGTTATTGCCTACGATACCGAAAGCATTCATCACCACCAGGGACGATACGACCTCGTGGTTGACACGCACGGCAATCTGACGTACCAGGATTACAAACGCATGGGGCAACGGGGTGTCACCGTCGGTTTCACCACCATAGGCCATATGGTTACGCTGCTTGCAAACGCAGCGGTTGGTAAATTCCCCCTGGCGCAGTTCACGGCCGAAGCTAATACGACCGATTTAGAAACACTGGCTGCGTTAATCCAGCGTGGTGACATCAAGGTTCATATTGAGAAAACGTATTCATACAAAGAAATTCCGGAAGCCATTCGCTATATTGAAGCCATGCATACAAGGGGAAAAGTGGCGATGGTTTGGGAAGGATAGCAACCAGGCAAACACCCTCCATATGAAACGATTCTTTTGGTTAACGGCTTTTGTATCGTCAGCCCTATGTTGTCATGGACAGCCCTCTGCCCGGATAGAAGCTGAAATTAGACAATTGGAACAAACCGTTGTGACGGCAATTTTGAATGCGGACACTACGACCCTGAAGCAAGTCTGGGTCCCGGAGTTTCTGGTAAATAATCCCAGAAACGATATTTCTGTCAACCGGGCTGCTGTACTGCAGACGCAAAAAGCCGGCCTGATTAATTATAGCACGTTTGACCGGGTGATTGAGCAGATGCAGGTTCAGGGAGATGTTGTGATTACAATGGGGCACGAGACGTTTGTATCCCGAAATGACATACCTGGTGCTAAGGCAGGGCAGCCCTATAAAAGACGATTCACGAATATCTGGATGAAGAAAAAAGGCAAGTGGCAGCAGATTGCCAGACATGCTTCGATCATATGCCAGTAGCGGTATCTTTAAAATTCTTAATAATGCGAAAACTCATTCTGCAGGTAGCTGTTAGCCTGGACGGCTTTATTGAAGGCCCAAACGGCGAATTCGACTGGTGCTTCACCGACCAGGATTACGGAATGACTGCCTTTTTTGAGCGGATCGATAGTGTCTTTTATGGGCGTAAGTCGTACGAGCTTACCGTATCTATGGCAGACTCCATGGACAACGGAGCGCTGCCCGATTTCCCAAAACTGCAGGAATACGTTTTCTCCAACACCTTACCCGAAGTAAAGCCGGGCGTCATCCTCATAAACGGAGATATAGAAACTGAAGTGAGACGGATAAAAAATGAACCCGGTAAGGACATCTGGCTTTTTGGAGGGGCAAGCCTGACGGCCTCCCTGATGGCTTTGGGTCTGGTCGACGAAATTTCACTGGCCGTTCATCCCAATCTACTAGGTTCTGGTAAACCACTGTTTGGCCCACTAACCAAACGAATGCCCCTAACCCTGCTGGACACAAAAACCTACTCCTCCGGACTGGTGTCCCTGACCTACGCTCTGACCTAAGACGCAACGCACAATTGGTAGATCGAATGACTCGACAGCGAATGACCTCCCTAAAATGCTTCGCCTTGCTGATTCTGCTTGCGTTTACAAGCTGTAGTATTGTTTCATGTCAGTCAAAACGATCAGCGTCTCAGGAAGCCGACGATCAGGTACAGTCGTTGCGGGAGGAGTACCGGCGAAACCCTCCTGAGCGTAAGGGCTACGTGAATAATTACGAAAATCTATACACGGACAAAGAAGAAAAAACGCTGGATAGCCTGCTTGCGTTATTTACGGAAAAGACAACCATAGAAATTGCGGTTTTTACCATCGATACGGTAATGACCGAGCGGGACAGCCTGGACGCGTTTACCCTGCGGGTAGCCAATACCTGGGGCGTTGGGCAAACCGGGAAAAACAAGGGCGTTGTGATAGGAATCAGCCGGGGCCACAAAAGGATGAGGATACAAAACGGATATGGGATTGAGAAACTTATCTCGGACGCTGAAACGAAGCTCATTGTCGACACCGCCTTTCTGCCTTTTTTCCGAAAAGACCTCTATTTTGAGGGAACCCGGAATGGCTTAGCGGTGCTAATGGCTACCCTCGAAGGCAGATCTCAACCGGTCAATTCTTAATTGGTTCTTCTCCGGCTATGAGCCTTATAAACAAGGCCCAGGCTGGCGGCCAATACCCGTTTTATCAACAACCGCCCTTTCAGCAGAAGAACCTCAGATGCTACGGCTATGCTGTCAATATAGCCAATTGAACATGCAAATTCAGAAGGCCATATGACTCCTTAAATCTGAAAAAGGCGTAACTTACCCACAGGTATTACGCAATTGCTGTAGTGCTAATTTAAATAAGCACTACACTTAAAGTGCAGTCTGTTCTTTTTAAAGTGCAAATTAATGCAAAAGGTACGACCGCCCGGTGGCCCGGAAAACTTTCGCATATTTACGAGTTGCCTGCAAAGCAGCGTGAGAGTGTAAGCAGACAAAATCTGTTAACTTTGAAAACAATCTTTTGAGCATGACCCGACAAGCAATCATAGAACGGACGTTAAAGGCAATCAATCAGTTGCCGGAAGAAAAAGCGGAGGAAATCTCTGATTTTGCCGAATTCATGATGAGACAATACGAGGAGCAACAAATCTCAAAAGGCATTCAGTGGCTGACTGCTAACAGCCAGGCGTTTGACTTTTTAAATGACGAAGAAGACCTCTACACAGAAGAGGACTTAAAAGAAAAGTACAATGGCTAAAGGCGACATTGTACTCATCACCTTTCCTTTTACAGAATTAAGCGGCTCTAAACTGAGACCAGCCGTCGTTCTTGCTGACACGAGCCTTGACCTGACGGTCTGCTTCATCACGACACAATTGGGTTGGCAGGAAGCGACAGACGTTTTGCTGACACCGAGTGCAACAAATGGCTTGCGTAAACCTTCACTCATCCGGACAAAGAAAATTGCAACATTAGACAAAGCCTTAGCCAAAGGGCTGTTGGGCAGACTTTCCGGACAGGAAGTGAGTGAATTGAACACAAAACTCAAGCAGTTTTTGCAGCTACCTTGACGAGAAGCACATGCAGGCAACATGGGGCTTTGTGCAATAGCGGGGCAACGAAACGCAGCATCAACTTTTCGTTCGCTGTTCATCTGCAGTTTCGGCTGAGCAAACGCAGGTGGACGACAGAAATAAACATCAACTTTTGTGCATTTATCACCAGCGGTTCGGGGCAGACGGAACACGGAATACCGCTACTGCACAAAGCCCTATTCGTTAGAGGCAATTTTTCGAGATACTAATTCCTCACGACTGATTAAACATCAAAGGAAATATTGACATGGGTGAGAGTAATAAAGCCATTTTAGAAAGAGCAAACGCAGCGATCACGAAAGGCGATAATGAGGGCTTTCTTTCTTTTTGCACTGAAGACACCGAATGGGTATTTATAGGTGATAAAGTTCTACGGGGCAAGGATGCTGTTCGACACTACATGGCAATGGCTTATGTGGAGCCTCCAAGGTTTGTAGTTGAAAATTTGATTGCTGAAGGTGATTTTGTTACCGCAATTGGCACAATTAGAATGAAGAACGAACAGGGCAAGATGGTTGACTATTCCTACTGTGACATATGGCGATTTCGTGATGGCAAGATGGCTGAATTGAAAGCATTTGTCATAGAAACCAAGCCAAAGTGAAGATCACAAAATGAGGAGAGACGAATAACATGGCAAATCCACAAGATAATGTAGTATGGATAACGGGTGCTTCATCCGGCCTTGGTAAATTTATGGCTCTTGAATGGGCAAGATTAGGCTATAAAGTAGGTCTTTCCTCCAGGCGTAAAGAATTATTGGATAAAGTAGCAGACGATATTCGGCACTCCGGTGGGGAAGCACTGGTGATACCGTGTGATATAATGGATGAAACCTCTATAGAAAATGCAGTCCAACAAATCATTTCAGCCTGGGGGCGTTTGGATGTTGTTATAGCGAATGCCGGCTTTGGTGTTTTTGGCAGTGTGGAAAAACTAACCGCCAACGACTGGAACAGACAATTACAGGGCAATGTTACAGGATTAGCCTTAACGGTTAAATACGCCCTGCCACACTTAAAGAAGACCGAGGGAAGGATTGGTTTAGTAGGTAGTGTGGGTGCATATCTCCCTAGCCCAAATCTAGGCGCATACGGTGCTTCAAAAGCTGCCGTACACTCCATTGGTCAGACGTTGCAGGTTGAATTAATGGGTACCGGTGTGAGTTGTACCACGTTGCATCCCGGATTTGTGGTTTCGGAAATTGCCAGAATTGATAATGACGGCGTTTGGCATCCTGAACGTCCGGACCCACGTCCATCAAAGTTAATGTGGCCTACTGATAAAGCGGCAAAAGTCATGGTAAAGGCTATGATAAATCGAAAGAGAACGTATGTGTTCACTACACACGGCAAACTATTTGTATGGTTGCAACGATGGTCTCCTGGGTTGATGCGATTTATACTGTCAAAAGGCCCAAAACCAGATTCCTAACTAAAGCGAAGCCGAACGCACAACCCCGATTTTGCGCCAGGCGGGCTGACGTGCAAATTTGAAGCTTTGTGCTCTGAATTCCTGGACAAACGCTAAGCCCCAAAAAGCTAAAGTCACCATAAGTACTCCCCAATCTACCATGACCACACCCAGCACTAACAAAGAGTTGCCATCCCTACAACGTGAAGAGCTGCTCAGCGTATTGAGAACTCGTTTTGAGGAAAATAAGCACCGCCATGCTGGTATTGAGTGGGTGGATGTTCAAACAAGGCTGGAGGCTAATCCTGAGAAACTGTGGTCGCTTCAGGAAATGGAACGGACGGGTGGTGAGTCGGATGTGGTTGGTCAAGATAAGGCGACGGGCGAATACCTGTTCGTAGATTGTTCCGCGGAGAGCCCCAAAGGTCGCCGGAGCGTTTGCTACGACCGGGAAGGGCTTGAGTCGAGGAAAGAGAATAAGCCGGAAAACAACGCGGTTGATCTGGCTGCGGCCATGGGGATTGAGCTCTTAACGGAAGAACAATACCGCGAGTTGCAGACGCTTGGCCGTTTTGATACCAAAACGTCGAGCTGGGTAAAATCACCGGCGGACATCCGGAAACTCGGCGGTGCCCTCTTCGCCGAATACCGCTACGGTCAGGTTTTCGTGTATCACAATGGAGCACAGTCCTATTATGCCATAAGGGGATTCCGGGGCTTGCTACGAGTTTGAGTTTTGCGCGGGCGGCCATAGGGCCCTTACTTCCCCGCCAGGTACTTATTGCGGTACTCGATGGGCGTGCAGCCTTTTACCTGCCGGAACTGGCGGGCAATGTTCTTGCTGTCGTTGAGGCCCATGTCCAGGGCAATTTCAAACACGGTCTGGTCGGTTTCCAGCAGTTTCTGCGTGAACTTCTCCATCCGCAGGTTATAGATGTATTTGTAAATGGGGTAGCCGGTGATCCGTTGAAACCGCTGCTCCAGCGATCGTCGCGATAAAGGTACCTGCCGCACCACCTCATCTACCTGCAGATTCCGTTCAATATTCTGGTGAATGTACTTCAGCGTAGAGGCAATATGATCGTCGTTGGTGGCGTAGATGTCGGTGGATTGCCGGGTAACAATCTGGATGGGCTTGACAATAATGTCGTAATACCCCGACATGCCATGCCGGATCATGTGGTCCAGCAGCTTCGCCGAATCATAGCCGCCCTGCTCGGCGTTGAGGGCAATGCTGGACAGAGGAGGGTCGGAAAGTTCGCAGAGCATTTCGTCGTTGTCGACGCCCAGCACCGCCACCTCGCCGGGGATGTGAATACCGGAATGGCGGCAGGCCTCCGTAATCTGCTGCCCCTGCCGATCGTCGCAGGCCAGAATCGCGATGGGCTTGGGAATGGATTTCAGCCATTTACTGAGCGAGCTGGGTTTGTAGTACCACAAATCGCCCGATTCGGCCCGGTGGTGGTCGAAGTATTGTACCGGGTAGCCGGCCTTTTTCAGTCGTTCTTCAAAGCCCTGGGCGCGTTCGCGGGACCAGACAATGTCCTGAAAACCATAGAACGCAAAGTGCTTAAAGCCCTTTTTCAGGAAGTATTCGGCGGCCATAATGCCGGCTTCCCGGTAGCCACCGGTGATATTCGGAATGGTGTCGAAGCGCTCCTGGAAGTCCTGGGCGATAAGGGGTATACCGGCCTGTACGATCTTGTCGATGTCCTTACCGTTGTAAAGCTGCCCGATAATGCCATTGGCTTCCCATTCGGTAGCCCATTCCAGAATACCGTCGATACCTATGGTTTCCCGGTGGAATAGGGGCATGCGGCAGAACACCCAGGGACCATACTCTTTGGAGTAGCGGGTAATTCCTTTTAGCAACTGTTTGCTGTATTCCTCAGCGAAGTCGATCAGCAGGATGATTTTGTTCATGGGCGGGGGTTGCAGTGTCGGTACGTGGCCGGAATAAATCCTTAAAACTTGTCACGGTCGCATTGTTGACCAGCGGCCGGGCCCACATGCCAATGCTGAGAATATATCCGAGGGTAATCAGCAGAAAGAGCATGGCCAGGCGAAGGCCCACCAGTTCGCCCAGGCCGCCGATGATGAGTGGAACCACCGCCCCTCCGGCAATACCCGTACACAGGATACCCGAAAAGGTACCGTGGTGGTGCGGCACCGAATTTAACGCCAGCGACACAATGACTGACCACATCACCGACGCAAAGAAGCCGGTCAGCGGAAACGCGTAGAGCGCTACATTCAGCGGGCCGAACAGGCCCGCCAGCAGGGCCACGATAGCGCCGATGGTGAACAGCATCAGCACCCTGCGACTATCGAAGATCTTGAGCAGCACCAGCCCCAGCAGGCAGCCAATGGTGAGCAGTCCCCAGAAATACGAGATGACGGTAGCGCCGGTCGTAGCCGGATCGACACCGTGGTAGGTCAGCAGAAACTTGGAGGTCCAGTTGGCAATGCCCTGCTCGGTACCCACATAGGCGAAAATGCCGAGGAAGAACAGCAGCACGTACCGGTTGCCAAGCAGGTCTTTAAAGGCTTTGCCGGTATCGATTCGCTCATCATCTTTAAGCGCTACCTGCGGAAACCGGACCAGCCGGATCACCATCACCATCAGCAGTGCAATCACCGCAAAGACCCAGTACAGCGATACCCATTTCAGATCCGCCGGCACCAGGTTGTTAAACAGCTTGATGAGAGGGGAGGTGTTGCCGGAGTGCACGTTAAGCACCAGGTAACTGTACAGCAGCGGACTCAGAAACGAAGCCCCGCCGAAAAAGAGCTGGGCCAGCACCGAGTTAAAAGCAAAGTTCTCTTCCCGACCCGCAACCCGAAGCAACGGATTGATCACCACCTGCAGCATAGCCATGCCGATGCCGATCAGAAACAGCGAAAGCAGGGCAACGGCGAAGCTGGGCAAGACGGCAAACAGCAGCGCTCCGGTAAAAGCCAGCAGAAAGGCCCAGATCATCACCCGTTTTTCGCGGTATCGCTCCACCAGCAGACCCGACGGAATGGACATAACGCCGTAGGCCACAAAGAACGCAAAGGGTAGAAACCCCGCCAGCCCGATACTAAGCTCAAAACTGGTCACGATATCCGGGATGAGCGGCCCCAGAATATTGCTGAGAAACGAGATGACAAAAAAGATTAACAGAATCAGGATAACAATCCACGTGTTACGGCTCATACGGCTGCGGGACGGTTTCGTAGTTTCCGTCCCTACTGGTAAATCCTCGGCGGGTGAATTCCTAATCATTTTGGTGGAGAAAATCCGAGCGATGCATTGGCGGAAGCGATACTGGTCCGGCTGGAGCGTCCGGCGGCATCAAAGCTTTTCAGCTTCACCGTTCCGTCCACGGCCACCGGGCGCTGGTATAAAGGTGACCGGTTGTCGGGCTCTGATCCGTCGGTGGTGTACCGGATACTCAGGCCGGGGTATTCGACATTGGCTTTGAGCATCCCGTTTTCGATCACGGCACCGGGCAGTGGCAGTCGGTAGTTGTAGCCTCCGTTTAGTTGGCTCAGCCGGGGGAGTTCTTTCTGCGCGAGGGTATTGGCAAATACCGTCCAGCCGGCTTTGATGGCGGTTTCCTGCGCCTGCCGGTTGGCAATGGTCTCCCAGGGGCGTTCCGGAGACCAGGCGCTTTCGGCAAAGCCCATCAGTTTCGGCAACAGATAATACTCGATCATATCGCGGCCTTTGATGGTTTCGCTCCAGAGCTGGGCCTCTACTCCGAGTATATTTTTGCGGGCTTCCGGCTTCAGCGATTCCAGGCCCGGTATCTCTTTCTGCTGGTCGATCGGTCGGCCCATATTGGTCTTGTAGGTGGTCCGGAACATATTGAAGGGTGCAAAGGTCCAGGCGTTGCGGGTATCCACAAAGCCACCCCAGTACAGGCCCGGTTCTTTCGGGTCGTTGGTATAGGCCAGGTCGAAGTAAAAGTTCGAGACATTGCACAGCACCACCGGGTAGCCCGCATTGGCCAGCCGGTAGCCCAGGTCGGGGTAGTCGAACACGTTGTTCCAGATGTAGGGCACCACTGCCCCACCGGCAAAGGCCTGGTTAGGGTTGTACCGGCCGTCGGGGCCTTTATTCAGGGCTACCTCTTCCCAGCCGTGGATGGTCAGGTTCCGCTTTTTCAGTCGTTTCAGCAATTCCCCGAAGAAATACCCCTGCAGGTTTTTCGGGTCTTTGATGGCCGGATGCTCGCTCATAAGTTTGGCCGCCTGGGGCGATTGGGTCCAGGCCCCTTCGGGTACCTCATCGCCCCCGGCATGAATCACGTCCATCTTCAGGCCGGCCTGCTGGTACATCTTCGCCAGCTCATCCACCACCTTTTCGTAGAAACGGTAGGTCGATTCCCGCGCTACGCTGACCACGTTGTCTTTGTAGCCCTGCGCGGAGAGGTAGACCGATTTATCGTCGGGATCGATCAGGCGGTACTCATTGGCTTCCGTCTCTTTGCCTTCCTTCATCAGGCGCTCATAACGGGCTTCCATGGCTTTGATGGCGGCTCGGGCGTGGCCGGGGAAATTCAGTTCGGGGATGACTTTGATATGCCGCTCGCTGGCGTATTTCAGAATCTCGATAAAATCCGCTTTGGTGTAGAAGCCGCTGCCGTGTTTGCCCTTGTCGTAGGCGACCGGGCCGGAGCCGTAGGCCGGGTGCAGGGCGGGGGCTCCCATACCCGAGGTATGCTGCCGCTGCCCGGCCACCTGCGTGAGTTCCGGCAATCCGTCGATTTCTAGTCGCCACCCTTCGTCTTCGGTGGTGTAGAACAGAAAGTGGTTGATCTTGTAAAAGGCAAGCAGATCGAGGGTGCGCAGAATGGTTTCCTTGGTCTGGAAGTTCCGGCTGACATCCATGTGCAGTCCCCGGAAGCCAAAACGGGGCGCATCGTCAATCCGGATGTAGGGCAGTTTAACCGAAGCGCTGGTTTTGAGATATGCTTCTGCCGGGGCAAGCGCCAGCAGGCTTTGAATGCCGTAGAAGACGCCGGCCGCATCTCCCCCTGTAATGGTCACCCCGTTTGCGCTAACTCCCAGTTGATATGCTTCGTGCTTAACACCGTTAACCTGAACCGGACCTGTTGTCAGCACAATGCCCCGGCCGGTCGATGGGCCGTTCTTTACTGGGAAATCGGTGCCGGTCAGCGCCCGCAGTTTCTGGCTGAGGAAGCGGGCTTCGGTTTCCAGTCCGGCCTGGTAGATGATGGGCAGTTTATTGTCGAGCGTCAGGAAACCGAGTTCTCGTTTCAGGCTTACTGGGGAGGGGATCACCGGCAGGAGCTTTTCGGCGCTGACCAAGCTCATTGCCAGATTATCCTGGTAGCGCTGGGCCGCCGTCTGGAGGGGTTCCTGATCGGCCTTGCCCCGGCGCATCTGCTCCGGCCGGGTAAAGGGCTGAATGGTGTACTTGGTAACCTGGGCAACACTTTCTTCTTTACCCTGCTGGTCGTAAAAGACCAGGTACAGCCCCAGTGGAGCATCAGTCTCTTTGATGACCCCCTCTGTACCCGCATAGCGGATCTCTACCGATGCCCCCGGTTTGAGACTGAAGCTCTGGTTGGGTACTAGTTTGTACCAGTCGCCGTTGATGTGCTGAACGGTAGCCGGTTGTGGGGTTTTTGACGGCAGAATCGGCCGGGGAGCCATGTTAAAAAACAGCGCCCAGTTCTTTTCCGTCAGGGTTACATCACTGTTGTTGCTCAAGGTGAACCGGGCTTCAAATCCATTTTCAACGTCGGTAAAATTGCTGATCAGTTCCCAGCTAACGGCGATGTCGGTCGTTTGGACCGTTTGCGTGCTGGCTGCGTATTTACAACCAGACAGTAGGGAGGCAAGGAGCAGGAAAGGTAGGTAAAAAAAAGTGCGCATACGGGGGCGGTTAAGTAGCCTTAATACTACTGAATTCCGTATTAAAAAGACCATTGGTCTGCCGCGATGATCCCACAAACCGCACAATCTTTTTCGGAGCCAGCTGAGTCAGCCGCCGTCAGCAACCGGCTCATCTCCCTGGACACCCTGCGCGGGTTTACCATTGCGGCCATGATCCTGGTCAATTTTCCCGGCGACGGCAACCATGTGTATCATCCGCTGAAGCATACCACCTGGAACGGCCTGTCCTTTACCGACCTAATTGCGCCGTTTTTTCTGTTCATCATTGGTGTTTCCATCGTGTTCGCCTACGCCAGGCGGCTCAGTGAAGGGAAGCCTAAAGGGGAGCTATACCAAAAGATCGTGATCCGCGCGCTGAAGATCTTTGCCGTCGGCATGTTCCTGAATATGCTGCCCGACTTCGACTTCGCCAATCTGCGGTGGACCGGCACCCTCCACCGCATCGCCCTGGTTTTTCTGGCCTGCGCCATTCTCTTTCTGAACACCAACTGGAAGCAACAGGCCTGGATCGGGGCAGGGGTACTTCTGGCCTACTGGCTGGCGCTGACCCTGATACCCACACCGGGTATCGGTAAAGTCATGCTGGAGCCGGGTGTCAACCTCGTCGCCTGGGTCGACAGCCGATACCTGCCCGGCCGGATGTGGCAGGACACCTGGGACCCCGAAAGCATTCTCAGCACGTTTCCGGCCATCGTCAGCGGCATCACCGGCATGCTGGCGGGGCGCCTGCTGCTCAGTAGCTTCACCCGAAACGAGAAAGTGAATTACCTGATGACCATCGGCCTGTTCACAGCTGCAGCCGGTTACGGGTGGGGACTGGCGTTTCCGGTCAACGAAAACCTGTGGACCAGTTCATTCGTGCTGGTTACCTCCGGCTTTGCCGCGCTGCTATTCGGGGCGGTGTATTTTCTGGTTGATATCCTGGGCCGAACCGGTGGTACCAAACCGGGCGTGGTCTTCGGGGCCAACGCCATTGCCGTTTACGTACTGGCTGATCTGCTGGCTCTAATTTTCTACGGATTACCGGTAGGCGGGCATTCACTGAACGAGCATTTCGTGGCCCATTTCACGGCGCAGGGCCTGGAGCTGCGGTTTGTCAGTATGCTGTACGCGCTGCTCTTCGTCTGCATCAACTTCATTCCGGCGTATGGGCTGTACCGCCGGAAGATTTTTATTAAATTGTAACCAGTAGAGGACTACGAACCCACGGCAGGGGCTGGTAGCTGCGACTGATAGCGTGATAAATGAGTACTAGCCTAATAGACGAGTAGGTATGATGACGATCGGATCAATTCTAAACGAACTACGGGAAACGTTTTCGCCCGCGAACTGGACGGTTTACAGTACCCAACGCCTGAAAACGATTCGTATCGCTGTTTGTGACGACTACAGCCTGTATCGCCGGGCGCTCTCGATGGTGCTTGGCCGAATTCAGGGTTTCGAGGTGGTGCTTCAGGCCGCCAATGGTCAGCAACTTCTGGACCAGATATCCTCTGCCAGGCCTGACGTGGTGTTGCTGGATCTGGACATGCCCGTAATGGATGGTGCGGCTACGGCCGATATTCTGCTTCGCACCTATCCGAACATTGAAATTATTCTGCTTACGCTAGGGCGGGAGAATGTCGATGTGTCCGATCTGCTGAAAAAAGGCATACAGGTCTTCGTCAGCAAAGACGCCGATCCCGACGAAATTGAAATGGCCATCCGTAAGGGCGAGTTGCGTAAGCAGTACTGGCGAAAGCGGTAGGTAGCAGGATTTCTCAAAGATCACCCTTAAGACAGCGTATTCTCAAAACAGCACATCAAGCTCAGGCTTCATCCGTTCGGGCAGGTCTTTTTCGCCGAGCATGTCTTTCAGGTCGATCTCGATATTGCGCACGATGCTCTGAATAGGTACATCGTTTATTAGTCCTTCAAAGGGGTTTTCGCTATAATCGCCGGTGTATTCCATTAGCGAAAAGACCCACGATACCACCAGGTTGAACGGAATCAATAACCAGATAAAGTCTTCGCCAATCTTCTGAAATTCGTTCAGCATACCGAAGGGCAGCAGAAAGGTAAAGATGAGGATGAAAATGGCGCTCGACGTGGAATACTGCCGCGGGAGCGGAGTGTTTTTGATGCGCTCGGTCCGGCCCTGCTCGGAATACAATTCGGTGATAAGCCGTTGCAGCTCCATATGCCGGAAATCATCGATTAACTTTCGCCGTCTGAGGGCCGCCAGGTGCTGCGACTGCCGGTCGAGGAGTTGCGTAGCGGCATTCCTTTTGCTTTTAATCCACGCCAACTCGTCGGGGCTCAGGCAGGCGGAGGCTTCTGTTTCAAACGAGGAAAAGTCGATCCGTTTCCGAAAGTAGTTTCGCTGCCGGACGCTCGCTATCTGTTCATGTTCCCATGGGGTCCGTTGCCACATAGCATGTTTCAGGGCATGGAGCCAGGCGATATGGCGGTAAATCAGGGTGCATACCTCCTGGTGGATCTCCTGCTGCGGAACGGCTTCGTCGGTAAAATCGCTGGTAACAAAAGCGCGGGCAGCGGCTCCGAACGACCGGCTGGTGTTCACAATGCCGCCCCATACTTTTCGGGCTTCCCAGCCCCGGTCGTAGGACTGGTTATTTTTGAAGCCCACATAAAACGCCACGGCGGTACCGATCAGCGATACCGGCAACCAGGGAATGGCCACCCACCGCCAGTCCAGGTAGTGATACGTCGCCACCGCCAGTAATCCCGTAAACAGGGAGTACAGGATCATGCGCCAACTTATGAAGTAGATGATGACCGGGTGAAAATAGCGTCTGACGTACATACGGGTATGGGTTTAGACCCTGAGAAAAACCTTCTTCCGGTACAGAAAATACAGAAACGCCCACTTCACGGCCAGCAGCGCCAACACCCCCGCCACGGCTTTGGCCGGCTCCGACGACAGGAAGCTGATCAATCCGCCGAAGAGGTACTTCACGGTATGCTCAAAGTCGATAAAGTCGCCGGCGAGGTAGATCAAAATGGAGTTCATGCCGATGACCACAAAGAAGGTGGTCCAGCGTTTGATCTGCTTTACATCGATTACCCAGTAGAACAGGGCCAGCAGCAGCAGGCTGAGGCCGCCCGTTACCAGCATAAAGGAGCTGGTCCACAGGTTCTTGTTCAGCGGAAAAACAAAGCTCCACGCCCAGCCGACTATCAGACAGGCCGCACCCGCCAGGACCAGCAGCACCGTTTTGCGTTCCTGTCCAAACGTCCGGCCATCGGACCGCAGCAGAGTACCCGCAAAAATACCGAGCAGGGCGTTGGCAATGGCCGGTACAGTCGACATCAGGCCTTCGGGATCGTGGACGGTCTTGTACAGATGACCGGGGACCAGCAGCCGATCGACGTACCCGACCAGGCTGCATTCCATGGTGAGTACCCCAGCTCCGCAGCCCGGCACCGGTATCAGCATCAGCATGGCCCAATAACCCAGCAGAATACCGGCGAACCAGCCATACTGCGCCCGCCGGCCGGCATACACGTAGATCAGCTGCGCAAACATGCCCGCCATACCAATCCGCGCTAATACGCTGGGGAAGCGCATTTCATGAATCGGGGTGGTAAACAGACCGTTGTTGTAGATAATACCCAGCAGCACCAGAACGAGCCCGCGGGTGATGATCTTCCGGGCCAGCTCCGATTTGGAAGCGCCTTTCTCCAGCCGGCTGCCGATGGAAAACGGGGTAGATACACCCGCCATGAACAGAAACAGCGGAAAGATAAGGTCATAGGGGCTGAAGCCGTTCCAGTCGGGATGCACAAACTGTTCGGCCATGAAGATGGCCCAGGCCCAGCCGGTGGTTTTAGCCAGCACGTGGAAGATTTCTTCGCCACCCATGATCCAGAACATGTCGAAGCCGCGGAGGGTGTCTAAAGAAACTAAGCGACGGACCGGAGCGGGTTGGGCCACCGCTGGTTCGGCCGTTGTTACGGTAGAGGTTTGGTGCATAAAAAATGGTTTAGGAAAAAGATGGGATTGCAACGTAACGGTATGAAAAGCTGAATATACGGCAAAAAGGAAATGCCAGACACATCTGGCTTACACCCGCAGAAATACTTTCTTCCGGTACAGGAAGTACAGAAACACCCACTTCACGGCCAGCAGCGCCAGCACGCCGGCGAGCCCTTTGGCCGTATCGGATGACAGGAAGCTGATCAGTCCGCCGAAGATATATTGGGCGGTATGGTTGAAGTCAATAAATTTGCCGGCCAGATAGATCAGTACGGAGTTCATGCCGATGACGGTAAAGAGGATCGTCCACTTCTGGATACCCTTCACGTCGATCACCCAGTAGAACAGGGCCAGCAAGAGGAGGCTCAGGCCGCCCGTTATAAGCACATACGAACTGGTCCACAGGTTCTTGTTGACCGGAAAAGCGAGGTCCCAGGCCCAGCCCAGCAGCAGGAGCGCCACGCCCGCAATCGCCAGCATACCCGTTTTCCGTTGTTGGCTCATCGTTCGGCCGTCGGCGCGCAGCAGGTTGCCCGCGAAGATGCCGAGCAGGGCGTTGGAGATGGCCGGTAGGGTGGATAAAATACCGAGTGGATCGTGGTTGCTCCGGAGCAGTCGGCCGGGCAGCAGGGTGCGATCCAGGTAGCTGGCCAGGTTACACTCCTGGGTAATAACGCCCGCTCCGCAGCCGGGCACCGGTACCAGCATCATCAGCGCCCAGTAGCCCAGCAGCAACCCGGCGTACCAGCCATACTGCGCCCGCCGGCCGGCATACACATAGATTAGCTGCGCAAACATACCCGCCAGACCAATGCGGCCCAGGACGCTGGGGTACCGAATGTCGTCGAGCGTTCGGGTGAACAGGCCATTATTGTAGATAATTCCCAATAGCACCAGAATCAAGCCACGGGTGATGATCTTCCGGGCCAGTTCTGATTGGGAGGCCCCTTTCTCCAGGCGGCTGCCGATGGAGAAGGGCGTAGACACACCCGCCATGAACAGGAACAGCGGGAAGATGAGGTCGTAGAAGGTAAAGCCGTTCCAGTCGGGGTGCACAAACTGTTCCGCGACCAATACCGCCCAGGCCCAGCCGGTGGTCTTGGCCAGTACGTGGAAAATATCCTCCCCGCCGATGATCCAGAACATATCAAAACCGCGAAGGGTGTCGAGGGAGAGCAGGCGCCGGACCGGAGCGGGCTGGGCCACCGCCGGTTCGGTTGTTGTCAGGGTAGAGGGTTGATGCATAGAGGGTTCAGGAAAAAGAGAAAGACCAGCGCATCAGCCAGTCTTTCCAAAAAAGACTTATTTTTTCAACGCTTCCTCCACCGGATTACCAACGCTGCCGCTCGGCGGCAGAATGTGCAGCAGGGCCGAGATCGTAGGCGCAATATCGGCGATGGAGGTACGCCGGAGCGTTTCGCCTTTGTTGACGCCCCAGCCGTAGAGCAGGAACGGTACGTGCGTATCGTAGTTGTACGGTGAACCGTGCGTGGTGCCGGTACCGCTGCCGGAAATCCAGCCCGACTGGGTAACAATCTGAATATCCCCGCTGCGTTTGGCATTGCGGTTGTTCTTATATAGTTCCAGTTGGTACGCGTTCAGATTAGCCGTGCCTACATTTCTCAGGTTGATCACATCGGCAATGCCCGGCAGCGGCAGCAGCGCTTCCCGAACTACCTCATACACCGCATCGACCGAAAGCCTTTTGTCCTTTAGCACCTGCTGGTTAAGGTAGAGCTGGTAATTGCTGGTCGACCGGACGTATTCTCCGGGGCCGAAGGCCGCTTCCAGTTTGTTTTTCAGGGTGCTGCGCAGTTCGGTGCTGTTCAGTACGCCGGCCGGCAGGTTGTGCTGTTTCCAGAAGCCGGGAATGTCCATCACGCCATGGTCGGCCGTCAGGAAAACGGTGTAGTTGTTTTTGCCAACCCAGCCGTCGAGGAAGTTCAGCAGATCGGCGAACTCCAGATCCAGGCGCAGGAAAATGTCCTGCTGCTCGATGGAGTTTGGCCCCAGCGAGTGGCCCACGCCGTCGGGCGTCGAGAAGCTGACGGCCAGGAAATCCGTGAAATTGCCTTTGCCCAGGTTTTCGCCTTTGATGGCGGCAATGGCCATTTCTTTGGTCATGGTATTACCACCCGGTGTGCCCGTTACAACCCCAAAGGCGTTACCCGCTGTACCCGCCAGTTCATAGGGAAATACCGGTTTGGCGGCCCCGCCGATGCGGGCTTCGTAGGCCTGGTCGTCGGGCGTACTTTCGGTGTATTCTTCGATGGGGCGGAGGGTTTTCCAGCCGTTTTTTGTGTACTCGGCATGGAGTTTCCGGGCGTTGACGTCTTTTACCCACTGGGGCAACTCCGTCCGATAATACGTACTGGTGATCCAGTTACCGGTTTTGGAGTCGTACCAATACGCCCCCGTGGCCGCGTGACCAGCCGGAAGAATCGAGCCCCGGTCTTTGATGGATACGCCGATGGTTTTGGACCGGAAGTTGGAGGCAATGCGTAACTGGTCGGTGACGGTGCTGACCAGCAGGTTTTTGGGCGACATCCGGCCCGCTGCCGGATTGTTGCTGCCTACGGTCTGCACGGTACTGTCTTCGGCGCAGTACATGATCCGGCCGGCCATGGGGTCAAACCAGTCATTGCCGATAATGCCGTTGATGGCCGGAATCGAACCCGTATACACGGCTGCGTGACCGGGGCCGGTGACCGTCAGCGCGTAAGGATAATGATGGTTGCGGCAGTTGAACCCGCCGTTCAGCATGCGCTTGAACCCACCCTCGCTGTATTTGTCGTAGTAGCGGTAGAAGTAGTCGTAGCGCATCTGGTCGACGACGATACCGACCACCAGTTTAGGCTGGGGCAGGGTGGTCGATGCCGGAGCGGATTTTCGGGCCGTTTGTGCATGAGCCGTTAAGGCAACCCAAAGTGTTACGGCGAGTATGGACAGTTTTTTCATTTGGTTAGGCATTACAAACTTAAAAGACGATGACGCGGCTATAATACTTGCGTTTTGACGGGTGAGGCTATTCGCATCGAATTATTCCCAGTCGGTAGTGGCCTGAATCCGTTAAGAGTGCGTATACTAGTAAAAAGAAAAATTATGGCTGAGAAACTGCCGGAAGGGCTCTGGCCGGTGATGGTAACGCCCTTTACGCCGGGCAATACCGTTGATGTGGCGGGTCTGGAACGATTGACCGAATTCTACCTGGACTCCGGGTCCAATGGCCTGTTTGCCAACTGCCTGTCGAGTGAGATGTTTCAGTTGACGGAGGAGGAGCGGCTGCTGGTTACGAAGACGGTGATAAAGACCAGCCGGGGCCGTGTGCCGGTGGTGGCTACCGGTTCGTTCAGCCAGGATGTGCCGGCGATGGCGGAGTTTATTAAAAAAATCGCTGATACCGGCGTGCAGGCGGTGATACTGGTGACCAATATGCTGGCGCAGCCGGACGAAAGCGAGGATGTGCTGAAAAGCCGCCTGGAGCAGATCATGGCGCAGACGGGTGATATACCCCTGGGTGTATACGAATGCCCGGTGCCGTATAAGCGGCTGCTGAGCCCGCCGCTGCTGAGCTGGCTGGCTGCCACCGGCCGATTCCTGTACCACAAAGACACCAGTTGCCATTCCGGCTCGCTGGCAAGGAAAGCATCCGCTGTGCAGGGTAGCCTGCTGAATCTGTACAATGCCGACACCGCCACGGCGCTCGATTCGCTGGATGCCGGGGCCAGCGGCCTGTCGCCGATTTCGGCTAATTTCTACCCAGAGCTGTACAGCTTCCTGCTGACCCAATACCGGGAGCAGGGTAGGACCGAAGCTCTGAACCGGCTGCATGCATTTCTGACGATGATGGACCGCGTGACGCATAGCTTCTACCCTTATGCGGCCAAGCTGTTTCTGCAAAAGCGCGGCCTGAAGATCGAAACCGTTACCCGTATACCGTTCGAAACGTTAAGCAATGTGGACTACATCCGGCTAAACGCGCTGATGGATTCATTTCAGGCGTTGGCCGAGATGTACGCCGTTCCGCTGGTGCTGCATAACGAGCAACCGATAGTCTCTATCCACTAACCCTTTTCGCTAGTCTCCCAACCTAACCCTTTAGTCCCTTGCAACCTGTAGACCTGATCGTTTTTATCCTGTACATGGCCGGAGTGACCCTGCTGGGTAGCTCGTTTTATAAAAAGAATACGTCATCGGAAGCTTTCACGCTGGGTAACCACAGCTTTCCGGGCTGGGTCGTTACGATGTCGATCTTTGCCACCTTTGTCAGCAGCATCAGCTTTCTGGCGCTGCCCGGCAACGCCTATCTGACCAACTGGAACGCCTTTGTCTTCAGCCTGTCGCTGCCGATTGCGTCGTTTGTTGCGGTAAAGTTTTTTGTGCCCCTGTACCGGAAGATCAACAGTCCGTCGGCCTATACCTATCTGGAAATGCGGTTCGGGCTCTGGGCCAGGGTGTATGTGTCGGCTTGTTACCTCTTAACGCAGGTGATGCGGGTGGGTACAATTCTGTACCTGCTGGCCCTGCCGCTCAACGCCATGTTCGGCTGGGACATCGTCACCATCATCGCCGTTACGGGCCTGACCGTCATGGCGTATTCGCTGCTGGGCGGTATTCAGGCGGTGATGTGGACGGACGCCATTCAGGGCATTATCCTGATTTCCGGGGCGATACTCTGCCTGCTATATATCTGGTTCTCTATGCCGGAAGGGCCGGGGCAGGTCTTTGCCATCGCCCAGGAAAACAACAAGTTCAGCCTCGGCAGCTTTGGCCTGAGCCTGTCGGAGTCTACGTTCTGGGTGGTGCTGATCTACGGCATCTTTATCAACCTGCAAAACTTCGGTATCGACCAGAATTACGTGCAGCGGTACATGGCCTCTAAATCCGACCGGGAAGCCAAACGTTCAGCCTTTCAGGGTGGGTTGCTATACCTGCCGGTGTCGATGCTCTTTTTCCTGATCGGAACGTCCCTGTTTGCCTATTACACCGCTTTCCCGGCGGAGCTGCCGGTTGCGTTGCGCGATGCGGGTATGAGCGACCGGGTCTTTCCGTATTTTATCGTCTACAAACTTCCCGCCGGGCTCACCGGTCTGCTGATCGCCTCCATCTTTGCGGCCGGCATGAGTACCGTGTCAACCAGTATCAACAGCTCCTCCACGGTAATTCTTATCGATTACGTTAAGCGATTCAGCCGGCACGAAGTATCTGAAAAAGACTCCATGCGCGTGCTCTATATCGCTTCGCTGGTGATTAGTATCCTGGGTATCCTGATCGGCATCGCCATGATCAACGTCAAAAGCGCGCTGGATGCCTGGTGGAAACTGGCGTCGGTGTTCAGCGGGGGGATGCTGGGTCTTTTCCTTCTGGGTGCTTTTGTCGAGAAGATCAACGTCTGGGGCGCTATTGTCGGAGTCGTGCTGGGTCTGTTGCTCATTCTGTGGATGAGTGTGTCGCCCCTGGTCTGGACCGAAGGAGCCGCCAAAGAGTGGGCCAGTCCGTTCCACAGCTACCTCACCATCGTTTTCGGCACCGTTGTCATCTTCCTGACGGGATTTCTGGCTACGCTGCTGTTTTCCAAAACCACCCGGCCCCGCAACGAATACGAACGCGTCGGGTAACTAGCATTAACGTCTATCCTCATGAAACCGATTGTTCAGATTTCCCTTGACCTGACCAACATCGACGAAGCGCTGGAGACGGCTGCCCTGGCTATGCGTGCCGGTGTCGACTGGCTGGAAGCCGGCACCCCGCTGATCCTGGCCGAAGGACTCCATGGCGTGCGTAAACTGCGGGAGGCTTTTCCCGGTGTACCGATTGTGGCCGACCTCAAAACCATGGACGGCGGCTACCTCGAAGCCGAGATGATGGCCAAAGCTGGGGCTACGCATGTGGTGGTGATGGCCCGAGCGCATGAAGAGACCATCCGGTGCGTGGTAAAGGCCGGGCGCGACTGCGGGGTGCAGGTCATGGGCGACAACATGGTTTGCCCCGATATGGTAGCGGGAGCGAAGTGGCTCGAAGACCTCGGCTGCGATTATGTCATTCACCATATCGGCTACGACGAACGGCGTGGCATTGCCGCCAGGGGCGAACGCATGCCGAGTCCGCTGGACCAGCTTCGCGAGGTAGTGCAGGCCGTTAGCGTACCGGTACAGGCCGTGGGTGGCCTCACGCTGGAGCAGGCGATCCGCTGTCCCGAATACGGTGCCCCGCTGGTGGTGCTGGGTGCTCCGCTGACTATTGATGCCGATGCGTTTCGGACAGCCGACGGTGACCTGGAGAGCTCGCTGCGGCTGATATGCGAGAAAATTCACGCTTACGGCGATGTTGCTGTAGGTGTAGCCTGATTAAAGACAAACCTGACTATTCCTGACCCCATGAAATCGGCTGCTGTTGTGAACTACGCACCGGAGAAAGGCTCCGTTGAACTGCGCGAAATACCGAGGCCCACCATCGGCGAGGAGGATGTGCTGCTGGAAGTCATCAACGTGGGCGTCTGCGGTAGTGACCTGCACCAGTGGACGGCCGACCATAGCTGGCCCGTCAATTACCCCGTTGTGCTGGGGCATGAGTTTGGTGGTCATGTGGTGGAAGTCGGTAGACGGGTCGTCGGCTGGCGGGAGGGCGACCGGGTGGTGAGCGAAACGGCTGCGGTCATTGATCCCGGCAATCCCATGTGTCGGCGCGGCTTCTACAACCTCGACCCTACCCGAAAGGGATTCGGCTACGGGGTCGACGGAGCCATGACGCGCTACGTTCGGGTACCCGCCCGTTGTCTGCACCGCGTACCGGAGCAGCTCGGCTTTGAACAGGCCTGCCTGACGGAACCATGCAGCGTCGCCTACAATGCCGTCGTGGAGAATACGCACTGCCGGCCGGGCGACCGGGTTATCGTGCTCGGTCCGGGTACTATCGGCATCCTGTGTGCGGCCGTGGCCCGGCTGTGCGGGGCCGACGTGGCCGTGGTGGGGCTGGCGCAGGACCGGCACCGGCTGGCCATTGCAGAGCAGTACGGCTGCACCGCGATCGCTGGCGATGCGACGGCCTGGGCGCTGGAGCGCGATGGGCTCGGTGCTGATTGTATTATCGATGCTGCCGGGGTAAGCAGCACCCTCCGCATCGCCATGCAACTGGTGCGCCCCAAAGGTCAGATTACCAAAGTCGGCTGGGGGCCGCAGCCGCTCGATTTTTCGCTGGACCCGCTGGTGCAGAAGAACGTAACCCTGCAGGGAAGCTTCAGCCATAACTGGCCTATCTGGGAGCGGGTGATCGCCCTGCTGGCCAGCGGCCAGCTCGACGTCAAACCCGTTATCGGCGGGGTGTGGCCCGTGACTGACTGGCAGGAGGCCTTTGAGAAAATGCACAAAGGGGAGGTGGTGAAGAGCGTGCTAAAACCGGTATAGTCCATGCGCCTGCACAACAAAGTTATTATCATCACCGGCAGTTGCACGGGCATCGGCAAAGCCATTGCCGAGCGGTGCGTGGCGGAAGGAGCGAAGGTAATCGTTCACGGGCTGGAGCCGCAACCGGGCGAAGTTCTGGTGGCGAAACTGGGTAAAGCCAAAGCCCGGCTGCATATTGAGGATCTGACGGCGAACGGTGCCCCGCAGCGGCTGGTCGAGGTAGCCGTGACGGCCTTCGGTAAGCTGAATGCCGTTGTGAATAATGCGGCATTGATCGCTACGTCCAACATCAACTCGACCGACAGCCACTTGTTCCGCCGGATGCTGGAGGTCAATACCATTGCGCCGTTTGCGCTCATCAAAGCGGCCTTGCCCTATCTGAGCCGGACCCGGGGTTGTGTGCTCAATATCGGATCGGTCAATGCCTGGAGCGGAGAGCCGGATATGCTGGCCTACAGTGTATCGAAAGGGGCGCTGATGACGCTGACCCGCAACCTGGGCGATACGCTGCACCGCGAGAATGGGGTGCGGGTCAACCAGATCAACCCCGGCTGGGTACTCACCGAAAAAGAACTTCAGAATAAGCAGGAGCAGGGATTCGAGGAGGACTGGTATGCTACCCTTCCGCCGGCCTATGCGCCCGCCGGTCGTATCCTGCGACCGGCCGAAATAGCGGCCGCTGCGGTCTACTGGCTGGCCGACGAAAGCGGCCCCGTCAGCGGACAGGTTGTCGACCTGGAGCAATACCCGTTTATGGGCCGTAATCTGCCAAAAGATTCGGCCACGCTGTTACATCTTTTAGCCACCAGACCGGTACCGCACTAATGCCAAAACTCGCCGTTTTCCCGAAAGCTTTTATGCCGGCCCTCTGTAAGGATGGCACCATGACCGTTTCCGAGTGGATTGACCTGGCCGTTAAACTGGACATTGACGGGCTGGAATGGTACGCCGGCTTTCTGGAAATGGCCGATGAGTCGAACTGGTCGCGGTTTCGTCGGCAGGTCGGGGAGCACGGTAAAGTGATTCCGATGATGTGCTGCTCTCCCGACTTCACGCATCCCGATGCCGGTTTTCGTGCCAGGGAAGTTGTGAAGCAGAAACGCTGGATTGATATGACCTACGCCCTTGGCGGATCCTATTGCCGTGTCCTGTCTGGTCAGCGCCGGCCGGAGCTTTCCGTAGAGGAGGGTATCAGGCTGGCGGCCGATTGCATTCATGCCTGTCTGCCGTATGCGCAGGAGCGGGGTATTACGCTCATCATTGAAAATCATTACAAGGACGATTTCTGGGATTACCCGGAGTTTGCGCAGAAAATGGATGTATTCTGCGAACTGGTAGCGCGGGTCGACCATCCGAATTTTGGCGTCAATTATGACCCGAGTAACACCTACCTAGCCGGTGAAGATCCGCTGGAGCTGCTTCAGCGGGTGTCGCACCGGGTGGTGACCATGCACGCCAGCGACCGGTACCTGATCGAAGGAACCATCGAAGACCTGCGTCGGGAAGAGGGCGGTTCCCAGGGATACGCCCGGCGGCTCCGGCACGGGGAGATCGGAAAAGGGCTGAACGACTACGACGCTATCTTTACCGAACTAAAGCGGGTTGACTTCAATGGCTGGATTAGCATTGAAGATGGCGTGGATGGTATGGAGCAGTTAGCCCGCAGTGTGACGTTCCTCCGTCGAAAAATGGCTGAATACTGGTCCACTGAGATTGAAAAGCAGTCATCATCCAGTCAGTCGCAGATGCATGAGGTATGAAAAAAACGGTCGGATTGTTAAGTTTGCTGTTGGTCTGTCATACCTTACGGAGTCAGCAGTTGGAAACGAAACAGTGGACCGAACACCAGATTACCAAAGGGGCCAAAGGGCATACAATTCATAATACACAGGTATTTTCTCCCGATGACCAGTGGGTCGTGTATGATACCCGTAACCACGATACCCACCTGGCCCGCACCGGCTTCGTTGAGAAAGTGAATATCCGCACCGGGGAAGTAGTAACGCTGTATAGCGCACCCGATCAGGCGGACTATGGTCCCGGCGTCGGCGCGGCTACCTACAATCCCGCTGGCTTTCAGGTGCTTTTTATACATGGCCTGCGGAACAGTACCGCCGAGCGTCCTTACGGCATGACCCGACGCACCGGCGTGATGGTCGACGACCGTCAGCCGTTCAAACCGCATTTTCTCGACGCCCGGGATATTGACCCACCGTTTACGCCCGGTGCGTTGCGGGGTGGTACCCACGCCCATACCTGGAGCCATGACGGGCGCTACATCGCTTTTACGTACAATGACTACGTCCTCGAACAACGGCAGAAGCACGATCCATCCGTCAGCGATCTGCGCGTAGTTGGTGTTATGGCACCAGCCGGGCCGGTGCGGGTAACGCCCCGCACCGACGGTGAAAATCATGATGGAGACTTATTTTCGGTAGTCGTGACGCATGTAACCGAACGACCTAAACCCGGCTCCGACGAGATTGATAAAGCCTTTGACGAAGGCTGGATTGGCACCAACGGGTACCTGCGGACAGACGGCTGCCGGCAGCAGCGGGCCATCGCCTTTCAGGGAAACGTGCGGGATGCCCAGGGAAAGACGGTAACCGAGGTATTTGTGGTGGATCTGCCGGCAGATCTCACCAAAGCCTCACCCCAGGCTCCGCTGGAAGGTACGTCAGCGACCCGTCCGAACCCGCCAGCCGGCACGGCCCAGCGCCGGATTACCTTCACCACGGATCGGCCGTTTCCCGGTGTTCAGGGCCCCCGCCACTGGCTGCGGAGTAGCCCCGACGGCAGTCTGATCTTCTTCCTGATGAACGACCCGAACGGCCATGCGCAGATCTACGCCGTATCGCCCAACGGCGGACCGATCCGGGCGGTCACCCATCATCCATTTTCCGTACAGACACCGTTCAACCTAAGCCCCGACGGTAGCTATATCGCCTACGGTGCCGATAACAGCGTATGGATAACTAACATCAAGACCGGTGCAACCAAACGCCTGACTCCGCGATCCTCCGATGAGAACCGCCCCATAAACGGCGTCATCTGGTCGAATGACGGATCAATGCTCGCCTACAACCGCTATGTCTCCGAACCTGCCGGCCAGTTCCTGCAAATCTTTGTGCTGCTGTAATTCTGCGTATATACCCTGGTGTTACCGATACAGACTCACAATGCCGTTGCTCCCAATAAAAAGTATACCTTAAAACTTTATTTGTAACTCCGAACCAGGGTCTTCGCCTGCTTAACGAAGTTATGTTCATTTTAGTGTTAATGCCTTGTTAGACAGATATTTACCGAATAATAAAAACTTAAGTAACGACAAGGGCTTTTGCTGTATCTTTTATCTATGCTCCTAAATGGCCCGCAACTTCAGAGGCAGATTATATGGGCAACTAATAGTTTGTAGTAACTATACGACTGTTGATCTGACTGGCGCTATCGGTTCAATTTGGTAGATGATATAACGCCTGGGTTCATTCTGATTACTATTCCTTTCACTTTTAAAACCAAATAGTATGAAAATCTCTATGATCAAGCACCGGTTTGATGCTAAACCGTGGGTTTTACTCCTGTTACTAGGTGTGTAGTCGGGTTGTCAAAAGGCTGACCGGTTAACCGAAACGGTGTCACCAAATTCAGCACGTAAGCCGGCAAAGACAGGCGAGGAACGTGCCGATATCGTGTACAACTGGTACAAGTTCATCGCAAGGCTGCAATTGCGTGAAACCCCGCAACCGGTTGTATTGGCCCAGCTTAGAGCCTTTGCCTACATCGGAGTGGGTTTATACGAGTCCGTCCAGCCTGGCATCAAAGGAGCATCCAGCTTATCAAAACGACTCTACCAGATGCCCGATATGCCCAAAGCAAAGATGTCGGAAGATTATCTGTGGGCTGCCTCTGCCAATGCAGCCATGGCCAGTATGTTTAAATCATTTCTGGGCAGTCTGAGCAACGCCAGTAAGGCCAGCATCGATTCGATGGAGGCTGCTAATTATGATCAGTTAAGGTTAACCACGTCCGAAGATGTGATGCAACGTTCGCAGGCCTTTGGCCGTTCTGTTGCTGCGGCCATCTATAATTGGTCCACGACTGATAACTTCTCGCTCGCCAGTCCAGGCTACACCCCGCTGAATGAGCCCTGGGCCTGGGTGCCGACTCCGCCTAATTTTGCGGCTCCGGTCGGCGCTAATTTGCAGTATTCAAGGCCTTTCCTGGCGTATAGCCTGACGGCTTCGGCTCCCCCGCTACCGTTCCCGCATTCAGAAGACCCCAACTCAGCGTTTTACAAAGAGGTGAAAAACGTATACAATATTGGGGTAGGCCTGACAACGGAGCAAAAAGCTATTGCGAACTGGTGGGCCGATGCGGGTGGGGTCGGAACCGGCGTGCCGGCTCCTTACCATATTCTTTCGATCATAACCAGCGTCCTCGAAAGCCAGCAGGCCGGGCTCTGGCGGGCCGTTGAAGTGTATGCCAAAACAGGGATAGCCCTAAAAGACGGGGGAATCACTACCTTCCGGGCGAAATATCAGTATAACCTGCTCAGACCGATTACCTACATCCGGCGACATATAGACGCCAACTGGCTGTTTTATTTGGTCAATCCACCCTATCCGGAGTATACCTCAGGGCTAATCAGCTTTTTTAGTCCCGTCATTGAAGTGTTAATCCAGGAATTTGGGGATATCCCGGTAACGGATAATGCCTATGCCTGGCGTGGTTTGCCGGCCCGGCAGTATAACTCGCTGTCAGATTTGCTGGAAGAGGCTGCGGTTTCCAGGGTATACGCCGGTATCCATTACCAGTTTACGCAGGATATCTCCATCGAAATAGGTAAGGAATTAGGGGATAAAATTGCCAGGCTTCAATTGGTAGGACCTATGTATCAATAAAACCCACAGACCCCGCTTAACCTGTAAATGACCGGGTCAAGTCCAGTCTTTACAGGCTAAGTGGGTCTCCATGTTAATGGGTCTATCTAAGTTCGCTTTTGCTATTATTGAGCTAACTATCAGGTTGTTTCCCGGAACGCAGTAAAAACCGACTATTATACGAACAAAGTCAGTTGCTATGAAACGGGTACTTACTTTTCTCGTTCTGTTGTTGCTGTTTGCCAGATGCGATAACAATCCGGTTGTCCCGGCTTTAACCACCAATGCGCCCCCTATTGCCAACGCCGGCCGTCAGCAAACGATTATTTTGCCTCTCATGAAACTCGTACTGGATGGCAGTAAATCCGCTGATCCAGAGAGAGGATCGCTTCGTTATGCCTGGACGAAAATAGCCGGACCATCCGCTTATTTTATTCAAAATCCCAACGCAGCGCTAACCGATGTGACCAATCTGGAAGAGGGTACTTACCAGTTTGAACTGAAGGTAACCGATATAGGAGGCTTATCGGCAAAAGATACCACCGAGGTGCAGGTGATTACTCAGCAGACGGTTACTACTAAACCGGTAGCCTGTGATTTCAGTAGCGGTCGGCCTGAGATAGCCGCCCGACTGATTCCGGTCGGAACACTTTCGCAGGCCAGAGGAGGGATGGCTGTTGCTTGGGCAGGTTCCAAAATTCTGTTTGCGGGGGCTACCCTATCGGCGGTTAGTGGGTCATTGGACTCAGACTATGGGTCATCCACAGTAGATATTTATGATGTCGTTACTCAAACGTGGTCCAAGGCCAAATTAAGTAAATCACGCTCCGACATAGCTGCCGTAGCGGCCGGTAACAAGGTGTTTTTTGCCGGAGGCCGGTTGGGCGACGGCGCAAATGACCAACTTTTTACTACGGTCGATATTTACGATGTATCGACCAATACCTGGTCGGTGGCTTCGTTAAGCGAACCGCGTGCCTTCATCGGGGCTGCTGCGGTAGGCAATAAAGTCTTCTTTGCCGGCGGAGAAAAAAACTGGAATTATGAAACCTCCAATCGGGTAGATATATATGATCTGTCTTCCGGCACCTGGTCGACAGCCAATCTGAGCGAGAATAGGGCGTATATAGCTGCCGTTACGGCTGATAACAAGGTCTACTTTGCGGGTGGCCATATTGATAATCGGTGGTATGACAGCCCATCCCGCACCATCGATATTTACGACAATGGGACAAATAGCTGGAGTACTTCCCGGCTACTGGAGCCTAGAGGCATGAGCAGCGGCATTGCCGTTGGCGACAATATCTACTGGGCAGGTGGCCTGCGCTACTCTGGCGGAGTCGCTGATGAGTCGGATTGTTCAGTCGAAATCAGGAATATTCATAGCCAGGTAAGCCGTCTCGAAGGTTTGTTCAAACCGGCCAGCTGGGTAACAGTCGAGGGTCAGAATGCAGTGGTAAAAGACAACAAAATTCTCTACTTCCGGCATTACAACACCGATGATACCAGTCGGTTCGACATCTACGACATCGCCAGTGGTAGCTGGTCCATCGGGGTACTCCCCAAATCGATCACCGGAGTCTCTATCATCGCCGTCAACAACACGGTGTATATTGCCGGTGGTATGGTGGATGGTAAGTTATCCAATCAGGTGTGGAAGCTGGAATTTTGACTCAACAGGTGAAACATAAAGTACCAAACCAGACAACACGCTATGAAACCGACAATTACTTTCTTCATAATCCTGTTGTTTGCTACGTGTACCACCAACGTTGATCCCTCGGCGGCTTTTACCGTACACAACAACGGCTGCAAAGCCCCCTGCGAAGTCAGCTTTACCAGCACAGCTAAGAATGCTACCAGCTATCTCTGGGAGTTTGGTGATGGGCAAACGGCCACCGACCCCAATCCCAGACAAACCTACGCCACTATTGGCGTGTATGAGGTGACACTGACTGCCAACGGAGCGGGTGGCAGTCATACTACGAGCCAGAAAATCAAGATTAACCTCTACCAGCGGGTATGGGATAAAGCGTTTGGAGGAACCAATAAGGAAACCTATAGCACGATGGTGGCTACGGCTGATGGTGGGTTTTTGTTGGCGGGTAGTCCACAATTACCTATGAATGTTTCCTATAGAAGTGAAGTTGATTTCAATGTCATGAAGGTTGGGGCTGATGGCGTAACGCAATGGAGGAAAACCTTCGGCGGAAGCCAATATGATGAGCTTACCTCGGCTATAGCTACGGCTGATGGAGGCTTTCTGTTGGGGGGACCTCGGAGTCACCGGCTTCGGGTGATAAGTCTCAGCCCAGAATAGGGGCTAGAGACATCTGGGTAGTTAAAATTGGAGCCGATGGGACCAGGCAGTGGGATAAAGCTTATGGCAGGCAAGACCTATATAGCACACTAAGCACTATAGAGTCTACAAGCGATGGACATTTCAGGCTATTGGGCGGCATTCATAATAATGTATGGAGCTTTTCGGATGATAACTATGAATATTCTGATTGCTTGCAAATCAAACTAGGACAGGATGGTACCGTAAAAGAAGCTTTAAACAAGTGTAACTACACATCAGAAGTTACTATTCCAGCTAGTGGTAATGTAATTCCGGATAATTTTATTTATCGAGATTACGGCGTAATCAAAGTAGGTGCCGATGGTGCCAGACAATGGCAAAAATCCTTTGGAGGAAGTGGGGATGACTTCCTCCAAACCATAGTAGCTACTCCGGACGGCGGGTACCTGTTAGGGGGTGAGTCAAATTCAATAGCGTCAGGAGATAAGACCGAAAACACCAGAGGATTAACTGACTACTGGATCATAAAAATAGACGCTAAGGGGACGAAAGTCTGGGATAAAACCTTCGGAGGAGTTAGCCGGGATTGGCTAACCACTGTAATTGCTACTCCGGATGGTGGATTTCTGCTGGGGGGGGTCTCCGAATCCCCTCCGTCCGGTGATAAATCGGCCAGTAGTGGGGTAAGGGTATTTTGGGTGATCAAGCTGCAATAGGCATTCTGTACCAGACAGCCCGCAACGGGGGCGTTAATACCACCCGGTCCGACTGGCGCAGGTAGTCACGCAAATACAACAACATCATCGGGAGGGGTAGTTCTGTTACCGTGAATTAAGGCAACGGAATTTGAACACCTAAGCCTGCATATTGATATTGAGCCCCGAAAACTTGCTGTAAGGTGATAAAGCCCCCTTCCCCTGTACAATGACCTGGCGCAATGGAGGTTACGTTCCATTCCTCCCGGAGGGCTTTTGCCAGACGCTCAAGCTCCGCCTGGGGTGTTTGTACCAGGTGAAGACCTCCGACGAGCAACCGGACCGGATTCTCTTTTGCGCCGATTGAACTTAGAATCTGTTCTATGCCTGGATGGGAACAGCCCACTACCAGCACCTGGCCACGTGTGGTTCGAATGGCTAATGACAACTCCGGGGTTTCACCAAAAAGTCTTTCCTTAGATAGGTTTCGGACAATGGTTATGTTTGGATTTATCTGCACACTACTATCGATGCGGCTCATATTCTTTTGCGGCCAGGGACTACCGTGTGGAATTTGTTGAGGCACCTTCCCATTGAAATACCTCATATGCGCGGGTAGGGTAGGCTCTTTGCGCCGGAAGAAACCCATCGGCGTTGGCCCTCCGAAGTACTCATCGTTGGGTACGTAAATACGGACCTCCGGATTTACTTTCAGCAAGTGTCGTAAGCCATCGGTGTGGTCTCCGTGCCGGTGGGACAGCACCACAAAATCGAGTCGGGTCAGGTCAATATTCAATGCCTTTGTGTTGAAGGCAAATATGTCGGCGTTGTTACCCGTATCGAACAGAATCCGTTTGCCGTCGTATTCAATGAGGGCTGCAAACCCCCAGTCTTGTTTGAGGGTGGGCGATTGGCTGAAGGCATCGACCAGAATGGTGATTCGGCTGGCGGGTTGTGCCAGCGCAGACAGGCGCACAAACAGTAGGAAGCCAGTGACCAAACAAAAGCCTGAACAACGTATTTTTTTCATGGTCAAAGCGTTTGACTGGATGGGAGCTCAATAATACTGATAAATTTTATCCTCAGGTAAGTATTTCCTTCAACTGCCGAACCAGCACCTCATTAATCCGAACATAGCTTTCGTGGGTCCACCCGGCTACGTGGGGCGTCAGCACCACCCGGTCTGAGTGGCGGAGGTAATCGAAGGCTTCCTGCTGCGCGGGTGTCAGAGTTTTCAGTTTTTCATTCTCCAGCACATCCAGACAGGCACCGAGCACTTTCCCGTTTTTCAGCCCATCGGCGACAGCCGATAGCGAGACAATCTCCCCACGGGCGATGTTGATGATGTTAAACGGTTTGCAAAACCGTTTAATAAACACGTCATCCACAAGCATCCGAGTCTCCTCCGTCAGCGGAATGTGCAGACTCAGCACATCAGCTTCCGCCATAATATCCTCCAGCGTAGCCTCCGTGGCGTAAGCATCGCCGTAATCGGTGCGATATTTGTCATAGGCCAGCACCCGGCAGCCGAAGCCACTGAGCCGTTGTGCGGTGGCCTGCCCGTTGTTGCCGTAGCCCAGCAGGCCGACGGTTTTACCCATTAACTCAACACCCCGGTTACCTTCGCGGTCCCAGATACCCTGCCGCACTTCGCGGTCGGCCTTCAGGATGCTGGCGAAGAGGGCCAGCAGCATACCCACCGTATGCTCGGCAACGGCATCGCGGTTACCCTCGCCCGCGTGAACAACCCGGATGTTGCGTTTCTCAATAGCTTGTAAATCAATTAGGTCCAAACCGGCGCCGGCACGGCCTATAAACCGGAGGTTGGGTCCTGATTGTAACAGATCATCGTCGACTGTGGTTTTACTACGGATAATCAGCCCGTCAAAATCAGCGAGTTGCTCTTTCAGTCCCTGACGATTGATGGTGGGAAGATAGGTATAGGCAAACCCGGCCTGGTCGAGCATGGTAAACAGCGACGGGTGCATTTCATCGGCAATCAGAATGGTTGGTCTATTCTGGGACATCCGGGGGCTTTTTGTAACTTGCGACAGATTAAACGTGGGCGAAACTAACAAACTTTAATGGAACAGCGCCATCCTGAGAAACGAAACGATCGCAATACTGACCTGACATCTGAACAAAACCAGACTGACCGACCCGAACGACAGGAGAGCGAAAGCGCCGGGCAAAGCCCGGAGGATCGCAACCTTTCTGATCAAAATCCCGGGAATAGCAACCTGGAAGAACAGAATTCCAGGGATTCCAACCAAGGGGATCGCCGTCCCGGAGAGCATAATCCTGACGATCGGGGCGCCAGAGAACCCAATGCCGGAGAGCGCCAGCCTACGGATCGAGGGTCCGGTGATCGCAATCCTGGAGATCGAAACCCTGGGAACCGCAATGCCGGAGAGCGTCAGCCGGGAGATCGTAGTCACGGGGATCGCAATCCTGGAGGCCGCAATCCCGGTAATCGTCAAGGCAACGATCGGCACCAGCGGGATAAGGAGCGTACGGAAGGAGCAGCGGCCCGGCATGATCCCGTCGACCGCATGGCGGGAGAAATCGCAAGGGAAGGGCGTCGACCCACCGATAATGGTTCGTCGGAGCGGCAGGATCGTCCTGCCGGCGAGCGGGGGCCGGATCGGCGGAATACCGAAATGGGCCAGCCCGACCGGGGGGGACCAGACCGGTTGGTGGTGGGTATTTCGCTGGGTGATTACAATGGCATTGGGCCAGAGGTAATCCTGAAGGCCCTGCAGCATAATCGGATGCAGCGCATCTGTACACCGGTGATCTACGGCTCCATGCGCATTCTGAACCGGTACCGCAACGTGCTCAACCTGAAAGACTGGAACCTCAACGGCATCCAGGCTATCGGCCAGGCCAGCCACAAACTGACCAACGTCATTACCTGCTGGAACGACCAGAACCACGAAATTCAGCCGGGCAAGATCACGGCCGAAGCCGGTCAGGCTGCTTTTGCCTGTCTGCAGCGGGCGGTCGAGGACCTGAAGGCCGGTAAGCTCGATGCCCTGATCACGGCCCCCATCAACAAGCACAATATCCAGTCGGAGGAGTTTGCCTTTCCGGGCCATACCGAATACCTGGGGCATGAGTTTGGCGTCGCCGACAACCTGATGTTCATGGTCAGCGAGACCCTGCGGGTGGGTGTTGTTACCGGACACATTCCCTTAGGTCGCGTCCGCTCAAGTATTACGCGGGAGCGGATATTACAGAAACTAAACCTGATGTATCAGTCACTGACGCTGGATTTTGGTATTCAGAAGCCAAAAATTGCTCTGCTGGGATTGAACCCCCATGCCGGCGAAGAAGGGTTGCTGGGGCAGGAGGAAAACGAAATAATTAAACCGCTGATCGAGGAGTTACGGCAGCAGGGCCGGTTGATCTACGGGCCTTATCCGGCCGATGGTTTCTTTGGCACCCGTTCGTACCGCAACTTCGATGGCGTGCTGGCTATGTACCACGATCAGGGACTGATCCCCTTCAAAGCCATTGCCTTTGACGAAGGGGTTAACTTTACGGCCGGCCTGCCCATTGTACGGACCTCGCCCGACCACGGCACCGCCTACGACATTGCCGGCAAAAACCTGGCGGACGAAACATCCATGATTCAGGCCCTGTACCTGGCCTGTGATGTGGCCCGCCGGCGGATTGAGTACCAGGAACTTGAAGCCAATGCGCTGAGGGAGAAACAACACGTTGAGAAATAGTTGACAATGGACAGTGTGCAGTTGGCAGTTTCCAGTAGACAGAAAAAACACTGCTCTGCATACTGCTCACTGCCAACTGTCAACTGCCAACTGCACACTAAAGAAATATGCTCAAATCAATGACCGGCTTCGGCAGTGCGACTGTGGAAGCGAATGGCCTGACGGTTACGGCCGAAGTGAAAACCCTGAACTCGAAATTTCTGGACATTTTCTGCCGGATTCCGAAGAGTTACTCGGATAAAGAAATTGAATTGCGCAACCTGATCACGCATCAGCTGGAGCGCGGCAAAGTTGAACTAAACCTCAATATCGTCCGTACGGGCGACATCCGGCCGGCGGTGGTGATAAACCGGGCGCTGGTGGGCGCTTATATGCAGGATCTGCGTGAAACCGCCAACGGTATGCTGCTGAGCGTGCCCGATGCCGAAATGCTGAAACTAGCCCTACAACAGCCCAACGCTTACCTGACGGAAGCCCCCGACCCTGAGGCCGGTGCCTCCGACTGGGAAACCATTCAGGCTGCGGTGAAAGAGGCTATCCGGCGCTGCGATGCCTTCCGGCAACAGGAGGGCGCTACGCTGGACAGTAAGTTCAACGAATACATTCGGACCATTGCCGACCGCCTGCGGGCCGTCGAGGAGCAGGATGTCCGGCGTATTCCGGCCGTTCGCGAACGCATGCAGGCCGCCGTGGTCGAACTGGTCGGTAATGAGGAGTTCGATCGCAACCGCTTTGAGCAGGAACTGATCTACTACATGGAGAAGTTCGATATCTCCGAAGAGAAGGTCCGCCTGCGCACGCACCTCGACTACTTCATCGAAGTACTCACGAACGAGGACGCCAACGGCAAAAAGCTGAACTTTATCGCTCAGGAAATTGGCCGGGAGATCAACACCATCGGCTCGAAAGCGAACGATGCGCCCATCCAGAAACTCGTCGTTCAGATGAAAGACGAACTGGAGAAGATCAAGGAGCAGACGATGAATATTATTTAAAAAGGGGCGTATGCCCCTTTTTATTTATACCTCTTCCACCACGGCTCTTACCTCCCGGAAAAACCGGCCGTTGCTGGTGTCGAGGAAAGCAGCGAGTGAAATCTCTTCCTGCTTGAGAAAACCCTGCTGGGGGAGCTTTTCGTCGGCAACCATCTCGACCACGGCGGCTACGGAGCCGGCGGTGGTCCAGGAGATGGCCCGCCAGTGCTGCCCGTCAATCTGGCGCGGATGGTAGGCCCGGTAGAACTCCTCGCGGGCTAGTTCGGAACCTTTCCAGCCTTCCACAACGGCATACACGTAGACCACGTCTTCCTGCACGGGTGGCTTGGCTTCGGTCAGGATTTCTTCGACCAGTTGCCGCTTATTTTTCAGGATCAGTTCGTACAGCAGAAAGCGCATCAGTTTGGCGTGGCCGGGGTAGCGGATGGTCTTGTAGTTTAAGGTATCGACCTGTCCGGCGTAGGTTTCGCACATCGTACCCAATCCGCCCGAGGTGCTGAAGGCCTCAAACTCCTGGCCTTCAATATTAATCAGTTCGATGCCGTCGAGGGCGGGCACCATTTTGCGCACGCCGTTGGCAATCACCTCGCAATCGTTGATATATTCGTTGATGACCCCCGCCGGTGACCAGGTAAAGGAGTAACCCAGCAGCCCGTTGGGATAGCGGGGCAGGGCACCCACGCGCAGTTCAATATCCCTAAGTTTGGTGAAGCGTTTGGCGAGGTCGGCGCCTACGATGCCGATCAGGCCCGGAGCCAGTCCGCACTGCGGAGCCATTACGGCTTTGGCGGTTTCGGCCATTTGCCGGATGGCCGTGGTGGTGGGCACGTCTTCGGTAAGGTCGAAGTAGTGAACGCCTAACTGGTAGGCTGCCTTGGCAATGGGCAGGTTCAGATTGTACGGCAGGCAGGAAACGACGGCGTCGAAGTCGGACAGTATTTCCATTAGCGTGGACTCGTCGGACACATCGCCCCGGATGGTTTTGAACGGTAAGGCGTGGGCGGGAATCTGTTTGTCGAAACCCGTAACCGTGAAGCGTTTGTTGAGCAGGATGCCAACCAGCGAACCGACTTTTCCCAGGCCGACAACAATTACATTTTTCATAAGTTCAGCAAATAGTGGGAGATAGGTTGATGGGGCAAGTTAAGATTTTAACAGAAAAATGTTTACTTAAACGCCATGAAACTCCCTCTCGACTTCTACGAACAACACGATACGTTAACCCTTTCCCAACTACTCCTTGGCTGCGAACTCGTCCACGAAAGCGCCGAAGGCATTACGGCCGGTATTATCGTCGAGACGGAAGCCTACCTGACCGGCGACCCGGCCTGCCATGCCTACCGCAAAAAGACCAACCGCAATGCTGCCATGTTCGGCCCGCCCGGTACGCTGTACGTCTATCTGATCTATGGCTATTACCACTGCCTGAACGTCGTTACCGGCCCCGAAGACATAGGCGAGGCCGTATTGATCCGGGCGCTGGAACCCACCGAAGGGATCGACCTGATGGGCCAGCGCCGGGGCCTTGATCCAGCAACTAAAGCCGGCCTGCGGGGGCTCTGCAGCGGCCCCGGCAAACTGGTCATCGCCATGGGTGTCGACCGCCAACAGCACAATTTCTCTTCCCTGACCACGGGCCCCCTCTATATCCGGCCCCGCAGCCTCCACGATTTCGAGATGGTCACCACCACCCGCATCGGCATTACCCAGGGAGCCGACCTGCCTTATCGGTTTTATGTCAAAGGCAACCTGTTCGTGAGTAAGTGGTAAGCTGCTGCAGAATGCTTAATGCAGTTTGCCGGGGCTGACGCCAAATTTTCGTTTGAAGACGCTCACAAAATGCGACACACTTTCGTAGCCGACGGCCATAGTCGCTTCGCTTACCGTATGCGTGCGTTCCAGGAGTAATAGTCGCGCATGGTGTAGCCTGCGGTCTACCACATAATCCCAAACGGTGGTGTGGAACAGCTCTTTAAACCCTTTTTTGAGCTTAAACTCATTCAGCCCGAACCGGAGGGCAATGTCCCGCAGGTTACCCGGTTCCTGAAAATGGGTAGTCAGAAAGGCTTTTGCCTCCTGTAGGGCGTCAATATCACGCGGAGAAAAAGCGGACTCGGGAGGGGTTTGCGAAAGTTGGTCCAACTGGAGCGTCAGCAGTTCGAGTACCTTAGCCTCCAGGTACAGACTCCGCAACGGCCCTTTGACGGTCTCACGGGTTAAGGCGGTAATGGCCTCCTGCATGGGAGTTGTAATGATGCCGTTTACCGGCTGGGCCGTACACGATTGTTGCCGGTGCAGTTGGGTTAGCAGGGGTTCGTGCAATGGCGCGTACAGTTCCAGTTTACTGCGTAACCACTCTGGCTGAAGCAGGATAACCAGATACTGATAGGACTGCTGTGCCGAAAATAACAGATCGCCGGAGGGGTTGCTGTGGTAAAAGAGATTGTGCCGGCCGGCCTGCATCCGGGTCGGCTTTTCCAGTCCGCTGAAGTGACCACCTCCGTTGCCGGTCAGTTGAAAATGCAGGCCTACGTGGCTATGGGCCGCTACCTCTTTCACCGTTACGTTCTGCATGAATGTGCCCGACACTACATTGACGGAGCCCATCGGTAGGAAATCACTCTGCATGGACATCGTAAACAAGCCGGCTTGTTCAACCAGACTGCCGGCCCGTTGCGGCTGCGTCTGCATGGCGGCTGAACGATTCAGGTATAACTCACTAAATTCATCGCCTGTCAGTTGGTAGCTCATAGAATCCGGATATCGCTAAAATGACTCCCGATTCCGATACCTCGCATTGGGGCAGCCGTGCTTACTTTGGGTTGATTTTTATCTATCACACACCAATTTACACAGGTACGACAATGAAAACCAAACATGTTCGTGAACGGCTGTCCCGGCTGTTGATCGTCCTCGGCTGCGTAGGCATCGCAGCGGCTCCCGTACAGGCGCAGAAAGATTCTGTCGACCTGTTCATGCAGCAGGCCATGACTAAGCACCATATCCCCGGTGCGGCTGTGGCCGTGGTCAAAAACGGTAAAATCCTGAAAGTGAAGACGTACGGCTACGCTAATCTGGCGTGGCAGAATCCCGTTACCCCCGAAACGCCCTTTCAACTGGCCTCCGGCACTAAACCTCTGACCGGTACGCTGCTGGGCGTGCTGTTGCAGGAAGGCAAACTGTCGCTGGACGATAAGGTATCGAAATACCTCGATTCAATACCGGATGCCTGGAAAACCATCACCATCCGGCAACTGGCCGCGCACCAGTCGGGGATTAAGCTGGTGCCGCTGGAGACCACAAAGACCATTCAGGAGGGCCTGAAAACGGCCGCAGCGTATCCGATGGAATATGAGCCTGGCACCAAAGAATTTTACGTGAGTAGTGACTACCTGCTTCTGCAGCACATCATTGCAAAGGTAACGGGACTATCGTTTACCGAAGCCTTGCGGCAAAAGGTATTGGTGCCGCTGAAAATGGCTGATACCCAGTTTAGCCTGACGCAGGATGACGGCCTGTTCCGGACGGCACGGGTCATTCCAAAAGTGGCGGAAGTCTATAGTTGGTCGAAAGACCATTACTCCGTCAGCGATATGCGGTTCCCCGACTGGTTTTACGCGGCCGGAGGGGCGTACTCTTCTATTCGGGATCTGGCCAATATGATGGTGGCTTATGATAAAAACACGCTGTTAAAGCCGGAAACCAAAAACCTGCTCTATTCTCGAGTTAAATTGCTGAATGGCGCCGACACCCACTGGGGAATCGGCTGGCTGATCGAAAACTACCAGGGTCATACATTAATCAACCACAGTGGTGGCCCGGCCCTGTCGGACATCGATTATTTTCCGAAAGAAGGGCTTTCAGTGGTCGTGCTGACCAATGCGCGTGGTGGCTTCCCGCCGTATCTGGCAAGGGCTATTGCCCGGTACTACATCCCCGGCCTGAAAATGCCACAATTGCCTAATTAAAACGCCCCCGTGTTGATACGCTATCGCGATAGCGTATCAACACGGGGTTGAGTTTGATCCATGATAATTGCTGCGGTAAATAATTAGGCACTGACGCTGGTTCTGGCTAATTGCGCAACGGTCTGTTTAACCGCCATTGCATTGGTGGTAGGCGTGTACCGGAAGTAATTATTAAATTTCGAGCTGTCGAAAAAATAATCCCGGTCATACTGGTACCGCATTTCGTAGGTTTCTTTCATGAATGGATAAAAAAGTCCCAGCGCCTTGATCTCCCAACCCGGCACAACTTGGTATTTAGGACGGGTGTTCAGTTCGGTGGCAAACAGATCGATCCAGTCTTCGCCGGTAATTTTTTGCGGGTCCGTCGGCAGGTTCCAGATCTGATTGTAAGCGTCACTGGTGTTCCCGAGGATAGCGACTCCTTTCGCCAGATCGGGTGCATAACTCATACTGTGAACAACCTTGGCATCGCAGTACCACAGCGCCTTTTTGTCCGTTGCCAGGTTGTCGTAAACCAGGTTCATCATCACACTTTTTTCTTTTACACCACTAAAAAAATCGGCCGCCCGGGCAATGATCGCCTTCAGGTTTCTTTTTTCAATGCTGTCCAGGATGTGTTTGGCTACTTCGGCCCTCACTTCGCCCTTTTTGCTGGTCGGGCTGATCGGCGACGATTCGGTGATGTGATTCACATTGTTGCCACCAATTGCGTATACCGTATCGAAGTAAACGAGTTTGGCGTTGTGGTGTAAACAGGCGTCGATCACGTTGTTGATAAGGGGCGGCCACAGTTGTTGCCAGACCTTGGTTAGGTATGGTAAGCCAACCGTCAGGTACACGATCTCACTGTCGGCAACAGCGGTGAAGACCTGGTCACGGTCCGACAGGTCGGCTTGCAAAAGGGTATCTGTTAGATTTACTTTTTTGGGATTGCGGGATACAAGTCGTATGTCGTTGGTATAGGCTACTAATGCTTTTGCCAGTTCAATGCCGATCGCACCACCAGCTCCCAGTATAGTTTGTTTCATGTACAGGTATCGGGCTGTTCAGTTCTTGATTATTCTGGTTTAAGTTAAGTATAAATACTGTACAACTGGCACTCCCGACGTTTTAATAATTCTTCGGTATATGGATCCTCCGTGCAGGAAATGAAGACCTTGCCCGCTTCTTGCTGAACGTAGGGTCAGTATGTTGTTCCTGCTTCGCTCTTAAGTCAGTTTTCATCAACCGGTCCCAGAGGTTGAAATAGAAACCGAAGTTGCCCCGGCTGTATTGGTGATGCCGGTTATGGTGCGTTGAGGATCCCAGCCATTTTCCCATCCAGTGCCGCTCAAAATCGTCAGGCAGAAACTCGTATCCGGAATGGCCGATGACGTTCATCGTAATAATGAAAAAAGAAAAGAGCAGCACTGCACTTAGGGATATTGGCAACAGCAGGATGATAAACGTGAAGCCACCGGCCTGCAGCAGGGCTTCGACCGGGTGGAAGGCGTTGGCGGCCCAGGGGGTTGGGTTGTGAGACCGGTGGTGAACATAATGGACGTGCCGAAACCACCAGGGCCGGTGCAGTAGCCGGTGCATCCAGTAAAAGTAGGTGTCGTGCACAACCAGTTGCAGCAGCAGGGTTAGTACCCAATAGCCCCAGCCATAGGCGTCCCAGGGTTCATACATACGGGTATAGCCGCCCCGGTAGGCCAGCCATACGCCGGTTCCGACCGCACTGAAGACCAGCATCGTTTGCGCGGAATACCGAATCTCGTGCCGGATCTGGCGGGCATCGGGCCAGCGGGGCTGCAACTTGCGCATGCCGGCCGGCGGCTGCCGCATATAACCCACATAGAAGGTCAGCCCGGCCAGGATCATATACCGGAGTGTGGCTCCAACGAAGGCCAGCATCAGCACCGGCCCGAATTCCTGAATAGACAGTTCGTTCATGGCAGGTCTGGATTGTCAATCAGCCAGGGCAACCGATCGGGTGACGTACTTTGCTGCTTCAGCAGCCGGAAGTGCGACCGAACCGCCTGCCAAAGGGTTTTGGAGCGGTATTCGAGGCCAAAATCACGGGCCGTCTGAGCAACGATTCGCGTAATAGCCGGGTAATGCACATGGCAATACCGTGGAAACAGGTGGTGCGCCACGTGATGATTCAGACCGCCAAACATAAAGGTGACAAACGGATTGCTGGTACTGAAGTCATCCGTCGTATTCAGTTGGTGAATAGCCCAGGTGGTTGAAATCCGGCCGTGCTCGTCGGGGTACACAAAATTGGCGTCTTCACCGGCGTGGTTAGACAGCAGCGCAAACATGGCGACAAAACCGGCACCGATGTGCATGGTCAGAAATCCGACGCCAATCTGCCACCAGGCCAGCGGCAGCAGCCAGGCCGGTAAAACCAGGGTGTAGGAAAAATAAACCACCTTGCTACCGACAAGGATAAGCCACTCCCGCCGGGCGTGTTGGGCTTGTTTGATCCCCATCCGGCGTCGGCGGAAATACCGCACATCCCGGAAGAAAAGCCAGAAGAACGTATAAAAAGGGTACAGCAGCAGCATATACCAGTGCTGGTACCGGTGATACCAGCGCCGTTTGGTAATCGGCACCACACGCACCAGGTCCGACTGTTGCAGGTCGACGTCCAGACCGGGAATGTTGGTATACGGGTGGTGCGACAGCAGGTGCTTGCAGCGGTACATATACCCGTTGCCGCCAACCAGATTACAGTAGTACAGCAGGAGCGTATTTACCCAGCGCTTAGGCGATAGAACCTCGTGGCAGGCATCGTGGACGATATTCATGGAGGAAATCATAAACGTAGCCCCCAGCAGCAGGGTGAGGGCCCATCGGGCCGGCAGGGAGACATCGGCCAATAGCACCACCAGGTAATTGGCAACGAACACAGCAAACAGGAACAGGCATTTCGCTACCATAAATCCGTTGGCGTACCGGCTGGTCTGATTGTCGCGGAAATGGCTGCGTACCCGACGTCGCAGTTCCGTATAAAAGCCATCCGCCGGTTCTTTCTCAAAAATGACATTTGTTTCCATGATTGGGTTTGGATAATTGAAGAGGAGGTGTTTCGGTGACGTACCAGTGGGCTTTAATCCGTAAATGACTTAGCGCCAGGTTAAAGTCCGCCGGTACGTTGGGATTCGTAAATAACAGTTGCCCCGCGAGGTATCTTTGTTAACTGCGTTACAATGGTGTACTTATCCAGTCTCTTCCAATTTTCTTTGGTGGATAAACGATACACAACGGCATTGGGCGATACGCCTATAATGGTTCCGAGTAAGGCTCCCAAACCGCCAAGATATACAACGGGCATGGCTCCACTCATGGGCGTAAAGTTTATACCGCCGGAAGAACTGCTCCCAGCGGAGGCTACAAGTCCTATTAAACTGCCCAGTCCAATACCCATCCCGATACCCGTACCCGCTTTGCCTCGCCCGGTGATCGAGACGTGCTCAATGTTGGAAAGCGGAATAACCGTTAAGTCGAGGGGTTTACCTGCCATGAGGTCTTTTTTGAGGCCAACGGGAGAAACCAGCGTCAGTGTTGAATCAGTAATGGCATATAAGCAACCTCTGATGTATCGTTCGCCCGGTTCGCCGGATGTTTTGCCCACGTTAGCGATGTACTGCTTAAGGCCAATCACGGTTTGTGCATCCGGCCCGGACTGTCCATTCGAAAACGTGGTTGTGCCAATCAGGCAAATAGAAAGAAGTAAAAGCTGACAGGATTTCATAAGACGGAGGTTTAGTAGTATCGTCGTGGTTTCCAGGGGGGTGCAGAAGCCAGGCATACTGGCTAACCAGCGCTGGAGAAAAAGAAGTTGCCTGATTTTCATGGCTATAGAGGTTTGTAATCAAAAATCAATGCGGTAGAAGAAGACCGGTAGGAAGCCAAGCTGGTACTCCTGCTTGATGAAGCTGCCGTCGGGCTGCGGGGCGTAGGTCAGCGACAGCAGGTTCTGAATACCCAGGATGTTCACGAAGTCCACGGCGATGGTATGGGTAAGCCGACCGCCCCCCGGCGTAGCCCTGTTAATCTTGTAATCGACCTTCAGATCGAGCCGGCGGTAGGGGGCAAACTGTAGCGTGTTGCGTGTGGCATCGGCGAAGATGATCTCCTGATTCTGCCGCGAGGCTGCCTCATTCACCGGTCCGTACCAGCGCCCGCCAATGGCGGTAAACTTGGCACCCAGATTCAGACTCGATCCGCGCTGGTCACCGCGCCGGAAGATGAATTCTTTGGCCACCAGGGTATTGACCGCGTAGCGGCCGTTGAAGTCGGTGTTGCGCAGTACCCCGTCGGAGCCGCGGTATTTGGCATCGAACAGTGAGCCGGTGACCAGAAAGTAGTAGCTGTCGCTGAAGAATTTCTCCAGGGTCAGCTCTACGCCATAGTTGCGGCCGGTACCCTGGTTGACCAGCTTATCCGGAAAGATGCGGCTGAAGGAAGCCCCGGTGTTGAGGATGGAGAACGAACTGCGCTGTTGCTCGACCGGTACGTCAAACAACCGCTGGTAGTAAGCCTCCAGTTTCAGGCGCATGTTGCGGCCCAGCAGGCGGTCGTAGGCCGCTACGTAATGCCAGCTTTTGGTCAGGCCAATATCCTGATTGTGGGTGCCAGCGGGAGCACTGCCCGATGCCGGCGTAAAGCGGGAGAAGTAAATATAATTGGGCTGAATCTGGCTGTGCAGACCAGTGGCCAGGCTGATCTTCTGGCGGTTGGGCAGGTCCCACGACAAACCCAGCCGGGGCTCAACGGGCGAGAAGCTGTTGGGGTTGAGGGAAAAGTAGAGGCTGGTCAGGCCGGCGCTGAGCGAGAGGTTGTCGAGCAGATTGACCCGCCACTGCACATACGGCTGCAGCAGCACGGCCTGCTCCCGGCTGTCCCAGCGGGTCGACCAACTGCCCAGCGTGGCGGGTATCGTTTCATTAGCGACGGTGCGGACGCTGTCAATGAAGCGAAAGCTGTAGAGGTCGGTATTTAGCCCGGCTTTAAGGATGCTGCGGGGCGAAAACTTGTGGTTGAGCGATAGAGCCAGCGATCCTTTGCTTTCGCGGAAATGGTACCCTAAGGTTGGCCGCAGCGAGTCGATGACGTACCGGTTGTTCTGCACCATAGGCTGGTTCCCTTCGTGCTTCAGGAACAGAAAATCATCGACCGCCCCCTGAGCATTACCCGATGCCGCCAGTGTGGCCTTAAAAAAGGTTTTGCGGTTCAGCGGCTGCTCAAATGTGATTCCCGCTACGCCCATCCGCGTGTTGAAATACTGATCACGGTCATTCTGCCCGTAGATGTTGCGGTCCGCTATTTCCTGGTTGCTGATCAGAATATCGATGGTGCTGGCACCGCCAAAACCCCAAAGCGCTACACGGCCGCCTTTTTTGTTGGGGAAGTTGAGCCGGAACGACGCATCCTGGTAGGTGGGAACGGCGGAGGTACCCAGGTCGATCCCCAGTTTGTTGAACAGCCATAGATTGGCGTAGCGATAGGTTACCAGGTATGAGCTGCCCGACTGGCGGGAGAGCGGCCCCTCGACCAGCCCTTCGGTACCCAGAAAACCAAACTGGAACGACCGCTGGTGCCGCTCGTTGTTGCCGTTGCGCAGCCGCAGGTCAAACACCCCCGCCATGGAGTTGCCAAACTCGGCCGGGAAGGCACCCGTAAAGAAGTCGGAGTTGGCCAGGTACTTGTTGTTGATGATGCTCACCGGGCCTCCCGTAGTGCCGGGATAGGCAAAATGATTGGGGTTGGGGATGCTGACGCCCTCCACCCGCCAGAGCACCCCAATGGGCGAGTTGCCCCGGATGACGATGTCGTTGCGGGAGTCGTCGGCACCCTGTACGCCGGCAAAATTAGAGGCCATGCGGGCGGGTTCGCCCCGGCTGCCGGCGTAGCGGTCGGTTTCTTCGACCGAAAACTGGCGGGCCGACACCATGGCCATTTCGTTGCGGGCGTCGCCGGTGCGCAGAGCTTTCACCGTCACGGCCGAGAGCTGCTGGATGGATTCTTCCAGGTCAATATCCAGGATGGTTTCGCGGCCGGCATCCACAATGATGTTGTTGAGCAGGGCCTCTTTGTAGCCCACCAGCGAGAGCTTAACGGTGTGCCGGCCCACGGGTACATTGGTCAGTCGGTAACGGCCGGCGGTATCGGAGATGGTCCCCATGGCAGGGGTGACATCGGTCACCTGAACGGTAACGTCCACCAGGGGGTATTTGGATTCTTTGTCGACCACCCGGCCGCGCAGGGTTTGGCTGAGTTGCGCATAACCGGCCTCTGTGAGCAGCAGGCCGAACAGGAACAGTAGAGAGGGTTTCATAATCACAAGCGCTGAAAATGTGTAAGGGGCTGGTGTTGCCTGGTTTAAAGATGGGAAATGGGTATAGTTAGCGTAGGCGCTATTTGGGGAATGGCGGACTTGATTTGAGCAACGGCAGGATTAGGTCAGGAAAGGGGAAATTAGGTAAGGCAGCTTGAAACCTCAAAACCCCCGACCGTATAAAACAGCCGGGGGCGTTGGAAAAAGCAACTGTTCACCAAAGGAATTTAATTCAGTAACTCATCGAATGTCAGGCTGACGTAGTACATCGAACCGATTTGGGCGCTGCCAAACGCCTGGATGTAGGGCTTGCCGAACAGGTTGGTACCGCCCACCTTCAGAATCGACTTCAGGCCGGTGAGTTTGTAGCTTACCTGCGCGTCCACGTTTCTGACGGCCGGTACTATCGTGTTGGTAAACAGCGGTACGGCAGTAGTGGTGGGCAGGTTAAAGCCGGTCTCCCACACAAAACTGTCCTGGTGGCGGTACGTCAGATTAAACCCAAGCCGGTCGCTGCTCCCGATCCGTTTGCCAACCGACAGGTTATAGCGGTTCTTCGGGGTGTTGAAGCTGGCATACTGGAGTTCTGCAGTGGGGGTGAAGCCAGCCAGGTTGTTCTGGGCAAAATTACCGCCCACGTAGAAACCCAGGCTGAGCGCGTAGTTGGCGCTGATGGCGAAGCCGTTGATGCGGATTCGCTCGCTTGTATTGGCCCGGCGGGCATACCCCTTAAAATTACCCGCCCCAATACCCGATTCGAGCGGCAGACCCGGAGCGGCTGCCGCCGTTGGTACCACAATGATGGTGCTGCCCAGAAAGTTCTTATACGTGCTGGTGTAATAATACGCGTCGATAAACAGTTTCTTGCCAATTACCCCTTTGTAGCCTATTTCGAACGACTGAATACGCTCCGGTTGCAGCGCCGACGGCTGGTATTTAGGCAGTTTGGCCAGCGCATAGGCGGGTGCCAGTTGACTAACTAAGCCCGGAAGCTGCTGCGGCAGCACAGTGGTAAGTTGCTGCTGAACGGCTGGCTCAAGTTGCTGCTGCAGTACGCCCGGCATCGTAGCGTTTACGCCGGCCTGAATGGCTGCCTGGATCGCAGCCGGATCGTTGGGGAGCTGCCCGGCGGCTACCAACTGCTGCACCTGCTGGGTAACCCCATTGGTAACCTGGGTTGTGATGGCCGCTGTAACCGCCTGACGAACCTGCTCGGTGATAGCGGCCGTGGCATACTGCGTAGCCGCCTGAATAATGCTGGGATCATCTTTGATTTTCTGCGCAATGACCTCCGGCGACAGATTCTGCCGCAGAATGCCACTGGTCAGGTTGTAGCGGCTGACAAACTCCGGCAAACCGCCAATGAGCGTGCCTGATGGCGTGGCCAGATCGATGTACTGGTCCTGCGTGGTTGGAATCCGGAAACCGGTCTGGTACGACGCCCGGAAGTTCTGTTCGCCAAACGTTGTTACGGCCGATACCCGTGGTGTATACTGTCCCTTGAAGTTCTGGTTCTTGTCGTAACGGATAGAGGCCGTCAGCCGCAGGTGATCGCTGAACAGGCTTTTGGCCGCCTGCATGAAAGCCCCGTATTCGTTGATGGGGATGGTGCCGCCGCGCCCTTCCTTGGTGTCGGCGAATAAGGTGCCGTTGGAGCGGAGCTGATACTGCCGGTAGTTGGCTCCGCCGATCAGGTCCATGAATTTGATCTGGTTCTTGAAATTGAAGAGGCCCTCGGCATGGTAGAGGTTGGTGCGGTCCAGAAAGCCGCCCCCGCCTTCGACAATCGGCTTGTTGCGGTAGGTATCGAGCAGCGACTGAAACCCGGCCGATCCGGGAGCGGGCATATTGCGGTCGGCAAAGGTTCGGGCGGCTACATGGGCGGCATCCTCGGGCTGCCCGGCTCCGCGAGCCTGCACAAAAGCGCCCACATACTCGCCAAACCAGGTAGCGTGAGGCTTTATGTCGTTCAGCATAGCAACAGCCGCCAGTCCTACGGCATACGATTGACCGGATCGCTCCTGGGTAGTATAGCCGCGCAGGGTGAAGTTGTTGCCCCGCAGCTCGAGCTTGGCCTGCATCAGGTTGAAGTTCCGGAAGGAATAGCGGCTGGTTCCGGTGTGGACCGTAGTACCGTAGCCGTAATTAACCTGCGCGATAGCTTCTACGCGGTCGTTGATCCGGTAGTGCAGGGCTGCGTTCGTTTTGAAGCTCTTGGTGTTGTAATCCACCAGGTGGCGCTCCAGAAAACCAGTCCGGCTCACCATCGTATTAGGTACCAGGCCCACTGCTGCTCGCGGTATCAGATTATTATCTGCCAGAATTTTGGCTACGTTGTTAATGTTCGTCTGTACCTCGTCGCCGTAGGTATTCTGGCCGTCGTAGTCGAGCCGAACGCCAAGTCCGCGGGTGGCGTTTTCTACGCCCCCGACGTTCAGGTTGGTGTAGTCGGTAGCCTGCCAGTCCTGCGCCCGGATGTAGGCCAGGTTCACCTTAAAGGCAACGCGGTTGTTGAACGCTTTGGCGTAACGCAGCGAGAGGTCATAGAAAGGGGTATTGACCTTGTCGCGATTAGTGGCACTCATAACCCCCACCTTCGTTGTCGCGCTGAGTCCCTGGTAGAGGAACGGGCTCTTGCTGTTCATCAGGATCAGCCCGTTGATGGCATTGGGTCCGTACAAGGCCGAAGCCGCTCCGGGCAGCACTTCCACGCTCTCGACGTCCAGTTCGGGCATGCCCACGATATTGTCGACCGGAAAGTTGAGGCCGGGAGCCTGGTTGTCCATCCCGTCGATCATCTGCACGGTGCGCACATTGCCTGTCGCGTTAAAGCCGCGGGTGTTCACCGATTTGAATAGTAACCCCTGCGTGGTCATATCAACGCCCTTGAGATTGCCCAGGGCGTCGTAGAACGAGGCCGATGGTGTTTCGCGAATGGCGCGGATGTCCATTTTCTCGACCGCCACGGGCGACTTCAGGACACTTTCTTCCACCCGCGAGGCCGATACCACCACCTCCTGACCCAGCATCGGCTGCTCAGTCAGTTGAACATCCAGGCTGGTGCGGTTGCCTTCAACGGTAAATTCCTGCGATTTGTAGCCAACAGCCGTAATCACCAGGGTAAACGGGGGGACGGTAAACGTCCTCAGCGAGAAATTGCCTTTGGCGTCGGTAATGGTGCCGGCCACTTTGCCTTTAATGGCAATGCTTACGCCGGCCAGCGTTTCGCGGGAGTTGGCATCGGTAATGTTGCCGGCCACTTGTGTCTGGGCAACTAACAGGGAGGTTGAGCACACAAAGTACACGATCAGGTACCCTACGCGCCAGGTAAATCGAGTTTTCATAGTGTTGGTTGGATTTGAGGTTCTGGGCCAAATATGGCCTAAACCACCATGGGAGGTAGGCGCTAGTTGAACAGTGGCGGAGGTAAGTTGCACAACGGCGTATTTGGGTTGCGCAAAGGCAGTTGCCTTTCCCTCAAAAATCTGCGCTGATGGCCAGTGAAATGTTTATCTTTCTTCCTACATCATCGACTAAGGAACGGATGGTTTACGCTTTAGCGACAGGAGATAAACCCGATTATGAAAAATGGTATACATGTATATTTGATGAGACTGCTGATCGTATATGGGATACTTTCGATCATGGGTACCGGAACTCCGCTGGCGGCTCAGCCCGGCGGCAAATTGGTATACGCCGATTCGCAGTCGCTGCTGGAACTGGGCAGACACGTACGCATCTACAAAGACCCGTCGGCTACGCTCAACATCGACCAGGTCCGGCGGTTACCTGATTCGCTGTTTGAAGCCAGCCGGCAGGATGTGCTGAATTTTGGGCTGACCCGCGCCCGCATCTGGCTGAAGGTCACGCTGCAAAACCAGGCGGCCGAACCTCTCTACCTCCTGTTCCGGACCCAGGACATCAATGCCGTCGATGCCTACATCACTGGTCCGGCCGGTAGTAGTGTGTTTCATACCGGAACGTACCGGCCGTTCCGGAACCGCTATTTTCTGACCAACAGCGTGGTGCTGAAACTAGGCGATGCGCCCACGGATATATACATCGCCGTGCAGGAAGGCAGCCGGTTTCATTTCCCGATTCTGCTGGGCAGTATTCAGCCGATCGTTCAGCACCAGTACCGCGAAACGCTGTTCAACGGAGCCATTCTGGGTATTATGCTGGTGATGGCGTTCATCAATTTCTGTATCTACCTGATGCTGCGCGACCGCACCTACCTGTTTTACTGCTGTTACGTGCTGACGTCCGGGCTGATGTTTATGATGTACGAAGGACTGACCTACGATCTGTTCTGGCGGAGTTTCCCCTGGCTCAACGACGACCGGTTTTCGTTCGTTACCCGCGTGCTGACCTTTGTTTTTGGTATTTTGTTCTCAACGCGGTTTCTGCACCTCGATCAGTACCTGCCCCGGCTGAATCAATTTTTCAAGGGTGTTGTCGGGCTGCTGCTCGTGGTTGGCTTCCTGAAAATTGCCAATCTGTCGGTGGCGGAAACAATCTTTTATCCGCTGACGCTCTTCGGGCTGGTGTCTTTGTTCACGGCCGGCGTGCTGACCTTTCGGGCGGGTTACCGGCCGGCACGCTACTACCTGGTGGGTTGGGGATTGTATATCCTGGGGGCCATGTCGACGATACTGGCGCTTATGGATGTCTTATCGTTCAAATACCTGCTGACGGCCTACGGCTATGCGTCGGGGGCAGCCTGCGAAGCCACCGTGCTGTCGTTTGCCCTCGCCGACCGGCTGAACAGTTTCCGGAAAGAGAACCTGCGGTCGCAGCAGTTGGCCATTGCCCAATTGCAGGAGAACGAGCGGCTGGTGCGCGAACAGAACCGGCTGCTGGAAGAGAAAGTAGCCGAGCGGACGCAGGCGCTGCAGCATTCGGTGGATGAGCTTGAACTGAAAAATGCCGAAATCCTGCGGCAGCAGTCGGAACTGGAAGAAGTGCGGCTGAAAAACCTCCGGGCCGAGTTTGCCCGGAAACTGGCCCGCATCAAGCTCAAGTCGTTGCGCGATCAGATGAACCCGCATTTTCTGTTCAACTGTATGAACACCATTGAGGCCTACATCATCGAAAACCGCCCCGACGAAGCCACGGCTTTTTTGCAGAAATTTTCCAAGCTAATCCGGGCTACCCTCGAAAATTCACTGTACGAGAGTATCCCGATTAAAAGCGAGATTGAAGCGCTGAACCTGTATATTCAGTTGGAAGAAGCTCGCGTGAATAACCGGTTTTCCCATACCGTAGACGTCAGTCCGGTATTACTTGAACAGCCCTATACGATACCTCCGCTGCTGCTGCAGCCCTACGTAGAAAATGCTATACTGCACGGACTGCGGCATAAGCGGGATACGGCCGGGCAGCTCCGGATTGGCCTGTCTGTTCAGGATCAGCGATTGATCTGTACAATTGAGGATAATGGGATCGGGCGGCAGAAAGCCGCCGAGATGCGCACTAGCCGACCCGGCAAAAGCCAGTCGCTCGGCATGAAATTTACCGGAGAGCGGATGGCCGTAATGAGCGAGATATCGGCTACCCGTTACGAGGTAGAGGTGATTGATTTGATCGGGAACGGCCAAACCGGAACGAAGGTAATCCTGACGCTACCCCTGCTCCGGCAAACGGAAACACCAGTATCGTAAAGCCAGCAAACGACTCTTTTTAACCCAACTACCATGAAAGTAATACTCGTAGATGATGAGCGACCGGCCCTGATTACGCTCCGGCACAAGCTCCTGAAATACGATAGCAGCATCGAAATTCTGGCCATGTGTGAAGAGCCTGAAGATGGACTTGAGCAGATTGGCCGGCTGAAACCCGACGTAGTTTTTCTGGACGTGGAGATGCCCGGCATGAACGGATTCGATCTCCTGGAGCAACTGCCAAAGATCGATTTTGAGGTGGTATTTACCACGGCCCACGATGAATTCACCATCCAGGCCATCCGCGTCAGTGCGTTCGATTACCTGCTCAAGCCCGTTGATGAGGAGGATCTGCGGAAGACCTTGGAGCGGCTGATCGTTTGTCTGAAGGAAAAGGAGGATCGCAACCACTTCCGGGAGTTTCAGTACCTGCTGAAGAGCCTGCGGGGCGAGCCGGAAAAAGTAAAGAAATTGCCTATTGCCACCATGGACGGCATTCTGCTGCTGCCCCTCAGCGATATTATCCGCATTGAAGCGATGGGTAGTTACACCGCCTTTTACTGCAGCAAAAAGCAAAAGATCGTGGCCTCCAAATCCATCTCCGAGTTCGACCACCTGTGCCACAATGATACCTTCTTTAAAGTGCACAAATCGCACATCATCAACCTGAACTTCGTCGAGAAATACATCCGTGGCGAAGGCGGCTCGGTCATTCTGGCCGACGGCAGCGAAGTGGGCGTTTCCCGGCGCTCCAAAGCCGAACTGCTGGAACGGCTGTTTCTGAAGTAACACGTACCTCCGGCGGTCCGCCATTGCGGCTTCAGCCCGTTTCTTATAAATACATTATGAAGAGACGGGCTAACGCCAAATAGTACGTTATTTCAACACCTGCACCTCAATAGCCGAGTTACCGTAGACCCGGTGCGTGGCCTTCTGAAAATCGGTTGCCTCGGCTTTGTAAATATTCTCGACGTACTTCTGCGGATTGCGGTCGATGAGCGGGAACCACGTACTCTGCACCTGTACCATAATGCGGTGGCCTTTTTTGAACGTATGCAGCACATCCTGTAGGCGGAAGGTAACGTCGGTTACCTGGTTCGGCGTAAACGGCTCCGGCTTTTCGAAGCTGTTGCGGAAACGCCCGCGCATGGCTTCCGACCGGACCATCTGCTGGTAATTGCTTAGCGTGATGTTCTTGTTCGGCATGTAGGGATGGTTGGGCTCATCGGGTGGATACACGTCAATGAGTTTCACCACCCAGTCGGCATCGGTACCGGTGGTGCTTACCTTTAGTTTCGCCGTGATTTCGCCACCCAGTGTTAGGTCTTCCGTCAGCGGCTCGGTCTGGAACACCAGCACATCGGGACGGCGACCGGCAAAGCGCTGGTCTTCCGACATATAATTGAACGGGGTAAAGCCCTGCGTTGTCGTAATATCTTCCGTATACGGTACGGGCTTCATTGGATCGCTGATAAACTCCGAAAACGCGGTCCCATTGCCGGCCTGCTGCGTCAGTTGGCCCTTATCGGTCAGGTAATAGGTTTGGTTTTGGGCCGCAGCGGCCGGCCACTTATCGCAGGTCTTCCACTCTTTCCGGCCGGTATCGAACAGGTAGGCTTCGGGCAGGCTGGTTTTCCCGTCGCCGGGACCTTTCAGGAAGTGGTTGAAAAACTTACCTTCGATAGTACGCTGGTAGAAGGTGGCAATGCTGTCGCCGAAATAGATGTTACTGTGCAGTGTAGGGCCCGTCTCCCGCGACCAGCGGCCATGCCCAAACGGCCCCATCACCAGCGTGTTGTAGGTGCCGGGATTGTTCTTCTCCAGGGTTTTGTAGATCGTCAGGGGTCCGTACAGATCCTCGGCATCGAACCAGCCGCCCACGGTCATCACCGCATGTTTGACGTTCTTTAGGTGGGGCACAATGCTGCGCTTCTGCCAGAACTCGTCGTAGTTGGGGTGTTCCATCGTCTCCTGCCAGAAGAAGTTGTCCTTATAATACTTGCTGGCATTTTTGAGCGGCCCGAGGTCCAATTGCCACTGAAACCCATCTTTGGTGCCGGTATTGATGAACCGGTCGTTATACCAGGCCTGAGGAGTTGGCTTGGGGTGCTGTACACCAAAGACCGGGTACGTAAACAGATACGCTTGAATGAACGCCCCGTTGTGGTGAAAATCGTCGAAGAAAAAGTCACCCACCGGAGCCTGGGGCGACGACGCTTTCAGGGCCGGGTGGGCATCTACGGCTCCGGCAATGGTGTAAAAGCCAGGGTAGGAGATACCCCACTGCCCCACACGACCGTTGTGGTGCTTCACGTTTTTCAGCAGCCACTCAATGGTATCGTAGGTATCTGAACTCTCATCGGGAGCCCCCGCCGTTGAAACAGTAGCGGCTGCTTTGCCTTTCTTCCGGCTGGCCGTGGCGACTGGTTTGGGGTCGGGTATATTGGGCGTCATATTGGTCCAGGTACCCTCCGACATCCACCGGCCCCGCACGTCCTGGTACACAAAGATGTATTTGTCCTGCATCAGGGAGGGCGAGGGACCCAGGCGCTCGGCGTAATTCTCCGGCCCGTAGGGTGCCACGCTGTAGCAGGTACGCTGCATCAGGAAGGGGTAACGTTTCGTCTCCGAGGCATCTTTCGGCACGTACACAATGGTGAACAGTTTGGTGCCGTCGCGGGCCGGAATCTGGTATTCGTACTTCTGGTACGTATCCCGGATAAAGGAATTGGTTGCCGGTTGCTGGGCAACGCTGGTAACCGAAACCAGCAGTACCAGCAAGAGGACTCGTAACGAAAGCTGCATAAGGTAGTTTGTTAAACGTGCCGGCTAAATTAATAGATTTTGGGCCTATCGGAAAACGGCCGCCAGAGCGGCAATGACAATGGCATAAAAAATGGTTGCCAGCAGAAGCACAATACCCATTATCAGACCAGCCGTTGCCGGTCCCCGTTCCGGAGCTTTTTTTCGGGATCGGTTAATCCCCCGAATACCGGCTATGACCGCCCAAATCCCGGCAACGGGTAAGATCAAAATAAGCGATGCGGCATTGGGTACAAGGATAGCCACGGCCAGACTTATAATGCCGATTAGCCCCGCAACGAGCGACTGATTGGCGGCCCGGCGGGCAGACGGCTCCCGGCTGACGCGCTGGTGAATGATTTCATCTGAGGACGATACATTTCCGACAGTCCGTTGCTTTTTATCGTTTTTAGCCGGATGCATAGCCCCGTGGGAAGCGGGGTTCGCGCGTCCTTGTTCGGGCAGAGCCGTTGCGGCCATGGGCAGAGCCTCCGGCAGTTGGTAGGCTGAATCGGTTCGAGCCAGAAGAGGAGGGGAGGTATCGGCAACCGGAGCGGTGTAATCCGGGTGGTCCGTTGGCTGAAAATAAGCGACCGGCCGCTGACAACCCGTAATCAGGCCCATACCGATGCACAGAAGGAGTAAATAGTTACGCATGAAGAGCATGAATACGTTTAAAAGTCAATGCGGTAGAAGAAAACCGGCAGAAAACCCAGCTGGTACTCCTGCTTGATGAATGTGCCGTCGGGCTGTGGCGCGTAGCTCAGCGACAGCAGGTTCTGAATGCCCAGAATATTCACGAAGTCCACGGCGATGGTGTGAGTAAGCTTATTGCGATTAATCTTGTAATCTACCTTCAGGTCGAGCCGGCGGTAGGGGGCAAATTGCAGCGTGTTTCGAGACTCGTTGCGGTAGATGATTTCCTGGTTCAGCCGCGAGGCCGTTTCATCGACCGGGCCATACCACCGCCCACCTATGGCCGTAAACTTAGCGCCCAGGTTCAGGCTGGACCCCCGCCGGTCACCGCGCCGGAAGGTAAACTCTTTCGCCACCAGGGCGTTGAACGCGTACCGGCCGTTGAAATCAGTATTGCGCAGGACGCCATCGGCCCCCTTGTATTTGGCATCAAACAGGGAGCCCGTTACCAGGAAGTAGTAGCCGTCGCTGAAAAACTTCTCCACCGTCAGTTCCATCCCGTAGTTCCGGCCGGTACCCTCATTGACCAGTTTGCCCGGAAAGATGCGCGAGAAGCCTGCGCCGGTATTTAGGATCGAAAATGAACTATTGCCCTGCTCAATGGGAACGTCAAACAGCTTCTGGTAATAAGCTTCCAGCTTCATGCGCATGTTGCGGCCCAGCAACCGGTCGTAGGCCGCTACGTAATGCCAGCTTTTGGTGAGGCCCATATCGCGGTTGTAGTCGCTACGCGGGAGGCTGGTGCCGGTAGGTGTAAACCGGTAGAAATAAGCGTATGCGGGCTGAATCTGGCTGTGCAGACCCGTCGCGAGGCTGATTTTCTGCCGGTTGGGTAAATCCCAGGCTAAACCTAAACGGGGTTCAATCGGGGAGAAACTATTGTTGTTCAGTGAGAAGTAAAGGCTGGTTAGGCCGGCGCTCAGCGTCATGTTACGGAGCAGGTTCAGCCGCCATTGCACAAATGGCTGCAGCATCACGGCCGAGGTGCGGGCATCCCAGCGCGTAGCCCAGTTGCCCAGCCGCACGCCCGTCGTGGTTTCGTTGATCGTGCGGTATTGGTCGTTGTAGCTATACAGGTACAGATCCGAGTTCAGCCCTACTTTCAGCGTGCTGCGCGGACTGAATTTATGGTTTACCGACGTCGCCAGGGACGTTTTCGTTTCGGCGAACTGATAGTTCATGGTCGGGCGCAGGGAGTCGATGACGTACCGGTTATCCTGCACCTGCAGATTGCCCTGACCGTCGCGCCGGATAAACAGGTAGTCGTCGCTGGCCCCCTGAGTATTGCCCGATACCGCCAGTGTAGCCCGCAGAAACGTGTTGCGGCTCAGGGGCTGGTTGTAGCTCAAACCAGCCACGCCCATACGGGAGGTGTAATACTGATCGCGGTCGTTTTGGCCGAAGATGTTGCGGTCGGATACCTCCTGCTTGCTGATCAGAATATCGATGGTACTGGTACCGCCGAATCCCCAGAGGGCTATATTTCCGCCTTTCTTCAGCGGAAAGTTGAACCGGAACGCGGCATCCTGGTAGCTTGGTACAGCCTGCGTGCCAATATCAATGCCGGCTTTGCTGAACAGCCAGAGATTGGCGTAGCGGTACGACGCCAGGTACGAACTCCCCGATTTGCGGGAGAGCGGCCCCTCGACCAACCCTTCAGTCCCCAGAAAACCAAACTGAAACGACCGTTGGTGCCGCTCGTTGTTGCCGTTGCGCAGCCGCAGATCAAATACCCCCGCCATGGAGTTGCCGAACTCGGCCGGAAAGGCACCTGTGAAGAAATCGGAGTTGGCCAGGTACTTGTTGTTGATGATGCTCACCGGGCCACCCGTAGTGCCCGGAATGGCAAAGTGGTTGGGGTTGGGTATGCTCACGCCCTCCACCCGCCAGAGTACGCCAATGGGCGAATTACCCCGGATAACGATATCATTGCGGGAGTCGTCGGCGCCCTGCACGCCGGCAAAGTTGGAGGCCATGCGGGCGGGTTCGCCCCGGCTGCCGGCGTAGCGGTCGGTTTCTTCCACGGAGAACTGGCGGGCCGACACCAGGGCCATTTCGTTGCGGGCGTCGCCGGTGCGCTGGGCTTTAACGGTAATGGCCGAGAGCTGCTGAATGGCTTCTTCCAGGTCAATGTCCAGAATGGTTTCCCGGCCCGCATCCACAATGATGTTGTTGAGCAGGGCCTCTTTGTAGCCTACCAGCGAGAGCTTAACGGTGTGCCGGCCTACGGGTACATTGGTCAGTCGGTAACGGCCGGCGGTATCGGAGATGGTCCCCATTGCTGGGGTGACATCGGTCAGCTGGACGGTAACGCCCACCAGGGGGTATTTGGATTCTTTGTCGACCACCCGACCCCGCAGCGTCTGACTGAGCTGGGCGTACGTGGTTTGAGTAATCAGAAAGATGCTGAAGAGCAGTACAGATTGTTTCATAGAGGAAGAAGTCGATTCATCAGGTTAAAGCCGAATGTAAACAGGATACAATTGGAATTTAAACTGGTTGTCCACGGGCGTCTATCCGCTAATGGCCGCAATCAGCCACAGCAGAACTAAGCCAGCCACCACGCCACCCCAGGTTCTGAAAAAACGTCGCTTTTCCCGCTTCCGCTCGTCGCGGGTCATATCCCGGTAGCGCTTCATGTTCCGGTCAACCGCCCGGCCGAAGAAATACAAACCACCGGCCAGAATACCCGTACCCAGCAGCAGGACCATGACCGACGCGAAGCCATAGCCCGCACAGGCCAGTTCGCAGGAGATGGCGGCTGCGCCATACGCCAGTACCAGTCCGGCCAGAAACAGCAATATATAACCGATGCGGGTGCCGGTCCGGTCACCTTCCTGCCGGGTTCCGGAGGGTTTTCGTTCATCTTTATGGGCCAATGATATGGTATCTGCCCGGTTGGCGGATTTGGTTTGCCCGGTTGTTTCATAACGAACTTCTTTACTGCCGCCCACGCTGCCTGAGGGGTGAAACACGGCCGCCCGCTCCGCACCTATGCCCCCAAGGGTTATATAAAGCAAAAAATTAGCCACAAACAACGCATAGGTGTAGCGTTGTCTGCTTCGGGGGCGCTGCTCGGCCGAGTAGTAGACGTATCGGATGTAAAGTACTACAGAAATGAGCAGCACGATAATCACTTGCAGATAGCAGGCCGTAGTTCCCGGACGCTGAAATAAAGGCCCCCAGGCACCGGCCCCCAGCAGGAGCCCCAGCACAGCATTGGACAGTTCAAGACAGACAAGTAGAAGTCTGGCGGGGGCGGGGTATCGATACGACCACCGGGCAAGGAGTGACATAGTTCTAGCTGTTGGGTAAGGCTGTTAATATGGCCTTATATTAATACAGAATTAGCTGTAATGCCTGGATTAGAAGAAATAAAATTGCCGTCATCAATAACGAAACGATGCTTGCTATAGCTACTACGGTTCCACCAAATGTAGCATGTCTACGCTCAGATGCTCGTTGGGGAGGCTGGATAGGGCCTTCGGCAACCGGTCTGTTGAACTACGCATAATAGCAGGCAGGTAATTCCAAGAAGTAGCTTTACTGTCATTATTTTTTTCTTAGCGATTTTCTGACCGAAAGTACCGTGCTTCAACCGACAATTGCAATCCAGACTTTTCCAACGGCGGGGTTGGGTTTATTAATGGTAGAAATGAGTGGAGAGAGGAGCATTATAGTTTGCAGGTTTGGCTCGGGCTATACATTGAGGAATGTCTTTAATAACAGGATGTGTACCGCTGGCTATAAGACGGTTTGTACCATACTTGCAAAGGATGATATTGTTAAAATAAGGTATCCTATTCCACCAATTAGAAGAGCAGCCAAAAAGACACCCCCATCTTTAACCGCCAAACCAATAAGGCCTAATAGGATGCCAATTATAAGCAGCGTGATGCCAATCCCTCTGCCTACATTCCCGTTTGTAGAGCCTATTCGTTTTGTAGGTAGAAAGCTTAACCGTTTCAGTACCTGACGTTCAGAGAAGCTCATTTTTTTTGAGGTTAACAAAGCTGAAGCAAATTCGACATTCTGCGCCCTGGTCACCGGGCGTTGATTTAACAGAGGCAAGTGATTACTGGTAGTTTTTGTGTGAGGAATACGCTGGCTGTTGTCAGCCAGCAATTCGCTTTCTGATTCGGCTGCCTCGCCGATTAGTACTGGCTGGTGAGCGGCTATAGTCCACTCTTGAGGTTCTGTTGCCTGCTCCTGGAGTACTAACGGTGTCAGGTTAACGCTGGAATCTGCCCGGTAGACAGGCGAGCGTTGAAAGAATGCCTGCTGGCGTTGGCAGGAAAACAGGAAAACGATGCACGTTCCGACGAGTACATTAGTAAGTAGATGCTTGTTCATAATGGTAGTTTGGAAATTGGTAATTGTGTGTCTTTGAAGAGATCTTGAGCGCATATTTCACGCCGTTGATTTCCCGGTAGTCGTCGAAGCGTAAAGTCTCAATTATACCGGCTGGCGTAGGTCTTGTTTGCTGCACCTTAAGGCCAGTTTCTGCATCGTAATTAGTGCTCCAGGTGTAGGAGCCGTCGGCTGTCGTGTGTGATAATTTGTAGGTATTCCGGCCGTCGACTTGTTCCGGGCCGACTACTGTAGGCTTAACGCCATGTTCCGCAAAGTGCAGCTCTGGAAAAATTCGGTTCTGAACCAGCATGCCCTGAGCCTGTGAGCCCTTGATAGGGTGGGTGCCTTGTGCATGGGTTACTATTAGTTTTTTCATAATTGGTTTTGGTTTGAATTGGTTTGAGAGCAAAAGTATACACCTGAAGCTGGGGTGACCCGAGCGGTTTGCCAGCGGCAGGGTTGGGTTTACCAAAGGTGTCAGGAGAGACCTGTCCGGATGGACAATTCCGATGAAGAAAGGCACTGGTTTCGCCATTCAGGCGTTGCCTGAGCGTAGCTTTCACTGGCTAAAGAGCCTAAAAACAGATACAGGCACTTATGCGGGAAAATTGTAAGCGGCTGTTGTTAAAAGGTAGTAGTGGGTGCGGTAGCCATTCCTGATAGGGCCACCCCATAACAAAGGCTTCCAGATTGTGTCGGATGAGTTTTGCCGGAATTAAACGTCGGCGAAAGCTTCGCTCTGATGGATAGCTCTCAATTATCCAGCCCCATCTTCCGCAGAAAGTCGGGTTTTACGCGCCGGGCTACGTCGACCTCGCTGCCGTCTTCCATAAACAGGACACCACCTTCGCCCCGGACGTATTTGGTGATGTAATTGAGGTTGACCAGGTGCGACTTATGCACCTTGAAGAAGTTATCGTGTTCGCTCAACTGCTGCTCAAACTCTGCCAGGGAGCGGGAGGCCATCAATTTCTGGCGATTGGTGAAAAACACATTGGCGTAGCTACCCATGGCCTCTACCCGCACAATATCGGAGACGGGAAACAACAGCACGCCCTCCATGGTGGCTATGGGAATTTTCCGGACTTTCTCCCGTTCCTCCCGGATGGCCTTTAGCAGTTGCTGCAGTTCGCCGTTGGGATTGGATTTTTCCTGCTGAAGCTCTTTTTCGAGCAGACGATTCTGTTCGGCTACCAGTTTTTCGTTCTCTTCCATCCGCCGAATGGCCAGGTCCTGCGCATCGCGGGCTTCCTGCCGCAGGGTGTTTATCCGATCCATTAAGGCGAACGTCAGCAGGGTAGCCTGAAACACGGCACCAATCTGGTATCCGTAATAGGTAAAGAAATGGTCGAACGAGAGCAAGTTGAAGATCGTGAGAATAACCAGCAGTACCTCCACAATATAGATTCCCCAGCCCAGCAGGTAAAAACGCGCCGGGCGGAAGCCCCGCCGGTACAGCCAGAAACCAACCGCCAGAAAAGCCAGAAAGGTAAGCAGGACCGAAATGTTGAACAGCATTTCTGCCTCCTGCACACCAATGAGTTTGGCGACCAGGATAACGATGGCGAGACCACCCATACCCAAAAAAGCCCGGTAGATCTGTGGCAGCATTTCCCGCAGGTTCAGAAAAGCGATGGAGAAGGCAATACTGGTAAGCAGCGTAGACAGTCGGATCAGGCTGGAGTTAATGCTGTTGTTCATGTACGGCATTTCCCGCCAGAGCAGATCGGACAGGTAACCCTCAAAACTTAACAGCGTTAAGGTAGAGAACAACACGTGGAGTGCATAGAGCAGGTACGTACGGTCGCCCAGGGACAAAAACATGAAAAACCCAAACAACGTAATCAGCACCATGACCCCGATCACAAAGGCATTGATCAGGGTTTCACCGTAAACTTTACGCATCAGGGGTTGTATGGCACCCACTTTGAGCGGCAGCACCAGGCCGTTGATATCTTTGAGGGCAATGTAGATCTGCCGAGGCTGCCGGCCCAGGTAGAGTACCGTGCTGTTTACGCCAAAGTACCGGTTTTCGAAAGGCCGCAGGCCGCCCGTTTCCAGGAAATACGTGGTGTCGGCACCGACCACGTAGGCATCGATAAGGTCGATGTCCTGTGCTTCCAGAATGGCATACAGAGGTTCAGGAGTCTGGTTTTGAATTGTAAATTTGAGCCAGATCCGCGAGGTTGAAAAGCCGAGGTTCAGGATTTTATCAGAATTGTTGAGAAACTGACCTGTAGGTAATCCGGCGACCTGCTGATGGGTAAGCTGGTTGGTCTTGTCTTCAAAATATTGGGCGTAAGAGCCGATTTCAACCAATTGGCTGGTATCTGAATACCTTAGCACAGGCTGGGCATGGGCTATCCCGGTGACCAGGACCAGCAGCCAAACGAGTAAATAGTTCATCATGCGTATAGGAAGGAGGTAAGTCCCATGACCTGACTCTGAGGGAACCTAACAACGCCTGAAAATAAACTATTTACCTTAAATATGATAGACTACTAATCCTTAATTTTTCGAGGGGTTGCGAAGGACTTTCCGATTAACTCTCTTCCGGAAAAGACAAGGGGCGGAGACAATCTCCGCCCCTTGTACCGTACTCTGCTTAATAAAAGTGTCATGGCTTTCTGGCCTTACTTACGAAATTGCGCGGCAACCAGATTCTGATCCGACTGAAAATGTTGCGTGGATGCCCATTGGGTCATGGCCTGGTCCAGGGCTCCATTTAGCCGGATGACGGTTTTGGCGCGCCGGATGTTAAGCCGCTTGCCGGTCAGATCTTCCTGATAAATCAGCTTATTGGCGTTGTTGTAAAAGCGGACAATCGTCTGCCGGTTGGGCTGCCTGGCCGTTTCGATTACCCAGTAGCCTGCTTTTGGCGGGGTCGGTACATCGCGTTTCTGGGCAACAGCCGCCGTGGTAAGGGTGAGGGCAAACAAAGTGGCCAGGGCGGACGGACGGATCTTGGCGAATAAGGTTTTCATGGTGTGGATAGAATTATGTGTGTTTGATAGCCGAAAGGTATAAGGTCTTTGGTTCTTTAGTCGGGATTTTCGCCGGAGGGGAAACATTCCCGGTGATACAGTACGCTACTGGCGACAAATGTCGTATGGCTTCATTTTTTGTCGTTTGGCGACGTTACCCCGTAGTTTGTCTATAAACTAGGCGAATGGTGGCTGATGTGACGGCGTTTGTCTAAATTCGGGTAGTCAATCGGCCGTCTCATGCAACTTTTTGATCAGCAGTTTGTCTTCTCCACCCAGCCCTGGTACCGGCTGGCCCGGCATAGCCTGTTCTGGCTGGTGGTTATGCTGTACTTCGGTCTTCTGTATGGTATATTCCCACTGCGGCATTACCTGAATCACGGGTTGGAACCCGTAAAAGCGCTCCTGATCAGTTACGCATGGTCCAGTCTGGAAGCAGCCATTTATATGCCCAACCACATGGTGCTGACCTACGGGATCCTGTACCTGCTCCTTCCCCATTATCTGTATAAAGGGCAGTATCTTTCGATGTTTGCCGGCGTTCTGCTTCTGGGGGTACTGGCGGCTTTTGTCTCAATATTTCAGGCAATCTATATCATCGGCCCCCTTCGTGAAGCCAACGGGTTGCCCACGCCGGAACTCATCAACATCGGGTATTCCTTTATGGCCGGCTTACGGGGATCTACCACCGTGGCTGGTTTTGCAACGGCCATCAAGATTATGAAAGACTGGTATCTGAAACAAAAGGCCTTACGCCAGATCCAGCAGGAGAAGTTTCAGGCTGAGCTGCAACTGCTGAAATCACAGATTCACCCGCACTTTCTGTTCAATACCCTCAATAACCTCTATGCGCTGACGCTGCGTAAATCGGAGCAGTCGCCGGCGGTGGTGCTGCGGCTGTCGGAACTGCTTAGCTATATGCTTTATGACTGCAACGCCGACGAGGTGCCGCTGGAAAAAGAAATTGCTTTTATCCGCAACTACGTCGGCCTCGAACAACTGCGTTACGGCGACCGGCTCGATCTGTCGATGAGCTTCCACGGCGATCTGCAGGGCAAACAGATTGCACCGCTGCTGCTGATACCGTTCCTGGAAAATGCCTTCAAACACGGCACCAGCGAGCAACTTGATCAGGCCTGGATCAGTCTGGATCTGGCGGTGGAAGGTGATACGCTGCGGTTTAAGCTCATCAACAGCCGTGATCCGGAGGAAGACCATCCCGAGCGGCTGGGTGGTATCGGTCTGCAAAACGTCCGGAAGCGGCTGGACCTGCTGTATCCACAACGGTATGAGTTGCAGATTCTGCCGGAAGAAGATCTGTTCCTGGTGACCCTGACGCTGCATTTGCCGGAGACTCCGGCCTTACCGAACACTCACTTGATTCAGACAGCGGCTGTTTCCTGACTATCTTTGGCTAAACAACCACACCATCATGAAACTACGCTGCTTATTAGTCGACGATGAACCGCCGGCGCTCGAAGTCATTGAATCGTACATCGACATGATCGAGGGGCTGGAGATCGTTGCCCGGTGTACCAACGCCGTTCAGGCCTTTAGTGTACTTCAGGAGAAGCCTATCGATTTGATGTTTCTCGACATTAAAATGCCAAAGCTGCTCGGCACTGATTTTCTCCGCAGCCTGCGCCAACCCCCCAAAGTAATCTTTACCACCGCCTACCGCGACTACGCCCTCGACGGCTTCGAACTGGACGCGGTTGATTACCTGCTGAAACCCATCTCGTTCGAGCGCTTTCTGCGGGCAGTATCTAAAGTGATGCGGATTGAGCCGGTTACCAGCCTGCCCCAATCGCCGGTGCAGGAACTGACTCTGCCGGAGAAAGGGTCTTTTCTGTACTTCCGCGCCGACCGTAAAATGGTCAAAGTCTTTACCCGCGACATTCAATACATCGAGAGCCTCAAAGATTATATCAAAGTCATTACCACCAACGCCAAACCGCTGGTGGTAAAGCAGACCATCAGCTCGGTAGAAGCTATGCTGCCGGAACGGGACTTCCTGCGCATTCACCGGTCCTTTATCGTGGCGGTGGATAAGATCCACGCGTTTACGCCCAGTCACATCGACATCGACGGGCAGGAACTGCCCATTGGCCGGTTGTACCAGAAGGACGTCGAGCGGGTGCTGAAGATGAACGAGTAACGCTTATCGGCTGGCGGTGGCCTGTAATCCCAGCACCGCCGGCCCCTGCTCAAACACAATATCAACCGGAATGCCTTTCTGCTGAAGCTGGTTGAGGTCGGCCTGTAACTCGGGTCTGACCACCGCTTTGTCTTTTTGAAGCGCTTCTACCTGTGCTTTGTCGCCGGTACCCTGGAGGGTCAGAATCAGATTGCTTAACTCATTGATGGCAGCTCGGAATTTATCGTGGTTTACCTTGTAATGGCCGCCTGAGGTCTTTTCAAAAGCGCCTTTCTCCTGGAAGAAATTAAACGCCAGCATGTTGGCCTTGCCGTGCGCTTCGCCGGCCCCAAACCGCACCGACCGCAGGATACCCGCCATAAACGTAGTGTAGTAGTTCTCGATGGGGCCGGGAAGTTCGCCTTTCTCGACCAGTCTGGTGACCATGTACAGCCCCAGAATGTCGGCCTTGGCTTCTTCGAGCCAGGAACTTTGCTCCTGAAGAGCCGCCCGCACCGTGCCTTTACCGTTGACCGTGTTTTTAATGCCCAACCCATGCGCCACTTCGTGAAACATCACATCGGCAAAAAAGGCGTCGAACTGCACCTGACTCAGTTGCGATGGATCAATAAACTCTTTGGCAATGGGCATCATGATTTGGTCGAACTTGGCCCGCATGGCGTTCTTCAACTGCGACCGGCGCGTACCTTTGCTTTTCTGGATCTCCTCGTCGTTGGGCAGGTTCACCGCAATGGTTTTGCCGCCACTGTTGCAGTGCCCGGCGTAATAGATAATGTCGTAAGCGTTGAGTTCCGACGAGGTGCCGGGCGATTCCTTCTTGTATTGCGCATCCACCGGCAGTCCCTGCTGCAACTCAGGCAGCATGGCAACGTATTTGGCCAGTCGCCGGCTCCACTCTTTGTCTTTAATCAGCACATAAGCTTCGTAAGCGGTGCGGGCGTTGTATAGCCCATCTTCGTAGGATTCAATGGGGCCGATGATGCAGTCGACGGTATTGTTTTTCATATCCAGCCAGGCAATGTCGCTGGGGTCGTATTTGTCGGTTACCAGCGCTTCGGAGCGAAGTTGCAGGTAGCGTTTCAGGCCCGGATCCTCGGCCAGTTCGGATGCCTGCTTCAACAGGGCAGCGGCCCGCTGCAGCGGTTCTTTGTAGGCAACATGGTAGGGGATGGAATATAGTTTACCCGTTGAGTCGCGCCGGATCAGCGAGTACAGACCCATTTTATCGGCTACGTTCGCCTTCTCCAGTTCCTCTTTGGTCATATCGGCCGGGTAAAACTGCGCGCCCAGTGGCTTGGGACCCACACCGGGCAGAAACGGTTTGTCTTCGTTCAGCTTGTCCCACGGCCCGTAATTGATCCGGACAAACTGTTTGGTCTTATCGTCGGTGACAGCGTTGAGGAGGCTGTCTTTTTTGCCGTAGCATTGCTGCCAGTACAGATCATCCATGATCTGGGCCGCCTGGATCAGTAGTGGGATCATCTGCCGCTCGTTGTCGGTCAGACCGGAGAGGTCGGCCGTGAGCCGGACGGGGGCGTAGCCGGCCAAACGCTCTTCAATATAGCGTTGGGTCGAATCAGTGGACGCTGCGCTTTCGGAGCCGGACCGGTTGCTGCACGAGAACAGGCCGAGAGCGGCTGCAAGGGCCGGTATCAGCAGGAGAGAAGGCTTATTCATCGTTGTTTGCTGGTAACGTTCTGGTTGGGAAATAAGGTCAGGTTTTTCAGTCGTATCAGAATTTTTCCAATTTTAAGGAAGAAAAGTTACAGAACCCTTACTCCTCCTGAAAATAGAACGGCCTATGAAATTTCTGCTCCTGGCTCTGGCGCTTTTTGGTTATGTCGCTGTCGATGCCCAACCCACCGGGAGACACTCGGGCCACTACCGGATTGTCATCATGACTGACATGACGCATGACGACGGCAACTCCCTGATCCGGTACCTGTATTACGCCAGCGATTTCGATCTGGAAGCGCTCATCGTTACGCCCCAGTTGCCGGATTTTAACCATGATGCCGACCAGCCCTGGCAGAAGGCGCAAACCATATTGAACGGCTACAAAGCCATTTACCCGAATCTGGTGAAGCACTCGCCCAATTTTCCAACCTATGAGGCCCTGCAGCGGGTGACCAAAAAAGGAAGGGGTGCCCTGCCGATCATCTGGCTGACCAACGAGAAAAAGTTCGCCGGAAAAATCGCCGGCCGGTACGTAGAGAGTTCCTGGGGAGACATTCGGTTCCACGACTGGATTGGGGAGGGCAATACCCCCCACGGAGAGCCCAAAGATTCGGAAGGCAGTGCATTTTTGCAGCAGGTATTCGACAAAGACGATGACCGGCCCATTTTTGTGCAGATGTGGGGCGGCCCCATTACGTTTGTGCAGGCGCTGTACCGCTACCGGCAGCGGCAGGGCAACGAAAAATACCGGAAGCTGCTGCAAAAACTGCACGTGTTCGGTATTACCCTACAGGACATTACTTTCGATTACCTGATTGACCTTGACGCGGTAAAAGCCCTGAAATGCGCCAACATGGGCACAGTAACCTCTACCTTCACCGGCGAACGGTCGACGCCGGGCCGGCTGCTGTTTGATGGCGGGCATTTCTGGCGATACATTACGGTGATGAAACCGGAGGAGGTGAATCAGAATGATGTTATGTCGGCTTCGTACGACCATGGCGGAGAGGGCGATACACCGGCGTTTCTGTACCTGCTCAGCGGATTTCTGGGGCTCAATGATCCCCGCGACCCTACCCAGGGCAGCTGGGGCACCCGCTTTGCGCCAATGGGAGCAGCTTTCCCGCCGGGGTATTACAGCACCTGCGGAGTTGACCGCAAAGAGCTGGAACGATGGATTCCGGATGCCAGAAACAGTTTTCTGGCGAGGCTGAAATGGGCTACCAACCGCCCGACTGAGGTCAACCATGCGCCAACCCCCGCCTTTGGCAAAGACCGGTCCAATGCGGTGGTGTACAGGCAGGTAGTTCCGGGAAACGTGCTGAAACTGGATGCTTCGGCCTCCACCGACCGCGACGGCGATAGTCTGTCATACCGATGGTACCCGTATCCGGAGGCCAGTTCCTATAAAAATCCGGTAGCGCTTGAGAACGCCAATTCGCCGGTGCTTACCTGGAAAGTGCCGGCAGACCTAGGCGACAACGACATTCACCTGATACTGGAAGTAAGGGATAGTGGTTCGCCGGCGCTCGTCGCTTACCGGCGCGTAGTGGTGCAGAAGAAGTAGTCGAGATCATCAATTAATACAAAGAGAAGTTAATGGGCAGGAGGTATTTAACCCGGATATTCTGGCCACGGTACTGGCCGTAGGTAATCTACCTGTATAGAATATGGGATAGTGCTGAGGATTGTTGTCTGCAAAGGCCTATGGTGGAAAAGGAAGGATGATTATGTTAACTTTCGGAATGAGTAAACTGCTCTGCCTGTAAAATGAAACTCTGCATAGCCCAGACCCGCCCCGCCAAAGGCGATATGCCGCAAAATACGGTAGCTCATATACGGTTCATTGACCTGGCTATAGCGAATGGTGCCGACCTCATTATTTTCCCCGAACTCTCCATAACCGGATACGAGCCTGAACTCGCAGCCGAGTTGGCAACCACGCCGGAGGACAGCCGCTTTGATATATTCCAGCAAATCAGCGATACCCGGCAGGTGACGATTGGCATTGGCGTACCCACCCGAACGGAGCAGGGTATATGCATCGGCCTGGTCATCTTCCAGCCGGGTCAGCCCAGACACCTGTATTCAAAAAAGTACCTGCATCCGGATGAAGAGCCGTTTTTCGTCAGCGGGGAGACTACAACCGGTCTTATAGGTGGTAACGCCAGTATAGCCCTAGCCATCTGTTATGAGATTTCCGTACCTGAACATTCAGAAAATGCCCATAAACAGGGAGCCGGAGTGTACATTGCCAGTGTCGCCAAATCCGTTGCCGGGGTTGAAAAAGCCGTTGATACGTTGTCACATATTGCCAGTCGATATAGTATGCCGGTCCTGATGGCCAACTGCATTGGACCTTGTGATAATTTCGAGGCCGGTGGCAAATCGGCTGTCTGGAACAGCAAAGGCGAACTCGCTGGGCAGCTTAGCGATACTCATGAGGGTATTCTTGTTTTTGATACGGAAACTCAGTTGGTAATTCCCGGAAGGGTGTAAGCCGGAACGTACAACCGGCCCGTTAAACAACTTGTTGCCGTGGAAAGTCTTGCAATAACGGGACTAATCCTGTGGCAGCTATACTATGTTTTCGCAACACTATAAGGCATTACTTCGTCACCTCGGCTCATTTCTCCGGATTCCCGCTCTCCTCTGTTTACCGACGTTTGTCGTTATTATCGTTTTCCGGGAGTGGTTTGCCGTGCCGGCATTTGCGGTACTGCTGGTCCTGACATTCGGTATCGGGCAGTTTTTATTTGTCCGGTTCCGGCACCATACCCACCTGCCTGCTTCGTCGGCCTTTGGGCTGATTGCCCTCACCTGGCTACTGGTTACGGTGGCCGGTATTATTCCGTACTATGGGGTAGCGTTGACCGGGCATTCCGGCTGCCGGGAATTTCTGGATCTGAACAGCGCTTTTTTTGAGTCGATGTCGGGCTTCACCGGCACGGGGCTGACTATGGTGAAAAAACCTGCAAACCTGCCCCACTGCCTACAGTGGTGGCGTTCGGTTACCGAATGGAGTGGCAGCCTCGGCATGATCTTTATTGCGGTGGCGTTTCTCCGGAAAAAGAAAGAGATAGATAAAATCTATACCGCGGAGACCAATTCATTTGACATTGACGGCGATTATCCGAAGACCATTGGCAAAATCTGGTGGATGTATGTGCTCTTTACTGCATTGTCCATCCTGGCTTTTGCGGGAGCGGGTATGCCGGTCTGGGAAGCCTTCAACCACGGACTGACGGCCATCAGCACCGGGGGCTTTTCCGTCCGGAACGACAGCTTTACCAGTTATCCGCTGCCGGTGCTGGTGACCGGCAACATCATCATCGTCATCGGGGCCATCAGTTTCAAGGTATATTACCTGATGCTGTTCAAATGGCAGTTCAGAAAAGCGTGGCGGCAAACCCAGCTACGATATTTTGGGACCTTACTTCTGGGCCTGATTTCTCTGCTGCTGATGTTTAACCGGCCGGAGAACTGGATTCACAACACGTTTCAGGCGGCATCGGCCATTGGCACCTGTGGGCTGAATACCGTTCCGGTACAAGGCTGGCCGCTACCAGCCGTCTTGCTGCTGACCATCGCTATGAACCTGGGCGGCAATGCCGATTCAACGGCGGGTGGGCTGAAAACGGCCCGGCTGGCCTGGCTGCTCAAACATCTCAGAGCCCAAATCTGGCAGACACTGGCCCCGAATGAAAAATCCAGCGATTATCCAGTTCAGTTTGATGGCCGGGCAGTGGATCACAACGAAAAAAATGAAGAAGTTTTGCAGGCACTTAACTTTCTGCTGCTTTGGCTGGTAGCTGGACTGGCCGGTTGCCTGGTGCTGAGTCTGCTGTTGCCGGACCAGTTTTCGCTCAGCGACATTCTGTTTGAAGTGTCATCGGCCCTGAACAATGTAGGGCTGAGCATCGGCATCACCGATCATGCGTTGCGACCCGCTGCCAAATGGACGCTAATCGTGCTGATGTGGATAGGCCGGCTGGAAATTTACGCCGTTGTTGTGCTGCTGTATGGCGTATTTGGTCGCAAACCCCGATAATTGGCAAACGAAACCGAGTTACTAATGCAAATCAGATCTTACACCGATGCCGACCGGGAAGGTGTCCTTAGCCTGTTACGGTTAAATACACCTGCGTACTTTTCCGAAAGCGAAGAAGACGACCTGATCGAATACCTGAACCATCATAGCCAGCATTACTTTGTAATGGAGTCGGAGGGGGCGCTACTGGGCTGCGGGGGCTTCAACCTGTTCGACGAGGAGGAACTGGCCCGTATCAGTTGGGATATTATTCACCCCGGCCATCAGGGCAAAGGACTGGGGCGGTTGCTGACCCAATACCGGATCGCCAGAATCCGGGAGTACCCGCACATCAAAACCATTGTGGTCCGAACCTCGCAGCTGGTTTACAAATTCTACGAGCGATTAGGTTTTGACCTTAAAGAGGTGACCAAAGATTACTGGGCCGAGGGCTTCGATCTGTACTACATGGACGGTCCGGCTGAAAAATGGGACGTCTCGCGGTGATATTTGCCAGATGCCTGATTTACGTTTCCGGCCACTAATAACCTTTTGCCTTATCGACCACGTTCAGTAAGGGTAAGCCTGATGAATACCGGCGTACGTTTTCGGCAACCAGGGCAATCAGTCGTTTCTGGCGAATGGGGGCGTTGCCTGAGTTATGCGGAGTAATCACCAGGTTGGAGCAGGTCCACAGGGGGTGATCGGCCGGGAGCGGTTCCGGCGTAGTTACGTCGAGCCCGGCACCCCGGATTCGCCCTTCTTTCAGAACCTTTACCAGCGCATTCTGATCCACCAGGCCACCACGGGAGACATTGATAAAATAGGCGCTCGGCTTCATCCGGCTGAAAACGGCTTCGTTAAACAGCAGCCGGGTTTCTTTCGTCAGCGGGGCTGCACTCATCAGCACATCGACCTGCGGCACCATCTCCATCAGCCAGGTGGGGTCATGCAGTTCGGCCACAAATTCGGGCCTGGGCAATGGTTTGGCATCCGTAGCCAGCACCTTCATGTTGAATCCGTAATGCAGTCGCCGGGCCGTTTCGGAGCCAATGCCGCCCATGCCCACTATACCAATGGTTTTCCCGTAAAGGTCATCCAGCACGACAGAACCGGGTGGGTGTACCCACTTCCGATCGCCAAAGGCGGGAATTGATGTTTGGGCCAGTCCACGGGTAAGGCTGAGCAGCAGTGCAATGGCCGATTCGGCAATGACGGGCGCAAAGACCCGTTGCATATTGGTGAGTTGAGAGGGGTGCGCCATCAGCTCGGCAGGGGCCCGTTCAACACCGGCTGCCCAGGTTTGCACCCATTTGAGTTTGGGGGCAGCCAGCACCGTCCGGGCATCAACCGAGCCCAGAATAACCTCGGCTTCCGCGAGGAGTTTTGCCGGGTCACTTGCCTCACCGAGCAGATGCAGTTGGATGTTTTTGCCGGCCGCCCGGATCTGTTCGGCTTCCGCAGCCGACAACCGTTCGGTACACACGATCTGAATCGGTGCGTGGGGAGCCCGGCTTGTGGCCGCCAGCCCGTTCGCTTCGTTATGAGCTGAAAGAGCGGGTTCCGCCTGACCGCTTTCCGGCAGACTGATGGCCGCTCCGGATGCCGCCAGCGACGCGATAAAATGGCGACGGGTAAGCGAATTTTCTGTCAGGTTATCCATGGTCGGCATAAGATTAAGGGGTAGGAAACAGAAAGTTAAGGTGGAAAGATTTACCCGGAAAAGCAACTTCTTTTTACGGGCTCAGCTTTATATCTCCTGCTCCCTGGCCTTAAAATACCGATACATTTCGCCGAAGGTCATGCCCAGCGACAGCCCTTTCACCGTTTTGGCGATGCGGCTGGCCTTTGTCTCCACGGTTTTGGCACTTTCAACCCAGTCCGAGAAGTATTTCTGGTGGCCTTTACTAAGCTGATCGAAAAACGCCAGGGCCTGGGGGTCGTCCTGAAGGCAATCCAGCAGATCGGCCGATACCGGGATAGGATCATCGTCGGCTTCAATAGCTACCCGAACCGTTGCGCCTTCGGCTTTCCGGAGGCTTCGTCGCATTCCGGCGTTGATCGGGATGATAAAATCGCCGTCACCCATCGGCAGCAGCGCCACTGATTTGATAGGATGGTTGTCGAGCTGCCCTTTCACCCGAAAGGATTGTTTGGTGCCGGGTTTTAGCTCGTTGGCCAGCGTAGCCGGAATGTCAATGTAGATCCAGCCCGTTTTCTCGCCTTTGCTGCCAAATTTTAATAATTGCGCTGTAAAAACAACCATGCGTACTGATCAGGATTAAACAAATGAGGTACGTTGTTGCAGGAAATTTAAGGCAAATTCTTGGTCTGTACCAAGAATTACGCAGGCCAGTATAAAGAGCTTTGTCAAAAAAACAAATACAATGACACGTACAAAACTTATTAACGCTTCGGCTATCGCGCTAATTCTTTTTTCAGCCTTCGCCATTCTTTCGGTTAGTGTAATGGCTTTTGTAAATCCTCAGTCGGTCATGGACCTGGTGCAGGTCAAATTACCCAATACCGATGCCTACAGCTCCATCCGGGGCGTATACGGTGGGGTGGGCCTCACAATCGTCGTAACGCTGATCTACCTTGCCTTTGCCGATACCGTAAAAGGGTTGGTGTTCTTAATTCTGCTGTGGGGCTTCTACGCCTTATCACGTTTTATTACGATGCTGGTTGATGGTCCCCTGGGCGCTTTCGGGCAGCAGTGGTTACTGACCGAAAGCTTGCTCTGCCTGCTAGCCGTAATGCTGGTCGTACTCTACCGGCAGGCAGGTATACAAAAGACAATGGCTGTTTGACGGACATAATCACCTCATCAAACAGCCATTGAGTAGCCTTATCAAGCGACCTGCAGGTCAGTCACGGTGTCCGGTGACTGACTTTTTCTTGCCCGGCTGCGGATCAATTGCCGGATCGCTACTACATGGCAGAACAGGACCAGCGGTACAACAAAGGCAGGTAACCAGATAAAGGGAAACTTCAATACGGCGACATTGGGCTGCTCAAAACCAAATTGTTGAAACGGGACCGGCGAAGCCAGGATCGCCTGAATGACGATGTTGAACAGGAACCCCAGCGATACCAGGTTCCAGAGCAACAGCCCACGGCTGGAAAGCCAGTGCCGGTTAAAAACCAGATAGGCCACAAGGGGGGCTGTCAGGCCGGGGAGGATATCCGGATTACGCCCTTCAAATGTCATCAACTCCGGTACCTGCTGGTAGAGGTAAAAGGCGTAGATCGTCAGCTCAACCGGTATCCGGACCGTATGCAGCAGCGTCAGCGCCGGCAGGGGAAGCCGGTCCACGAACCGGTGGCCGCTACGGGTGCTGAGCAGACCAATAATAAAGGCGAAGGCTGGGACAAGGATAAAGGCAAACCGGGGAGGGGTAGTGCCTGTCACCAGAAAGAAATCGTTAGCGGCCAGAACGCCGGTCAGGGCGAGCCAGCCCAGTAGCCCAATCAGGGCGCGTCGGGAGCCGGCCGGACTGGCCTGTTGCATCGCTCTGTACAGACCGGCCAGGGCGGTAAAAGTGATCATGGCAAAGGCAATACCCAGCCAGAGGGGCAGGGATTCATGGAGGTGTGATAGATTCGCTTGCATCGTCTTTGTGTTTTTGGTTGATAGACGATGCAAAGAAAACCGGCATTTTTCGCTTAAAAAGCAACATTACCGCTCCTTATCAACGAATGGTTACGGATTTTGCAATGAATGGTCAGGCCGTTGCCACCTGCCGGAACCACTTCTTGAACTCGGCGCTGCGGTATCGGCTCACGGTAACGGTCTCGTGCGGGTCGCTCCGTCGCAAGGCCGGGGTAAGCAGCACAAGCAGCTTCCGGTTCTCGTCATCCTCTACCGCCCGAATGGCCGGTAAACTGACAATAAATTGCCGGCTTAGTTGAAAAAAGGCATCGGCGGGGAGCCGGTCTTCCAGTTTGGCGAAGGAGTTGTAGCTGGTCATGATCTGCTGCCCGTTGGTTTTCACCAGCAGCACCACACCCCCGGACGAGTAGAAATAGGCAATCTGGTCGAAGGGGAGCTGAAGCTGTCGCGCACCCGCATCTACCAGCAGTGAATGGGTGCGGGGGGGAAGGGACGGCAGTTGACTCAGCTGCTGCGTCAGGGATTCGGCGGGCTGCTGGTTTTCGAGGTAGATGGTCTGGAGCAGGTACAGCCCCACGTAGGCACCGTTGCCGATGGTAGCAATGGTGGCGCATACGAACATACCCGTCACAAACAGGTCCGGCGAGGGCCACTGGCCGGTATATAGCCGGATGGCGCACGGAAACACCAGGGCAAACGTCAGCATGGTTAGCAGGCCGCCGTACAGAATCTGCCTGAGAATCCGCTGAACCGGGTTTTTGTGAAACGGCAGCCGCTGATCGAGGTAACGAAAAATAGCCAGGTTCATTTCCCAGCAACTGAGCATGACGGTGGCCACCGTGAGAAAATAAGGCCAGGGGAATTGATAGTCTGCCTGCCAGGGAAACCGCCGGTAAAACACCACGTGCGAGGCCGTCAGGGCGGCTACCGGCACTGCGATAAGCCGGGCGATCAGGTTCTGACGATGGGTGAAGGGACGCATGTGGCAGCAATACCAGAATCAGGTGTTTATTAAAATTCACGCTTTTTTCCGGCCTTTCCAACACCGTCCGGTGGAAAAAAACGGTAGACGTAAACGGAGTAGCTTAGCCCACCAGCACTTTCCGGGCCTGCTGCTCGTCGCGCTTAAGCTGCTCGACCAGTTCGGGCAGACCGCTGAATTTCTTCTCAGGCCGCAGAAACTCGCGGAAGCTTACGGTCAGGTGTTCGCCGTAAATGTCCGTGCTGAAATCGAAAATGTAGGCCTCGATTGTCTGGTTCAGGCCGTCGACGGTTGGGCGTACGCCAATGTTCAGCATGCCGCCATGTGTTCTACCGTTGTGCCACACATCAACGGCATAAACGCCGTTACTGGGTATCAGCTTGTTGACATCATCGACCTGGATATTGGCCGTCGGAAAGCCGATGGTCCGCCCTAACTGCCGGCCTTTGACAATGGTCCCGGTGAGGCTGTAAGGCCGGCCCAGAAACTTGTTGGCAATCTGAACATTCCCTTCGGAGAGCGCGGCCCGTATCTTGGAGGAACTGACACCGACGGCTTCGACATCCTGACGGGGTATTTCTTCTACCTCAAAGCCGTACTCACCGGCATGCTGGCGAATGTATTCGAAGCTCCCTTCGCGGTTGCGGCCGAAGCGATGGTCATAGCCGATCACCAGCTTCTTTGTACCAATTTTATCGATCAGGATGTTTCGAATAAACTCTTCGGAGGTCAGCTCGGAAAACGAGCGGGTAAACGGGATTACCACCAGATGATCAACCCCCGCCTGCTCCAGCAGGGCAATCTTCTCGTCCAGCGACGATAGCAGTTTCAGGTTCTGGCTGTCATTGGAGACCACCGTTCGGGGATGCGGCCAGAACGTCAGTACCACGGTCTGCCCGGCATGGCCTTTCGCTATTTCGGTCAGCCGGTCCAGAATTTTCTGATGACCCAGGTGTACGCCATCAAACGTACCGCTGGTAACAACGGCGTACGAAATCGGCTCAAACGTATCAACTCCGTGGTGAACGAGCATAATTACTGTTCCACTAACTAGTCTTGTATCGGTTTATAAAACCCTCAATCGTATCAGCATCTTCGATGCGGAAGTCGCCAATGCGGGTCCGGCGCAGCGCCTGCATATAGGCTCCATTGTTGAGCAGCAGGCCTAAATCCCGTACCAGGCTGCGAATATACGTGCCTTTTGAGCATATAATGCGAAAGTCTATTTCGGGAAAGCGCTCGGTGTTTACCTCAAAAACAGATACCGTGACTGTTCGGGCTTTAATCTCGGCGGCCTCGCCCCGCCGGGCCTTTTCGTAGAGTCGCTCACCGTTGATGCGCACGGCGGAATAAATCGGAGGAATCTGCTCAATGGTACCGGTCAGCTTTTGGGCAGCTTCCTGAATCTGTTCCGGAACGATACCAGACACATCAAACTCCGCGTCAAATTCCGTTTCCAGGTCTACGGACGGGGTGGTTTTTCCCAGCACCAGCGTGCCGGTATACTCTTTTTCCTGCGCCTGGTAGCTATCAATCTCTTTGGTCTTCTTACCCGTGCAGAGAATAAGCAGGCCTGTAGCCAGTGGATCGAGCGTACCGGCATGACCAATCTTTTTGAACTTACACGCCCACCGCAGTTTTTTCACCACATCAAACGAGGTCCACTCCAGCGGTTTGTCGATGAGTATAACCAGGGCCGGTTCCGGTTTTTGTTCTGTCATACCTATCAAACCACATCCAGCTTTACCCCCGCAGCCATCAGCCCCAACAGCAGCAGCCCTAAAGCGATGCGGTAATAACCAAATACCTTAAAACCATATCGGGTCAGGAAGCCGACGAATCCTTTGATGGCGATTAGTCCCACCACAAAGGCTACCGCATTGCCAACGAGCAATAGCTGAATATCGCCGGGTTGCAGCAGTTTGTAAGTTTTCAGCAGTTTGTAGCCGGAAGCGGCCGCCATGGTTGGTACAGCCAGAAAGAAGGAGAACTCGGCGGCCTGCTGGCGGCTCAGGCCCTGAAACATACCGCCGATGATGGTAGCCGCCGAGCGCGAAACGCCCGGTATCATAGCGATGCACTGGTAAAACCCGATGCGCAGCGCTTCGGGGAAGGTTACGTCGTAGTCGCGGGTGATTGCCTGAATCAGCCGGTCGATGTACACCAGCACAATACCGCCCAGCAGCAGGGAAATTGCCACGACGGTTACGTTCTCTAATAGGGCATCAATAAAGTCGTTCAGCAGAAAACCAATGACAGCCGCCGGCAGAAAAGCCACGAAGATTTTCAGGTAAAAGTCGAGCAGCCCGGCCTGGTTGCGCAGGGGGCGCTGTATCGATACAGGCAACCGCCGGAACCAGAAGGTAGACTCCCCGTCGGAGGTTCGGGTATCCACCAGGAACCGGCGACGGTACAGCACCAGCACCGACAAAATACAGCCAAACTGGATGTCGACGGTAAAAAGCTTGGTAAATTCATCACCGCTGATGCCGACCAGCGAGGAATAGATAATCATGTGGCCCGTGGAGGATACCGGCAGAAACTCGGTCAGCCCCTCAATGATGGCCAGCATAATGGCGTGAAATAAGGTCATGAAGGTTGTTGCGGTCGGGCCATATCAGGCCGTGCTACGTTTGGCCGGGCTACGTCCGGGCGGGTCTCGTCGGGCCGGGCCAGAATGGCAAAAAATTCAATGATAAAACCGGTAAAGACCACCAGTGGGCCAATGGTGAGGCCAAGGGCACCGAAGCCGAATTCTTCGGAGTCGAGGCTCATGATCAGAAAGCCCGCCAGGATGACTACAACGCCGATGATCATCAGCCGGTAGTTCTTTTTACCAAAAGGAAGTTTATTCATGTTTTATGTTTACTTACAGATTAATACATGTCGTCGAGCGACATACCCAGGTAGCGGTTTACCGCCTGGAACGTGCTGATGAGTCCGATCAGGATACCCAGCACAATCAGGGCTGCAAGCAGCATGGCCATTTTTTCCGGCTCCTGCAGCACGGCCAGTTCCGGCAGGTTATACAGGGCAACCTGAAGCAGCAGTACCAGCAGGGATGCCGCCACCAGCCCGCTGATCAGTCCCTGCAGCATGCCACGGCGCAAAAACGGACGGGTAATAAATCCGTTGGTGGCCCCCACCAGTTGCATACTACGGATCAGCAGCCGCTGCGAATGCAGCGCCAGCCGGATGGTGTTGTTCATCAGCACCACAATGATTAGGAGCAGCACCAGCGCAAATCCCGACATAAGGAGGTACACTTTGGTAATGTTGCGGTTGATGATATCCACCAGATTCTCCTGATAAACTACCTCAAAAACGCCATTTATCCCTTCCAGATCTGTTTTGATGCTCTGCAGTTTGGCTTCTTCAAAATAATCTTCCCGCAGCTTGATCCGGTAGCTGTCGCGCAGGGGGTTCTCGCCCAGCAGTTGCCGGAAGTCTTCTTTGGTTTCGGCAATAAACTGCTTGGCCGCCGAATCCTTAGTGACGAAGGTGATCTGCGGGTTGTTATTCTGGTAAAGCACATACGGGCGGGATACCAGCGTCCGGTACAGCGAGTCGACCTTCGGGGGAGTGAGGTCTTTATCCAGAAAAACCCGGACCTCGTTGTTTTCGCGGATATAGGTAACCAACCGTTTCGACTGAATAGCCAGCATGCCACAAAGTCCAATGAGAAACAGGGCCAGCGTCAGGCTGAACATAATCATGCCGCTGGGGTACGAGCCTACTTTCTTCTTTCGAGCCATTCAGGAGCCAAAGCGCAATTAATTGTTACCTGCAAAAATAGATTATTTTAACAAAAACCGGCCGATATAGCCGGTTTGTGCCCACAGATTTAGGAAAATTTAAGAAACGGTCCGCCGGACGCTCTACTTACCCGACAGCATCGGCTCCTGCGAGTTGGTAATAGCCTGGTATACCAGCACCCTAAATTTGTCGCCCAGACCGTGGCTATTCGGGTATTGCTGGGTCATGAATAAGGCGACAATGCCTTCTTTCGGATCGGCCCAGTACGTTGTACCGAATATGCCGCCCCAGTCGAAGGTACCTTCCGGTACCGGCACCCTGGCAGCTTCCCGTTCGCCGGTCAGACCAAAGCCTAAGCCAAACTTCTTGGTACCCGTATAGAGCTCACCAATCTGGTTAGTGGTCATCATACGCACGGTGGCCGGACTAAGCAGCCGTCGGCCGTTGTATTCACCCCCGTTCAGCAGCATCTGCAGAAAAATGGCGTAATCATAAGCGGTAGAGGATAAACCGGCCCCACCGGAGTAATACGTGCCTTTCAGTTTGGGGTAATCAGGCGTGTTCCCGCCCTGAGGCTGTGACTTTATCACTTTACCATCCTTTTCGGTGTACAGAACCGCCAGGCGGTTTTGTTTGTCGGTGGGCAGGTAAAAGTAGGTGTCCTTCATACCCAGCGGCTCAAAAATGCGGGTGCGGAAAAACTGGTCCAGCGACTGTCCCGACACTACTTCGACCAGATAACCCAGCACATCGGTGTTCAGTCCGTAGGTAAAGCGCTCCCCTGGCTGGTGTATCAGCGGCAGCTTGCCCAGCCCCGGTATCTTGTCGGAGAGCCTGTCGTTGGGTGTACCGATACCGCTCGGTATTTTGTATTTGGCATAAATGGCGTTGGCTTCTTTGGTGCCGATGCCGGCGTAACTAATACCGGACGTATGGGTGAGCAAATGCCGGATGGTTACCTCGCGTTTGGCCGGTACGGTCGTAAACGTGGTATCTTTCTCATTGAATTTATCCAGCACCTGCGGGTTTTTGAACTCCGGGATGTAGTTGGAAATGGGCTCATCGAGCATAAAGCGACCTTCTTCAAACAGCATCATCACGGCCACACTGGTGATGGCTTTCGTCTGCGAGGCAATGCGGTAAATAGCATCCCTCGACACCGGCGATTTGGTGTCGACATCATTCTGACCGTAGGTTTTGTGGTACACGATTTTGCCGTTGCGGGCGATAAAGGCCGATGCGCCCGTCAGCCAGCCTTTACTGATGTAGTCCTGCACCACGCGATCGATACGCTGCAGGCGGTCGCTGCTCATGCCGGAGGCTTCCGGGGAGCCGGGCGTTAATACGGGTTTCTGCGCGTAGGTATAGACAAAACAAAGCGCAAGCAGGAGAGAGGTCAGGGTTTTTCGCATAACAACAAAAATTATGCTGTGAATATACGCCGAATGACGCTACCCACAGCATAATGCCTGATGAAAATGGCAGTATACCCCGGCATTGCCGGCCGCTTACGGAGCAACCGCAGCCACGTCAGATTCGGTGGCCTGGAGCCGCATGGGCTGGGGCTTCCAGTAGGTGAGCGAGCGCCACAGCCACTCAAACGGCCCGAAGCGGAAGTACCGCAGCCATACCACGCTGAAGACCAGTTGGAACGCCCACACAGCCGCTACCACATAATACAATTGGTGATACGCCAGTTTACCAAAATAGCCAAACCCATAGCCGAAGAAAAAAATCGTGCAGATGATCGACTGCATCAGGTAGTTGGTAAAGGCCATCTGGCCCACATTTCCCAGAGCCTTCATCAGCCAGGGCACTACGCCCGAGCGGTACACCAGCAGCAGCAGACTGGCATGCCCAACGGCCTCCAGACACCGACGTACCTGATACAGCGCCTGGAAAGAGAAAGATTGGGTGTCGATTACCTGGCCCGGATTCGAATACCAGGCTACCTGATCCCGGAAAGCCAGGTAAGCAAGTGGAATGCCTAGACCATAACCGGCCAGCAGGGTAATGGCGTAGGTACGTGTAGGCAGTTGATTGGTGAAGAAACCAAGCTTAAACAGGGCCATCCCGAAAAACATCATCGCTATGGCATCCCAAAACAGGAACTGATAAAGTTTAGTAGACTCGCGTTTTATATTAACTCCCTGCAGCGCCAGAAAAATGGCACCGTAATTAGATTGTCTGTTCTTAATGATTTCAGCATCTTCTTTTTTATCAGGCTTAGTTTGTTTCTCAACCGCCAGCCAGGCTTCTTTTTCTTTTTTTTGCTCGTCTGTCAGCTTTTTCTTTTGCTTTTCCAACTGCACTGCTTTCAGATACCCCTGCCGGTGGTCTTTCTGCTCCATCGTCTTCCAGATTTCTTTTCCAAACAAAATGGCAACGCAGAGAAAGGCCGCTATAAACAGGCTCGATGGCTTTAGCTTGCGGAACGCAAATAACAGGATACCGGCTATCCCGTAGTTAAACAGAATGTCGCCCGGCCACAGCAGAATATAGGCATTGAACAACCCAAACACGATGAGCCACATCATTCGGCGGAAGTAAAAATCGGCTACGGTGTACTGGCTGTCTGGGAGTCCTTTTTTGGCCGTAAACAATAGGATACCGGCTCCGAAAAGCATGGAGAACAACGCCCGCATGGTCCCCTCAAAGAGGATGCTGACTACCATATAGGTTTTATAATCCGTCGATTCGGCCGGCAGATTAAACAGCGTTCTGTCGTGCGTATGCGGTAACCCAAAATAAGGAATGTTCATCATCAGGATACCCAATAGGGCAACACCCCGGATGATGTCAATGGTCTGTACTCGTTCGGTCCGGGCAACAGGCTGAAGTATGGCAGGCGGTACCGCAGCCGGTTTGGTGCCGGACTGGTCGGCTAATGACAAGGTATTTTCCACAGAGAGTAGGTTTTCAGGTTTAGAAAAGACAATCAGGAAAGGGTCACCTGGGGTTCAGCCGCAACCGGCTCGGTACGCAGCCGCATGGGCTGGAGCTTCCAGTAGGTGAGCGAGCGCCACAGCCACTCAAAGGGGCCAAAGCGAAAGAATTGCAGCCAGATGACGCTGAAAATGATCTGAAAAACCCAAACAACAGCTACTACATAATACAGTTGGTGGAACGCCAGCTTACCGTAGTATCCCAAGCCATAACCATTGAAAAACAGGGTGCAGATAATCGACTGCATCAGGTAGTTGGTAAAGGCCATTTGCCCTACGTTGGCCAGCGCCTTCATTAACCAGGGCACCACGCCCGAGCGATATACCAGCAGCAACAGACTAGCGTGACCAATGGCGGTAGCCCCGCGCCGGAGGTCGTATAGCGCAAAAACGGAGAAGAAATGAGTATCTACGTATGCGCCGGGATCATGAAACATGGCGGCCTGATCCATAAACTGTATATTACCCAGCAACAAGCCGATACTATATCCCAGGCTTAACGTCATCCAATAAAGAGACGCAGACAGTTTATTGGAAAAAAAACCAATCTTGAACAGGGCCATACCCAAAAACATCATCCCCAGCATATCCCAGAAATCGTAATACATGCCCCTGGATTCGATATTGACATTACGCGGCATGAGCTTGGCAAAAACAGCACCGTAGCCAGATTGCATTCCCTTGATGATCTCGGCTTCTTTCTTCGGATCATGTTTCGTCCACTTTATCTGCTCCAGCCAGGCTTCTTTGGCTTTCTTTTGTTCATCGGTCAGCTTCTTTTGCTGTTGCTCGACCTTTACCGCTTCCAGATAAGCAGTCCGCTTTGCCCTGAACTCCAGATTGCTTTGAATGCCCCTGGCAAACGGTAAGACCACACAGATTACAGTGGCAATGACCAGATGCGTCGCCTTCATCTTCCGGAATGGGTACAGTAGCAGACCACACAACCCATAAAAATACAGGATGTCGCCCGTCCAGAGCAGCACATACCCGTTGATAACCCCGAACAGGACCAGCCATAACAACCGGCGATAGTAGTAATCGACGACCGACTGCCCACTGGCCAGATCTTCTTTTTTGGCGAGGAACAACAACATCCCCGCCCCAAACAGCATCGAAAACAAGGTCCGCATGGTTCCCGAAAAAGCCGTTTCAACGGCCATGGCTGTATAATAGTCGGTGGAGCCGGGGGCACCAAAGATTAAAGCCCAGCGGGTCCAGGGTTGACCAAACCCCGGAATGTTCATCATCAGAATGCCCAGCAGCGCGAAGCCCCGGATGATATCAATGGTTTGAGTCCGTTCGGCGCGGGAAACGGGTTGAGGAGCCTGATCGGTTGTCGCTGCCAGCGTGGACGAATGAAGTGTAGAGTCCATAAAGAGATATGATCAGAAATTGGGTTACAAGGCGGAGGTGTCTGTCCGGCAGCGTACCTCTACATTGAACAATGTTGAACATAAATCTCCTGATTATCAAAAAATTGCCTGATTAGTAATCGTAGTTTTTTGTGAACGGTAAATAGCCAAAAAGAAAGGCCACGCTTTGGGCATGGCCTGAACAAATTTGTCTGAACCCGGTTACTTGCGCGTCCCGGTAATCGAGCCGCTTTTGACATACTGCACGCCCCCCCGGATGGCCCCGGCCTGGGTCTGTATAACTATCTCCTTGTTATTGCTGACAAACTTGCCGCTGGCTGTATATTGGCCCTCAATTGTGGTATTGTTGACGGTGAAGCGATCCTGCTTTTTATCAATAATGGTGAAATCAGCGCCGTTCAGTTCGGCCGTCATGGTTTCGGTAACCTGCCCAAAAACCATTTGAAGCGAGATCTCTTTGGGATTTGCTCCTTTGGCGACGTTTATCGTTACATTACCCGACTCCGGGTCCAGTTCACTGCTGCCGATTTTAATGACTGCCTGATAACCTCCGGCGTACGAACCAACGTATTGCTCGCGTGGGTCTGCCGCTTCGCCACCGTTTCTCAGTTTACAGGCCGATACGGCCAACAGAAGTACAAAGAATAGAGTAAGGCTGCGTTTCATGGATACTTGAAAGTTTACGGAAGTTTTCGTGAAAAAACGGGTTTGCACTGGAAACGTTCAGGTTTATGGATTAGTATGTTTTTCTGTTTATATGGCCGCTGGAGCCACAAAAAAGGCCCTGTTGCCAGGGCCAATGATACGAAAGAATTAGTTTCTGCGGCTTAGCTCGTCCCGGATTTTAGCCGCCCGCTCGTATTCTTCTTTCGAGAGGGCTTCTTCCAGCATCCGGTGCAGCTCATCGACGGTCATGTCCTTTAACTGATCCGATAGCGCCCGTGGGGTCCGGCTCGACTGCCGTACCAGTTCTTCCTGCTCCTCGTCCTCGTCGGTTACGCTGGCCGTGATGCCGGCTTCTGACAGAATCGATTCATAGGTGTAGATCGGGACGTTGAACCGGATGCCAATGGCGATGGCGTCTGACGGACGCGCATCCACGACTGATTCCCGTACGCCGTCGCTGCACACAATCCGGGCGAAGAAGATCCCCTCGCGGAGGTCGGAAATGACAATTTCCCGCACCGTGAAGTTGAAGTTCTTGGCGAACTGCTTGAACAGGTCATGGGTCATCGGCCGGTTCGGCACAATTTTTTCAATCTCGATGGCGATGGCCTGGGCTTCAAACATTCCGATGATGATCGGCAGCCGGCGGTTGCCGTATTCTTCCCCCAGGACCAGCGCAAACGACCCGGACTGCGACTGGCTGGGCGATAAACCTAATATTTCTAACTTGATCTTCTCCACAGCGCAAATTTAATAGTTTGACTGTTTGGTTGTTGCTTGTTTGACGGTTCTCTGCCGGGTTTGTTCATTAAATTATTTTAAGACAAACCCGGCTGCCCAAACGGCTCCAAACAGCCAGCCAATCCAACTCATAACGCCTGTGCCGCTTTTGTCAGCCTCGGCAGTATCTCAAAGACATCACCGACGATGCCGTAATCGGCCGACTTAAAGAACGGGGCCTCAGGATCCTTGTTAATAACAACAATTACCTTGGAGGAGTTTACGCCGGCCAGGTGCTGAATAGCGCCCGAAATACCGGCGGCAATATACAAATTCGGGCTGATTTTGATGCCGGTTTGCCCAACGTGTTCGTGGTGAGGCCGCCAGTCGAGGTCAGACACCGGCTTGGAGCAGGCAGTGGCCGCCCCGAGTGCTTTGGCCAGATCTTCGACGAGGCCCCAGTTCTCGGGTCCTTTCAATCCACGGCCTGCCGACACAACCAGGTCGGCGTCGGGCAGCAGCACATCGCCGGTGGCTTTTTCGGTACTGGTTACCTTCAGCACAAAGTCGCTGTCGTTGAGCATCGGCTGGAAGGATTCTACCGATGCCGTGGCGTCGGTTTCCTGGGGCTCGATGGTGTTTTTCTTGATGGCGAGAATTTTCTTACCGGCTTTCAGTTCCGTAAACGCAAATGCTTTGCTGGTGTAGATGCTGCGCTTCACCCGGAAACCGTTCGACAACTCCGGCAGGTCGACCACATTGGCGGCCAGTCCGGCTTTGAGTTTACCGGCCAGCCGGGCGGCCATGGCATCACCCAGCGCCGACTTGGCCAGCACGATCACCTCAGCCCCTTCTTGGTTGGCTGCTTCGGCTACTACGGTAGCGTAGGCCATTCCGTTGGCTTCGTTCAGGCGGGCGTTGCCGGCGTGCAGGACTTTTTTGGCCCCAAAGCGGCCGGCCGTGGCCAGTTCACTTTCGTCGGCCTCACCCAGCACAATGGCGGTAGCCGAGGTACCCATCATTTCGGCGACTTTAGCGCCATAATAAATTGCCTCCTGCGAGGATTTTCTCAGTTTGCCTTCATCCAGTTCGGCGAATATCAGAACAGACATTTTATTAGTCGTTTGGGGTTTAAAGTTCCATGTTTAAAGTTTCATGTTGGTTCATTGTCATAACATGAAACTTGAAACATGGAACCTGAAACAAGTTTTAAATTACTTTCGCTTCCGTACGGAGGAGTTGTATTAAGGTTTCAGCCTGGTCGGCGGGAATCATTTTGCAGGCACCACGGGGAGCCGGCATCTCGTAGGCGGCCACGCTGGTGAGCGTTTCCTGGCTTACAGGCTGCACCACTTTCAGCGGCTTGGTCCGGGCCGTCATGATGCCCCGCATATTGGGGATCTTCCATTCGGCAATTGGCTCCTGGCAACCCAGTACCAGCGGGAGTTTGGCCTCCAGGTCTTCGTGGCCTCCTTCTATTTCACGGACGATCTTAGCCGTATCGCCGTCGAGGTCCAGGCGCATGACCGGCGAAATGGAAGGCATACCCAGCAGTTCGCCCACGATGCCGTGTACCTGACCACCGTTGTAGTCGATCGACTCACGGCCCATCAGGATCAGGTCGTAGTTATTTTCTTTGGCGATGGCGGCAATATTTTCGGCTACAAAATAGGCGTCGGTCGGCTCTGCATTCACGCGGATGGCATCGTCGGCCCCGATGGCGAGGCACTTTCGGATAACCGGTTCGGCGTCGGCTTCGCCCACATTCAGGACCGTAATGGTCGCGCCCTGTTGCTCTTTCAGTTCGACGGCCCGCGCCAGAGCGTAGTCATCGTATGGGCCGGTGATGTATTGAACACCGGCTTTGTTGAGTTTGGTGTTGTTGTCGGTAAAGGTGATTTTGGTCGTCGTGTCGGGCACGCTCGTCACGCACACTAAAATTTTCATGCTTTTTCGGGAATTGAAGGATGAAAAATTGTTTGGATATATGTGGCGGCTAAATTAACAAGTCAATACAAAAAATGTATGCTTGCATACTATTTTTTCTCCTGAAATGAACAACGACCGCATCCAACAATTACTTCGTTTTGTACAGGAACAACCCGAAGACCCTTTTAATGTTTACGCGCTGGCGATGGAATATCGGGGGGAGGACCCCGGTCAGGCGCTGCATTACTTCGAAAAGTTATTAACCGAACACCCCGGTTACCTGGCTACTTACTACCACGCTGCCGAACTCTACGAGGAAATGGGCGACCGGCCAAAAGCCAGTATGCTGTACCAGCGTGGCCTTGAACTCGCCCGCGACCAGCAGAACCAGAAAACCTTCGATGAACTGAACCGGGCGTACCGGCGGTTTCTGGATGAGGAGGATTAGGAATAAAAAAAGGTCGGTTGGGGCCGACCTGAGGGATAGAAGGGAAAGCTACTGTTTTTCGGGTGAAGGTATATAAATTTTTACGCTTTCGCCAGAAAGGGTAAAATATTGTATATCGAGAAAGCGCTGATGTATCCAAATCACGGGTGCTTTTTCAATCTATACTCATTATAGTCGCCTGACCATTTCCCTTGTCAGGGTGGTGAGCGTTGGTTCGGCGGCTTCGGCGGCTGCCAGTATCTTCTGGATGTCGGCTTTTTCGAGCGTCTTCGGAATCGCCATATCCGTAATTACCGATACCCCAAACACCTGCATTCCCATCTGGTGCGCGACCATCACTTCGGGTACTGTCGACATCCCTACCGCGTCGGCTCCCCACTGGCGCAGCATCCGGTATTCGGCTTTGGTTTCCAGTTGTGGTCCGGGCACGCTCACATACACGCCTTTTTTCAGCGAAATGCCTGCTTCTCCGGCAATTGCATACGCCATATCGATCAGCTTTGGGCTATAGGGTTCGCTCATATCGGGGAAGCGGTCGCCCAACTCGGGCTGGTGGTGGCCAATCAGCGGATTCGACGGCAGCAGCAGGCTGATATGGTCTTCAATTACCATAAGGTCACTCAATTGAAACTCCGGGTTCATGCCGCCGGCTGCGTTGGAAACCAGCAGCGTGCGGATGCCCAGCGCGTGCATGACCCGCACCGGAAACGTAATCTGCTGCATGCCGTAACCTTCGTAATAGTGAAAGCGCCCCTGCATCACCACCACCGATTTGCCGGCCAGCGTTCCCAGGATCAGTTTCCCGTTGTGAAACTCCACGGTAGACGTGACGAAGTGAGGAATCATGGAGTAAGGGAGCGCAATCTCCGCGTCGACTTCCTGGGCCAGCGCCCCCAAACCCGTGCCGAGGATAATCCCTACGGTTGGTTGGCCGTGCATCGATCGCTTAATAAAGTCGGCAGCTTCCTGAATCTGTTCGAGCATACGTTGTACCCGGCCCCGTCACGGTACCGGCCAAAAAAGTTGATATATGAAAAAACGCCTTAAAAATGCCAATTACCGGAACATAATCCAACGCTCAGCCAGGAAATAAACCGGCCAGGTTCGTCAAGTCACGTTTAGTGAGAGTACACCCACCGGGCGGGGACAGTACAAGGGGGGTATCGGTTAGCGTTCATCCACCGGGACGGGGGATGCTACAAGGCCGATGTGTTTCCCCGCCAGGTAGCCGGTGGTCCAGGCGTTCTGGAAATTGAAGCCGCCGGTAATACCGTCGACGTCCAGCACTTCGCCGGCAAAGAACAGGCCTTTGTGCCGGCGGCTTTCCAGCGTCTGCGGGTTGAGGCTGCCCAGGGCAATACCCCCACAGGTCACGAACTCTTCCTTGAAGGTACTTTTGCCGGTTACAGGGAACGTGCTGTTGGTCAGTCGCTCCACCAGCCGGTTGAAATTTTTGGCCGGCAGATCGGCCCAGCGCTGTGTTTCCGTAATGTCTGACAGACTGACCAGGGCTTTCCAGAGCCGGTTGGGGAGGCCAAAGGCCGCCTGCGACGATACCTGCTTTTTGGCGTGCTGCTGGCGGAAACCCTGCAGCGTCTCCCGCACCTGATTTTCGTTTTGCTCCGGAACCCAGTGAATACGCAGCGTGAACCGGTAGTCGACAGCCGCCAGCTCACGGGCGGCCCAGGCGGAGAGTTTCAGCACGGCCGGTCCGCTGAACCCCCAATGGGTGACCAATAGGGGGCCGCGCTGTTCCTGTTTGGTACCCGCAATCTGCACCCGCGCATCCGGCACCGATACCCCCGCCAGGGGCAGCAGCGGACTATCGGGTACGTTGAAGGTAAACAACGACGGCACCGGCTCGATCAGCGGCTCCGACTGCTCCGGCAGCCAATGGTACGACGTCAACTGGGGATAACCACCCGTGGCCACCAGCACGCGGTCGGCCCGCAGCGTTTCGCCACTGCTCAGGCGGAGTTGCCAGCCGGTACCCTCGGGCGCAAGCTGGCTAACCCCGCAACTGGTGCGGATGTCGATGTTCAGCCGGTGAGCGGTGCGCAGCAGGCAGTCGATAATGGTTTCGGAGGTGTTGGTGGTCGGAAACATCCGGCCGTCGGCTTCGGTCTTCAGGGGAACCCCCCGGCCCTCGAACCAGCGCACCGTGGCAGCCGCATCAAACTGATTGAGTAGCGGCCGCAGCCAGCGCTCGCCACGGGGGTAGTGTTTCACCAGTAGCCGGTTATCAAAACAGGCGTGGGTAACGTTGCAGCGTCCACCTCCTGAAACGCGTACTTTGTTGAGCACCGTCCGATTTTTCTCCAGAATGGTAACCCTGGCGTGGGGGAACTTTTCGGCCGCCGTAACGGCCCCAAAAAAGCCGGCGGCTCCTCCGCCAATGACCGCAATGTGTAAGGACATACCTACTCAACAGCTAAAAATCATGCATTAGTTCGTAGTTTTACCCCATGTTTTTCCGTCCCTTTCATCGCTCTTCCCGCCGGTATCACCAGCGGGGTTTCCGGCTGCGCGGCAATACGCTCGTGCTGCTGTTTATCTTTTTTCTAATTGGTCTGTTTCTCCACTACGGCGGCCGTACCGAGCCGGTCGTGGCATTTTGGAACGACGTAAAAAGCCTGGTGGGTATCCGGTCGTCGAGGCCCGAACGCAAAGAGGACAACCCCTACAAAGCGCCCGAACCCACCGAAGAGGTGGCTACCGATGTAGCCAGCGACGATCGTACGGCTGCGGAAAAGCCGAAACGCCGGTCCCGGAAATCCCGGCCCTCCAGCGACAATGTCGCGTCGGATAACAGTCCGTCGGGCTCGGACGGCACCTCCATGCCAGGCACCCGGTTTGCGTTTGAAAAAGAAGTAGATTTCATCCTGCCCGCTTTTAAAGCCTCTGATCAGATCATCCGGCACGATGGCTATGCTCTGCGCTACCAGGAACAATATGAACAGGCCGACTGGGTGGCGTATCCGCTGCTGGCTTATGAAGTAACGGGCGACGCCGAACGCGGCAACGACTTCATGCCAGACCGGGAGGTAGCCACTGGCTCGGCCATGCCCGGCGATTATACCCGCTCCGGTTACGACCGGGGGCACCTGGCTCCGGCGGGGGATTTTAAGTTCTCGCAGCGGCTGATGAAGGAGTCGTTTTACATGAGCAACATGAGCCCGCAGGCACCCCAATTTAACCGGGGTATCTGGAAACAACTGGAAGACCAAGTGCGCGACTGGGCCGTGCGCGATCAGGGTCTGTACGTAGTGACCGGGCCGGTGCTGAAGCCTGATTTACCCACCATCGGTAAGCAAAACCAGATCGCCGTGCCGGAGTACTACTATAAGGTGTTGCTGTACTGCAACAGCCCCAAAATCCGGATGATTGCGTTTGTGCTGCGAAACGAGGGCTCCGACCGTCCCCTGCGGGAGTTTGTAGTGCCGGTCAGCGAAGTGGAGCGCCGGACGGGGATTAAATTCTTTCCGAAAATTCCGGCCGATATAGCCCAGAAGCTGAAAAACCAGCGCCCCGCCCAGATGATTCAGGCGTGGTTCTGACGGTGGACATTGGACTTTAGACGGTGATACGGCCTTCTCCATCGTGTTTGAGTAGGTCTAGTATCCAGTGTCCAACGTCCAGTATCTAAAATTCAACGTCCAGCGTCTATTGCTGATTTGGCCTCTTTTTTGCTATCTTTCAGAGTGTAATGCACCAAGGCCCACCCCATGAACACCGTTGATGCATCGCTCCTGGAGCGGCTCAATCAGACTATTGACCAGCATATCGACCAGTCGGACTACTCGATTGATGAGTTGTGCGCTGAACTGGGGTTGAGCCGTTCCGGATTGTTCCGGCTCATTAAACAGCAAACCGGTTTTTCTACCACGCTCTATATCCGGCACCGGCGCCTGCTCAGGGCCCGGCTTTTGCTGGAAACAACGGCCCTGCGCGTGGCTGAAATAGCCGACCAGACTGGCTTCAGTACTTCTCAGGACCTCAGCCGCTATTTTGCCGAAACTTTTGGCTGCTCGCCCAGCGAGTACCGCAAGCAGTCGGCGGAGTCCAGTGCACAGCTAAGCCGTGTTGCCGAACCGGTCGCTGAGCCCGTGCCGCCGTCGGGCGGTGGTGCCGGACCGGCTCCGTTGCCTCCGGCTGAGCCCTCCGTAGCCGCCACCCCCCGCCGGCGACTGACCGCTATGCAGATAGCGGGCGCGTCTGGATTACTCCTGGTGCTGCTGGCGCTGATTGGCTGGTATGTGGGCCGGCACGTTGGTACGGACCAGCCTGCCCAGCCGGTCGCCCTGGCCGTGCTGCCGTTTCAGAACACCGGCGATGCCCAAAGTCAGTACTTCAGCGATGGGGTGATGGAGCAGACGCACCAGTTGCTGACGCTGGTAGAAGGGCTGAAGGTTATTTCGCGGACGTCGACCGCGCAGTACGCTCAAACCCGCAAATCGCCGGCGCAGATTGCCGGCGAACTTGGCGTGACCTATCTGCTCACCGGGCAGGTGCGGCAGTGGAATAACCAGGTCCGGCTGTCGGTGGAACTGGTGCTGGCGGCCGAAAATCAGACCCTGTGGAGCCATACCTACGAAGGGCCGGCCAAAGACATTTTCCGCTTTATAAGCGGAACCGCCCGCGCCGTAGCCGACGCCCTGAACCAGCAACTCAGCCAGACTACCGCGCAGCGCCTGACGCAACCCCCGACCCACAACCACGATGCCTATACCGAATACCTGAAAGGGCAATACCTGCTGCTGCCCCGGACCGAAGCCGGGTTAACGGGTAGTCTGGTCAACTTCGACCGGGCCATTGCGCTCGACAGCACCTTTGCCGACGCGTATGCCGCTAAAGCACTCGTCCATTTTCTGTTCATCGCCGAAGGCTACGGCCCATCGGACCCCCACCAGAAGCCGGCCGAGACCAACGCGCTGACGGCCATCCGGCTCAACCCCCGGAACGGCATGGCCTACGCCGTTCTGGCTAACCTGTACCGGGTGCAGAATAAATGGGAGCAGGCCGTTACTACCTACCAGATTGCCCTGCGCTATGCGCCTAACGACGCGCAGATTAACTACTGGTACAGCATCACGCTCCGGTCGCTGGGGCAGGTCGATGAGGCCGTGCGCTACAGCACCAACGCCCTCGGGCTGGACCCGCTCCATCCGGTTATTCTCATCGGCCACATTGGCAACCTGACCTACGCGAACCGCTTTGCCGAAGCCCGGCAGGCCATTGCCGAAGGGAGCCGCCTGCACAGCCAGGTGGCCTCGTGGTACTGGGCTACCGGCTACTACTACCTCTACCAGCAGCAATACGCCAAAGCTTACGCCGAGTTTGCCAAATGCCGGCAGCTCAACCACGATACCGATGTTTACCCGGCCATGATGGCGTATTGCAGCGCCCGGCTGGGCCGGCCCCAGGAAGCCAGGGCCCTGCTCGACAGCCTGCCCTATGTGCCCGACCAGTATGCCCACCGGGCCATGGTGTATGCCGGACTGGGTAACGCCGACAGTTGCCTGACCTACCTCGAACGCGGAGCCGAAACCGGCCGGCTGCCCAACTACCTCAAAGTGTCTGTCCTGTTCCGGTTCCTCCACCGGCAGCCCCGCTTCCAGGCCGTGCTCCGGCAGGTGGGCCTGGAAACCGATAATTTGACCAAATAATACACGGCCTGCAACAATACTACACCTTTTTGCCCCAATATACCACGGCTTTTGGCGGCTGACCGGCGAGTTTTGACCAACCAAACCAACTCGTCATGAAAGCCTTTTTCCTGAGCTGCTGGCTGAGTCTGCTGGGCTGCCGCGAGCCGCCCACCTCCACCGCCGAGCTGAGCATTGCGTCCCCCGAATACCTGGTGCTGGCCCAGAAGGCGCTGACCTGTCAGGCCGACTTCGACACGCTGGCCTGGGCCGGTTTGCTGGCCGAACGCGTCGAGTACCAACTGGCCGGACAAGCCCCCGGCTGGCGGGGCAAAGCCGCCGTGCTGGCCGGGTGGAAACACTGGCAGCACCGGGCCGGTATCCAGACCATCCGGCTCAGCGGCCTCACCCACCTGCCCGTGCAGACGCTGCACCCGCTGCCGCTGATGGGCCGCGCCGGAGTGTATGTGGTCTCCTACTGCCTGGCTCACGTGCGCTATGCCGACGGCCACCAGACGAGCCGGCCGATTCACCTGTGCTATCATTTCGACGCAGACAAGCGCATTGATGCCGGCTGGCTGTTTATGCCCGACCCCGCGCAGGATACCCTTTTACTAACCATAAACAACCACTAATCACCAATTCCCATGAAAACCATTTTTTACCTTTCCTTTTGGCTGATGCTGTGCAGCGTCGGCGTGTCTGTTGCCCAGACCACCCGCTATGTGCGGGCCGGCGGCACGGGCGACGGCTCCTCCTGGAGCCAGGCCAGTGGCGATTTGCAGGCCATGATTAACGCCAGCAGCGCCGGCGACCAGGTCTGGGTAGCCGCCGGGGTGTACAAGCCCACCACCAGCACCACCGACCGCAACGCCAGCTTTCAGATGAAGAACGGCGTACAAATTCTGGGGGGCTTTCCCGCCACGGGTGACCCTACGCTGGCCGACCGCCCGGCCATTAACCCGGTAGCCGGCATCCCGAGCAGCACCACGCTTAGTGGCGATATTGACAACGACGGCACTCTGGCGAACAACAGCTACCACCTCTTCTATCATCCATACACCAATCTGAACAGCACGGCCGTGCTGAACGGCTTTGTGGTCACCGGCGGCAACGCCAATGGCGGGGGCGGGTTGAACAACGGAGACGGCGGGGCCTTCTATAACCTTCAAAGCAGCCCCATGTTGACCAACTGTAGTCTGCAAGGCAATTCGGCTACCAAATATGGCGGGGCCTTCTATAACGCTGGCAGCAGCCCCGTGTTGACCAACTGTAGTCTGCAAGGCAATTCGGCTACCTTATTTGGCGGGGCCTTCTATAACGTTCTTCAAAGCAGCCCCGTGTTGACCAACTGTAGTCTGCAAGGCAATTCGGCTACCTTATATGGCGGGGCCTTCTATAACCTTCAAAGCAGCAGCCCCGTGTTGACCAACTGTAGTCTGCAAGGCAATTCGGCTAGCAATGGCGGGGCCTTCTACAACTATCTAGGCAGCAGCCCCGTGTTGACCAACTGTAGTCTGCAAGGCAATTCGGCTACTGGTGCTGGCGGGGCCGTCTTCAACTATGGTGAAAGGGACAACATTCAGTTGACCAACTGTAGTCTGGTGGGCAATTTGGCTAACGCAGGCGGGGCCTTCTTCGGCCTTCAAGGCAGCAGCCCCGTGTTGGCCAACTGTAGTCTGGTGGGCAATTCGGCTAACGTTGGCGGGGCCTTCTACAGCTTTCAAGGCAGCCCTCACTTAACCAACTGCAGTCTACAGGGCAATTCGGCTACCTTATATGGCGGGGCCTTCCTCAACGATTTCAGCAGCCCCGTGTTAACCAACTGTAGTCTGCAAGGCAATTCGGCTACTGGTGCTGGCGGAGCCTTCTACAACACTGGTTACCTCAATGTAACCCTGGCAAACTGTGTGGTGTTTAACAATGGGGGAGCCAACACCGTCTTTAATACTACCGACTCTGGCGTTAACAGCGCCACCACCACCGCCCGCTACAGCCTGCTGGACAACACCACCGGCGTAGACATCAGCGGGCCGGGCAACCTCACCACCACCACCTCGCCCTTTACGTCAACGGCCAGCGTAGCACTGGCCGCCGGGTCACCGGCCATCAACGCCGGGGATGTAGCCAGCTATACGGCTGTGGGTGGCCCGGCTACCGACCTGGCCGGTAACCCCCGTATTGTGGGCGGCCGCATCGACATGGGCGCGGTGGAGTTCCAGGAGACAACCTGCACCACCCCGGTACTGACGGCCGTTAAAACGCCATTGGACCCGGTGGCCATTACCACACCGGTTACCCTGACCATCAGCTATGCCGAGACCAACGTCACCTCCGCCACCATCACCTGGGGCGATGCCACAGCGGACCAGACCGTGGGCAATCCGTCGGCTCCCCAGTCACATACCTACGCCAGGCCGGGCGTCTATACCATCAGTGTGCGCATCGGCAATGACTGTGGGCTGAGCAGTGCGACCGTGATGGCCCTGCAGTACGTGGTGGTGTATGACCCTTCGGCCGGCTTTGTCACCGGCGGGGGCTGGATTGATTCGCCGGTAGTGAGTACCACCGCCTGTGCTTCCTGCACCTTTATGCAGGTGGGGGGCCGGGCCAACTTCGGCTTTGAGGCTAAGTACCAGAAAGGCCAGAGCATCCCCGCAGGCAATACCGAGTTTAAGTTCAGGGCCGGGGGGCTGGACTTCCGCAGCACCGCCTACGAATGGCTGGTAGTGGCCGGCAACAAGGCCCAGTACAAGGGCACGGGCAGCGTCAACGGCCAGAGCGGTTACGGCTTCATGCTGACGGCCACCGACGGTGACCTCAACAAAACCAAAGGCCCCGACCGCTTCCGCATCAAAATCTGGCAGGTCAGCAGCGGCCAGACCGTCTACGACAACCAGTATGGCGCTGGCGACACCGCCGACCCAACGACGGTGATCGGGGGTGGTTCCATTGTCATCCACGACCCCAGCGGCAAGAATGCCCGCGAGGCCTATAGTCTGCCGGTCAGCGCCGAAGTGGTGCAGGTGGTGGTAGCGCCCAATCCGGTGGAGCAGGTGCTGGCGGTTGAGGTGCGGGGCCTGAGCGGGCAGGCACAGCTACACCTGGTAGATGTGCAGGGCCGTCAGCGGGGAAGCTGGTCAGTGGAGCCGGTGAACGGGATAGGGCATCTGCGGACGGAGGCCGGCCACCTGCCCACGGGCGTTTACCTGTTGCAGGTAGAGACCACAGACGGGGTACTTAGCCGTCAGCGGGTGCTGAAGCGGTAGGGTTGCCAGTGGGCAGATTACAGGAACAGCTTTTCTGCCTACTGCCCACTGCTTACCAGGAACTGCCGCTGGTAAAAAAGAAGCCGGAAAACGCTTCAACGTTTTTCCGGCTTCTTTTTCCGCTGAATAATGAGCGGCTTACATATTTTCATGGCTACGTCTTCTGCTTCTTTTTTTTAGCGGCCGGAAACAGAATATTATTCAGGATGAGCCGGTACCCGGCCGAGTTCGGGTGCAGGTTCAGATCGGTCGGATCTTCGCCAATTTCGTGGCGGTAGTCTTCGGGGTCATGGCCGCCGTAGAAGGTAAAGAAGCCTTTGCCGTAGGGGCTGTGAATGTAACGGGCTTCGTTGGCCGACCGGTTTTCGGCCATGACCACCACTTCCGGTTTAATGTAGGCTTTCTTGAACGCGGTCGTCTGGCCCATAAACCCTTTTATCACGTTCATGTGGTTCTGGGTCAGCATGGTCGGAATCGGATCCCACTTGGCTGAGAACTGGAACAGCGAAAAGTAATCGTTATGTTCGCTCAGGCCCCGCTCTTCGGGCTGGTTGTCGATGTTGGAGAATTCGATCAGGTACGGGTTGGTGTATACCTGGAAGTTGCGGAAAGCGAACGTCTGGCTGAAGTCCAGTTTCTGGTTGGCGCTTGGATCAAACGGGTCGCCGTCGTAGAAAGAATCGACCATGTCGGTATTCTGAGCGGCCAGGGAAATGTCGAACGTATCGGTGGCGTTGCACATGGCGAACATGTAGCCGCCACCGAGGCAGAAGTCCCGGATTTTTTTTACCACCGCCAGTTTCAGCTGGGGTACTTTGGTAAAGCCAAATTTACGGGTAATCTCTTCGGCTTCGCGCTTCTGGGCAATGTACCAGGGCTGATCGCGGAAATGGAAGAACTTACCATATTGGCCGGTAAAATCTTCGTGGTGGAGGTGCAGCCAGTCATATTCCGGCAGCTTGGCGTTCATCACCTCTTCGTCGAAAATAATATCGTAGGGGATCTCGGCGTACGTCATCACCAGCGTTACGGCATCATCCCACGGTTGCTTGGTTTTGGGCGAGTAGACCGCAATTTTAGGGGCTTTCTGGAGCTTAACGGCGTCCATGTTGGCGTCGGGAGCCGCAATCTGATTCAGGATCTGGGCGGCCTGGGCTTCGGAGATTACCTCAAAGCTGACGCCCCGGATGGTCATCTCGCTGGCAAACTTCTGCGTATGCGGCAACATAAAACTGCCACCCCGGAAGTTGAGGAGCCAGTCTATTTCGGTCTCATATTGTTTAAGCACCCAATAAGCGATACCATATGCTTTCAGGTGGTTTTTCTGATGCTCATCCATCGGAATCAGAATCCGCGATGCCTGTGCCTGGATGGCCAGGGTCAGGAAAAGGATGAGCGGTAAGAGCAACCGTTTCATTGGTTTAGAGATAACAGTGTTTCTGGGTAACTTGCGCGGAGTAACGCAGGTACCGTTTGCGTAACGCTAGTAAAGATATACCAAAAAACGGTTTTTCCACCGAAAAGTTGTCAGACACATGAATTTGCTGGAGAATGTTCGTGAAGGGTTACGCTCCATTGCCGGCAACCGGTTGCGGACCGTGCTGACCTCGCTGATCATCGCCATCGGCATTACGTCGCTGGTGGGGATTCTGACCGCCATTGATGGTATTCAAAACTCCGTCGACAGCAGTTTTGCCGGGCTGGGGGCCAATACCTTCAATATTACAGTTCGCCAGGATTTCGGGCGGTTTGGGGGGCGGGCCATTAACCGAAACAAACCCATTGACTACCGGCAGGCGGTCGGTTTCAAACGGCGGTTCCCCTACGGTGCTACCATTTCCATTGCCACCCAGGTGTCGGGCGCGGTCCAGGTGAAGTACGGCTCCAAAAAGACAAACCCGAACATTCGGGTCATTGGCGTCGATGACACCTATCTGACCGTAAAAGGGTATAAACTGGAAAGTGGGCGGGACTTCTCGGCCAACGACCTGCAAAAATCGGTGAACGTTGCCATCATCGGCAATGAGTTGGTGACTACGCTGTTTCCCAAAAACACCAATCCGCTGAACCAGGAGATCCGCGTCATGGGGTCGCAGTATAAAATCATCGGCGTACTGGACAAGAAAGGCAGTCTGACCGGAGCGGGGGATGACCGGGTGGTGCTGGTGCCGCTCGACAATGGCAGGGCGCTGGCGGGAACCCGCACGCTCTCTTTTGACATCACCGCGTCGGTTACGGATCTGGCCAACCAGGAGATTGCCATGGAAGAAGCCAGGGGCGTTATGCGTCTTATCCGGCGTGACCCCCTTGGCAAGCCTGATTCCTTTGAGATTGAGCGGGCCGATGCCCTGGCCAAAAACGTCGGCCAGATTACCGATTACCTCCGTATCGGCGGATTCGGCATCGGCTTTATCACGTTACTCGGAGCCGCTATTGCGCTGATGAACATCATGCTGGTATCGGTTACCGAGCGGACCCGTGAAATCGGCATTCGGAAGTCACTGGGTGCAACGCCCAAACGCATCCGAGAGCAGTTCCTGATCGAAGCCGTCGTGATCTGCTTTATGGGCGGTGTTGGTGGCATTGTGCTGGGACTAGGCATTGGCAACCTGATCGCGCTGGTGATCAGCCAGGGGCGGGGCGGGTTTGTGGTGCCCTGGGGCTGGATGGGCCTGGGCATTGTCGTCTGCGTGGGCGTCGGCCTGTTTTCCGGCATTTATCCGGCGTTTAAAGCCTCCCGGCTCGATCCGATTGAAGCGCTTCGGTATGAGTGAAGAGTACAGAGTGATGACGGGGTCGCCCGGCGGTTACGAATTGGGACGAGGTCAGCTGATGGGTATGAGTGGGTTAGCTCAAACCGGCAAATTTTATTTATTATTCATGATCCATTATTCTTTGCTGTTTCTATATTTGCACTCCCATCGTCGTAGCGGCTTGCCGTTGCGACCGATTCAGAAGCCGGGATGGCGGAATCGGTAGACGCGTTGGTCTCAAACACCAATGTCTGCAAGGACATGCCGGTTCGAGTCCGGCTCCCGGTACTTTAAAGAGGTCACAATTTGCTGTTTATCAGTAGGTTGTGATCTTTTGTTTTTGATTTAGTGAAACAATTCTTTCCTATAACCTTAGGTTTTTCACGTAAAACCGGGCAGCCGTAGTGCATTCCGATTCGTCGATGCGTCCGGTTCAATTCGGCCTGTTGATAGCTCTACACGCATACTCCCTCCATACATTCTGAAACTTCTGGCCCTGCTCTTGTGCGAATTTAACCGGAATGCTATGGCCTACAATCAGGGTGGGCATGGCAGGCTCTTTTCACAAAGAGGCTTACAGTACTATTCCAGCTCTTTACCGTTTGCTAAAAGCCTGCTGTTTGTGGAATTATTGAACATAGTAGTAGCAGTAAGTCAATGTATTTGACTAAATTTAAGATACGTTGCGTTGCTATTTCTGAATCTATTATGAGCGTATTCTGCTGTCAGGTCTGCCTTAGTCCTTCTACGAATACCTTTGAGCGAAAGCTAGGGCCTTTCGTACTCATGTATCACTACTTTGCCAAGTTATGACGTATGAAGAAGACGTGTTCCTTTCTTCTTATAGTCTTCAGCTGGATATGTAATGCTGCTTTGGGGCAGGAACGCCTGGCTGGGCCAAAGGAATTTGCTGATAGCCTTAGAACGGTTTTAGCTCAAACCTCACAAGACACCAGCCGAGTGTTGCTGCTGTTGGAGTTATCAGGTAACTATCAGTTCTTCAAGTCGGATACCGCCGTTGTTCTTGCACAGAAAGCAATCACACTGGCTCACCAGATTCACTTTACCAAAGGAGAAATCAAAGCCTTAACCAGGCTGGGAGAAGTACTTCGCCTTCAGGGGGAGTATCCGCCCGCTTTAGAAGCGCATCTGAAGGCCCTGCAACTGAGCAGGCAAACTCATAACATTATCGAGGAAGCCAATACCTTGAGCTTTATTCTAACCGATTTGGAGGAAAGCCTACAGAAGATAACGCATCATGGCAAGCGGGCCGATAGCATTGTTAAGGGGATGCTGCAACACTCAAAAGTTAGCAGCGGTCAGAAGGAACCCACTGACCTAAACCAATTGGCTGATGAGTATCTGAAACTGGCCTATCACGGCATACGAGCCAAGGACCAGAACTTTAACGCCGACTTAAGGTTAAACCTGGATTTCAGCTTAAAACCAGTTAATATCATTCAGCAGGATATAGGGCGGGTCCTTTTGAACCTCTATAACAATGCTCTCTACGCCGTACAGCAGAAGCAAAAGCAAACGCAAACTGGCAACGGGTATCTGCCGCAGGTTGAAGTTACAACCCACACCACCAACGGCAAAGTCGAACTGCGAGTAAAGGACAATGGTACTGGCATTCCGACAGAAATCCTCAACAAAATTTACCAACCCTTCTTTACGACTAAACCGACCGGAGAGGGTACGGGATTGGGATTATCCTTAACTTATGATATAATAACCAAAGGGCATGGGGGTGAACTTAGCGTACTAACGGAAGCCGGTAGGTTTACCGAGTTCACTGTCAGTTTGCCCGTTGACTCGTAATGATGATGAAAGCCTGGGCTTTTGTATTGATACTCTTTCTAAGCAGTAAGCTCACTTATGCTCAAAGCATCAGTCGGGCGGATAGTTTAGAAAACCAATTGCGACTATCTAAACCTGACACAAATCAGGTATTGATACTTAGCGCATTAGCTCTTGAGCATGTGGCTTCTAACCAAAAGTTGGCATTAAGGTATGCGCAACAGGGTATGAACCTGGCTCGGGAGTTGAAATTTCATCGAGGAGAAGCCGATTGCTTAAGAAGGAGCGGTATTGTTTTGTTTCACCAGGGCCGCTATCCTGAAGCACTTGATATTTTCCAGCGAGCACTCGACATTAGTGAAAGTAGCAACGACGGCTTTGGCATTGGTGCTGGTCTGGCCCACATCGGCAATATTCACCTGGTTCAGGGGCAGTACGATCAGGCAAGGTCTTATTTATTGAAAGCCCTGAAAATAGCCGAAACCATCCGTAATGAGAACGAACAGGCAAACTACCTGACTAAAATTGGCCGGAGCTATTTACAACAGGGCTATTTGGACTCCGCATCGCTATTCTATAACCGGGTTTATAAACTTATCCCCGGAAAATCGGACGTTGTTATCGCTGAGTTCTGGAAAGACATGGGTAAACTTCAAGCTAAGGAAGGCAGACATGCTTTAGGCATGAAGTATTTTCGAAATAGCCTTCCCTATGCAATCAACAGGAGAAATTCAGTCGTTTTGAGCGAAACGTTTTTAGGGATTGCTGATTTATACCGGAAAGCAGGCCAAATTGACTCCAGTATTTATTATGGTAGAAAAGCGCTGGACATAGCACAACGTTACAATAACCCCTCAGGTATATTAACCGCCAGTCAATTGTTATCAGAACTATACGAACGTATCAATGAGCACCAGGCTTTCCAATACCACAAGCTGGCTACGGTTGTCAAGGATAGCTTGTTTAACACCGAGAAAGCAAACCAGATACATAACCTCTTTTATGTTGAACAGCAGCGCCAGCAAAACCTTGCGCTAACCAAACGGGAGTACACCTATAAAATCAGACTTTACAGTCTGGTATCAACGCTGATATTTCTTTTAGTGTTAGCCGTTCTGCTCTATCGCAATAACCAGAGCAAACAACGGGCTAATGAGCTTTTGCATCGTCAGAAAGAAGAGATTGAAGCCCAACGGTTGAAAGCGGAGCAAGCATTGGAGAATCTAAAGTTAGCCCAAACCCAACTCGTGCAACGCGAAAAGATGGCTTCTCTCGGTGAACTTACTGCCGGTATTGCTCACGAGATTCAGAATCCCCTGAACTTCGTCAATAACCTATCCGAAGTGAGTGGCGAGTTGGTTGATGAACTGGTGGAAGAAGCTAAGGCAGGACATACTGACGATGTCCTGGAGATTGCAGGAGATTTGAAGGAGACTCTTGTAAAGGTGAACCATCATGGAAAACGCGCTGATGCAATCGTCAAAGGGATGCTCCAACATTCCAAAGCCAGCACCGGTCAGAAAGAACCAACCGATTTGAACCAACTAGCGGAGGAGTACCTGAAACTGGCGTATCACGGCATACGGGCGAAAGACCAAAATTTCAACGCTGACCTACGTCTGAACTTAGACACCAACCTGTCTCCCGTTAACCTCATCCAGCAGGACTTCGGCCGGGTGCTGCTCAACTTATACAACAACGCTTTATACGCCGTACAACAGAAGCAGAAGCAAACCGGCAACGGGTATCTGCCGCAGGTCGAGGTAACTACCTATAGTAACAACGGCAAAGTAGAATTGCATGTAAAGGATAACGGCACGGGGATACCGGCTCAACTTCTTAATAAAATTTATCAACCCTTCTTTACGACTAAACCCACTGGAGAAGGCACTGGTCTTGGTTTGTCGTTAACGTACGACATCATCACCAAAGGACATGGTGGCGAACTGAATGTACAAACCGAGGAGGGACAGTATACTGAGTTTGTCGTTAGCTTACCTGCAACTCAAATGTAGACTTTTCGCAAAAACACTCTACCCCTTGTCCCTTGCTGCTTTCTGCTAACCTGGAAAAAGATGTCAGATATTGTTCAATGGCTAAAAGAGTACTCCCCGGTAGTAGTTCTTTTACTGGCTTTAGGTGCCGGTTTAGTCTTTATTCTTCAGCAAACGGTGGAGAAAGCAATAGGCGTGAAGATGGACACCTACGCCCGGCACCTAGAGTTAAAGCTGGAAAGACGCTCGGCTTTTATGGAAAAACTATTGACCGACCGGTTTATCCGTATTGCTGACTTGTCTACCCGGTTAGAAAAGGTAATGACCAACATAAATCAGTTAAAGCACAACCATCCGGTTCCAAAGGATTTTATGTTAAATGGGGAGATCATACCGTTAACTGAGATATACGAGGACATAACCATTCATCGCCTAATCTTAACTGAGACATTCTACGGTCTTTTACGGAAAAAAGCGGATTTAGCTTTACAAGCTGCAAATACTAATTCTGTGGAGGATTGGGGTACAGTGACTGCCAATAGGATGCAACTTGATGAAGAACTTCGATTGGCCGTGGAAGAAACCTTCCGTATCAGCGAAATAAAGGCTTGATCTGGTAGAGTTAAAGGTATCGAAATGGGCTGGGCGTTTGCCGACAAAGTGTTTTTCAATCGATCCCAAAAAAGTAGCCTGACCGATACCATACCGGTCAGGCTACTTTTTTTTGCACTGCTCAAAGGATGGTCAGCCCGGCCAGTCGCTCCTGGGCATCGGCCAGTCCGTGCGCAAAGGCTTCCCGGTCGGGACCAGCCGGGATTTCGTCCGTCAGGCGTCTGTAGTACGCGATTCCCCCGGCCAGATTTTTGGCGAACTCCCGACAGTAGGCTACCCGTTTGGTGTCTTCCGGCCGAAGGTCTTTCTGTTGCTCGTCGAGGTAACTCAGGTACTGCGTCAGTTCATTCAGAAACATATGCGGCCGATCCGGATGGCTAATCAGATCGGTGCGGCCGTAAATGTGGTCGGTCATGGTCTGAAGCGAAACCACCTTTGAAAAATAAGCGATATTAGGACCGGGGCAAATAGTGACGCTCGATCGTTTCTTGACGAACGATACATTGTAAACGTGCGTCACCGAATTGCTCAGCCCCACGCACAGGCATTCTTTTTCGAGCACCTCGGTACGTTGTTTTCCGTACTCGGCCGGGCTCAGGTCGAGCGTAGCCAGCTGGGCCAGCTTTTGTTTCTGATACTCGCGCGAAGCCGTGCAGATGGGCAGCCCGGTAAACTCCGTGTTCGTTATCAGGTGTTTTTCGGTGCACGGGCTGCCGGGCTTACCCCGATGGATACGCGCCAGTTTTTCCTGCTCCGAGCTGGTACCCCTGAGGTAGTAAAACCGAACTCCCAGGGGCGAGGCCTTACTCAACACCACATCCGTTTCGTGGGCCTGACAGAGTTTGTGCAGCGTAGGTTCGTCGACCGTGGTGGCTTCGGGCACCAGCAAAAAAGGCGTACCCCAGCCGGTACTATCAACCCCGTAGAGCCGGTGCAGCAGTTCGGCTTCGGCCTGGGTGCCAATACCACCCTGTACCGTGATCCGGATCGGGTGGGGTTCGTCGAAGGCAGGCTTGCCTTTTTGCCTTAATGCCTGGGTGTACAGACTAAACAGCGCGTCGGTGAGTTCCGCTTTTTTGGCGCTGAATTCGTCCAGAATGGGGCCGAGCAAAAAGCCGTCGGTGACAAAAGCGTGCCCCCCGCAGTTTAGACCCGACTCAATGCGGAACTCACTGACCCAGATGCCTTTTTTAGCGAGATACTTCCCCTGGATCAGGGCCGAGCGGTAATCACTCACTTTGATAACCACTTTTTTCGGAAACGCACCCAGGCCGGTGGCTTCAAAAGCCGGGAGTGATTCGAGGTAATTGAACAGGCGCGGATTCAGACCAGCCGAAAAAATAACCGACGAGTCGGTGAGGGTGCTGTTGGCGTACCCACGCAGGGCCGTCAGCGCATCGGAGCCGTTTTCGAGCACCACACCCGACGGGTCGACATTGTTTTTGTCGACTTTCGTCATGATGTTGACATCAATGCTGCCGGGGCGGATCTGCTGCCGAAGCCAGGTCTGCAGATCCCGTTTTTCGGCACTGGGCTCAAGCTGAAGCATATGCCGGTACCTGCTTTTGAGAAAACTATCGTCGGGGAGCATATCGAAATACCGTACCAGCTCCGAACCGGCCTCAAAAGCGGCATTTTTGAGTTTACCTACCTGATCCTGCACAATTCGGTTGACCAGGTTAAGGTAATCCGTTACCCGGCGGGCCCGGTAGTCGTCTTCGCGGTCGCTGATGGGTTCATACGGCTCATCCAACTGACCATAGTAGTATTGCCGCATCGTCTCAAGCAGCCGGTCCTCAATAATGGACATCACCGACGAAATACCAAATCGCGCTACCTTGATCGGCGTATCGACGGTAAATGCCAGACCCATAACCGGTATGTGAAAACGGTGCAAAGGGATCGTCATGATTAAAAGTGTAAAGTGAAAGCCTTCTGACAAATTCAAACGGTGCCCTATTTGGCCGGGGGGAGAATGACTTTGTCGATAATGTGCACAATGCCGTTGGACGCCTTTACGGTACCGACGATGTTGGCATCGTTGATTTTATACTTGCCATCTTTCACGGTAATGGTGGCGTCGCCCCCGTTGACCTGGTTAATTTTCTGACCATCCTGAAGGTATTCGAGCGGGTAGCCGGCCACTGATACGTGGTATTGCAGAATATCGGCCAGTTTCTCTTTGTTTTCGGACTTCAGCAAGTCGTCGACGGTGCCGGCGGGCAGGGCTTCAAACGCTGCGTTGGTAGGGGCAAACACCGTGAAGGGGCCGGCGTTGGAGAGCGCATCCACCAGGCCGGCGGTTTGTACGGCCTTCACCAGCGTCGTGTGGTCGGGCGATCCGGCGGCTACTTTCACCACATCTTTCTGGGAGTCGTTGTCCTGTACGGCCGATTGCCCGACCGCCATAGCCGCCGATTCCTCCGTGCTGGTATCATTTTGCGTGGTAGAATCTGAGTTACAGCCCAGCAGGACGCTGGCAATCAGCAGCGTAATAAATGTCGTTTTCATGAGTGTACGGTTTTGGGATTAATGAGAAATCGAAAATCCGGTGATAAAGATATAGGGGTCTTTTTATCTAAATCCTGAGCACAATCCGGTCTGCGCCTGATTTTTATCATGCTTTTAGCCGATGGCAAACCGAGGCATCAATCAACGTTTATTTACACCAGCCGCTAAGTGAGTCTTACTTGTTACGCTTACTAAATAGTTTCGTGTAAGAATAGACTTCGAAGTATATATTGGGGATTGGTGAGCTGGCGCACTAACAACCGTATACTATATGTTGCTTTACTGAAAAGCCAGCCAGAGATTGCGCAGGCCCAGGAAAGCGGAGACGGCTACCACCGCCAGCATCGCTATGTTCTGCCAGACGGAATTGCGGTAACGGGCATCGAGCAGTTTTGGATGATTCACCGCCCGCAGCAGAAAAATCGTTACCACCGGCAGTAATAAACCGTTGATGGCCTGGGCCGTAATAATTACCGGCACGGGCCGGATGCCCAGCCAGCCGAACAGAAGCCCCACCCCCATAACCAGCAGCCATACCGCCCGGAACGAAGCGGAGCCGGGCGACCAGCCCAGCAGGCCCTGCGCCGTCACGGCAGCCGCCAGCGGGGCGGTCAGGCAGGAGGTAAAGCCGGCCGCAAACAGGCCAAAGGCAAACAACTGCCCGGCCCAGCTTCCCAACCGGTCGGATAAGGTCTGGGCGACGTGCTGGAAGGAGAACTCGCCCGTTACCAGCGTACCCGCGACCAGGATCGCCATGGAAATCAGCCCGCCGATCAGGACCGCCAGGCCAACGCCCCAGCGCATTTCAGCCAGCGACTGTCCCTGACCGATACCCGACGCCAGAAACAGGTTGTAAGGGACGATTGTGGTGCCGATGAGACCGATGACCAGCACCAGCGAGTCGGTGGGCAGCGCCGGGACCACCAGTGCCCGCCCAAAAGCGACCGGCGACGGGGCCGCACTGAAAGCAACATAGGCGAAAGCCAACCCCATGCCGAACACCACCAGACCCAGAAACTGCGCAATCCAGCGGGTAGAACCTGCCCACAACAGGACGATGGCCACCAAACCAACCGCCAGCGTAAGCCAGTACACAGGCCAGCCGGTGAGCAGGCTTAGCCCGGAAACGGCCCCCAGAATGTTGCCGGCCTGGTAGGCGGCACAGCCAAACGCAACGGCCAGAAACAGGAACCAGCCAATGGCCCGCGAACGGGTCCCGTACGAGAGCGCAATGATCTGCCCCAGGCTGTGCCCCGATGCCAGGGTGATTCGGGCGGCTGCTTCCTGCAGGATAACGGTGCTGATGGCCGAAAAGGTAAGCGCCCACAGTAACGCCAGCCCAAAGCGGGAACCGGCCATGGCGCAGGTGGTTACCGTGCCCGGTCCGATAAAAGCGGCTGAGATAACCGACCAGAACAGCAGGCTGCTGAGACCGGTACGGAAGGCAAGGGTTTTGGCCATGGGAACAACAGGGTACGGGGGTTACGGGGCTGCAAACTACAGAAATAGGCGATTCGCCTGGCCGGAACGGTATATTTTCTACCTCGTTCGTCTTTAGAATTTATCATCTTTCCATAGTAGCCTTGCGTTTCCCGTACCTAACCTTTCCAACAAGCATGTATACTCTTTCCGGCTTACTGACTGCCCTGTTGCTGGTATCCTGCCAGATAGTCTTCGCCCAACCCGGTCCGCAACCCGCCGTCCTCCGCAGTCAGCTGATCTATGAGCAGGCTCCCTTTCCCCAATGCCACGCATCGACCCTGGCCGAGACCCCACAGGGGATCGTCGCTGCCTGGTTTGGCGGTACCCACGAAAGGCATTCCGATGTGGGTATCTGGGTAAGCCACCGGCAGGGCGACCGTTGGACTGCCCCCGTGGAGGTAGCCACCGGAGTGCAACCCGATGGCAAACGACTTCCCTGCTGGAATCCGGTGTTGTTTCAGGTGCCAAACCGCGAATTGATCCTGTTTTACAAAGTAGGACCCAGCCCGTCGACCTGGTGGGGGCTGCTGAAGCGCTCGACCGATGGTGGCAAAACCTGGTCCGAAGCCGAGCGACTGCCCGATGGGATTCTGGGGCCGATCAAGGATAAACCGGTGCTGCTGGCCAACAATACCTTACTGTGCCCCAGCAGCTCCGAGCACGACAATTGGCGCGTTCACTTTGAAACGACGAATGACTGGGGTAAAACCTGGCAGAAAACCGAAGCCATCAATGATGGTAAAGCCTTCGGTGCCATTCAGCCGACGGTGCTGGTGCATAAAAACGGCCGGTTGCAGGCACTTTGCCGGAGTACCAACGGCTTTGTGGTTGAGAGCTGGTCGGCCGATAACGGTAAAACCTGGTCTCCGCTGACCAATACTGACCTGCCGAACCCGAACTCAGGGTTCGATGGGGTAACGCTGACCGATGGCCGGCATCTACTCATCTATAACCCTGTTTCCGTAAATCCCGGCAAGCGCAGCGGTCCGCGTACCCCGCTCAGCGTGGCGGTTTCGCCGGATGGTAAGCAGTGGAAGTCGGCGGTAATTCTGGAGAATGAACCCGGTGAATACTCGTACCCGGCCATAATTCAGACGTCCGATGGCCTGGTACACATGACCTACACCTGGAAGCGGCAGCGCATCAAATACGTGGTCGTTGACCCAAAGAAACTTTAGGCAATGCGGGCCGATAGGGCTTTTTTCTTAATATTGCCGGCATGAAAGCAGCCGTATTAACGCAGTTCGGAGAGCCGGAGAATCTGGTTGTACAGGAAGTACCAACGCCTTCGATCGGGGAGCACGAGGTACTGGTGCGGGTCAGAGCCGCCAGCATCAACCCGGTCGATATGAAAACCCGGCAGGGGAAGGCGTTTGCCAGTCAGTTAAAAGACCATCAGCCTTTAATTCTGGGCTGGGATATTTCCGGTGAGGTGGCAGAGGTGGGCGCGTCCGTGCATACCTTCCAACGGGGCGATACCGTGTTTGGGATGGTCAACTTTCCCGGCTACGGAGCGGCCTACGCCGAATACGTGGCGGCACCGGCGGCTCACCTGGCCCACAAACCCGCCAATATTACCCATGAGGAAGCCGCAGCGGCCACCCTGGCAGCTCTGACGGCCTGGCAGGCGGTGGTGGACAAAGCCCAGCTACAGGCCGGACAGAAAATTCTGATTCATGCGGCTGCCGGTGGGGTTGGACACTTTGCCGTTCAGCTTGCCAAACACCTGGGCGCTTATGTCATTGGAACGTCATCGGCCGCCAACCGGGATTTTGTGCTGTCGCTGGGTGCCGATGAGCATATAGATTATACCGCGCAACGGTTTGAAGATGTGGTAGCAGATGCCGATGTGGTTCTGGTGACCACCCTGGCCGATACGACCAAAGACCGGTCGGTCGATGCGCTGAAGCCGGGTGGTACGCTGGTCAGTATCCTGAGTGGTTTGTCGGGTGAGAGTGCCGAAAAGGCTGCGGCTAAAGGTATCCGGGTGGAAGCGTTTCTGGTGGCTTCAAACGGTGAACAGATGCAGCGGTTAGCCGACCTTCTGGAAACGGGTGCCTTACGATCGGAGGTATCCCTGGCGGTGCCCGTTGAGCAGATACCCGAAGCGCACCGGCAGATAGAAACGGGTAAAACCAGGGGGAAGATTGTCGTAACGTTTTAAGGCATGAACCGCATCAGCAGCATCGATTTCACCCGGGGGCTGGTCATGCTCATCATGGCGCTGGACCACGTGCGCGACCTGATGCACACCACCTCGCTGACGCAGGACCCGACAGACCTGAGCACCACCACACCCGCCTTGTTCCTGACTCGGTGGATCACGCACCTGTGCGCGCCTACGTTTGTGTTTCTGTCGGGCACATCGGCCTATCTGTCGCTGAAGAGTCAGGGAAGAATTGCCGAAAGCGCCCGATTCCTGCGCACCCGCGGGCTCTGGCTCATTGTGCTCGAGCTGACGGTGATCAACTTTTCCTTCTGGTTTGATATCCACTTCCGCACGCTGCTCTGGCAGGTGATCGGGGCCATCGGTGCTGGTTTTGTGATCCTGTCGTTTTTGCTCCGGGTACCGGTGCGGGTAGTGGGCGTGCTGGGCCTGCTTATTGTTTTCGGCCATAATCTGCTGCCGAATGCCAGCTTTGCACCCAATGGCTCATTTGTCTGGGCCTGGCTGTTTCAGCCTAATATTTTTACCGTGTCGCCCCGGTTTACGCTGGGCATCCTCTACCCGGTCATTCCCTGGCTGGGCATTATGCTGACCGGGTATGCCTGCGGCCGGCTGTTTGAGCGACCACTGGCGCAGCGCCGGCGACTGTGGCTGGCCATTGGGGTAGCGACACTGAGCCTGTTTACGCTGATCCGATTGACCAACCTGTACGGTGACCCGGTGCCGTGGGCACCGCAGAAAACCGGGCTGTTCACGGTCCTGTCGTTCATCAACTGCACCAAATACCCGCCATCCCTGCTGTATACGCTGATGACCATCGGCATCTCGTCCATCGTTCTGGCGGTAACGGATGGGGTAAAAAACCGGCTGACCGACATCGTTTCGGTCTACGGAAAAGTACCGCTGTTTTATTACCTCATTCACTGGTACGTGATTCACTCGGCCATGGTGGTCATGGTCTTGCTGCAGGGCTACCGGTGGAATGACCTGATCTTTGGCCCCTTCCGTTTCGGACGGCCCGAAGCCGGGTCTGGCGTGGACCTGCCTTATATTTACCTGATCTGGCTGGGGGTTATTGTGGCGCTGTACCCGTTATGCAAATGGTACAGCCAGTACAAGGCTTCGCGTCGGGATAGCCGGTGGCTCCGGTACGTGTAGCGTTGGAGCTGACAAGGATTAACGTTCGCTTTGCTTCACGGCAAACTGACCCGTTCTGGCCGGCAAATCGCCAAGAAGAGGGAGCAGAACGGTGAAGTAGGTGTCATCTTCCTGCACCAGAATATTGTGTTGGGTCAGCATTCGGTATTTCGCGTTGATGTTGGATAAACCAACGCCATTGCTGACTTTCGACGCATTTTTTCGCTGAAGGTTATTGCGCACCATCAGTTGACCTTCTTCGGTAGTCCGTATTTCGAGGCACAAGGGCTGGCTGGCCATGACAATATTATGCTTGACGGCGTTTTCCAGAAGCATCTGCAGGGTTAAGGGCGGCAGGCAACGGTTCAGTTGATCCGGCGACACCGACTTATGGACAATAACCCCTTTGCCATACCGCGTCTGTAACAGGTGTACGTACGAATCAATGAAGGTTAATTCCGTACTGAGCGGCACCAGTTCCTGATCGTTGGCCTGTAGCAGATACCGGTATACCGTGGACAATTCGTCGACAAACACACTGGCCCGGTTTGGCGATTCCTGGATCAGGGCCGAAAGGGCATTGAGGGAATTAAATAAAAAGTGGGGGTTTACCTGACTCTTCAGGGCATTAAACCGACTCTGCCACTGGGCCTTCAGGAGTTCTTCTTTTTCGAGGTACGTTTGCTTCCACTGTAACAACAGGTACCAGCCTTCGTAAACAGCAAAATACACCATATGGTAGAACAACTGAATACCGGAGGAGGTGACATAATCAACCAGCCCTAACCACAACTGTTCCCGCGAACCCAGAAACACATGCATGGCGAACCGCGAAAAGATTGCGGCACTGACCAGCATTGGCGTGAGGAGTAGTAAGATCATTAACCGGTTGGGGGTACGCTCCAGACCCGGCAACTGGTCCTGCAATCGCAGCACAATCCAGCGGTTTAACTGCCAGAACAACGCTCCCGCTACCAGCCCTACAATAACGGAGTGGAGCATGTCCCTGCCGGTAGCCTCTAACCAAAAACCAAGCCGAAAAAATACGTTTCCCAACAGAAACAAGCCCACCGGACCCAGCCACCGCAAACGGGAGTCGTTCATGTGCATCAGCGTAAAATCCTCACGATTGTTAACCAATCACCTTCCTATTCATACCAGCAGCAATTTATTAAAATTGCCGGAAAAATGGAAGAATGAGTGTATATACGGTAATATATAGGTAAACGGGCGTTTAAACGGTGCGAACGCGTGAACCTCATACGTCGCTCCCCCAGCCACCACCACCGGGCGTTTCGATCCGGATGCGGTCGCCGGGTTGCAGGGGCCTGCTGAAGATGCCCGGCAGGGACTGCTCGTTGCCGTCGGCCCGAATCAGGGTCTGTTGTCCAGTCTGGCCGGGTTGCCCGCCCTGCATGCCGTACGGGGAAACAACCCGGTGCTGGCTCAGCAGGGTGGTTTGTACCGGGGCAAGAAACTCGATTTCGCGGATGATACCGTCGCCCCCGCGCCACCGGCCGGCACCGCCGGAGCCGGTGCGGATGGCAAACTGGTGCAGCCGTACCGGATACCGCCGTTCGAGTTCTTCGGGGTCGGTCAGGCGGGTATTGGTCATGTGCTGGTGTACGGCCGAACGCCCGTTGAAACCCGGCCCAGCCCCGGTTCCTCCGCCGATGGTTTCGTAATAACCGAACTGGCTGTTGCCGAACAGGAAATTGTTCATGGTGCCCTGGCTGCAGGCTGCCAGGCCCAGCGCCTTCAGCAGCGTATCCACCAGCCGCTGGCTGACTTCTGTATTACCGCCGACAACCGCCGGGCATTGCTCGGGGGTATCGCCGAAATCTGGGTTCAGAAAAGACGATTCGGGTAGTAAAATCCGAACCGGTTCCATCAGCCCCTCGTTGAGCGGAATGTCCTTTCCCGGCCGTCCGGACCCCGGATGGCCGGACCCCAACTGGCCCGATCGAATCCAGAGCCGTAACACGTAGAGGATGGCACTGAACAGAATGGCCCGGTTAGCGTTGAGGTTGTTTTTATGGACGTCTGAAGTGCCGGTGAAATCAAACGTAATAATCTGATTGAAGATGGTAATTGAAACGAAAATACGCTGACCATCGTCCAGCCGTTCTTCGGCTTCGAAAGTTTGGTCCTCCAGCGGAGCCAGCACGGTCCGCAGCGCATCGGCGGAGGCCTGTTTGAGCCGGCGCATGTAATGCTGCAGGGTAGGTAGTCCGTGGTCGCGTACCAGTTTCAGCAGTGCCTGCTCGCCGGCCCGCAGGGAGGCCAACGCGGCTTCAATATCCGCCCGGTTTTCGGCCAGGGCGCGGGTGGGGTAGGGAGCCTGGGTAAACTTTTGCGCTACATCTTCCCAGCGAAAAACACCCCGCCTGACCAGGTACTGGGGTTCAAGCACAACGCCCTCTTCGGCCAGGTTTACCGCATCGGGCGGCATAGAGCCGGGCACCTTACCGCCGATCTCGGCATGGTGGGCGCGGTTGATGACGTAGCCAAGCAACTCCCCGGCATCGGTAAAGACCCCGCTGAGCAGCGTGATGTCGGGCAGGTGTGAACCCCCATATTTGGGGTGATTGGTAATGACCACATCACCGGGGCCAATGCCAATTTTCGTCTGCACCAGCCGGGCGCAGATGCCCAGGCTGCCTAAATGGACCGGAATGTGCGGAGCGTTGACCAGCAGTTCGGCGTTTTCGTCGAGCAGGGCGCAGGAGAAATCCAGCCGCTCTTTGACGTTGACGGAAAAGGCCGTCCGCTGCAACTGCGCCCCCATCTCCTCCGCAATGGCCGTAAAGCGCCGGGCGAATAGCTCCGTCTGGGCTACCTCGGCCAGTTCGCTGTAGGGTTCTTCGTCCGACGAGACGTATTCGGCCACGGCATTCTGGTTTGCCCGCACAACGAGCCGCCAGCCGGGTTCGATGAAGGCGGAGGAGGTTTTGTTGAGCAGCAGGGCCGGCCCCCGGAAGGTATCGCCTTCGCGGAGTTGGGTCCAGTCGTAGACGGGGTAGGAGCCCGACGTGAATATCGGTAGTACATGGGTGTGTGAAACGGGCTGGGTCGTGACCGGCTCCTCCTCCCGAACGGTGCTGACCACCACACGAATGCTTTCTACCTCAATGGTTTTGCCGGTGGGGTAGTGGCCGTAAAGCTGCTGATATTTTTCCTGGAAGGTGTCTTCGATTTTCTTTATCATCCCAACGTCATGCTTTGTCATCCCGACGATAGGAGGGATCTGTATCTTGGCCGGCTCAGTAGCGTCTGAGATCCCTCCTGGCGTCGGGATGACAAAAGCAGTTGGGTTGACAACGTCAGTCGGGACGACCAGGGGCACCTCAATCGCTGTTTCCTGCCCCTGTAGCCGCAGAAACAACAGGACAGACTGCACGGCAACAGGCGTTTCCGGACCAACATCCTGCCGTAGCGCGTCGGTAGCCTGCTGGGTAAGGCCCGCGATGCGGTTGGCCAGTTCTGTCTCTACCGCCGAGAGTTCCTGCAGGACCGGTTGCGATACCATCCGCTCGATCCGGGCCTGTCCTATGCCATAGGCACTCAGCAGGCCACCGTCGAACGGCAGGATCAGGCGGTCGATGCCGAGCAGCCGGGCCACCGAGCAGCCGTGCAGGCCACCGGCCCCGCCAAACACCAGCAACGCATACTCCCGGGGATCGAAGCCGCGGGCAACCGAAATTTTTCGGATGGCACCAGCCATAGCTTCGTCGGCAATGCGGGCAAAACCCAGCAGCAAATCCCGTTCGCTGATGGTGGTGCTGGTTTGTTCCGCAATGCGTTGTTGGAGTGCATGCAGCGCCGATTTTGCCTGGTCGGGAAAGACCGGAATACCAAACTGGCCGGGGTGGAGCTTGCCGAGCAGCAGGTTTACGTCGGTTATACAGAGGGGCCCTCCCGCTCCGTAGCAGGCCGGACCCGGCGCTGCGCCGGCGCTGTGCGGCCCTACCTGAAGTTGTGCCCCGTCGAACCAGCAGACCGAGCCGCCACCAGCCGCTACCGTTTCAATCGCCAGCGAGGGAAGTTGTAATTCAAAGGCATTTATTTTGGTGGTGAATCGATAATCGACCCGGTGGTCGTAGCGGGCGGTGTCGGTGCTGGTACCGCCCATATCGAGCGTCAGAATGCGCTCAATGTCCAACTCCCTGGCAATGGCCGCTGAGCCGATAACCCCACCGGCCGGACCACTCAGCAGACTATCTTTCGGCCTGAACAAGTCCGCTTTGACCAGACCGCCCGCGCTGGTCATCACCCGCACCGGCTGGCCACCCAACTGGCGGGTCAGGTTATCGAGGTAGGCCCGTAACACCGGCGTCAGGTAGGCATCCACCACCGCCGTTTGGGTGCGGGAAACGTACTGGATGGCCGTGGAGACGTCGGTCGATAGCGTTACAACCGGCAATCCAGCTGCCTGTAAGGCGTCACCGAGTTGTCGTTCGTGAACCGGATTACGGTAAGCGTTCAGCAGCGAAACGGCGATGGCATCAACGGCGGTGTCTTTCAGCTTTTCAACCAGTCCGGCGATCGTGTGCTCCTCTAACTTGGTTAAAACCTGCCCGCCGGCACTGATGCGCTCCTCAACTTCGTACACGTCGGTATACAGCAACTCGGGTGGGGGAATGTCGAGTTGAAACAAGTCCGGGCGCTGCTGGGTGCCGATGCGCAGCAGATCCCGGAAGCCCTTTGTGACGAGCAGCGCAACCCGGCCCCCTTTCCGTTCGAGCAACGCGTTGGTTCCCCGGGTTGTCCCCAGCCGCATATCGAGCGGAGGGAAGGGCCGGTTCAGCGGAGTTTGGGTGAGTAAACGCGTGGCCAATACCGGAGCTTCTTCGCCCGTTAACAATTCCACGGTAGCCGGTAGCTGAGCCGTTATCGATTGGTCAAGCGTTAATGCGCCATCCATGGCCAGCGAAACTACCGTAGCGATCTCCCCGGAATCGATAATCCGCAGTTGGTAGCCCTCAAAGATGGGAGCCGACAGCCAGGAGGCTTTCAGCCGAAGCTGTTGCTGATCGTCTCTAAGAATACCCCGCAGGCAACTGCTGCTCAGGACTTTCGTGCGGAGTAGCTGACTACCGGGAGCCAGCGCCATGCCGTCGGTGAAGGTACCCCCGGTGTCAATCCAGATTTGGTACATGCTACTTGCCTGCCGAAATCATATTGGCAAACAGCCGGTAGGCACCGGGTACGCCGGCGGGCAGTTCGCGGAAGAACGAGAGGCCGGTGTACATGAAATGCCCCTTGCCGTATTTGGCGTAAATCAGGCTACCCTGCTTCGGCGCTTCGTTGGTGTCGTTGGCGGAAAACAGCGGCTCGTAGGCTTTGTCCCACTCCTGTGCAAAGTACAGACCCCGTTCCTGAATCCAGTTTTCGAAGTCCTTCTGGGTAATTTTGTTCGGGGTATTGAGCAACGGATGCTGCGGATTCAGGAAGGTAATGGCCGCATCTTCTTCAGCTACCCGCTCGCGACCCACCGTAAACGGATAGGGACCAAGCTGATTGACCTTTAGCCCATTCTGGATGAAGGAGCCACCGGGCGTTACATACTGGACAATCATGGTGCCGCCGTTGCTGACGTACTCCATCAGTTTTGCCTGGTAGTTCTTCAGCCACTCCTCCGTGTTATACGCCCGGACGCCCACCACAATGGCGTCGTATCCCGCTAAGTTCCTGTTGAGGTCGGCTTCGTTGAGCATGGTGACCTGCGTACCCATCTGCCGGAGGGCAGCCGGTACTTCATCCCCGGCCCCGGCAATGTAGCCGATGGTTTTGGCCTTCACCTTTACATCCAGTTTCACCAGTTTGGCTTCGGCGGGGGGGAAGAGCGTTTGGGTCGGAATGTGCTTGTACTGGATCAGCCGCAGGCCCGTGGTGAAGGTGCCGGTATTGGTCGTCATAACCGCCCGTAGCCTCCCGTCGGCAGCGCGACCGGCGGGTGTGACGGTGAAGGTTACCCGCTGTTCCTGAAACTTGTCTTTCAGGCTGAACGGCAGTTGCGCCGGCTCCACCCGCCAGCCTTCCGGCGTCTCCAGCTTCAGGGTGCCGGAGACATTGGCCCGACCCGCTTTCAGAATGACCTCCACGGTTTTTGGGGTATTATCCGCGAAGACATACACCCGCTCGGCCAGGTTGGCGGTGACGTCGGGCTGAATCACAAACGGCCGGTAGATTTCACCGTCGACGGGGTCGGTAGACTTATAGACCCAAGGCCGGGAGAAGGTAAACGGCTGGCCGTTGATGTCGAACGTGAATTCAGCCGTCAGGGCGGGCGGATTCTCAGGCAAGCCTATTAATCGTTGATCATCCACCTGAAACAGGCCCCGGTCGAGCGGTTTTTGCAGCCAGTAGGGTTGCGAAATGGGCTGGTTGCGGGCAATCGTGACCGTAAAGGGAAATAGCTGCTGATCGTTGGCCTTGAGGGGCAGCGTCAGGGAAGTGTCTTTATTGACTTCCGGCAGCCGGATTCTGGTCAGTTGCACCGGTATGCTACTGCGGTTAACCGCGTTCAGGTTTACCCGTACCGTTTCGTTCGGGGTGGCGGCATAGAGGGTGGGGTTCGCTTCAAACCACAAGCCCAGGCAGTCCTGAATCAGCTTCTCGACCTCCTGTTTTTTGGCGGCTACGTAGGTATTGGTAGCATCCAGCTTCTGCAACTCCCGGTAGAGGGTTACCAGCGTCGGCACGGAAGCCGACGGCTGTTCGGGTCGGAAAGCCGCGATTGCCTGGTTGACCAGTTCCTGCACCCGGCCGCTGTTGGGGACGCGCTTCCAGGTGAGGTCTACGCCGTCAAACGGGTCCTGCTGCACCGGGTCGCCGTTTTTCACCAGCAGGTAGTCGATGCGGGAGCCGCGGCTGGCGGGTACGCCAAAGCCCTGACTTTTGTGCTGGCTCCGGCTTTCGGCGGCAATTTCGCCGTATGATTTGCCGAGCAGCGGATTATACACGCCGGTTTCTACGCCGACCATGTTGCCGGCTTCTTCGGGTTTTTTGTTGCTCAGAAACGCACCCGGAATAAAGATATTCCACATGATCCGCTTCGCCTTCCAGGGTTTTACGTAGGCAAGCTGTTCAGGGTACTTCGTGGGATCACCGGAAATTTTAAAGGCTTCTTCGGCCAGGTAACCCGAGGCACTGTGGTGCCCGTGTCCGGCGCGGGCGTCGGGGGGAAAGCGGGTAATAATAACGTCCGGCTGAAACCGGCGAATCCGCCAGACCACGTCGGCCAGTACTTTATCCTGCCCCCAGGTCCGAACGGCCTCATCCGTCGACTTCGAGAAACCGAAGTCATAGGCCCGGCTGAAGAACTGCTGTGGCCCATCGATGCGCCGGGCGGCCAGCAGTTCCTGGGTACGGATAAGGCCAATATTTTCGCCCTGCTCCGTGCCGATCAGGTTCTGACCACCGTCCCCCCGCGTCAGCGACAGGTAAGCGGTACGCACCTGACGCTCATTGGCCAGGTAAGTGAGCAGCAGCGTATTTTCGTCGTCGGGGTGGGCCGCGACGTACAGCGCCGAACCGACGACATTGAGTTTTTTGAGGTCATGCAGGATGTCGCCCGCGGCCGCCGACTGGTACGGCTGAGCAACCGCCCAGGCCGACAGGCCGAGCAGGGAAAACAGGAATAGGGACAGTTTAGGGATGCGCACAGCTAAAACAGAATAAAAGTCTGAATGCCAATTTGACAAAAATAAAGATGGACTTTCGGATTTAAGTATTCTGTATCAAAATATTAACCTTTTATCTTAAAAATGGTCTATTGGCGCGGGCTTCTATTTTGTTGAAATCCACAACCAAACTCTATATTTGCGCTCACTTTAACAAAAACAGATACCTATCCTTAAAATTTTACCGCATGGACAACAGTCTTTATTTAGTTCCCTTATTGGGCATCATCGGTCTGGTGGTGATGTTTACCAAATTCCGCTGGGTTTCGCGGCAGGAGGCCGGGGATGCCCGTATGCAGGAAATTTCGACATACATCGCTGACGGAGCCATTGCCTTTTTGAAAGCAGAGTGGCGGGTGTTAATTGTTTTCGGGCTTGTAGTAGCCCTGGTACTCGGGTTTTCGGCGACACTGGTTGAGAACTCCGACTGGGTCATTGGGGTAGCGTTCGCCATCGGAGCCTTTACCTCGGCGCTGGCTGGTTATATCGGCATGAAAATCGCCACGCGGGCCAATGTGCGTACCGCGCATGCCGCCCGTACCAGCCTGACCCGGGCGCTGGATGTTTCCTTCACCGGTGGTTCGGTGATGGGCATTGGCGTGGCCGGTCTGGCGGTATTGGGTTTAAGTGTCCTATACATTCTCTTCTATAATATGTACGTTGCTGCATCGGGTAATCTGAACGGCATCGAAATGGAAACGGCGCTGGAAGTCCTGGCGGGTTTCTCGCTGGGAGCTGAATCCATTGCACTCTTTGCCCGCGTAGGGGGCGGGATCTATACCAAAGCGGCCGACGTAGGAGCCGACCTGGTGGGTAAAGTTGAAGCCGGTATTCCGGAAGATGATCCGCGTAACCCGGCCACCATCGCCGATAACGTGGGCGATAACGTGGGTGACGTAGCCGGTATGGGTGCCGACCTGTTCGGCTCGTACGTGGCTACCATTCTGGCTACCATGGTGCTGGGTCGCGAAATCCGGATTCCGGAAGAAGTAAATATTTTTGGTCATGCACCGATCGTACTGCCGCTGGTAATTGGTGGAATGGGTCTGATCTTCTCTATTATTGCTACCTATTTTGTCCGGGTAAAAGACGATAACGGTAACGTACAGGCCGCGCTGAACATGGGTAACTGGGGTTCGATCATCCTGACTCTGATTGCGTCGTATTTTCTGGTGATGACGATGTTGCCGGATGTGGATATGCGCATTCGCGGGGTGGTTTTCGACCGGATGGATGTGTTCTACGCCATTGTGACGGGTTTGATTGTTGGTGCGCTGATGTCCATTATCACGGAGTACTACACCTCCATGGGGCGTCGGCCGGTATTGTCGATTATCCGGCAGTCCGGTACGGGTCACGCGACCAACATCATTGGTGGTCTGGCGGTTGGTATGGAGTCGACGGTATTGCCGATTCTGGTGCTGGCAGCCGGTATCTTTATGTCGTATAAGTTTGCGGGCTTGTACGGTGTGGCCATCTCGGCCGCCGGTATGATGGCTACCACCGCCATGCAGCTGGCCATTGACGCCTTCGGACCCATCGCCGATAATGCCGGTGGTATCGCCGAAATGAGCCACCTGCCCGACGAAGTGCGGGGCCGTACCGATATCCTGGATGCCGTTGGTAATACCACGGCTGCTACTGGTAAAGGGTTTGCCATTGCTTCGGCCGCCTTAACCTCACTGGCTCTGTTTGCGGCCTTTGTGGGTATTTCGGGTATTACCGCCATTGATATTTATAAGGCCGATGTGCTTTCCGGGCTCTTTGTCGGGGCTATGATTCCGTTTATCTTCTCATCGCTGTGTATCGCGGCCGTGGGCCGGGCTGCCATGAAAATGGTGGAAGAGGTTCGTCGCCAGTTCCGCGAGATTCCGGGCATTCTGGAAGGTACCGGTAAGCCCGAATACGAGAAGTGCGTTGCCATCTCCACGCAGGCCTCCATCCGGGAAATGATCTTGCCGGGTGCCATCGCGCTGAGCGTACCCGTTATTGTCGGCTTTATTTTTGGCCCTGAAGTATTAGGCGGTCTGCTGGCCGGTGTAACGGTATCGGGGGTGTTGATGGGTATTTTTCAGAACAACGCCGGTGGGGCCTGGGACAACGCCAAAAAGTCGTTCGAGAAAGGCGTCGAAATCAACGGCCAGATGTATTACAAGAAGTCGGAGCCCCACAAGGCATCCGTTACGGGTGATACCGTGGGTGATCCGTTCAAGGATACCTCCGGGCCGTCAATGAACATCCTCATTAAGCTGATGTCCATTGTATCGCTGGTTATTGCGCCGTTCATTACGGTTCCGGCGGGTACGGTGGAAAGCGGTACCGATCCGCGTATTGAGCAACCCATTGTACCGCCCGCCGGCCGCGTTCAGGACTCCGACGCGCCTGGCCGGGAGTCAACCGTCGATGAGCGTTCCGACGACGGCTCAGTGATGCAGCGGGATACGAATCGGTAGAACGGTTTCAGGTTCCAAGTTTCATGTTGTTAGCCACCGCCAAACCGCCGGGCTGCCCCGTTGAAACCTGGAACTTGAAACCTGAAACAAAAAAGGCCAGCTCACAAGAGCTGGCCTTTTTTCGTATCTATTAGCAAAAACAAGTGTTACTTCACCTGACCACGCAGTGAGCGCGGGATTTCAATGGTCGCCACCGGATTCGACATCGACTCCAGCAGCGTAATGCCTTCTACTTTGATCTGGTTAACCCGTACGGATTTACCTAAATCAAGTCCAGATACATCCACGTCAATATAATCGGGGATATTTTCGGCCGGACCTACAACGCGCAGTTTACGCACGCGGGTAACCAGCTTACCACCCTTCTGAACACCGGGTGCGGTGCCAACCAGACGAACCGGTACGGCAACCTTAAGGTCTTTTCCGTCAACAATCTGAAGGAAATCAGCGTGCAGTAACGCATCGCTTACCGGGTGAAACTGAGTATCCTGCAGAACAGCGCGGTATTCGTCGCCTTCAATATTCAGGGTTACTTCGTACACATCCGGCGTGTACAGCAAATCGCGGAAGAGAATATTCGGTGCATAGAAGTGAACCTGATCCTGACCTCCGTAAAGAACGCACGGCACATTGCCTTCAGCACGGACGGCCTGAGACTCTGATTTGCCGAGATTCGCTCTTTTATACCCTACAATCTCGAGTTTTTTCATGATACAAATGATTGAATTTTGAATGACAGAATGATTGAATGATTGAATGATTGAATGATTGAATAGCTTGGAACGTGTTCTTTTTATTCAATCATTCAAAATTCAATCACTCAATATTTTATAAAAAGTGAGCTAATAGATTCATGATCACGGATGCGGCCGATCGCTTTGGCAAACAGCTCAGCTACCGACAACACTTTAATTTTCGGATTGGTTTCCCGCATGGGAATGGTGTCCGATACCACCAGTTCTTCGAGCATCGAGTTTGCGATGTTTTCGTGCGCCTTGCCCGACATGACCGGGTGCGTACACACGGCCCGCACCGATTTGGCTCCTTTCTCCCGGATGATCTGGGCCGCTTTGCAAAGCGTACCACCCGTATCGATTAGGTCATCGATCAGTACGACGTTAGCTCCCTCAACATCCCCGATTACCTGCATCGAGGCAATTTCGTTGGCCCGTTTGCGGTGCTTGTCGCACAATACGATGTCGGCATTGAAGTGCTTGGCAAACGTCCGGGCGCGGGCGGCTCCGCCTACGTCCGGCGACGCAATCACCAGGTTGTCGAGCTGCAGGCTCCGGATATACGGCACAAAAACCGAGGTTCCTTCGAGGTGATCCACCGGAAAATCGAAGAAGCCCTGAATCTGGCCCGCATGCAGGTCGATGGTCATCAGCCGGTCGGCGTGAACCGATGCCAGCATATTCGCAACGACCTTAGCGGCAATGGCCACCCGGGGTTTGTCTTTCCGGTCCTGACGGGCGTAACCGAAGTACGGAATCACGACGGTGACATAGTGCGCTGACGCCCGGCGGGCGGCATCGACCATGAGCAGCAGTTCCAGCAGGTTGTCGGAAGGCGGGAACGTCGACTGGATGATAAACACATCGCAACCGCGCACCGATTCTTCAAAACTGGGGGAAAGTTCACCATCACTGAACCGGCGGAGGGTGTACCCGCCAAGATCTTTACCGTAGTAGTGAGCGATTTTTTCGGCGAGGTAAGTCGACTGACTACCCGAAAAAATCTTCACCGGATTGAACGAAGCCATTGTGCCGAAAATTTGCGCAAAGGTACGAAAATATAGGCGTTTTGGCCAGTAAGCGATTCATGTTCAGTAGGATTACTCAAAAATAACTACTTATTCTTGGTATTTTACATCTCTTCTGGACCCGAAACGCATTTTCTTCAGAACCGCAGTATACACCACAACGCAAAGCGTAGCTATACCTATGCCAATACCTGCTCCGGCCAGTACATCGAGCGGATAATGAGCGCCCACGTAAATCCGGCTGTAGGACACTACCAGCGCCCACCCGAATACCCACTTAACCCAGGGCTGTCGGCGACCAATCAGTAACCAAAGTCCCATGGCCAGCGCAAAGCTGTTGGCTGCGTGCGACGACGCAAAGCCATACTGCCCGCCACATTCCAGCACGGGGTGAATCAGCGGCTGTAGTTCGGGAACGTGGCAGGGGCGGAGCCGGAGGGTGAGGGGTTTCAGCAGCGCCGAAGCGGTCTGGTCACTAAGGGCTACGGCAGCCGCCAGCGTCAGCACTATACCAATGGCCTGCTTTCGGTACCGGAAAGCCAGCCAACCCACCAGCAGCACATAGAACGGAATCCAGCTATTGCGCTGCGTCACCCAGACCATAACCGGGTCGAGCCACGGCGCATAGTTGCCGTTCAGCCATAGGAACAGGTCGGTATCGAGTTGGTTGAGGGCGTCCTTCATGGAATGATTGAATTGTAGAATGATAGAATGATTGAATAGGGGTCGTTGCCTTTTTTATTCAATCATTCTATCAATAAATCATTCAACCTTTAATTGTATCCCAACACCTCCCTCACCCGCCGGATCGTCGCACCTGCCACGGCGCGGGCTTTTTCTTCGCCGGCCTGGAGTTCGTTTTCCAGGGCTTCTTCGTTGCTCATGAAGTAGTTGAAGCGCTCGCGTTCGGCGGCAAAGCGGGTGATGATGAGTTCGTACAGTTCCTTTTTGGCGTGGCCGTAGCCGTAGCCGCCGGCCAGGTATTTTTGCCGCATGGCTTCGGTCTGGCCGGCATCCGCCATCAGCGAGTAGAGCTGGAAGGTAATGTCTGTGTCGGGGTTCTTGGGCTCCTCAAGAGGAGTAGAGTCCGACAGGATTTTCTTGATGACTTTATTCAGTTCGTTTTCGGGCAGGAAGATGTCGATGTAGTTGTTGTACGACTTACTCATCTTCTGGCCGTCGATACCCGGAATAGTCATGATCCGCTCGTCGATCTGCGCTTCGGGGATGACAAATACCTCTGTACCATACTCGTGATTAAATGAACTGGCAATATCACGGGTCATCTCCAGGTGCTGCCGCTGGTCTTTGCCGACAGGCACAATGTTGGCATCGTACAGCAGGATGTCGGCGGCCTGTAACACCGGGTAGGTAAACAAACCGGCACTCGCCGACCGCTCGCCGAACTTCTCGACCTTATCCTTGTAGGAAGTCGCGTTCATGAGCATGGGGACCGGCGTAAAGCAGTTCAGGTACCAGGCCAGTTCGGTATGCTCTGGTACCCGCGACTGCCGCCAGAAGGTATTCTTCGTCGTATCCAGTCCAAAAGCCAGCCAGGTGGCCGCTACGGCGCGTGTGTACTCCCGGCGCGTGGCTCCATCCTTGAGCGTCGTCAGTGAGTGTTGATCGGCAATGAATAAAAACGACTCGTTGCCTGCCTGTTTTGATAGATCAATGGCGGGTTTAATCGCCCCCAGCAGATTACCCAAATGGGGCCGCCCGCTGCTTTGTATGCCTGTTAAAATTCGTGCCATATTGCGTTTTTGTCATCCCGAGGAAGCCGGGCGGCCGGTGCCGAGGGATCTCACACTCTACTTGCTTAGTAGCGTTCGAGGTTCCTCGTTCCTCGGAATGACAAAAGTTAGATTCATTACTTATTTCCCCTGTGCTTCCACCACGGCAATCGCTACCATGTTGACAATCTCCCGTTCGGAGGAGCCTAGTTGGAGGACGTACACGGGTTTGCGGATACCGAGCAGGATGGGCCCGATGATGTCGAAACCGGCCGCTTCGCCCATCAGGTTGTAGGCGATGTTGCTGGCTGAGAGGTTTGGAAAGATCAGGGTGTTGGCACCTTCGTCGACCAGTTTGCTGAACGGGTGATTTTGCCGCAGCAGTTCCGTATCGAAGGCCAGGTGCGCCTGGATTTCGCCGTCGACAATCATATCCGGGTGCTTCTGTTGCAGGATTTCTACCGCCCGGTTCATCTTCTGGGCATCTTCACCCTTGGCACTGCCGAAGTTGGAGTAGGAAACCAGAGCAATGCGGGGTTTGATGTTAAAACGCTCGACCGCTTTGGCCGTCATTTCGGTGATTTCCACCACTTCTTCCGCTGTCGGGTTGAAGTTGACGGTTGTATCGGAGAAGAACAGCGGGCCGCGTTTGGTAAGCAGAATATACATACCGGCCACTTTCTGGATACCCGACTCCCGGCCAATCACCTGTAGGGCCGGCCGGATGGTATCCGGGTAGTTGCGGGTCAGACCGGAGATCAGCGCATCGGCTTCGCCGGTTTCGACCATCATGGCCCCGAAGTAGTTGCGGTAGTACATGGTCTTCAGCGCTTCGGTGGCGTTTACCCCTTTGCGTCTACGCTTTTCATAATACAGATCGGCGAAGCGCTGAATCAGTTCTTCCTGCTCCGGTGCACGCGGATCGAGAATGGGGATATTGCCTAAATCGAGTGAGTTCTCGTCAATCAACTGCCGGACTTTAGCTATTTCGCCGAGCAGAATGGGGAACGCGATGCCTTCGTCCCGCACCTGCTGCGCGGCCTTCAATACCTTTACATTTTCGGCATCAGCAAAGACCACGCGCTTCGGGTTCGACTTGGCCTTGTTCAGGATCACCCGCGAAATCTGATTGTCCTGTCCCAATCGGCGGGCGAGTTGCAGTTCGTAGGCTTCCCAGTCGGTGATGGGGTGCTTGGCCACACCCGACTCCATGGCGGCTTTCGCAACGGCTGGGGCTACAGTGGTTAGCAAACGCGGGTCAACCGGCTTGGGAATAATGTATTCCCGGCCAAACATCAGGTTAGATTCGCCATAGGCGAGGTTCACAATATCCGGCACGGTTTTCTTTGCCAGATCGGCCAGGGCGTGTACCGCGGCCAGCTTCATGGCCTCGTTGATCTCGGTAGCCCGCACGTCGAGCGCTCCCCGGAAAATGAAAGGGAAGCCGAGTACGTTGTTCACCTGGTTGGGGTAATCGGAGCGGCCGGTCGCCATGATGATGTCCGGCCGGGCTTCCGTAGCTTCCGGATAGGAGATTTCCGGCGTGGGGTTGGCCATGGCGAACACGATCGCGTCTTTAGCCATCGACCGGACCATATCCTGCGACACGACATTGCCTTTTGATAAACCGATGAACACGTCGCAGCCCACCATGGCCTCTTCCAGCGTGTGGAGGTCGCGGTGGGTCGCAAACAAGCTCTTGCGCTCGTCGAGGTCGGTGCGTTCGGCGCGAATAACGCCTTTGCTGTCGCACATTACGATGTTTTCGATGCTGGCCCCGAGCGATACATACAGTTTCGTACACGAAATAGCCGACGCCCCGGCACCATTCACGACAATCTTTACTTCGTCTATTTTTTTGCCGACGATTTCCAGCGCATTCAGTAGCGCGGCTGCGCTGATGATAGCCGTACCATGCTGGTCGTCGTGCATCACCGGAATGTGCAGCTCTTTCTTGAGCCGCTCTTCGATCTCGAAGCATTCGGGCGCTTTGATGTCCTCCAAATTTACCCCGCCGAAGGTCGGTTCCAGAATTTTGACGGTCCGGACAAACTCATCAACATCTTTGGTATTTAGTTCGATATCGAATACGTCGATATCGGCGTATATCTTAAACAGCAGGCCCTTGCCTTCCATTACCGGCTTGCCGGCTTCGGGGCCGATATCGCCCAGACCCAATACGGCTGTACCATTGCTGATAACGGCTACCAGGTTGCCTTTGGCGGTATATTTATACACATCCTCGACGTTGGCGGCAATCTCCAGACAGGGTTCGGCTACACCGGGGGAATAGGCGAGGGTAAGGTCTCGCTGGGTATTGGTTTCTTTGGTCGGAATGACTTCAATCTTACCGGGACGCCCTTTGGCGTGGTATTCCAGGGCGTCTTCGCGACGGATCTTTTTCTCCATGTGGTTCTGTTGGTTGCTGGAAAAGTCGCGCTAAGGTAAGAAAAAAAGCCCTGCCGCCTTTCCGTTATCAGGCAAATGTACACAGCGAAGCTACATAGTCCCGGCTGCCGTCGGTGACCCAGGAGTCGAGTTGCGCCGGGTCTTTCATCTGCTGACCGCGATACCGGGGCACGGCGATGTAGCCGCATTGGATGTCGGGCAGGGCCGACATATCGCTCCAGAGTTTCTCGATCTGCGCTACCGGATAAATGTCTTCCTGACCGTGCCCCCAACGGTATTTTACTTCCTTAATGGTTACGTACGAAGGAATACGGTGCCCCACGTTGCGGACGGCTCTGGCCAGTTGGGCTTCATCGCCTTTCTGCAAATCGGCGCGGGTGAGGCCGAACAACTGCAACAGCGGGTCAATCTGTATCCAGGTGGTCATGGAGTTGTAGTAGCTCAGGTTGAGTTCATCTTCCTCGCGGGGCTGAGCCAGACCTTCCAGTAGCCGGATGTGGCCGTTTACCCTGGCCAGTCCACCACCCCGATCCTCAATGCGCCGGGGCACTACCTCAAACGTCAGCACATTGCCCGACTCCAGGTGATAGCCCAGAGCCGCGGGGTTAACATCAGCCCCGAGCGTGTCGATATTGTGCAGCATCAGGGTCTGGACCTGCGGCTGCTCACTTAACAGGCGGGCCAGGGTGCCGTTGCGCAGCAGGTTGGAGACTTCGTACCAGTGGCCGAGAGGGGAGAAGCGTTGCGCGGCAATGTTGTCGGTGTAATCGGAGCCTTCGCCCTTTGATTTGGCCCAGCCAATGAGCGTCTGGCGGACGGCATCGCGGACTTTCTGTTTATTTTCGTCCAACGTTTCCTGCGGCATTTCTTCCCACATAAACCGCAGGTCCCGCTCCATCGGCACAAACCGTTGACCAATCGATCGCCCCGGCGATAGCAGTGCCGGACCGCCATAGCCAAAGTTGCCGGTCTGTTCCAGCTTTTTGCGGATCGGCTCGTGCGTCAGGTAACTGGTGGCTACCAGGTGCGGAATTACGGAGCCGTAGCTTTCGGCCACTTTCCGGGTCTTCGCCATGTGGATTTCCAGAAAGCTGCGATGAATGCCGTCGATTTCTACAAACGGATTAATGGCTTTGATCACCCCGGCCCCTTTGGTCCAGCGGCTGCCGACCCCGGCGGCCAGGCTCATCACCGCTATCTTGCCCGAGCGGATGGCGTCCTCGCCGGTTTTGATGGAAGAGACCAGCTGGTCCAGATGCGCCAGTTCATCGGGCAGTACATCTTCGATAGTGCTTTCGGCAGGCAGCCGGTTACGGGACAGGCCGATTCGCCCTTTTTGCAGTTCCTCCCGAATCTCTTCGTGCTGGATATAATCGAAGCCGTTCTCTTTTTTAATCCGTTCCGCTTTTTCGTTCTCCACGCTCCGGTTGCTTTGGGTAGACGGATCAGATACCTTGAAGAGGTTGCTGACCACCGTACGGAGCAGGGGATAGGCCAGGTTATTCTTGGCACAATACGTGGTGAATACATCAATTTCGGCCCGGCGGATGTAGGGGATGGATGCCGGATCTTTCCGCACCAGCTCCGATACGTGAATGCCGTAGTACTGCTCAGGCATCAGCGCGTCGCTGCCTTCCTGGAGGTTCGCCCAGGTACCTCTGGGGTTGATGCGCCAGTTGTACACCACCGGTTCCATGGCAAACGGCAGCGAATCGGATAGTTCGTTTTTGGTGGTCCGCAGAATCTCCAGCACCCGCGTTTTGTATTCCTCATTCCGTTCCGGATTGACAAACATACCCATACCACCACCCGACATACCACCAAGCATCAGGAAGCCGTAATAGTCGTCGCCGAACGCCTTTTTCGCTTTGGCGATGATCTGCTCGGTAAAGTATGTCGATGCCCAGGGGATAATGGTCTTGATCGGGTATTCCCAGTTGCGGGCCGTATTGGCCCCCAGTTTCCGAATGTCGCCTTCCTGAATAGCGGCCAGAATATTGTCGAAGATCTGGTTGGTCTGCTGGCGGGCGGCCCACTCTTTTTCGCCCCGGAGCAGGTACTTTTCGGTCACCATCTCCAGGATCGGCCCCACATTCGACGCCATACCACCGTGCATCAGCACCAGCGAATGCATGATCTGCTCGGCAAAGTCGGGATGCACGGCCCCGTTCTGCAGGACGCGGTGGCGGGGTAGCAGCGCTCCCCGGCTGGTGCCAAATTCCGGATCGCCCTCCTGCGCCAGCATACCCTGAATGGCTTTAACCCCCGGCCAGACCCCACCCGAGTCCTGCCAACCACCACCGGAACCACCAATCCATTCGCCCAGGATGGCGCGGGAGGCTACCAGCCGTCGCTCGCTTTCTTCCAATCCGCCTTCCAGGTTCTGGGTTTGCCCCGTCGCCCGCATCAGCAGGCTGATAATGGAGCCCAGCAGGTTGGTGGAAACCGCAAAGCGGGAGCCCTTGGGAATGTCGTTGACTTTGGTGACCAGTTCAATGCCCATACCGGGCGCTACTATCCGGGCCAGAATGTCGGGCAGCGACTGGTTGGTCCCTTCAAACGAGGGCGGTATCAGGCCCGATGCAATTACCCCGGCCTTGACCAGACTCAGGTAATCGTTACCGAAGTTGAACAGGTCGTCCAGGTCGTGAATGTCTTTGGTGGTGTTCAGGTCGACGCTGGTCAGGCGCAGCACCGGCTCCGTAATAACCCGAACATAACAATGCAAGGGTGGTTGGATATCTTTGTCGCGGCCAAACACCCCCAGATCAATGGATATATTGATGACCCGTGCGCCTTCGGGATAATCCATACCCAGAAAGAAAATATCGGACCAGCCGCTATGGGTCAGGTCCATCCGTACGGAGGTCTGTTCGTGCAGAATGGGATAGAACAGCGAATGTTCCGTGCGCTGGAGCAGCCGGGGATGAATATGGATCGGGTGCTCGTCCTGGTGCCCGACCCGGAACATCCACTGGTTGCCTTTGCTGGAACGCACACTCTTCCGCACCTGATCCGCCAGAATCTGGAACGACAGGTGATGGTAACCATCGGCCAGCGCGCTGAACAGGGTCGCATTCGGTCCCTTCGTATCCAGTTCGTGGTAGAAGATATCAATAGCCTGTTCAAAGCGTCGGGTGAGCAGGTCCTCGAATCCGGCGTACGGAATCTTTCCGGTGGTAGGCGTTTCTTTAGCCTCCATCAGGAAAAACCGGTACCCGGCATACAGGAAGAGAATGGCCCGGACTTTTTCGTACAGGTTGGGCGTTGTCTCCCGGAAGCGATCCAGTTCGCGCAGGGCAACTAACAACTCTCTGGCACTAAAACTCCGGCTTAGTTCAAAAAAGGATCGGTTGCGTTTTTCGGAATCGGTTGAGGTGATCGTCTCTATGAAAACATTCATGGGTGGCTACAGAAAGGTACGTATTTAAACCAGACGGGCGCTGCGGGTATTGGCTTCAGCCAGCAGTTCGACCATCATCGATAGGGTCTCGTCGTGGGCTTCACCCGCCAGTCCCAGCGCAATCTGCGCGCGTAGCAGTCCGTGCCGCCGGCTCAGGTCGTAGCGGTTGCCTTTTACCTCCAGCGCCAGGTATTTTTCGGTTTCGGCCAGTTCCTGCAGGGTAGGGGTGAGCAGGATGTTGGTACCGTTCTGCTCCATGTATTTTTGCAGCATGTCGAACACCACGGGCGTAAACACGTGCATCCCGAAGAAACAGAGGTAGTACCCCACCCGCAAGCCCGGCGTCTGCAACTCCAGTTCAGCCACGCTCAGCGAGGGTTTTTCGATGATGCGGTTGATCTGGTATACGCCCGCTCTATTCGGCAGGTGCTTACCGGTCAGCGTGCCGTAGCGGCCAATCTGGTGTTCGATGGTCGGGTTGACGGCCGAAACCGAACAGTTTTCCTGGGTAGCCAGATCGATCAATTGGGCCGCACAGCGTTTCTGCGCCAGGTTGGACACGTACAGGTAGTCGCCCAGCAGCAGCAGAAACGGCTCGTTATTGACAAACTCGCGGGCACAGTACACGGCATGGCCGTAGCCCAACGGCTCACGCTGTTCGGCAAAGTGGATCTGCCGCATCAGGTAGTCAATTTTATCCGCTTCGTCTTTGGCCCAGTCAACACTTCTGAAAGATTTGACCAGGTTGTCACGGAGGGAGGTAAACGCGCTGAGATAACGCTCGCCATCGCCGGGGGCGCAGACCACGCAGATTTCTTCGATGCCGCTGGCAAAGGCTTCTTCGGCAATAATCTGAATAACGGGTTTATGCAGGCCATCGGTATCGATGACGGGCAGCATGGCTTTCTGTATGGTATCGGCCACCGGATAGAGACGTTCGCCCCGGGCGGCTGCGGTAATGACGGCTTTTTTTACTCGCATGGATTAATGAGACGGGATGATATTAAAAAGGTCTACGTTCAGGCTGGTTTCCAGCTGTTTGGGGTAGAGAATGATAAAACTGCTGCTCTCAAAATAATTGGTCAGGTAGTACGGCAGCTTATCGAGCTGCGCGTTGTACGACGGGTGGCCTTTGCGGGAGGAGACGATCACAAACAAATCGTTTTGCTTGATTTCCCGGCCCAGAATTAGAAAATCGCTCCAATTTATAAATTTCCGGAACGTTACCCGCAGCGCGCTGGTGCTTCGCTGGGTAATCTTATCCAAATGCCGGATGGTGTCCGGATGCGCGTAGAACAGCAGGTCGAGTCCGGCTTCCTTGGCCAGGTTGGTTAGTTTATCGAACCAGTGCAGAAAGCCCGGTTCCAGCTCGGCTTTAGGCGGAACCGCAATCACCATGCGCTGCAGCGTGTTGAGCGGCTGAATGGTTCTGTAGATGTAGATAGTTTCCGGTACGCGTTTCAGAATCTGCTCGGCAATGGGGCCAAAGAACTCATTGTCGCCGGCGTTGTGGTGCAGGCCAATCACCACGTCGGTGATATTCTGCTCTTTAATGGTATAGATAATGCCGTTACTGATGTTGACGTCGAAGCGGGTGAGTGGAATCAGTTCGTTGTCGGTAGCGGCCGCGTGTCTGATGGCCAGGTCCAGCATCTTTTTGCCCGACGCGCGGCCGTTCTGGTTATCTTCTTCGTTGACAATGTGCAGGGCGTACAGGGAAATGTCGCTCTTGCGGGGTTTCAGCATCAGGCCCAGGTTAACCAGATCGGTAACGGTATCCGGGTACGCCAGCGAGATCATGATTTTTTCGGAGGGCTCGGCCGTCTCGGTTTCGGCCTCTTCGTTCAAGAGCGCAATGCGGCTGGAGGCCTTCTCCACCGAAAAGGAACTGATGGTGCAGGTGACCAGAATCATCAGGATGGTCCCGTTCAGGATGTCCTCGTTCAGCAGGCGGATGGGATCACCCGTGGCTGTCTCCCCAATAATGATATTATACCCGACCAGCACGACGGCCAGCGTAGCGGCCGCCCGGGCGGTGCTCAGGCCAAACATAAGCTGACGCTCCTCATTGCTCAGCTGGAATGTCTTTTGGGTTACCCAGGCGGCCAGGAATTTCGATACAACAGCCACCACAATCATCAGGCCCGCTACCTTGAGCGCCCCGATTCCGTTGAACAGCACCCGGATATCGACCAGCATGCCGACGCCAATCAGAAAGAACGGGATAAACAACGCATTCCCGACAAAATCGATCCGGTTCATCAGCGGAGACGAATGGGGAATAAAGCGGTTGAGGGCCAGCCCCGACAGGAACGCCCCGATAACGGCCTCCATGCCGGCGGCTTCGGCCAGAAACGCCCCCAGAAACACCAGCGCCAGCACAAAAATATACTGCGAGATATTGTCGTCGAATTTCTTGAAGAACCAGCGGGCAATGAGCGGAAACACAAAGAGCACGATACCCGCAAAGATCAGGAACGAGACGACGAGCCGGAGCCAGAACGCCGAACTGATATCGCCTTTGGTCATGCCGACGATTACGGCCAGCACCAGCAGCGCCAGAATATCGGTGATCATGGTGCCGCCGATGGTCAGTGTGACGGCCCGGTTGCGGGTAACTCCGTAGCGGCTGGCAATGGAGTACGCCAGCAGGGTATGCGAGGCAAACATACTGCCGACCAGCATGGATGTCATCAGGGTATAACCCAGCAGGTAATGCGCGGTCAAAGTACCCATGCCCATCGGAATCAGAAACGTGTACAGGCCGAAAACCAGGATTTTGTTCCGGCTTTTGCGGAACTCCTCCAGGTCGATCTCCAGCCCGGCCAGAAACATGATGTACAGCAATCCGACCGTCCCGAACAGCACGATGCTGCTGTCGCGCCGGAGCAGGTTGAGCCCGTAGGGACCGATCAGAATGCCCGAAATAATGAGCCCGATAATGTGCGGGATCCTGAGCCGGTTGAACAGGATGGGCGCAAAGAGAATGATAAACAGAACCAGCGAAAATATGATGACCGGATTGCTGAGCGGCAGCGAAAAATCCAGCTCGGTTGTAAGGATCATGGTTTCAAAAAGAGAGTTTGACGCACTACAACTTAGTAAGCCCTACCGCGTAAATAATCCGGCAGTTGCCTTCCCGCGTAATTTCGCGCTGCCCTTCCATGGTGTTGGCGGTTTTAAACTGTAACCGCACCGTCATGCGGGTATTAGCCGCCGATGGGTCCTGCTGGGCCGTAAGTTGTAGCGCCCCCTCCTGAAAGGTACCGGTGTATACCCGCACCAGCCGGTTGTTTTCCAGCGCCTGCACAAACACCATGTTGTCTTTGTAGCTGATGATCCACTGCAACGACCGGGTGTCGCCCACTGCCGAGCCTTCACAGGAGGTTTCGGTGCAGCGCATCTGGACCGACCAGCGGCCGACAAGGTTGGGGTTATACACGACGGTAGAGTCCTGGGTGGAATCGGCCGGGCTGGTCAGGGCTTTTTCCCGTTTGGTCAGCTCTTCCTCTTTTTGGTTCAGCTGTTGTTCCCGCAGGGTCAGTTGCTGCTCTTTCTGGTTAAGCTCAGTGGTGCGTCGTTCCAATTCTCTTTCCCGTTCCCGGAGCCGGCAACCCGAAAAGGTAACCATAATGAGTAATAAAAAATAGAGGGTCTTCATTAATTGAATGAATGAGTGATTGAATGATTGAGTGGGTCGTAGACTAAAAGAATTGAATCAATGTACAAAACTCTACCGTCCAGCGTCCATTATCTAACGTCTAAACTAGCTAATTCCGAAAGTTTTGGGTAACCATCAGCCCATAAACTCCGCCGTCGAGGATACCGATGCCCACACGCCCGAAGGCCGGCCGCAGGATATTGGCCCGGTGGCCGGGGGAGTTCATCAGCCCGGTATGGGCGATGCTGACCGTCTGCGCCAGCGCCAGATTCTCACCGGCGGTCAGGAACCGTACCCTGGCTGCGCGTATCCGGTCGAATGGGTCTTTGCCATCGGGCGTAATATGGGCAAAATACCCACGGGCAAACATATCACGGGAGTGGTTCCGGGCCACCACCGCTAACTCAGGATCGGCCTTCAGCGGTTTCAACCCTTCTTTCAACCGTTCCTCATTAACGAGTTCCAGCATCCGGGCTTCCAGGTCAGCCCGGACTTTAGGGGCCTCCACTTTATAGGGAAGCGTAACGGATTTGTCCGAGGAGGGCTCCACCGTCATGTTGTTCAGCGACCGCCCAATGGCTCCTTCAAAAACCGGGGCCAGTTTGCTTTCCAGCCATTCGACCGGTTGGGTCAGCCGGCCGGCCAGCACGCTGTTGCGGCTACTTTCGGTCAGGGCGTCGGTGAGCGGCAGAGCCATCAGCAGGGCCGCGGCAAACGATGCGTAGATGACGCCCATGATCAAGCCGGGAATCATGCCCAGAAACCGGTTGAAGCCGTGGGCGTGGGTTTCCATCGAAACATCGCGCAAGGCCCGGCTGGTAATGGACGACAGCACAATGCGGGCCATCATCAGCGTCAGCAGAAACGACACCGGCAGCGTCCAGACACCCAGCGACGGGACGTGTTTTCCGAGAAAATCGGCCAGAAACTGGTACAGATACAGGGCAATCAGCAGGCCGGCTACCAGAGACAACAGATCAATAATACCCAGTATAAACCCTTTCTGCCAACCGCCCCACACCGACATTAAGACAATCAGGATGAGGAGGATGTCGATGAACGTTAAACTCATAACCAGTTTCGTTTGGGTAGTGCTTAAAAGGGAAACTGCCGGGAGTTGGGGAGGGTTTACGGGTGGCCGGTTTTTCGAGTATCCCGCCCTGTATCAGGGGGTAGTTGCTGGTAAAATCATATAGCAAACCGTCATACGTATGCCTTGCCATTTGTAAATACTTGAACAACAAGGTTTAACTGTCTGTTGCTACAAGGATGATAACTAGATCCATCATTCTAAAACCAGACGTTATGAAATCAGTTGCAGTTGTTCTGGCAGGCATGGTCACGCTCTTTAGTGCGTGCAATACTGGTACCAACGATGCCAGCAAAGAAGAAGCGGTTGGCAATGAAACTCCCGGAAAGCCGGTTGAAACCCGGCCGCAGGATGCCGGCTATAAACCGGCCTTTGCGGGACAATTTCGGGCTCCCGGCGTCCAGACCACCACGCCCTATGAGGCCCGCGTTATCACCGATAAACTAGCTAAGCCCTGGGGTATTGCCGCCATGCCGGATGGCCGTTTCCTGATTACCGAAAAAGCAGGAACCATGCGCATTGTCAGCGCAGACGGTCAGGTGAGCGATAAGATTGCGGGCGTACCGGCGGTTGTTGACAAAGGACAGGGCGGGCTGCTTGGCGTAACCCTCGATCCGGATTTCGGCTCGAACCGGACGGTGTACTGGACCTTTACCGAACAGCAGGCTGGAGGAAACCTGAACCTGACCGCCGTGGCCAAAGGCGTGTTGTCGGCAGATGGCCGGCGCCTGGACAACGTCCGCGTAATTTACCGCGCTACGCCGGCCTATGAGGGCGATAAACACTACGGCAGCCGGCTGGCCTTTGACAAAGCGGGTAATCTGTACGTGACGACCGCTGACCGGTACGAACCGGAACGGCGCAAGCACGCTCAGGACGTAACGTCGTCGCTGGGTAAGGTCTTGCGTTTGACCAAAGAAGGGCAACCGGCGCCGGGCGGCCCGTTTGCCGGCCAGTCCGGGGCTAAAGCGGAGATTTACTCCATGGGGCACCGAAATATCCAGAGCATCGATTTTCACCCCCAGACCGGTGCGTTATGGATCGCGGAGATGGGCCCCCAGGGCGGTGATGAACTGAACGCCGTGGAGCCCGGTAAAAACTACGGCTGGCCGGTCATCACCTACGGCATCGAATACAACGACGATAAAATTGGAAATGCGATAACCCAGAAAGAAGGCCTGGAACAGCCCGTGTATTTCTGGGACCCGGTGCTGTCCCCCAGCGGTATGACTTTTTACCGCAGCAATGCCATACCCGAGTGGCAGAACAACCTGTTTATCGGCGGCCTGAACAGCCACCACATCGCCCGCCTGGTGCTCGACGGCCGGTGGGTGGTCGGTGAGGAACGCTTAGTGGCCGACCAGCAACAGCGCTTCCGCGCCGTAACGGAGGGCACAGACGGTGCGCTGTACGCCATCACCGACGAGGGGCGGTTGTATAGGATCGGTAAAAAGTAACTGATAGTTCAGGTTCATCGCCCCAAAAGGCTCTTTCTTCCGGCCAAATGGCTGCCTGGGTAAGACCGGGTGGACTGGCAGTGCCGCTGCGTATACCTTTGACCAACTCCTTTACGGAAAAAGATAATAACGCACATACTGTCCACCCATAGCCAAATGAGAACGCTGAGTCAGTCCACCCTCGACCGGATCGTTGAAGAAACGGTAGCCAACCCATTTATTTACGGAGCCTCTTTTCAGGTAAGTACTTCAGACGGCTCCCTCACCTTGAGCAGTGCTTCCGGAAACCTGGAACCGGAAGCACGCTTTTACATTGCGAGTATCAACAAACTTATGCTTTCGGCGGTAACGCTTCGGCTGATCCGGGATAATGAACTTCGGTTTACGGACAGAATTGCCCAGTACCTGCCGGCCGATCTGATGGACGGACTGCATATCTACCAGGGTCAGGATTACTCCGGGGAAATCACGGTCCACCATCTCCTTACCCAAACCTCCGGCTTGCCCTGCTACCTGATCGATAAGCGGCCCGATGGCCCTAAGGTTATGGATGGGCTGTTGCAGGGCAATGACCAGGCCTGGTCGACTGAGCAGGTGGTTGCTCAGGTGAAGAAGATGAAAACCAGGTTCCGGCCGGGGCAGCCGGGTAAGGCCAGATACGGCAACACCAATTTCCGACTACTGGGCAGAATTCTGGAAAACGTTATCGGGAAGTCCCTGGATACGATTCTGACCGACCTGTTTGAGGAACTGGCGATGAAAAACACCTTCGTGTTCAGACTGGGTGACGAGAGACCCTTTACCGCTTTTTATGTAAAAAATGCGCCCGTCAGCATTCCTCAGTACTTTGCCTCCGCCCAATACGATATTATTTCCACGGCGCAGGATCTGATGGTCTTTCTGAGGGCATTCTTTGAAGGCTACTTTTACCCCAAAGAAAGCCTTCAGGCGCTTGAACAATGGAACCGTATTTTCTTTCCGTTCAAGTATGGTATCGGTATTCAGAAATTCTATACCCCCTGGCTGTTTTCGCCGTTCAGGCCAGTTCCGGATATGGTAGGCCACTGCGGCTCGGTAGGCACGGCCGCTTTTTATATTCCGGAGAAAGATGTTTTTATTACGGGTACCGTCAACCAGATCAGCAGCCCACGAATTCTATTCCAGACGCTGATCAAAATAGTCAATCAATTATAAGAAAAAGCCGGCTACATCCGGTAAGGTGGTGTCTGGTGATAAATGGCCTCCTGGATGGTTATGTTTTTCAGGTAATCAGCGCCACTGGTTTCAAACGGGGTGTTGGCTAACCAGGCGTCAACAAAATGGCGCTGACAGAAAAAGACGCAATCGCCCGCGAAGCCGTGGTTCCGGTGGGTATAGGCGTGGGGGTAGGCGGGTTTCCCCAGCGGCTGAACCTCAATGCTGCCATCGGCGAAAAGGCGCAGGGTGCCGCCCTCGGCATCAATGGTCAGGAGTTCGGCAAAGGTATAGCGTGGGGTTTCGTGCCGGTTTTCGTTGTATCGGCTCATGTCCAGCACCGCATCGGCTCCGCCCCTGAAACTCAGGACGACAAGGCCGCTGTCTTCCCCCTGAATGTCGGGGTTGCGCTGGTGCAGCCGGGCAAACACATCGGTTACCTCGCTGCCGGTCAGGTAGCGCAGCGTATCGATCAGGTGAATTCCGGTTTCATAAATCAGCAGCCGTTGGTAGTCGCGAAAGTAGGGCTGACGCGCCAGGTAGGCGTCGGCCTGCCAGCCGTCGCCCATCCGCAGGCGCCAGTAAAGGGAAAAGATCCGGGAGCCCACGATGCCGCTGTCCAGCAGTTTTTTCAGTTCCCGGTGCCAGGGCTGAAAGCGGAAGTTCTCATGCACCATAAAAGGCACACCCTGCTGTTCGGCGATGGCTACAAGGGCCCTGGCTTCTTCCTGCGTGGGCGCCAGGGGCTTCTGGCAGATGATGGCGATGCCCCGGCGGGCCGCTTCCTCCACAAGGGCTTTGTGCGTAGCAGGTGGGGTGATGATGTCGACAAAATCGGGCTGCCCGGCCTCTAGTGCTTCCTGAATGTCTTCATAGGCGTTGGGGAGATTCCACTGCCGGGCGAATGCGTCGGCTGCCCCGGCGTTCTGGTCACAGACTCCGGTAATGGTTATTTCGGGTATACGCTGCCAGGCTTCGATATGAAACTGGCTGAAATACCCGGCTCCAATGAGTAAGCCCCTGCGTTGGTTGCTCATGCGTTAATGGCTACGTCCATGTTGGTAGGCTGGGTGCGCCTGTTTCGCAGCCAAAGGAAAGCGGCCAGCAGGTTCAGGATAGCGCCCACAAAGAAAAAAGGCGTGACACTGCCGGTCCAGCCCTTCAGGTAAGGGAAAGCCAGCCCGGTGACAAACGAGCCCAGGTTGCCGGCCATATTCATGGTGCCCGATACCTCACCGGCCCGTTCCTTGCCGATATCCAGGCAGAACGCCCACGAAGGCGGTAAGGTCATATCGGCCCCGAAAATAGCGATGGACAGGAAAAATACCGCTCCGCCGACGGATTCCTGCCAGACGCTGAGTAACAGCCCGAGCGCCGAGAGGAAAAAACCAATGGCCGCCGGTATAACCCGGGAGTTTACGTGGCCCTTTCGGTATAAGGTATCGACCAGCCAGCCGGAAAACCAGTTGCCAAAGGCGCCCGCCAGCAGGGGAATGGAGCCCAGCCAGCCGGCATCGACCGCCCCCAGCGAAAACTTCTCCTGGATATGCGGATACAGCCAGGTCAGCGCAAAGAAAAACGTGAAGTTCGAACAGAAGTATTGCCCCATGGCAAACCATACCTCCGGCTTTTGCAATACCCGGTCCGACGGCTCCGTCTGAAGCTGAACGGGCTCCAGTTGCTGCCGGTGGGCCAGAATGTGATCCTTCTCCGGACGGGACAGCAGCCGGTGCTGTTGGGGATCATCCCGGAACAGCAGCCACCAGGCCACCGCCCAGCCGATGCCGACAACCCCCAGCATCAGAAAGGCCGTTCGCCAGCCGTAGGCCTGAATCAGCCAGGCGGCTCCGGGCAGGGCAAAAGCCGCGCCAAAGCGGGAGCCCGAAAAGTTGATGCCGGTAACCAGACCCCGTTCCTGCATGGGTATCCACGAGAGGGTAGCCCTGGCCATACCGGGAAAGGCACCGGCTTCACCGGCCCCAAACGCAAACCGGATGATGAGCAGGGATACGTAGTTCCAGGCATAGCCGGTGAGTGCCGTCAGCAGCGACCAGAAGGTAACGATGCCGGACAGGACCCGCCGGGGACCGAACCGGTCGACCAGCCGGCCCGAAGGCGTCTGGAGCAGAGCATACCCGAGGGCGAAGGACGATAAGACCCACCCCATCTGCTGCTCGGTCAGTTGTAAGTCCGCGACAATGGGGGCCTTGGCTACCGAAATACAGATCCGGTCGATGTACAGCAATAACGCCAGCAGAAAGGTGCAGAAAATGATAAAATATCGGAACATGGCCCTACTGTAACTTGTGTAATACGTCGACCAGGGCCTTTTCATCCCCTACATTACCGGGAAAGACCACGTAGGGGATGCCGTGGAACCGATTGCCGGGCTCGGCCTCCCAGACCGGCACCCCCGGTATTATCTGCCCTATTACCCGAGCCACCCGAACCCCCATGCCTTTGGTGGCCAGGTCGCTGGACGTAATGCCTCCTTTGGCAATGATGAACGAAGGCAGTACCCGAAGGCCTTTTACGATATCGACGAGGGTGCCCGATACGCGTTGACCGATCGCCAGACTTTCTTCGGGCCGATCGCCGGTGACCAGTTGTCGCTCGGACTGGACCAGCACCGTCTGTCCCTGCTCCAGATAAGCGTCCACTTCCCGGACAATCCGGGCAGAGCAGGCAGGCGAATCCGTCAGGGCGTCCGCGACGTTGACCTCCAGGACCGGCAACGGACTATGCTCGTTCAGGTAGGCTAATTGCTGCGTTGTTTTAGGGACGAATGAGCCGGCAATAATGAGCCCACCCGTGCGGGATTGGCCGTTCAGCAGGTCGCCTTTTGTCAGCAACGGTTTCGGAGACAGACCGGCCAGCGTGCGCACAATAGAGGCTGCTGACCGCAGCAGGATCGTCCGGCCCGATTTCCGCACGGTCCACAGCACCTTAGAAACGGCTTCGAGGTCTTCGTACGTCAAAGCGTTGATGACCAGGATGCTGGCCTGTGGTTGACTTAGAATATCGCTGGCCAGTTCGGCCGTCGGTTTGGTGCGGATGGCGTCGAGACTCAGGCTGATGATTGCATCCGGGGCAATGCTGCCTTTCGACTTTTCCAGCACCCAGTCACGCAGGTTAGCGTGCTGGTACGCAAAAGCCGGGTCGCGGGCAAAGGGGGTCTCCGATACGGGTGTGCGGTGGCCGTTTTCCTCGATATAGTGAATGTCATCCTCGGTAATGCGTCCCCCCTCAATGAAGGCCGGGGCCAGTACAATCAGCGGATCGTCCAGCCCTGCGGCTTCGGCCAGAGCATCCACTTCGGCGGGAAAATGCCCGCGCAGGGTTGAATCGCTGCGGCTGATGAGCAGCACCTGCCGCCCCGTGTCCGCAGCCGCCTGCCGGATGGCCTGCCCGATGTCGGTGGCGAGCGCCCTGGCCGCTGGTTCAGGCAGGCTTCGGGAGTTGGTCAGGATGTAAAAAAGGGGCACTCCGGCCTTAAACTGCTCCCGCAGCAACGGCGTTTCCCAACGGGTAAGCACCGAAATACCATGCACCGTCTGGGTGCCGGTAGGGTCATCGTCCAGGACAACAATCGTTACGTCGTTACCCATTATTTTCCCCGTTTTCAGGCGTTCTGGTTCGCCATAGTGTTGCTTCATGGTCTGTCTCTACCGCTACTACCCGGGCGGGGGCGCCATCTCCACCCGCGTATTTAAGCGGTAGCGCAATCAGGATGACCTGCTCCTGCCGGATCTGATCGAGGTTGCAGAGGCCTTCAATAATAATTACACTGCCGCCCAGCAGGATCTGGTGAATCCGGGTAACTTCGGGCAGATTGTTGACGTCGGCGACCGAAGGAGGCTCCACACCCAGCGTCCTGACTTTCTTTTCGACCAGCCACAGCGCCAGGTCTTCACCAATGCGCGGTAAGTCATCCCGGTACGAAGGTGTCCCGATTCGCCGGCTCCAGTCCGTGTGGATCAGTACCCCGTCGCCGGGCTGGATGCGGTCGGCCAGGTCGCCCAGGTGGGCGACCGTGATCCGTTCGCTAGGTTTGGTAGCGGGCAGGTGCAGCACCCAGGCCGGCCCGATGCACTGCTCCAACGGCAGTTGATCAATAGTAACCGCACTGACCCCAAAATGGAGCGGAGCGTCCATATGGGTACCGGCATGCGAGTATAGGTGTAAAGTGGTGGCATTCCAGCCGTCACGCTCTAGGGTTCTCGCTGGTTCCCAGCGCACACCGGGCATATCAGGCTGGTACGTAACCGTTAGATCGATGAACTTCATACGTAGTTAATTGGGCCACAACAGCCTGGCCAATTTCCTGGGTCGTGGCCGAGCCTTTCAGATCGGCTGTCCGCAGGCCCTGGGCGGTAACGGCGTTGATCGCCGACAGAATAGCGTCGGCAGCCGCTTTTTCGCCCAGGTGTTCGAGCATCAGGGCGCCTGACCAGATCTGGCCGATAGGATTGGCGATTCCTTTACCGGCAATATCGGGTGCCGAACCGTGAATGGGTTCAAACATGGACGGAAAGTTTTTTTCCGGGTTAATGTTCCCGCTGGAGCCTAACCCCAGGCTGCCCATCAGCGCCCCACCCAGGTCGGAGAGAATATCACCGATCATGTTGGTGGTCAGCACGACGTCGAAAATCTCCGGTTTCAGCACAAAATTAGCAGAAGCGGCATCTACGTACATTTTCTGGTACGTCACATCCGGATACTGGGCCGCTACTTCCCCGATCACGCGGTCCCAGTACGCCAGGGAGTGGATCAGTGTGTTTGACTTGGTAACGTTGGTCACTTTGTGCCGGCGCCGGCGGGCAAGCTGAAAGGAGTAATGGGCTATCCGCTCGATGCCCTGGCGGGTAAACACGCTGGTGTCGGTAGCCAGGCCATAAGGCTGATCGGCGTACAGGATTTTACCGTTCTGCACAAACTCTCCCTCGTTGTTTTCGCGAATAACGACAAAGTCAATATCCGCCTGGGCCTTATAGCGGAGCGGACTTTCCAGCCCATCCAGCAGCCTGACGGGCCGGTAGTTGACGTACTGCTGAAAGGCGGTACGTACCTTAAAGGTGAACTTCATTGCCGGCAGGGTATCGTCGACATCCGGCAGGCCAACGGCCCCAAAGTAAATGGCATCAAACTGCTTCAGTTGCTCCAGTCCGTCGGCGGCCAGAAAGTCGCCGTTTTCCATATAATAGCCGGCACCCCATGGGAAATGCGTAACGTCTAACTCAAAGCCAAAGCGGCCGGCTGCCATACGCAGCACCTCTAACCCTACCGGCACGATCTCATGGCCAACGCCATCGCCGTGAATTGCCGCAATTTTGTAACGGTTCATTACCTGATTGTTTGTGTTATTTAATGATTGGACTACCTGTATAGTTACGTGTTGAGAAATTCATCCCCGAAAGGATGCTGATTAAACGAACTCTTCCAAACAAGCTGGAGAATAAAAATCCGCAAACCTTTGCGAGGACCTTTGCGACTTTTTTTTGAAATGCTTCTGTATGGTTATTCGCTGAGTAAGACCTGTATTGGTCAGGCTGTCGTGTTACCAATAGATTTGTACTTTTCAAAGGGCTGCGGATGGTCCTAACTGGAACCCCGCTCCACGAGTTTGCTTCCCAACACAAGGCTTTTTCATAAAATTGGACAAGTGAGCTAAGTGCTTAGTTTTGAGTCTTCTCACAGAGTCATCACTAATGCACCCAGCTACCTACCCCCTCCAAGATAAGGCATTTTTCGCTATCCTCGAAGCACATCCTAACCTCGATGACCGCGACAACCGAGGCAAAACTCATTCGCTACCTTTTGTGTTGATGGGGGTTATCATGGCCCTGCTGGCTGGACGAGATGGCAACTTATCGGCCATCCACCGCCACATGAAGAACCAGTTTCAAGCTTTGTGCCTGGCGCTGTCGGTCGAAGCCAAACGAGTCATCTCCCGCGCCCAACTGCCCCGGCTATTGGCCCGCGTGGACCACACGCTCCTGGCTCAACTCATCGGGCAACACTATGGCCTTAGCCTGCCCGAAGGGTTTGTTGACTGGCTCAGTGGCGATGGCAAAGAGTTACGTGGCTCTATCGCCAAAGGCCAACAACGGGGCGAAGTCTGCGTCTCGATCATGGCCCAGGTGCCGGCAGGGGTGGTAGCACAGACGCACTACAACGGCTGTAAGGAAAGTGAGCGGCCCGCCATACTCAACCTACTGACTGATCATGATTTGCTAAAAAGAAAGACCGTCCTTGATGCCCTACACTTCACGCCTGAACTGCTCAAGGCCATCCAGGAAGCTAAGGGGACTTATCTGATTGGCCTCAAGCATAATCAGCCGCTTTTACGTCGTTCGTGTTTTATTCAAACTATGTTACAACCGCCTGGCTTCGAGCGGCTGGATGCGCCCCTGCGCAAGCATGGTCGGCAAGAAGAACGTACCTATGCGTGTTTTGCCATTGATACGATGAGCAAAGCCGGTCGTTGGCAGCTAGTGGGTATGGCTACGCTGGTGCGGGGCATTCGGGTACGTCGGACCTTAACCGGTGTGCAGACCAGCCGCACGACGAGTTATTTTGTCAGCAACCAAATAGTAAAGACTGCCCTGGAGGCTAACGACTTATACGATGCGATTCGTGGTCATTGGCAGATTGAAACGATGCACTATTGTCGGAACGTAGTGTTGGCTGAAGACGATTTGCAAAGTAAGCTTAGCAGCTTGCAGCGCACCATATCAAATCTTAGAACGCTGGCGATGTCCTTATTGCAGTTGTTGAGACCCAAAAACATGGCCGCTCAGCTCGATACTTTCGCCGACTATGTGCACGATCTAATCACCTTTTTAAAACGCAAACTTGTTTTATGAGAAAGTCTTGTCAAGATTAGTAAGTATAAACCGGGTTTTTGGCCGTCCTATTGATCAGTAGACCAAATCCTTTAGCTGACTTTTTAGTCGATAACGTTTGCCCATCAATGCTTAGACTCACCTTTGTTCTTTTTCTCTTTTCGCTTCTTTTAACCAGTCACGCTGGGGTATTGGCCCAGAGCCGCGCCCGACAGGAGCGTACCCAGACCGTCCGCCCGGCTCCGCCCATTCCCCGGCTGGTGAGTGAGAACGGTAACCATACCCTGCTGGTAGACGGTCAGCCTTTTCTCATTCTGGGGGCTCAGATGTGGAATTCGAGCGGCTGGCCGGGTATTCTGGATAAAACATGGCCCCAGCTCCGTGAGCTGAATTGCAACACGCTGGAGGTACCGATCTATTGGGAGCAGATTGAACCCCAGCCGGGCCAGTACGACTTCAGCATCCTGGACAAACTCATCCTGGATGCGCGTCGGGAAAACCTCCGGCTGGTGCTGTTGTGGTTTGCCTCGTTCAAAAACGGGCAGTCGCAGTTTGTGCCGGCCTGGGTGAAAGAAAACACGCAGGAGTACCCCCGCATGCTGGACGGTACGGGCCGGCCGATTCAGGTCTTGTCGACCCTCTCGGAGAAGAACCGCAATGCCGACGCCCGTGCGTTTGCCGCCGTGATGGCGCATATCCGCCGGCTGGACGAGCCCTACCGGACGGTCATCATGATGCAGCCGGAAAACGAACCCGGCTCGCTGGGCACCGATCGCGATTATTCGCCGGCCGCGACAAAGCTGTTCAATGACCAGGTGCCAGCCAGCCTGGTATCGGCGCTGAAAAAACAGCCGGGCACGTGGGCGCAGGTATTTGGCCCGGAAGCGGCCGAAGCGTTCTCGGCCTACCACATGGCCTCGTACATCAACTACATTGCCGAAGCCGGTAAAAAGGAATACCCGCTGCCGATGTACGTAAACGCCTGGATTCGCGAAAACCGCTTTGGCCGGGCGGGCGAGCACCCCAGTGGTGGCCCTACTTCCAACATGCTGGATATCTACAAGGCCGCCGGTCCGGGTATCGATCTGCTGGCGGTCGATATCTACCACCGCAATTACATGCAGTTCCGGGCTCTGTGCGAGAAGTACGGACGCCCGGACAATGCCCTGTTTATCCCCGAAACCGGAAGAGGCATTCCCTTTGCCCGGTTTCATTTCTACGCCATCGGCGATTACAACGCCATCGGGGTAGCGCCCTACGGCATCGATCCCTTTCATGCCGATCCGCACGACAAGCGGGACAAGGAAAAACTCGATACCAAGTTCGCCGGCATTGCCGCCAACTACCGGCTGCTGCGCCCGGCCATTCCGCTGATTACCTCGCTGCAGAAAGCGGGAAAACTGAAGGCCGCTGCGGAAGAGGACGGTTTAGGCGATGAACTGCTGCATTTCAGCCAGTACGACCTGCTGCTTACGTATGGCTTTCCGACGTACCGGGAGGGGAAGGAAATGACCGGCCGGGTGCTGGTAGGGGAGACGGGGCCGGATGAGTTTGTTCTGATCGGGTTCGATACCAAATTCCAGTTCCGCCCGAGGCTGGGCTCGGGCTTTTCGTCGGCCGAGTTCATCTCCGTCGAGGAAGGTACGTTTGAGAACGGGACCTGGAAGAAAATCCGGAACTGGAACGGCGACGAAGTGTACCACTCCACCCTCACGCCCGAGGGGGTAATCCTGAAGGTAAAGCTCCGGGGGCTACAGTCCGATAAGCTCGATACGAAACCGAATTTTGAGCGGTAAGGAGCGTCAGGGACATTGGTAAACAGAATGGGCGATCACCGCGATCGCCCATTCTGTTTGAGAAGAAGTCAGGCCAGCCTATTCGCGGCCGGCTCTTGCTCTTAACTCATTCCGTTTCAGGGTAATGAGGTGGCCAATGGGCTTGTTGTCGCGGTACGTAATCACCCGCAGCGTAATCGGGCCGTCGGGTAACTCAACGGGCTGGGTGTATTTCGTCGACTGATTGTCGGGCATGGTATCATCCAGGCTGTAGTAGATGTCCAGACCCGGCATTTCCGACTCCAGTTGCAGCATCAGTTTATCGCCTTTCATCGTCGTTCTGACAATAGCGTCGTACATAGCGCGGGAGTAGTTGACGTTGGCGGCATCGGCCCGGTCGAAATGCTTCTCAACGCGTCTGGCGAAGTTATCCCAGTTCTTCACCTCTTTTGGCGACCAGTATACTTCCGACAGCGCCCAAGCCCGCGGGTAGGTCATGTACTCAGCGTAGCGGAGGGTTGGTATCTGCTCGGTCCAGAGGTTACCCTGTCCGCCCAGAATGTGTTTGGCATCGACGCCTTCCGGAACCGGGTCAAAGCTGTAGCTTTTCTTCATGCGTAGCCCGGCGTACAGGGGAGGCTCAATAGATGCTTCACCCTGCTGGTAATCCAGGTAGGCAAAGGTAGTCGGGGTCATCACGACATCGTGCCCCATATGAGCCGCTTCGATACCGCCTTTGACGCCCCGCCAGCTCATGACGGTGGCATCGGGGGAGATACCGCCTTCCAGGATCTCATCCCAGCCGAGGAGCCGTTTGCCTTTGGTTTTCAGGATACCTTCGACCCGGTTCATGAAGTAGCCCTGTAGGTCTTCCACGTGCCGGATGTTCAGCTTCTTCATCAGGGCCTGGCAGCCGGGGTCCTGCGCCCAGTAACCTTTGTAGCACTCGTCCCCGCCGACGTGGATGTACTGGTTCGGGAAAAGCGCAGCTACCTCGGTAAAGACCTTGTCCAGAAACTCATACACCTTCTCATCCGACGGGTTCAGCGTATTATCGACCAGCATCTTGAACGTGCCGTTGCCGTACCATTCCGAGAAGGCCGTTCCCGGATTAACCCGCGCATTCGGGTTTTTAGTGCAGCTCAGTTCGGGGTAAGCCGCGATGGCCGCCAGGCTGTGGCCGGGTACGTCGATCTCCGGAATGATGGTCACGTTGCGTTCCTGCGCAAATCGCACGATCTCCCGAATGTCGTCCTGGGTATAAAAACCACCGTAGGAGGCTTGCTCACCCGGTTTGGGATCGGCGCGTTCGCCGAAGTGGCCGGCCCGGGCCACCCGCCAGGCACCCACTTCGGTGAGTTTGGGCAGGGATTTGATCTCGATGCGCCAGCCGTTATCGTCGGTCAGGTGCCAGTGGAAGGTGTTGTACTTTAATTTGGCCAGTTGGTCGATGTAGCGCTTCACCTCGTCTTTGGTGAAGAAATGGCGGCTCACGTCGAGCATGATACCCCGCCAGCCGAACCGGGGGTAATCGGTGATCCGCACCGCCGGCAGGGTCCAGTTTGCTTTTGCGACTGTCTGCCCTTCAATGGCAGCGGGCAGGAGCTGCATCAGGGTCTGTGCTCCGTAGAACAGCCCGGCCGGCTGATTGGCCGAGATGACTACGCCCTTCGGCGTTGATTCCAGCGTGTAGCCCTCTTTGCCAAGCTGGTTGTTGGGGGTATCGTTCAGCCGGAGCTGAATGGCCCCGGTTTTGCCGGACTGCGCTTTCAGGGCGTAACCCGTGGGTGCGTTGAGTCGCTGCGCCAGCAGATCGGCTACGGCTTTGGCTTCGGGTTTGTTGTAGGCAATGGCCGCGCCGTTTTTGAGGCTGTAGGTGCCGCTGAGCATCTGCACCTGAACCGGCTGCGGAATAATGTTAACGGTATTGTTCTGCGCCCTGCCTGTGGTCACTGCCAGCAGAAGCAGGAAAAATAAAGCATTTTTCATGAATAGAGGTTAGGTAAATGATCGCAAGTTAATAAATACCCGACTTACGGCATAATAATCAGCTGGAGACCTTCCCCGCCCTTCAGCGAGACGGGGTAACCGTCGATCAGCGCCTGTCCACTAATCCGGGTAGTTTTGTTGGTGTTGGTCCGGTTGATCAGGATGTATGTTTTCTTTGGATCGACCGCAAACCACTCCTGGAACTGATTGATGCGGGGGTAATTGACCGGCAAATTCAGGTGGTCTTTGTGCAGTTGCGTTCCAAACTTCAGCGTGCCGGTCCAGGGGGTAGTATTGGTATTCGTCACGCTGACGAAGAGATTATCTTTGCTGCTGGCCGCGCCGTAGAGTACCTGCTCGTCCCAGTTGGTCGCGGTGATACCGGCCGTTTTCCACAGGCTGTACATGAGCGTGGTGCGGGCAAAATTACCGTCGCCATGCCAGCCTTCAATGATACCGTTGGGTTGCTGCATGCCCCACATCACCTGAACCTGGCTGTCGAGCCAGGGTTTTACCGAAGGCACCGGCTCGCGGGCGTACAGGTTCAGCGCTCCCTCGATGGCGTCGGCGTACCCGTCGCTGCTACCCTTCTCCCAATCGAAGTTCCGGTAGCGGGTATCCAGGGCGTTCAGGGCTTTGAGCACCGCATCGCGGTAGGCGGGTTTGCTATCGAGCATATACACGGTATACAGCGCGTTGAGGGTATACCCCCAGGTATCAGCAATACCTTTATCCAGAATGGTGCCGGTAACCGGGTTCACCTCGTTGTAAAACAGTCCATCGTCGTTGCGTCCTTTCGCCAGTACACAGTCGAGCATCTCGTGCATATACGGCTGCCACTGTTTTTTCTTCGCAGGGTTGGCGTAATGCACGGCCGCGTAGACCTCCGACAGCCCGGCCACAATTTCGCAGCCGTGGTCGCGCAGCCGCAGGCGTTGCAGGCTGCGGGTAGGCAGGTTGGCGTCGCAGAGGTAGTAGTCGCCCAGTTCAACGGCCCGTTTAAGGTAACTGGGGTTGCCGGTCATCCAGTACATACGCGACAGCACCTGCAGCAGGTCACCGGCGGTTTCCACGTCGGCGCTGTTGCCATAGAACTGTCCTTCCAGGTGAATGGGCAGCCGCACAATTTTTTCCAGATCATCCAGTATGGCCAGCATCCGGTCGGACCAGGGACTTTTGCCCAGCCATTCGGTCAGCGGTATCAGGCCATCTTTCATGTACTCGGCGCTGCCGAACAGCACCTGGCTGGTATCGACTTTCTCGCTGCGGAACGCTTTCCGGGTGAATGAATAGGTGTCGGGCAGGTTGCCGATGCGGGCGGTCATTTTCTTTTCGGTATTCAGCATATCCAGCATCCGGCCTTTAAACAGGGCCGGCTTCAGAATGGCGGAGGTCATCACCATAAAGGGGTAATTGTCGGCGGCAGCGTCCCAGGCGTTCCAGAAGTCGCGGCTTTCTTTCAGGTTGCGGGGGATCAGGCCGGTGGCGGAGTCGGCCTGGGCGAGCCAGCCGGTTACGTAGCGGTCGCAGCGTTTGAAGCCTTCGTTGGCCAGCCGCCCGTTGCTGGCGGCCTCCTCAAACAATTGGGTTGAGGTTTGCGCCTGGGCCGACGCCAGCAGGCAGAAACCGGAAAAGAACAGGAGGAGTTGTTTCATAGGGGTATTCGTTACGGGTAGTTGCGACGGCCGGAGGGATCCGGAACTAGTTTGCGCAAAATTAATCTCTATCTTTAACGCCAGACCCGCCGGGCGGATTGTCTGGCAAAACCAGCGCTCACCCGCCCGGTACTGACTTGTAATATTAATGATTCAATTGATGATTCGATGCAAGTAACGCTAAAAAGCAGACTCTATTGGGGGTTTAGTTTAGCCGTCGCCCTGATCATCCTCATCGGTGTGTTGTCGTACCAGACCTTCCGGCGACAATCGTACGAAGCCGATTGGGTGAAGCACACATACCGGGTGATCAACCAGCTTGAAAATATTCAGAAAGTGCTGCTCGACATGGAAGCGTCCCGGCGGGGTTTCCGGAGCACCAACGAACGACGCTTTCTGGTGCCTTACAATAATGGCCTGCGCACCATCGGTCCCACCGTTGAAGCGCTTACGGAAGTGGTGGCCGACAACCCCGATCAACTGGCCCGCGCCCGGCAGGTTCAGGCCGACGTCAACGGCTTACTCCAGTACTGGGTGGACCTGGGTTACGACGCCGGCCGGTATAATCGCCAGGATATCGTGCGCATTACCGATATCGAAAAAAGCTGGATGGACAGCCTCCGGAACCAGCTGGTCAAGATGATCGAAAGCGAACAGAAACTGCTGACGCAGCGTGAAATGGAAGCGGACCGGGCGGTCGACAACGCCACCTTGTCGCTGGTCCTGGGAACCATCGGTATTCTGGTCATTGTCGGGATTCTGATGTTCCTGATCATCCGGGAGTTCAACCGCCGTCGCCAGGCGGAGCAGGAACTGCAGCGAAACCTGAACCAGCTTGAAAACCTAAACCAGGAGAGTGAGGAAAAGAACTGGCTGCTGTCGGGCGCAGCCACGATTCATGCGAGCATGCAGGGGGTAGCGGATGTCCCTACCCTGGCCGAGGCCGCCATTAAGGCCGTCACCCGTTTTCTGGATGTACCCGTGGGCGCTTTCTATGCGTTTCGGAACGAACCCGGCCAACTGGTGCTTACTGCGGCCGAAGCGCTGCCCAATTCAGCCCGGATGACCTTTGCTGTGGGTGAGGGCCTGATTGGACAGGCCGCTACCCGGCCGGAACTGTATGTGGTTAAAGAAGTGCCGGCCGACTACTGGCCCATCCGGTCAGGCATCGGCCAGGCCCGGCCGGGAGAGGTGGCGCTGGTGCCGCTTTGGTATGACCGGGAGGTGAAAGGGGTTCTGGAACTGGCTTCGTTCCGGCCGTTCGACGCCCGGCAACTGGACTTTCTGAACGTTGTCGCCAGCAATATCGCCGTCGCGCTGAACGCGGCCGATGCGCGGGAAAAGGTGATGTCGCTGCTGGAGAAGGTGCAGGAGCAGAAGGAAGAGCTGGAAAACCAGCAGGAAGAACTTCGGCAAACCAACGAGGAACTGGTTCGCCAGACCGAAATCCTGCAGTCGTCGGAGGAAGAGCTGAAGGTGCAGGAAGAGGAACTTCGCCAGATCAATACCGAACTGGAAGAAAAGAACGAGGCCGTGGAGACGGCCCGGCAGGCGCTGGCCCTGAAAGCCCGCGAACTGGAAGTGACCAGCCAGTACAAGTCAGAATTTCTGGCCAATATGTCGCACGAACTGCGGACCCCCCTCAACAGCGTGCTGATTCTGGCGAAACTGCTGGCGGAAAACAAAGCCCGGAACCTGACCGACAAACAGATTGAATACGCCAACATCATTAATAAATCGGGCACCAGCCTGCTCGATCTGATCAACGATATTCTGGACCTGGCGAAGATCGAAGCCGGTAAGATCGACCTGCACATGGAGATAGTGCCGGTTACCAGTATTGTGGAGGACCTGAAACAACTGTTTACGGTGGTAGCCGAGCAGAAGGGCGTGCGGTTTGTAACCCGCATTGACGAGACCGCACCGGCCGACCTCTGCACCGATAAGCACCGGCTGGAACAGGTTATCAAGAATTTGCTGTCCAATGCCTTCAAGTTTACCCCAAAGGGCGGTACCGTTACGCTGTCGGTTGAAACGGCCCAAACCCGGCGGCTGCTGTTTACGACCGAGGGCCTGACCACCGCCGATCAGGTGCTGGCCATTGCCGTTACCGATACCGGCATCGGCATACCGGCCGATAAGCAGCAGCTTATTTTTGAGGCCTTTCAGCAGGCCGACGGTTCCACCAGTCGCAAGTATGGGGGAACTGGCCTGGGGCTGTCTATTGCCAGGGAACTGATCCGGAAGCTGGGTGGGGAGGTGTTCATACAGAGCGAATCCGGTCGGGGCAGTACCTTTACAATATACCTGCCGATCCGCCAGGCTATGGTCCGGCCGGTAGCTGCCAAACCCACCGAAATCCCCGTTTCGCTACCCGCCCTGCCGCTTAATGGCGTGGAGGAGCAGACGGAACTGCCCGATGACCGGCATACCCTGAACGGGAATGACCGTGTCATGCTCATCATTGAAGACGATCCGAACTTTGCCGCTGTAGTTCAGGATTTTGCCCGCCAGAAAGGCTACAAAACACTGGTGGCGCTGCGGGGTGACGAAGGACTGTATTACGCCCGCACCTACCGGCCCACGGCCATCACCCTCGACCTGAAACTGCCCGGTATCGACGGCTGGCAACTTCTGAAGCTGCTTAAAAGCGACGAGACTCTGAAGCATATACCGGTACACGTGATTTCGGCTGTCGATGAGCCTCTGCCGGTCACAGGCGGGGCGACGGCGTACCTCAAAAAACCAGTAGCGAAAGAAGACCTCGAACAGGCGTTTACCCAGATTGGCCGGCAACTGCCGGCGGAAGTAAAAAAGGTGCTGGTGCTGTCGGGTAACTACCTGAGCCAGGATTCGCTGAAACAACTCATCAACGACCGTAGTTTCGACTTTGCGTGTGACTATGCCGCCACCGAAGAGGAGGCCCGGCAGATGGTAAAAGCGCAGCGGTACGACTGTATTATTGCCGATATAGGTGAGGACCTCAAAAAAGGCGTCGACGAACTACAGGCGCTGCAGAATGATCCCGACACCGACGAAATACCGGTCATTATTTACCTGGCCCAGGATCTGTCGGCTTCCGATGAACTGCAGCTAAAACGGCTGTCGGACGTCATTATCCGCGACTCATCGCGTTCCAAAGAACGGCTGATGGACGAACTGGAACTGTTCCTGTACAAGATTCAGGAAACTGCACCAAGGTCGGTCCCCCGCTACGAAACGGCGCTCGGCGACGAAGCGCTGCTGGGAAAGAAAGTGCTGCTTGCCGACGATGATATGCGGAATGTTTTTGCCCTGAGTACCCTGCTGGAAGAGCAGCAGATGACTGTGCTGACGGCCGGCGATGGCAAAGAAGCCCTGGAATTACTGAACCAGCATCCGGATATACATATTGTGCTGATGGACGTGATGATGCCCGACATGGACGGCTACGAAGCCACCCGGCAGATTCGGAGTGACCCGCGCTTTGCCAGACTGCCGGTGATTGCCCTGACGGCCAAAGCCATGCCGGGCGATCGCGAAAAAAGCCTGGAAGCCGGCGCGTCAGATTATATTACCAAGCCTGTCGACAGCCAGAAGCTGTTTTCGCTGATGCGGGTGTGGCTATCCCGGTAACTGATGGTATGAGTAGTCAGCACGAGATTAATCCTGAAGAACTAAACGCGATCATTGACCTGATCCGGCTGCAGTACGGGTATGATTTTAGCGATTATGCGCCGGCCTCCTTCCGGCGCCGGATTGCCCGGTGCATGAGCACGGCGGGTATTAAAACAGCGTATGATCTGAAGTTTCACCTGCTCAACGACAAACCCTTTTTCGGGTGGTTCCTGCAGTCCATCACCGTAAACGTCACGGAGATGTTCCGCGATCCGGCTTTCTACAAAATGCTGCGGGAGCAGGTGCTGCCAACGCTGGCGTCGTATCCGGTGCTGAAGATCTGGCACGCGGGCTGTGCCACCGGCGAAGAAGTGTTTTCCATGGCCATTCTGCTGCAGGAAGAAGGGCTGCTCCGGCGTACGCGCATTTACGCTACCGACCTGAACCCGGCTAATCTGGAGAGGGCCCGGACGGGTATTGTGCCGCTGCAGCACATGCGCGATTATACGTTCAATTACATTCAGTCGGGCGGTAAGAACGAATTTTCATCGTACTACACGGCCCGGTACGAAAATGCGATTATCGACAAAGAACTCCGGCAAAACATCTTATTTTCGCCCCACAACCTGGTAACCGACCAGGTATTTAACGAATTCCAGCTGATCTGCTGCCGCAACGTGCTGATCTACTTTAACAAAGTCCTGCAGAACCGGGTCATTCACCTCTTCTACGACAGCCTGTCGCCCCTGGGGTACCTGGCCATCGGCATGAAAGAGTCGCTGCTTTTTTCGGATATTCGGGATCGTTTTGACGTAGTCAGCGCAACAACCAAGGTTTTCAGACGTAAAATGTAAGGCAGGTATGGTAAACGAACCGGACTTGGAAATTATCGTGATCGGCGGCTCGGCCGGGAGTATTTCGGTTATGATCCAGATCCTGTCGGCCTTGCCGCTTCAGTTTCCGCTCAGCATCGTCATTGTGCTGCACCGGCTGAAAAACGTGTCGAGCGAGATGAACAAGATCCTTTCGATGGGCCGGCGCGGGCTCAATATTCACGAGCCCGACGATAAGGAGCCGGTTCAGCCCGGAACAATCTACCTGGCTCCCCAAAATTACCATCTGTTGGTCGAAGCCGATAAAAGTTTTGGTTTAGACTATTCGGAGCTGGTCAATTATAGCCGGCCCGCCATTGATGTGACCTTTGAGAGCGTGGCGCAGGTATTCGGGCCCAAAGCCGTTGGGGTGCTGCTGAGCGGGGCTAATCACGACGGCGCGGCTGGCCTGCAGGCTATTGTGGAGCAGGGCGGCCGCGGTATTGTGCAGGACCCGGAAACGGCCGAATACCCGACTATGCCCCGCGCGGCACTGGCCAAAACCCAACGAGTAGACATTTTTACCCCGCAGCAGATTGTTACCTATCTGGAGTCACTCTGCTGTTAATTTATTTGCGAATGCATACCTACCTAAACCAGAATGAATTTACAATCCTGCTGGTCGACGACCGGGAAGAAAACCTGCTTTCCCTGGAAGACATGCTGGCCCAGGAGGGCCGACAGTTTATTAAAGCCACCTCGGGCAATGAGGCCCTTCGGCATGTGCTGAAAAACGACCGCATCGGGCTGATCATGCTCGATGTGCAAATGCCCGGCATGGACGGCTTTGAGGTAGCCCGGCTCCTGAAGGCCAATCCAAAAACGCGCCATATTTCCATCATTTTTGTAACGGCCATCAGCAAAGAAGAGCAGTATGTGCTGCGGGGCTTTGATGAAGGGGCCGTCGATTACCTGCAAAAACCGCTGGATATCGGCGTTACCAAGGCGAAGGTGCGGGTGTTTGAGCAGCTTTATTTTTACCAGCAGGAGCTCCGGAAGACCGCCGGCGAACTGGAGAGCATCAACAAGCAGCTCGAAAAGTTTGTGTACATCGTAGCCCATGACCTGAAATCTCCGCTGACGGGCATTATGGCGCTGCTCTCCCTGCTGGAGATGAAGAGCGACCGGCAGGCCGTAAAGCCCGAGGAACTGCGTGAATACGTGGATGAACTGAAGCTGGCCACCTACCACCTCTCCGACATGATTACGTCCATTCTGGAGTATTCCCGGAAAAGCGTTGGGCAGCAGACCGTCGAGGAAGTTGATGTACAGGAACTGGTGCAGGAGATTGCGTTTCTGCTGTTTCCGCCCCGGCATATCGAAATCCGGGTACACGAACCCTTGCCCGTCCTGAGAACAAAAAAGCTGAAACTCCAGCAGGTGTTTCAGAATCTGCTCAGCAACGCCGTCAAATACAACGACAAGGAGCGGGGACTCATTGAGGTCGGCAGCCGCGACAAGGACCTCTTTGTTGAGTTTTACGTCCGGGACAACGGACCCGGTGTTTCGGAGGAAGAGCAGGATCAATTGTTCGAACTCTTTCGGACGGCCGGCGGCAAGGCGCATACCGAAAGCAGTACCGGCGTGGGGCTGAATATCCTGAAAATGCTGGTCGAGGAGCAGGGAGGCAAAATCCGGGTCGAGTCGGAGCCGGAGCGGGGGAGTACCTTTTATTTTGACTGGAAGAAGTAACCAGAATACCCGCCCGACAGTCATCGTTACCGCCCGATAGGTTATTCACGAACCTGAGGCCCGGATGGGTTGTTAATTATTTTTTTGTGTCTAATTTTACGGTCCACAATAAGCAACCGAATGCCCGATTTTGCGCCGTTGGTTTTTCAAAAAGCTGCCGTTGCGTTGGGATTGTCGATGCTAGTGCTGCTGCTCTGGCAAACTCGAAAAACAGTCCGAATCGCTCCGTCATACCACACAACCTTATTTTTACTTTCGTTTCTTTGCTTCCGTATCATTCCGTTTATTCTGGTCTACGTCATTTTAGACTATGATACCCGCTCGGATGTGCCCATGTTCTATGATTCGGCCGTAGAAGCGCTGAAACTGAAAGTAGTTTACCGGGAATTCGATACGGCGTATTCCCCTTTATTTCCCTACCTGACGGCATTGCCGCTGATGGTCTGGAACAGCCCCAAAGCCATTCTTCTCCTGCTCATGCTGACCGAAGGCGTCACGCTCTGGCTAACCTACAAGCTCTATCTGCCGTCTGTGGACCGGTTACGTTACAGCGATGATTTGCTGCGAAAAATAATGCTGTACCTGATGCTGCCAATCCCGTTCGTCTTATCCGTGTTAGGAGGGCAGGAGGATATTCTGATGTGGTTGTTTGGCGCGTGGGCGTTGCTGATCTGGCGCCGGAAACGGGATGACCTGTGGATTGGTATTGTACTGGGACTGGGTATGGTAGTAACCAAGGCTATTCTGGTGCTGACCCTGATCCCGGTATTTTTTCTGGTGCAGAACCGGTTCCGGTACGTGCTGGGGCTGATTATAGTAGGACTGCCGTCGCTGGTGATCATGTACGCGCTGGCCGGATTGGAATTTCTGGAGCCCATTCAACAGGCTAATGATCCCCGCACGCCTAATCTGTGGACCATTCTGCGGCCGGCCCTGGGCGATATTGTACCGCTGGGTCGGAAAAGCCTGAACTGGGTCGGGCTGGTTTCTATCTTAGGACTGGCCAGTTTTGTCGGGTATGCCTACCGGCGGCAAGGGCGCTTTTTCGACGGGTTCATTGTGCTCTGGATTGTTACTTACGCCTTTATGATGATTGTTCAGCAGAGTTCGCTGGCCAATTACGCCTATATTTTTATCATGCCCCTGGTGTTTGCCGCCATTTCGTTTGATAAGAAATCGCACCTGCTTTTGTTGCTTGCTTTTAACTTTACCATCGTTGTTCAGCCTCCGATCTGGTGGGGCATGGATATGCCGCTCTTCACCAGTCTGGCTGACTTTGCCAATGGCTGGGCGCTGACGGAATACCTGCTGGAGATCATCATCGTAGGCTGTTTGCTCTACATCATCAACCTGTTCCGAACATTACCCAAAGTATCGCCTTAATGATAAAAGTTGGCTTAGTCGGTTACGGATATTGGGGTATCAACCTGCTCCGTAACTTTATGAACGCGAAGAACTGCACCGTAAAAACTGTCTGTGACCCACGCCCCGACCGCCTGGAGGTAGCCAAACGCAGTTACCCCACCGTCGATCTGACGCGAGCGTACGACGACCTGCTGAAAGACCCCGAAATCGATGCCATTATTCTGGCTACGCCGGTATTCTCGCATTACCCGCTGGCGAAGCAGGCCCTGCTGGCCGGTAAGCACGTGCTGGTCGAAAAACCCTTTACCGCCAGCGTAGCGCATGCTGAAGAACTGATTGAACTGGCCGAACAGCGGGGCCTGGTCATTATGGTTGATCATACGTTCCTGTACACCGGATCGGTGCAGAAAATCAAAGCCCTTTGCGAAGCCGGTGAAATCGGGAAGCTGCAATACTTCGACTCGACACGCATCAACCTGGGTCTGTTCCAGTCAGACGTAAATGTAATCTGGGATCTGGCTCCGCATGATATTTCGATTCTGTTCCACCTGATCAGCCGGCAGCCGGTTAGCCTGACGGCCACCGGAAAAGCGCACGCCATCAACAAAATCGAGAATATTGCTTACCTCACGCTGCATTTTGATTCGGATTTTATTGCCCACTTTACCTGCTCCTGGATTTCGCCCCTGAAAGTGCGCCGGATCCTGATCGGTGGCGACAGGAAAATGGTCTTGTACGATGATGTGGAACCGACTGAAAAAGTAAAGATTTATGATACGACTTATAAAGTCGATACGTCGGAACAGGAAAAATACAAGATGATGGTCGACTACCGGACGGGCGATATTTTTATCCCGAAAGTAGCGCAGAAGGAAGCCCTGGCCGAAATGGCCGCTGACTTTGTCAGTTCAATTCTGGACAACAAAAAACCAATGGTCGACGGTCACAAAGGCCTGGAGGTCGTCCGGGTCCTCGAAGCTGCCGAAACCTCGATCAAGCAAAACGGAAAAGAGATTTATTTATAAATATGGAGATCCTCACCGAAAACTCACCCAAACGCTCGCTGAACAATGTAAAAGTTGGTGAAGGCGTTAAGATTTACGATTTTGTCAACGCGTACCATTGTTCCATTGATGATGGTTCCAAAGTTGGCACGTTTGTGGAGATTCAGCGGGGGGCCACCATCGGCAAAAACTGCAAAATCTCCAGCCATAGCTTTATCTGCGAGGGTGTTCATATCGAAGATAACGTGTTTATCGGCCATAACGTGACCTTCATCAACGACCGCTTTCCCCGTGCGACCAACCCCGACGGTTCCATTCAGACCGATGCTGACTGGACGATGGAGGAGACCTGGGTGAAAAAAGGAGCGTCGATCGGCTCGAGTGTGACCATCCTGTGCGGAGTTACCATCGGCGAAGGTGCTATTGTGGGAGCCGGTTCGGTCGTGACGAAGAACGTTAAACCAAATACGATTGTGGCCGGTAATCCGGCGAAAGTCATTCGACAAGTAGATCAAAACTAGAGAAACTATGCTTGCTGCTGTCCATAAAGTCCCGTTTCTGGATCTGAAGAAACAATATCACCAGATCAGAGACGAAGTGCTGAAAGTAACCGAAGAGGTATTTGAGTCCAATGCGTTTTCGGGCGGCCCGTACGTCGAAAAGTTTGAAAAGAACTTCGCCGACTATTGCGGTACGTCGTATGCCATGGGCGTTAATAACGGCACGACGGCGCTCCAGCTGGCGATGCTGGCGCTGGGCGTTGGGCCGGGCGACGAGATAATCGTACCGGCCAACACGTTTATTGCTACGGCCTGGGGCGCTTCGCACGTGGGGGCTACACCGGTCTTCGTCGACTGTGATCCGGATACCTGGGAGATCGATCCGGCCCGCATTGAGGAGCGCATCACCGACCGAACCAAAGTGATCGCCGGAGTGCATCTGTACGGTCAGCCGTTTGATGTGGCAGCCGTGAAAGCGGTAGCCGATAAGAATGGTCTCTTTATGGTAGAAGATGCCGCTCAGGCTCACGGTGCCCGCTACAACGGAACCCGCATCGGTGGGTTTGGCGAAATGGCCTGCTTCAGCTTCTATCCAGGGAAAAACCTGGGTGCCTATGGGGAAGCGGGCGGTTTGACGACTAACAATAAAGCGTACTACGACCATATCCAGAGTCTGCGCAATCACGGTTGCCAGGTGCGCTACTACCACGACGAGATCGGCTATAACATGCGCATGGATGGTCTGCAGGGCGCTATTCTGGACATCAAGCTGCGGTACATCGACGGCTGGAACGCCCGTCGGCAGCAGATTGCCCGGATGTACCAGCAGGGCATTACCCATACCGGCGTGAAAATGCAGCGGCAGCCCGACTTTGCCGAGTCGGTATACCACCTGTTTGTGGTGACGGTTGAGGACCGGGAGGACTTTATGAAATACCTGAACGACAACAACGTATTTCCGGGCTTGCACTATCCGGTGCCCTGCCATTTGCAGAAGGCTTACGCCCATCTGAACTACCAGCGGGGCGACTTTCCCAATGCCGAATATCTGGCCGACCATTGCGTGTCGTTACCAATGTTTGCTGAGCTGAGCGACGACGAAGTGAACTACGTAATTGAGGTAATCAACCGGTACTGATGGAGCAAACTTGGAGCATTGTCGTATTCTGCTACAACGAAGTCGTTACGGTTGAGAAGGTCGTCACCAAACTCATCCGGACGTTTGACGAACACCGGCCGGGCCGCTACGAAATTATCATCGTAGACGACGGCAGTTCCGACGGCTCCGATGGCGTTATCAAAAAACTGGCCGGCGCTTTTCCGGTCATCCGGCCAGTTTTCCACAAAACGAACCGGGGTATCGGTCATGCGTTGCGCTCGGGGTACGCCGAAGCCCGGCACGAAAACATTACCGCCGTGCCGGCCGATGCACAGTTTAATACCGACGAACTGATTCCATACCTCAACGTAGCACCGGGTTCGTTTGTGTCGTATTTCCGGCTCGAAAATACCACATATACTATGGCGCGCAATGCGCTGTCGTATGCCAACCGGCTGGTCAACCGCTTTTTTCTGGGCTTCGACCTGAAGGATGTCAACTGGGTGAAGATTTACAAAAACGAAGACCTGCGGAAGCTGAATCTGGAAATTGAAAGTTCGCTGGTCGAGAGCGAGATTTGCGCCAAGCTGCTCAGCCTGGGGCGTCGGGTGGAGCAGGTGGAGTCGAAGTACCACCCGCGGGAAGCGGGCGTCAGCAAAGGCGCTTCCTGGAAGATTGTTCGGCAGGCCCTCCGCGATACCCTGACGCTGTCGGTGGTGCTCCGGCGTTTTAAAACGCAGCGGAACGCGCAGCGGGCGGTGCCTGCCTCCAATCTGTAGCGATTGCCGGCGCTTACGTATACCCTAAAACAAAGAAGGCGGCCTGTGCTTATGATAAGCACAGGCCGCCTTCTTTGTGAGGTGATCAGTGGGTGCGTTCAGACTGCTTTAGGGGCAGCGGATTGCGTAGGGGTGTACACCTTAGCGGGTGACGTATTTTTTGGGTTGTTGGATTCCTTGCAATCAAAATGCGTTTTCAACTCAAGAAAACTCTTCCCGGACATCTGCGCCATCAATCGGATCTGCTGGTATTTCTCTGTTTTCATGGTTAAAAGAATATAGTGGTAAGCGAATTAAATATTGGTATAAAAGACAGAATTGCCAAATTTTTATAAAGTAATTTTTAGAATGATCTATGATTAATTTCGAAAATGCAATATTTTTAGAATTAATATAATTTTATGATACTCTTATAACTTTTGCTCATCAAAGCATCCACTACACCAGCGACGAGACCGTCAGCTGCTGCAACGCTTTAAAATACCGCTCATAGCTGTTCAGGTCGGTAAACAGGAAAAGAAACGGTTCAATCAGTTCAAGCTCCATCAGCACAAACTGCCCGTCGACCAGTGTGCCGTCAACACGGGCATACAGACAATCTTTGGCGAAGCGATGGACATATGCTTCGGCATGTTGGATCAACTCCGCCGATGGGGGCTGGGGATGAATGGTTCCGCCGAGGTAATGCTGCACCCGGAAATCACCAGCTTTGGCCTTCTTCAGCACGGCATGGCTGAACCTGCCGTTGAAGAACAGCAGCGACCATTCGCCCTCCTCCTGTATTTGCGGCAGAAATGGCTGGACCATAAACGATTCCTGCTGCAGCAAACCATTTAGTTTAGGCGTAAATTCGGTGAGCTGCTCAGGGGTAATGGCATACGTATTTTTCGAGCCAGCGCTGATGCAGGGCTTTACGATTAACTTAACACTGTTAAATTGGTCGAAGTACGCGGCTAAGTCGGCTTTATGGCCTTTTTCCACAAATAAGGTTGGCGTAACCGGCAACCCGGCTGCGGCAATATCGCGCAGGTAATGCTTGTCGCTGTTCCATCGGACAACCTCATACGGGTTTAGCAGCGGTACGTTTTTCTGCTTCAACTCTTCCAGCCAGGCGTAGAACAGATCGATTTTCTCGAAATAATCCCAGGGGGCTTTCAGCAGGGCCAGATCAAAATGGGACCAGTCGGCGAGTGGGTCGGTCCAGAGCATGAAGTGAATATCAAGCCCTTTCTGTTTCAGGAACTGGAATAGCTTTTGGTCTTCATTCTCCACCGGTGAGGCATAGGTGCCGATGTCTTCGTAGCAGATATAGGCAATTTTCATGGCGCAAAAATCGGGAAAACGGTAAAAGGAACCTAACTATTGCTTTATTCTGTACAGGAGCCAATTTGATCTGGGAATATTGCTTTACAGCGTAAAGCTAAGTAGATTGGCTACCTGATGAACGGCCTGTTTTTCATGACGCTTGCGAGTTTGCTACGATGCGTACACTAAAGAACCCCTTATTGGTTGGAATTTCGGCCCTGGTGCTGGGCGTTGGTTATTACGCAACCCATTCGGCCAATCAGGTTGATTTCACCGCCGATGTAAAACCCATCCTGAATAAAAAGTGCATGGCCTGTCATGGCGGGGTGAAGAAAGCCGGTGGTTTCAGCCTGCTGTTCCGCGAAGAAGCGCTGGGTAAAACCAAGTCCGGCAAACCCGCCATTCTGCCCGGCGATGCGGAACACTCCGAGATCATCCGGCGGATTACCCATAAAGATCCCGACCAGCGAATGCCTAAAAAGGGTGATCCGCTGACGGACGAAGAAATCAGGATTCTGACCGACTGGGTCGAGCAGGGCGCCGAATGGGGAACGCACTGGGCTTACAAACCGGTTGAAAAGCCGGAGGTACCGATGGGCTCCTGGTGGGCCAGGCTGAAGACAACCCTGGCGGGTGGCTCTACGACCAACTGGGCGGTTAACGACATCGATTACTTTGTGCTGGACAAACAGCGGGAAGCAGGGCTGTCGCCGTCGAAACAGGCCGATAAAGCGAAGCTGCTCCGGCGCGTGAGCCTGGACCTGACGGGCCTGCCACCGACCGAAGAGCAGTACCAGCGCTTTCTGAACGACAAGCGGGCCAATGCTTACGAGCTTGCGGTTGACTCGCTGCTGGCCTCACCGGCCTACGGGGAGCGGTGGGCAACCATGTGGCTGGACCTGGCCCGCTACGCCGACTCGAAAGGCTACGAAAAAGACGATGGCCGCAACATCTGGCGGTACCGCGACTGGGTCATTAAAGCATTTAATCAGAATATGCCTTACCGCCAGTTTATTACCGAACAACTGGCGGGTGATCTGTTGCCCCAGCCGACCGAGGACCAGCTCATTGCCACGGCTTTCCACCGCAATACGGCCAACAACGACGAAGGCGGCACCGACGATGAAGAATTCCGGGTATCGGCCGTGCTGGACCGGGTCAGCACCAACTGGGTAGCCTTCAACAGCACCACGTTTGCCTGCGCCCAGTGCCACAGCCATCCGTACGATCCCTTCCGCCATGAGGATTTTTATAAGTACATGGCGTTCTTCAACAATACGCGCGATGAAGATGTCATGGACGAATCGGCGCACCTGCGTTTTTTTAACGAGAAAGATCAGCCGAAACTGGACTCCCTCACCAATTGGCTCAAGACGAATGTCTCTGAAGCCATAGCCCGACAGTATACTCATTTTGTCCGGACGGTAGAGCCTCGTATCTACGCCCATCATTTCGACAGCTTCCAGAAAGGTACCGCTGAGCCCAGTTCGTACCTGGCCATGCAGAACGGCGGCACCTGCCGGCTACCCAACGCACCAACGGCCGGAAAGAATAAGCTACTGCTCTCTTACGCGACTAAGAACGCCGGCGGCAGCATTGAAATCCGGACTGATAGCCTGAATGGGCCAACCCTGGCTACCGTGAAGCTGGATACCTCCGGCAGCCGTAATTTCTGGAATGGACTGACGCTACTGAAGTGGGTGGATCTGCCCCGGTTCAGCTCGCGGAAGAATCTGCATTTTATTTTCCGTAACCCTCGACTGACGGATGAAAAACAGGATGTCTGCCTGGTAAACTGGGTGATGTTTCTGGATGAAGACCTGCCCGGCAAGGACAAACCGGGTTATGCCGGACAGCTACAAAATCTGAACGATCTGCTGCTGACCAGGACCGACAACGTACCTATTTTGCAGGAGAATCCGGCCGAGCTGGCCCGCACCACCCGGATCTTCGAGCGCGGCAGTTTTCTGACGCCGACCAAAGCCGTGCAGCCGGATGTGCCCCAGACGCTTCTGCCGTTCCCGACAGGTGCACCCCGCAACCGGCTGGGGCTGGCGATGTGGCTTACTGCCAATGAGCATCCGCTGACGGCCCGGACCATGGTTAACCGGCTGTGGGAGCAGTTGTTCGGTACCGGACTTGTCGAAACCCTGGAAGATATGGGCTCGCAGGGTTTTACGCCCACCCATCCGGAATTGCTGGATTACCTGTCGTACCGCTTTATGCACGACTGGAACTGGCAGCTAAAACCCCTGCTAAAAGAGCTTGTCCTTTCCGCCACCTACCGGCAGGATGCCCACGCCACTGATGACCAGTTAACCAAAGACCCCGCTAACCAGTATCTGGCTCGCGGACCTCGGGTACGGCTTTCCGGGGAACAAATTCGGGATCAGGCGCTGTTGGTGAGTGGACTGCTCAGCCCGAAGATGTACGGCAAACCGGTGATGCCGTATCAGCCGCAGGGCGTCTGGCAGGTAGTGTACAGTGGCAGTCAGTGGAAACAAAGTGAAGGGGAAGACGCTTACCGACGGGCGATTTATACCTACGTGCGCCGATCGAGTCCGTACCCGAGTCTGAGTTCGTTTGATGGGCTCATACGCGATGTGTGCCTAGCCCGTCGGATTCGTACTAATACGCCCTTGCAGGCCCTGGTGACGCTGAACGATTCGGCCTTCGTGGAAATGGCCCAGAATTTTGCACTACGCCTGGAAAAGGAGGGGGGGAGCACAATAGATAGTCGCCTGCAAAAGGGGTATTACCTGATGACCGGTCAGGTGTTACCACCTAAAAAGCAACGTGTCCTGAAAGGACTGTACACCGAGGCCCTCACCCGGTTCCGTCAGGAGCCCCAAAAAGCCGAGCAATGGTTTTGCGGAGCCGCGCCCGGAACGGCAGCCCTGGCCCTCGTGGCCAATACGATGTTTAACATGGATGAGTTTGTGACAAAGGAGTAATTCACCTGCTGTCACTCAATCATTCGATCACTCTATCACTTAATCATTCCCATGTCTCTCCAGGACGAACTTAACCTCGAATCGGCCCTGTTCACCACCCGCCGGCATTTTTTGAAACAATGCTCCTCGGGCATTGGCATGATGGCCCTGGGTACGCTCTTTGGCGGTTGCGGGACAGGTGAGAAGCCCGCGGAAGCAGGGCCGGAACTGAACCCCTTTGCGGTGCGACCGTCGCATTTTGCGGGGAAGGCCAAGTCGGTCATTTTCCTGCACATGTGCGGATCACCGTCGCAACTGGAACTGTGGGATTATAAGCCGGAACTGGCCAAACTGGACGGTAAACCCTGCCCGCCTTCGTTTCTGGAGGGGAAGAAGTTTGCCTTTATCCGCGGAGTACCCGATATGCTGGCATCGGTTGGGCAGTTCAAGCAGCATGGCGAGTCCGGGGCCTGGCTATCTGATTATTTTCAGCACCTGCCGTCGGTGGCCGACGAAATTTCGTTCCTGAAGGCGATGTATACCGACCAGTTCAATCACGCACCCGCCCAACTACTGATGCATACCGGCGGTGCCCGGCTGGGCCGTCCGTCGATGGGTTCGTGGGTCACCTACGGGCTGGGGTCGGAGAGTGATAACCTGCCCGGCTTTGTGGTGCTGACCTCCGGGGGCAAAACCCCCGACGCCGGTAAGTCGATCTGGGGTAGCGGCTTCCTGCCGTCGGTGTACCAGGGCGTGCAGTGCCGGTCGGAAGGCGAACCGGTACTGTTTCTGAGCGACCCGGCGGGGCTGGACCGGGATCTGCGTAAAAAAACCATTGACGCCTTAACGGAAGTGAACCGGCAGCAGTACGAAGAATTTAAGGACCCCGAAACGCTGGCTCGTATTTCCCAGTACGAAATGGCTTTCAAGATGCAGGTATCCGTGCCGGAGGTGATGGACATCAGCAAAGAGCCGGCGTACATCCATGAACTTTACGGCACCGAACCCGGTAAATCCTCGTTCGCCAACAACTGCCTGCTCGCCCGGAAACTGGTCGAAAAAGGCGTCCGGTTCGTGCAGTTGTACGACTGGGGCTGGGATACCCACGGTGACGGCGAAGGGACCTCGCTCGAAATTGGCCTCCGCCGAAAGACCAAACAGATCGACCAGCCCATCACGGCCCTGCTAATGGATCTTAAGCAGCGCGGTATGCTGGACGAAACATTACTTGTTTGGGGCACCGAATTTGGCCGTACGCCCATGCAGGAGAACCGAAACGGCAAAAAGATGCCTTTCAAAGGCCGTGACCATCATACCGACGCCTTTACCTGCTGGATGGCCGGGGGCGGCATCCGTCGGGGGTATAGCCACGGCGAAAGCGACGAGTTTGGCTACTTCGGTTTGAAGGGACGCACCCACATCCACGACTTACAGGCCACCATTCTGCACCAGTTGGGCTTCGACCACGAGCGGCTCACCTATGACTTTCAGGGTCGTAATTACCGCCTGACCGATGTAGCCGGGAAAGTCATTCGGGAGGTAATTGCCTGAGGGCATCCTCACAGCCACTCCCAGGCGCTCTGGTACGTGTTTAGCGCTTCGGCATAGGCAATGAAGTCGCCATAGAACGGCAGGCTCCCCAACGTGGCGCTGTCGCCGACAATAACCAGTTTCTTGCGGGCTCTGGTCATGGCTACGTTCATGCGCCGGATATCCGACAGGAAGCCTATATCGCCTTCGGGGTTGCTGCGGACCAGCGAGATGTAGACAATATCACGCTCCTGGCCCTGGAAGCTATCGATGGTATTCACCGCAATTTTGGCGCTGTACGGCTGTAAGTCCGTCGCAGCGCGTATCTGTTCGGTCAACAGGGCAATCTGCTGTTTGTAGGGTGAGATGACAGCCACGGTCGGAAAATCCTGCGGGGTATAGAGTGTGCTCAGGTCGGCTACCAATGCGCTCAGATGCCTGACCAGCAGAGCCGCTTCGTCGGGGTTGGTGGAGCTGGTACCGTCGAGTTGTTCGTCAAAACCGCAACCGGCCGTATCGACAAACACCAGCGAAGTATCGCCGTCGAATAAGCGGTGGCGGGCCACCGACGCATGGGCTTTCAGGTTGTTCTGGTAAAACACCTGCGCCGAATAGCCCATAATGTGCTCGTGCATCCGGTACTGCTCATCAAGTAGCGAAACCGCTCCGGGGTGCAGGGCCACGCACTTTTCCAGCAGCGTGGTACCCAGACCGCGACGCGCTGCCTCCGCTGATTTGATGGTCGGCGGCAGCTGGCAGTGATCGCCGGCCAGCACCACTTTCCGCGCTTTCAGAATCGGAATCCAGCAGGCGGGTTCGAGGGCCTGCCCGGCTTCGTCGATAACGACGGTATGGTAGGTCAGGTCGCGAACGGCATACTGATTGGCGCCCACCAGCGTCGCGGTAATCACCTGCGCTTTGGCAATCAGATCATCAACGACGTACTGCTCCGTCTGGGCAACTTCCTTCAGGATGCGGTGGGCTTCATCAAATAAAGCCTTGCGTTGTTCGCGTTCGGCTTTGCCGAACGTGCGCTTGTATTTATGGGCCATCGTCCGGAATTCATTCGCCTGCTTCTTCAGCTTTCGGGCTTCCTTCATGTACGGATGGTCGTTCACCCGCTGATCCAGGGTAAGCGCCATTAACCGCTCTGAAACACGGGCCGGGTTACCGATTCGGAGCACGTTCAGCCCCTGCTCGTGCAGTTTTTCGCTCAGCAGATCCACGGCGGTATTGCTGGGGGCTACCACTAGCATTTTCTGGTTATCCTGCCGGATGAGTATTTTAATGGCCTGCACCAGCGTGGTGGTTTTGCCCGTGCCGGGCGGGCCATGCACAATCGCCAGTTCGTTGGCCGCCAGGATCTGATTAACGGCCGCCTGCTGGCTGGGATTCAGCTGCGGCAGCGATAAGGCGGGCCTGTCGGAATGGAACGTGGGGGAGTGCTGTCCCGTCAGAATGTTGATAAGCCGATGATCTGATTTCTCACTGAGCGTATTCGCCCGTTTGAGCGCCTGCTCCATTTCGTCGTAGCTGTTCTCGTCGAAGAGCAGTTCCACCCCCAGTTTGCCATCGCGGGACCAATCGGGCAGCTCATCAACCCGGAGGGTGAGTTTAAGTCGGTTACCGCTCTGGTGTGAGATGGTCCCTTCGACCCGGTCCTGTTTGGGGTCATGGTTGCTGAACAGAACAGCCGGCATGCCGAAACGTAACTGGTGCGGAATCTCCTGGTGGGTGGTGCGTTCGAGTTCAACGGTCAAGTATTCGCCACGACCCAGTTCGGAACCGCGTATCGCGATTGGATACCACGTTAAGCCGTTGGCCCGGCGTTCGGTCAGGGAGGTAGTTTGGGTAAGTTGCTGGTATTGCCGCCGGTCTTCGTCCCGTTCCAGTTTAAGGAGCGCCAGCAGGTCTTTAAAATAATTCATGCGGGGGAGGGTAACAGACGTTGGACACCAGACAGTAGACGCCCTGCACATTGCATAATCTACCGTCTGGTGTCCAGCATCTAAGGTCTTTCGTTTGTGCCGGACACGGGTATGAGCCTGGCCGAGAGATCGGGCGTTTTCATGTCTTTATCAAAGGGAAACATGGGGCGCTGGATACGCTTGTACGGCAGGCGGAACAATTCCTGATCCACCCCGCCCGGCGTCAGGGCCATGATCCAGTCCTTCTGCATCTCGTACAACTCGGGCTGGAGGTAACCGATCTTCACCACGACAATGTCGGCGGTGCGGGGGTTGAGGCCCAGCCGCGTAAAATCGGTTTCTTCGTGATAGGGTTTGCGCTTCTGCGTTACGATCACGCTAACGCTACCCACCTTTACTACCACTTCGACCTCCGCGTTTTTGTCCCCCCGTTCAATGGCGGTTACCGTTCCGCTGAGCCGGACGGGCGGGGCAAACCGATGATCCACGATTGCCCCGGCGGTGCCGTCGACGCGCCCTCCAATACCGGCCGCTACGGCTTTTTTGACAAATTCCGGATCGGGTAGTGACGCGTAGATCAGCGATGGACCGTTTGGCTGTTTAAACTCCGGTCGTTTCAGGATTTCGGTGAGCGTCCAGGTTACGTCTCCCGCGCCCCCGGCCGTAGGGTTATCGCCCGTATCGCTGATGTAGAACGGACGTTTGGGGCTGGCAATGGCCTTGCTGAGTACCTCCGCCAGCGTACCCGTGGGGGCCACAAAATCGAACTGATTGCGTACCCGCCAGAAGTCCCGGGCCAGTTTTTCGGCGGTCTGCGTCACCCTGACCTTATCATCGCCCACGACCATCACGGCAGCGTGGTTACGGGGTTCGTCGGCCCAGGCATAGCCGATCCAGATGCCCGCGTCTATCACGCCCGGCTGCTCATCCGCTAAGGCAGTTACCTGCTGGTACAAACTTTTGCCCGGCTCGATGCGCGTACTTGTTTTCTCGCCCGGCAGCAAAATAGGTACGGCAATCAGCGCCTTGTACGCGGGCTTGCCTTTGCCGCTCCGGAGCCGTTCGAGCAGGTTGACCACGGCCCGTTCTTTTGTCTGCATGGCATCTTCGTGGGGTGCCATCCGGTAGCAGGTCATCAGGTCGGTGTTCTGCGCCAGCCGTTCGGAAACGTTGCCGTGCAGATCCATCGACGTCGATACGAGTGTCTGGTAGCCAATTACCTGCCGGATACGGGCCAGCATATCGCCCTCCGGGTCATCGAGGCCCTGCACGCTCATCGCCCCATGAATATCGAAATACAGCCCATCGTAGGGTGCGTATTTTTTGAGAGAGTCCAGCATTTTACCCACCAGGGATTCGTACGCCTGCCGGGTCACAATTCCGCCGGGCAGCGATTTGCCCAGAACGGTGGGTACCCAGCGGACCTGTTTCCGGAGCGGAGCCGTGCCCATCAGGAACGGATAGGCGTTGAATACCTCGCCACTGTACCGGGCGTGAAAGGCCGGTTCCAGCGTAACGGCGGGCGAAAAGGTGCTCGATTCAATGCCCAGCCCCGCAATGGCGATACGCGGTAAGGCGGTACTGGTGGACTGAGACTGAGCGGTATTGACAACAACAAACCAGACGGTAAGGCAGACGAGAAGACGTTTCATGTCCAAAAATACAGCATTCCAATGAATTTGTCTGACCTCACCCGGATGCCGGCCACTCACGAATCGGCCTGTTCCCCGTTCAGGTGCCTTGCTGATTCTGATGCGCGTGGCGGTGTACCGACACGGCTCCACAATCCTCCAGGATCTCCACCACCTGGCGAGCCTCCTGAATCGAATCCACCACGACGGCCACGACACAGTGGCAATGCGCTTCCTCGGCATACTTCCTGAATTTCTCATCATCGCCACTCCCTACCAGCGCTTTAAGGAAACCACCAATATCCCTGATGTCGGTGGTGGTAAGCTGGGACGAAGTCGACGAATCAACGGGGGAATCAGTAGGGCTGGCAGATTCCTCCGTTACACTCTCTTCCGGAGCCTGCTCTTCATACCACTGGATGGCCTCCTGCCTGACGCCATTATGCATTAATTTTTTTATGGCATTCTGCACTTCAGTTGCCTTTCCATAGATACCTACTACGGTTTGTATCATCACTTCTTTTGTTTTTAGCCGCGCTTTGAACTGGTAACTAACCGCTGTGCTATACGATTTGTTACCTGCCACGGACAATTATCTGTTCAGGCGAAGGGGACGCCAGATTGTAAATCGCACAAGCTGCCCATTTATGGTAGTGACATACGGCCCGGTGGGCGACTCAGACAAGTAGGTGATGAGACGACACGTCTTGTACTAAGAAAACCGGCACCCATATGGACCAGTACATTTTGCTTGTTGGCTGCTTCGATACCAAAGGAGAGGTATTTGCTTACCTGCGAAAAGCGATCCTGGCTCAGGGAGAGCGTGTGCTTACCATCAATACGGGGATTATGGGTACCACTCCTGACTTTCCGGTTGATTATGAAGCCAGCTTAGTTGCCCAAAAGGCAAATCACCCTCTGACGGAACTTCAGAAAAATCGGGATCGTGGGCATGCCATTGAGGTCATGAGCAGAGGGGCGGCCGTGCTGGTGCGGGAATTGGCGGAAGCCGGTAAGGTCAAGGCCGTGATGGGCATGGGCGGTGGGGGAGGGACCTTCATTGCACTGGCAGCCATGCAGTCCGTTCCCTTCGGCATCCCGAAACTCTGCCTGAGCACGGTAGCAGCCAAGGATCTCTCCCGGCAGGCAGGCAGTAAAGATATCACCCTGATGCCGTCCATCGTTGATGTCGCTGGCCTGAACAGCATCATTGCGCCCTTGATTGACCAGGCTGCCGCAGCCGTCTGTGCCATGGCCAATGTGAAAGCGACCGCTACCCATAAACCGGCCGGCCGTATTGCCATCAGCATGTTTGGGAATACCACCGCCTGTGTGGATCAGTGTACCGCTTTATTACAGGAACAGGGTTACGAAGTCTTTGCTTTCCATGCCAATGGCGTGGGCGGCAAAACCATGGAAGCCCTGATTGCCGAAGGATGTTTTGATGCCGTACTCGACGTAACTACGACCGAACTCGCCGATGACCTCTGCGGAGGCATTTGCAGCGCGGGCCCGGATCGGCTGATGGCGGCTGCCAAACAGGGAATTCCGCAGGTTGTGGTTCCGGGCTGTTTGGATATGGTTAATTTTGGCCACCCGGATGCCGTACCGGATCAGTACAAAAACCGTATGTTGTACAGTTGGGCACCGGACGTCACGCTCATGCGTACGGATGAAGCCGAAAACAATGAACTGGGCAAGCGGCTGGCCCGGAAACTCAACCCGTCAACAGGGCCGGTCAGGGTCGTTTTACCGTTAAACGGTATTTCCCAGATGGATGCCGCAGGAGGCCTGTTTCACCAGCCCTCCTGCAATACAGCGCTCTTCGACGCGATTAAGGACCATGCTTCGGAACGTGTGCCGGTAATCGAGTCAGCCGCGCACATTAATGATCCAGCCTTTGCTTCTTTGCTGGTTGGCAGCCTGGTTGCGATGCTGCAACAAACGAATTCAACCATACCCAACAAATCATAATCAAGACCTGCTATGCCCAATCCATGGACCGGAATCGGAAATCCCTACACGAAACAGGAAGTTCGGGATCGTTTACAGCATACCCTTAACCAGCAGAAGGCCATTATTGCCGCCGGGGCCGGAACCGGTATCAGCGCCAAATTCATCGAAAAAGGGGGGGCTGATCTGCTCATCATTTACAATTCCGGGCGGTTCCGCATGAGCGGACATGGCTCGACGGCGGGTTTGATGGCCTACGATGATGCCAATGCCGTAGCCATGGAAATTGGCGAATATGAAGTGTTACCCGTGGTTGAGCAAATCCCGGTAATCTGCGGAGTACATGGCTCCGACCCCCGCCGGCGTATGTGGCACCATTTGCTGAAAGTAAAAGAGATGGGCTTTTCGGGCGTCAATAACTTTCCTACGCACTGCATCGTCGACGGCCAGTTCCGGCGGGTGCTGGAAGAAACCGGAATGGGCTTTGACAAAGAAGTGGAGATGATCCGGCTGGCTACCAAAATGGACCTGTTCTCGATTGTCTACGTGGCTACGCCAGCGGAAGCGCGTCAGATGGCCGAAGCCGGGGCCGATGCCGTCATCGCCCACGTAGGCACTACGGTGGGTGGCTCCATTGGGGTTGTCGAGGCTACCTGCTCCATGGATGAGGCTGCGGAACGAACCCGGCAAATTATTGATGCGGCTAAAGCGGTGAATCCGGACACCTTTTTTCTGACGCATGGCGGCCCGATCAATACCCCCGATGATGTCCGCCTGATTCTGGACCGAACCCAGGCGCATGGATTTGTAGGAGCCTCTTCGCTGGAACGTATGGGTGTTGAAGCCTCCTTAACCGAGTTAACCAGACAGTTCAAGGCGCTGACGCTCAACCGGTCCTGACCAATATTTTTTGCCAGGCAGGTTGCTTACCTTGATGCGTGGTATACCTTCTTCAGACACTTTTCTTATTTTTACATACCGATGTAACGCATTCCGGTTCCTTTACTCTTACATGATGAAGCCTAAATTTATAACCATTAGTGAAACCATTATTGAAAAAATAAAATCCGGAGAGCTACAGCCAGGGGATCAGATACCTTCTGAAAACGAACTCATCAAACATTATCAGGTCAGCAACACCACGGCCCGCAAAAGTCTGCTGGACATTGAGTCGAGGGGCTGGGCGAAACGAATCAAAGGCAAGGGTACTTACGTGCTGAACCGGACGCGGGACCACCACCTGATCCGTACCCTGGGCTCCATTTATGCCACTCGGAGGGGTTTTCACGAGAGCCTGCTGGCCGAAGGGTTTCAACCCAAAAATCTGGTGCTTGAAAAAACGATTCTGCCCGATGGCATCTCGTCGGAAATCGGCGGCAAACATTTTATCATTGATGGCCCAGTGCTCAAACTACACCAGCTCCGGTACGCCGACGAGGAAATCATCAAAGACGAACTGAAGTACATTTCCCTAAAGCTCTGTCCGAACATCAACCGCATGCCGACGGAGATTTCGTATTTTAAAGTGTACGAAAGCTCCTACCACCTGAAAATTGAGGAGGTCAAACAGACGCTGAGTGCCGATATTCTGCAACCCGACTCGGCGGAAAACAACTTTGAGCTGAAAAAGGCAACCCCCATGTTTATTCTGGACAGCGCGGTGGTCTGCACGGGCAATAAAGTCGTTGAAATTGAACGTTCCTACTACCGGGGTGACAAGTATAAGTTTGCCATCATCGCCAATCCGGATTACAACGATACCAACGGCCAGTCGGAAAGCTAATCTGCCTTTATTTCGTGTTGGCTAACCATTCGATGATGGTATTGGCGATGATCTCATGGCCCGCCAGATTCGGGTGGTTAACGTGCGACATATAATCTTTCACCGCCCCGGTAAGCGCTATTTTCTTGAACACTGCATACGGATCAGCGAGCCCGACATGATGCGTCTCTGCCAGTTGCCGGATCTGGATGGTATGCTGTTCCAGCGGATTGTCGGCCGCCAGCAGGTCAACCCGCTGGTCGGGCGAGGGGGTTAGCAGGATCACTTTAATATGTTGCGCCAGCGCCTTCCGAATCATGCCGTCCCAGGCCTCTTTTGTCTTCTCCATCCCCTGAAACCGATCATTGAGGGCGTAGTCGATCAGGAGCACATCAGGTCTATGCACCAGTACCTCCTTTTCCAGCCGTGCATTCCCTTTTTGTGAGTTCTCTCCCCCGATAGCCGTCACGATGACATTAACCACCGCATACGGGTATTGCTCTTTAAGCTTCCTCAGCACCAGATGCGGATACGACTCCAGCGTATGAACCTCATGATTATGCCAGAACCCGGCCGGCACGGAATGCCCGTGAAAGACGATATTGATGGTCCGGTTTTTCGGCCAGACGGCATTCAGTTCTTTCTTTACGTCGGCCAGATACGAATTCTTATCCGCTACCTGCGCCTGACTGGTAATTGACAGGAAAAGCAGGATACCAGGAAGACAGGTCAGAAGTTTCATGGTTTTAGGGGTTTTACGGTCCAGAGGGTAACGGGCCCCAGCAGGCCCGACTTTTTGAGCGGTACATCGCCCCATGGGGTCAGGTTCTTGTTCGCTTTAACGATATTGGTATTCGTGAATTTTTCGCCGGTGAGCGCATCGCCGGTCATGCGGTTCGACCAGGTATTGGCTACCTCTACTTTCAATTGATTGGTCCCCGGTATGAGAGCGTCCGTAATATCAAACCGGTGCGGCTTCGCCCAGGTAATGCCCATGGGCTTGTTGTTCACCCATACTTCAGCGACCTCAGCCATATCGCCCAAATCCAGATAGATTCGTTCATTTGGTGCGGGTTTGGCGACGGCAAACGACTTCTGATAGGCCGCGATACCCGAAAAGTAGCGAATGCCTTTTTCGGGAGCCTCGGTCCAGGACATCAGTTTCGGGAACGAAGCTTTTTCGGGCGCTCCCCAGTTTTTGGGGAACGTGAGGTTCCACGCACCGGTGAGTGTGGTAACGGGCGATAAGACGTCTACCCGCTGCGTAGTGGCTCCCTTCTTTACGCCGGAGGGGCTTTTCTCCAGCGAAAAGAAACCAGACGGGGTGTACTGGATCATCGGCGGCCCCCCACCCGCGCCGGCAGTAACCTGGTAGTGAGCAGCCGGCTTTTCGTTGGTGAATACAATAAAATAAGTTCCATGAGGAGGCAGGGTGAGCGGCATCACCGCCTGGCTACCCGTCTGATCGTAGACGCTAACCGGCACGATCTCGCCGGATACGGGGTCCCATAGCTGGGGCGCTTTGCCCTGCTGACGGAAACTACAGTTTCTGGATACCCATTGATCTGTGGTGTTCCGAATCAGATAGAAGTCATTACCATTCCGGGCGGAGTGAATATAGTCAAGCGTACCGGCTTTCTGATCCGAATAACTGAAATCAGGGGAGACCTGTAAGGCTTCCAGTACCTTCACGGGTTCGGTCGTAGCGTATATCTTGCCATTCTCACGAGCTGTACGGGTAAAGGCGCTGGTCGTCCATAGCTGATTCGCTGCGGCTGCCACCTCGCTGCTGGCTTTGGGCTGGTGGGTCAGGCCCGCCGATCCAGCCGGCTTCTGGCCTACGATGATCGCTCCCTGTTCGGCCAGTAGCTTGAGTTTAGCCAGCGCCTGCGGGTTCATCCCGGACTCGTTGCCGATGCTGAGTACCTTGTAGCGGCCGACACCCGGCAAAACCAGTTCACCCTTGTCGACGGTCAGATTGTTGATGAGCACTTCGGTATTGACGATCTCGTAGTCATAACCCGGTCCGACGCTGAAGCGCGTATTCTTGGGGGGCACCAGGTTCGGCACGTTGTCGCCGTAGTAATGGAGTACATCCGCTACAAAGTCCGTGTTCTGAAGAATAAAGGAGATACGCGCCAGGTAGTCATTGAACGGCTTGATCTTGGGCCACCAGACACGCCGGTCGTTGTAGTGCGTACCGGCAAAGTAAGCGATACCCGGATACCCGAAGCCGGTTGGATTATGGGGAAAGCCGTGAATGACCAGCCGGTTCATTCCTTCGCAGAAGGCGCGGTCGGCAATGACCTTCAGATTGGCCGGCCCTTCCTGCCAGTCCCAGTAGCTGGTGAAAGCCTCTTCTTCCACCATGCCCCGTTTGTAGATATGCGAAGCAGCCGCAATCTCTTTGACCAGCCAGATCAGATCCACGATACTGTCTTTATCGAAGAACGTGCGGTTGTACCAAAACTCTCCGCGGGGAATGTCGAGTGAACCGAGCGCTTTCAGGGTCTCCACCGGAATGTGGTGCAGGTGACCCGGTCCGCCGGCTTCCGAGGTGATCTTTAGCCCATACCTATTGCAGATCTCCTTCGACTTCCGGTAGTGATTGTTGATCATCAGCTCCGAAAACGTCTTGGTAAAATCAACCTGAAAGCCTTCGTAGGTGTTAGACGCGAACAGAGCGGGCGTGTAGATGGCCGGCAGGAACTTGTAAATATCATAGCCGTGCAGTTTCCGGAACGTTGCGGGCAGCGACGACGTCCAGGTAAACTCCTTGGCCTCGTAACTGGCGAGGTATAGGTACTTCAGAGCACTCTGGCGGAAATCACCGATCCGGGGCTTCAGACGGTCAATAAAATACATCAGGTGCATCTCGGTCGCCGTCGAATCGAAATGGTCGATAATGGGCCCCAGCGAATTGGGCGTAGGCCGGATCAACTGCTCGCCGGAGTTGGAGCAGACATAGCGGTACACATCCCAATCACCGGCGGGGGCTTGCCAGGCAAGGGTTTCCGACGCGGCATCGAAGTGTTTCGTTACATTGATGATCGCTGAGGTATCCGTCAGATTGCCGGCACCGGCCGGCACCGCAATAACGGCTACATCTTCCCGGTAAACGGGCCTCCCGGTATCATCGTACTCAATCTTGCGCGGATTGCCCTGCCGGTCGGGCGTAATGGTCGGGAAGGGCAACTTGACGCGGGCAGGGGAACTGCCGGTAAGGGTTGTTTTGGAGAAATAGAGCGTTTTGGCTGCGTGCTTCGGCTGCACCCAGCTTCCGCCGGCATTCCAGCTACTGGCCAGGTTCAGGCCTACCTCCAGGTTTAGTTTACCGGCTTCCTGAATGGCCATCTGGATCACATCCAGCGACTGATCCCCCATAAAAGCGGGACCCGCCGGAATAATCCGGTTGGGATCGCTGGCGGGCGGCAGTCCGATTTCGAAAATATCGACGCCACCTAAACCGGCATTTTTGATGGCCCGCAGTTCTTCTTTGAGCCTGACGGTATCCACGTAGCCGTTGAGCCACCACCAGTATACCTTAGGACGTGCCGGGAGCGGTGGGCGTTTAAACCCTTCTTTTAGGACGATCAGCTCATCGGAAGGCTTCTGGCCAATGCGAAACGAGAGTAACGTGGCCGTTCCCACCAGGATCAGGGCACCCATGATTATCCACCTGGTCAATCGCGGCTGACGGTTATCACGCTGATTTCTGCTAAAGCTTTCCATTCGTAGTTATGTGAAAGGGTTGAACAGTTTGGAGGGTAACCGGTCCCAAAAGACCCGACTCGACTAAGGGCGTTTCAGACCACAGCAACTCCCGGGAGCCTCTTACTTTCAGGTTGGTCTGGGTATAGTTTTCCTTCTCCCTGATATCGCCGATGATCCGGTTCGACCAGGTATTGATGACTTCGACGCGCAGCGAGTTTTCACCGGGTTTTATGACATCCGTCACATCGTAGCGGTAGGGCGCGGCCCAGGTTATGCCCAGCGGTTTTCCGTTCAGCCATACGTCAGCCACCTTACCTACTTTGCCGAGGTCGAGGTAAGTCCGGCCGGAGGAAGCCGCAGGCCTGGTGTAGGTAAACGTTTTGGTGTACAGACCGGCCCCGGAATAATGCGCAATACCTTTATCGGCAGACTGTGTCCAGGAGATCAGGGTCGGAAACGTTGCCGTTTCGGGTGCTCCCCAGCCTTTGGTGAAGGTAACATGCCAGGTTCCTTCAATGGGCTGAACCTGTATCCTGTTATCTATCCGACTGGCTTTGGCGGTACCCGTAAGTTCAACATTGCCGTTCTCCAGAAACTCCAGCCCATTAGGGGTATACGTAAACAGCGGTGGATGCGCCGTTGTCGAGGTTACCGCTTTGAAGGGCGGGGGGCTGCTTTGCCGGTTGAACACGACAAAGCAGGAACCGTACGGACCAAACGTAAGCGGTACCTCAACATGATCTCCAACCTGGTTGTAGACCGGGATTGGAATGATCTGCCCCGTCACGGCATCCCATAATTCGGGGGCTTTACCGGGTTGTCGGAAAGAGCAGAGCCGGGCTACGGTCTTGTCGGTGGTATTGCGTACGAAGTAAAAATCCAGTTCCCCTTTTTTGTGGTGGATGTAGTCGAGCAGGGGTTGACTCTTGCCCATGTAGTCGATCCGCTGCGAGCCTTTGTCGGGATAGTCGAAATCGGGCGATACCCTGAGGGCCTGCAGGATTTGCCCGGCCGGTGTCGTAAAGACCTTCCCTTTTTTCAGCTCATTCGGTGAAAAGTTACCTGTACCGTTCCACAGCCGGTTGGCTACTGTCTGGCTGGCACCCCACACGCCCGTTGGTTTCGCTCCAGTGATAATGGCCCCGGCTTTGGCGAGTTCTTCCAGTTTTCGAAGTACAGCCGGGTCATCTCCGATGATTTCATCCAGCGCCAGGACTTTAAACTGCGCCCCGTACGGCAGGGTAAGCAACCCGTTTTTGACGGTGAGGTCGCTCAGGAGCTTTTCGGTATTAATAAGCTCATAGTCATACCCGGAGCCAACGGCAAAACGGGAGTTCTTGGGCGTACCAAAGTTGGGCACCTTGTTGCCGTAGTAGTACAGGACATCGGCGACAAAGCCGGTCTCCTGCAACACGTACGAGACCCGCGCCAGGTAATCGTTGAACGGTTTTACTTTAGGCCACCAGGTGGTCTTGACGTTGAAATGGGTACCGGCGGCATACACATTACCCGGAAATCCCTGCCGGGTAGGATTATGGGTAAAGCCATGAATGACCGGACGACTCATGCCCTCACAAAAGGCCCGGTCGCCGATGGGCCGCATATCGCCGGGGCCTTCCTGCCAGTTCTGAAAGCTGGTGAAAGCCTCCAGTTCGGTGATTTTGCGTCGGTAGAGGTGCGAAGCAGCCGCAATCTCTTTGACCAGCATCAGCAGGTCGATACTGTCTTTGGTATCGTCGAGCCGGGCGTGATTGATCCAGAACTCACCGCGGGGTACATCCAGCGAGCCCAGAGCTTTAATGGCTTCCACCGGCACATTATGCAGTGGTGGCCCCGGCCCGCCCGACTCCGAAATCAGGTTCAGTCCGTAGCGATTGGCAATTTCTTTACCCTTTCGGTAGTGGTTGTTGATCATCAGCTCGGAAATGGTCCGGTTCAGATCCTGCTGGAAACGATCGGTGGTTTTCGGGTCGAAAGCCGTTTTGTTGAAGATGTAAGGCAGAAATTTGGCTATGTCGTAGCCGTTCAGTTTCTTAAACTGATCCGCTAGGGAAGGGGTCCACAAGGCATTTTTGGCTTCGAAGCTGGCCAGGTAAAGATTCTTCAGTGCCGTTTTCCGGAAATCCCCCAGCACCGGTTTCAGCCGGTTGATGAAGTACATAAAGTGCATCCGGGTGGCGGTCGAGTCGAAATGATCGATGATGGGGCCCTTCGAGTTGGGACTGGGCAGCAACAGCGGATCCCCCGAGTTGGAGCAGACGTAGCGATGAATTTCCCAGGTACCGGTCGGTACAGACCAGTTCAGGGTTTCTGTTTTCGGGTCAAAATAGCGGGTTACATTAACAATCCGGCTGGTGTCCAGATACGTTTGTCCGGCCTGAACCGGTATGGCCAGCACGGCTACCTCCTGGCGGTACACGGGCCTGCCATCGGGTGCAAACTGAATCAACAACTCATTCCCTCTGCTGTCTTTCTTCGGAATGTCGGGAAACGGTACCGGAATCGACTGGCGGCCCGGCTTATCCATCATGAGTTTAGACACGTACAGCGACTTTGCCGCGTACTCGGGCGTTACCCAACTGCCACCGGCATTCCAGCTGCTGGCCAGATTCAGGCCTACCTCCAGGCCGAGCTTCGTCGCTTCCTGAATCGCAAACGTGATGGTCTTCAGCGACTCGTCACCCATGAACGACGGCCCGGCGGGAACCAGGCCGTCGGACCGGAAACCGATTTCAAAAATATCGACCCCACCCAGCCCGGCATTCTTAATGCTTTGCAGTTCTTCCCGCAGCAGGGTGGTGTCGGTATGTCCGTTGAGCCACCACCAGTACACCTTAGGCCGAGCAGTGCCTTTGGGATCTTTAAAGCCGGCCTGCATGGTTTTCAGATCCTGCGCCTTGCTGGCGTATGGTAACGCCAGGCAGGCAAGCCAGCAGGCCGAAAAAACAATAAAAGCCAGGTAGTTGCGTGTCCGTATTTTCATGGTTGTTCAGGGGTTAGGATGCCGGAGTGCGAACGTCACCAGGATACGACCAGATTACCGGTTACGTTTTCCACGATATAGTGCTTACCGAAGCGGTTGTCGCCGGCTTTAAAAGTGACCTGGCCTGTTTTCCAGGGGTAGGCCGCATTGACGTAGGCGTGAAACTGCTGATCCGTTATGTGTTCTTCGGGATAGATCCGGACCGTAGCATTTTTCAGGCCCTCGACGCTATACCGTTTGGTAATACCTTTCTGACCGGAGTGAAGCTCTTTGAAGGAGACAATTCCATCGGTCTGCTCCACAAAAACCCGGCACTCCCGGTTCCAGGATGTCGGCATGGTGTAGGTGGAATTTCCGCGGTCCAGTTTTGTCTCCAACCCCAGCAGCAGCGGAGCGCCCTGCTGGAACCGGAAGCGCTGTTTTACGGTACTGTTGGGGTTGTAGCCGGAGAATATAAAGGCATTGTTACTGCGGGCGATGGTCAGCACCGGGTTCTTGATGGATGGGTCCTGCTTCTCCACCGAGTGGCCGAGGCCAAACTCCTGCAGGATATACCGCAGGTGCAGCGGACCCGTAAACCATTTCTCCGGGTCATCGGGCGTCAGTAACCGCCCCCCCGTAAAACTGCTGGCGTTGGTGCCGCGCAGGTAAGCCACTTTTCCGCCCTGCCATTCCGGCCTGGTGCGAACCCAGACTGCATCGCGGCTTTTACCACCCTGCTCTACCTGCACCAGCAGTTTGGTGCCGGCATCACTGCTGTTTTTCAGCGTCGTGCGGAAACCGCCACCGCTGAACAGGGCGCGGTGGTTAATCACGCTGGGGTACGCTTTCTCCAGCATATCGGTCATGTAGTTCGTCCTGATCCGGAACTCGCCTTCGAGCGGAGCGTCATTCGTCTGGTTCAGGAAATCCAGAAAGGCCGGGCTGGCATGATCCGTAGGGCCAAAAATGATGAGCTTGCCGCCTTTCTGGACAAAACCCATCAGGGCCTTTTCCAACGCGGAGCCCACATCCGGCGCAATGGTCAGCAACGTCGACTCCCGGAAGTAGCCCGGCTGTCTGGCTATAACCGACTGGAACGAGGTGGTGGAAATGACCGTGTTCAGCGGCAGGCCGTTATTGATGGCCTGCCGGATGTACCAGTCACCGTAGTAGACTTCCGGTAGCCGGTCTTTAGCCGAGTACGCCCACTGGTGGTACTCATCAAAGGGATAGACCCAGACCAGCGGGCCGGGGGCCGTGGGTGCATCGTAGCGGGCTTTCAGGATGTGCGGGGTAACCTCATCGGGTACCTGCGTGGGCATTTCGCCCAGGGAGTTGTCGATGGTCAGGAAGTTCAGGTGCGTGGGGATGCCGATTTTGCCGTTGGCGTCAATCCGGCTGACTGACATCGGCAGGTAAATATCGTGCGCTTCCCGCCCGTAGCGATCGAGCCAGGGGCTGTTGAGCCACCAGGGGTCGTGGGTGTAATAGCGGAACAGAAAGCGGTTGTCGGGCAGTTCGGCCATACGCGACATATAGCCGACCATCTCCAGACCAAAATCCCCATCCAGAGCCGCCCAGGGCGAGTTCGGCGGAGGCAGCATGTTGTAGTTACCCTCGTAAATCTGTTTCAGGTTGACGGCATCCCGCGCCAGGTCAGCACCGACCGACAGGTTGGTACCTCTCGTCTGGATCTGAAACGTTGGGCATTCCTTCCGGAACAGCTTCCAGAAATCATTGATTTTCGCGGTTAAGTCCGCCAGCCGGTTTTGGGCAAAGTCTTTACCGGTAAAGATGGCACCCGTAGCCGACCAGCCTTCGGCCCCGAACCCAAACCCGTTGCTGAACCAGATGTAATCGTACCCTAAGTCCTTCAGAAAATGCTGACTCTGCCGGCCGAAGAATAGGCCAAAGGGTGTGTTGGCCGGAATGCCTTTGGGAAAGCCGGCGTAGGTGTTGTTATCGGCGTTCAAAACGGAATAACAACTGACAAAGCTTTTATGGCCCATGGCGCTGCCGCCCAGGATTTCCGGATGCTTTTTGTATTTGAACTCCGATTTGGCAAACTCCGGACCGGGGTCGAAGGTAGCCCCCACCAGAATCGGCTTGCCCGTCACGCGTTTCCCTGCTTCTTTCAGCGCCTGAATGATAAATTTGAGGTCGCCGTAGGTAAACGCGGGCGGGTTGTCCATGTAGAGGTAAGCCCGCTCGTGGATGGAGAGTTCTTCCGGTCCGGAGCCTACTTCGTGTTTGGTGTTGGGATTGCCCAGGTAGCGGGCCCACTCCAGCGACTGATCAAGCGTACCCTTGTAGTCCAGGATTTCGGAACCATCGCTGGTCCACAGCATCACAGACACCGTATCGGTATGGCGAAGCAGCGAATGCCACTGGGTGAACATTTCGGTAGCGACCTCGCGGATATAGGCTTTATCATTCCTTTTGAACGGCTTTAGCGAGGCCTCCAGCGTAATGTTGTTGAATGATTTGCCTTTCAGGTAAGAATTACCAGCCTGAGCCTGAGCAGGCTGCGGATTTACACCGCAGCCCAGCATCAGGCAAAAGAGAAGGATGAATAAATGGACCGGGAATGTTTGCATACGTACGACGTAACAGCCAGGGTACTGTGGGGTCTGGTTAGTACCCTGGGTTTTGTTTGACAGTTGAATTCAGGTCTACCTCATTCTGCGGAATCGGGAACAGCAGTTCAAAGTCTTCTACCGAAAAGTTTAACTTTTGACTGGCGTAGTGAGCATTCAGTACTTCCCTGGCCCGGCCCGTCCGGACCAGATCAAACCAGCGGTGTCCCTCCAGAAAGAACTCCAGTTGCCGTTCTTTTTCCATAGCTGTCCGGAACTGCTGCTGGCTGAGATTGGCTAACTCCGGCAGTTTTGCCCGCTTCCGGACCTGATTTAAATAAGGCAGCGCTTCGGCGGTTTTACCCAGTTCGTTCAGGGCTTCGGCGTACATCAGCAGCACATCCGCGTAACGCAGCACAGTAAACGTTACGCCCCCGTCCGAAAGGGCAATGGCGTTGAAGTCGACAAACTTCAGACCGTAGCGGGAGTAACTCTTTCGGCCGTTGATCAGCCGGACGGAGTCACTGACCGATACCGTTTTACGGTCGTCCCCAGCTTCGTACGTGTTTATCAGATTGAGCGTAGGAACAATCCGGCCGGAACCCTGCAGGTTGTTGGGAAAAATAGCCATGCTGGTGATGGCGGGCGTAAAGACTGCGGAGTAGTTGTTGCCCAGGTTGCGGTTCGTGGTGTACTGAATTTCCAGCATCGACTCGGCCAGGTTGTTATTGCCCGACGAGAAGAGGGTTTTGTAAGCGGGAGCCAGCGAATACCGATTGGCGTCAATCACCTCCTTCAACTTATCCGCGGCCGGCTGGTACTGTTGAAGGGTCAGGTACACTTTACCCAGCAGTGCTTTCACCGTACTGCGCGACGCTCGCGTTTTATCGGTATTCAGGGCCGCCGGAAGGAGTGATTCGGCACTCTGCAAATCCGCGATAATTATTTTATAGACCTCCTCCTTCGGCTTTAAGGATAAGTCGCTAGCCGCAATCTGGCCAGGGCTGGTAAACTCCTGATCGGTGATGGGTACGTTGCCGAACAGACGAACCAGGTAGAAATAGCTCAACGCCCGCAGGAATTTGGTTTCTCCAATGATCTTGTCTTTGGTGGCCTGGTCGAACTCCACCTTGTCGATGCGGTTCAGCAGGGTGTTGCTTTTGGAAATGGTGGACAAACAGGTACTCCACATCCCGCTGACGATACCATTGGTGGAGGTCAGGCCGTTCTGATCAAGCTGCATCTCGTCCGTTGTCGGCGACGACCACTGGATCTCGGCGTTATCGGTATTCAACTCGGCGACATACTGTACGGCGCTGTTGCTGTACAGGCCCCGAATATTGCTGTAGATACCGACCAGTGCTTTCTCAAAATCATTCTGGTTCTTGAAAAAGCTTCCGGTGCTGATCTGGTGCTGCGGGTATAATTCAAGGAAATCACGGCATGAAGACAGGCCCACCATCAGGAGGGTGGCTGCTATTAGCATCTTCTTCATAGCATTTATCGATGTTTTAACTGTTTAGGACTGATTAAAGCGCCACCCGGACCCCAACGGTATAGGTACGCGGATTGGGATAGGCGAAAAAGTCGATACCCGTCCGGCCGATGTTGTCACCGCCGGTACCTCCTTCCGGATCATAGCCGGGGTACTTCGTGAAGGTGTACAAATTGGTGATGTTGGCGTAGAGCGACAGGGCCTGTAGCTTCAGCTTTTCGGCAATCGTTTTCGGGAAAGCGTAACCCAGATTGACATTGCGGATGCGCACAAACGACCCATCGAACAGGTATTTGGAGGTACCCGCGCTGAAGCCGAAGGCGTAGTCGTTGCGGATGGAACGGGAGTAGATCCCGGCGCCGGGACTGCTCTCGGAACGCCAGCGGTCGGCCAGGGCAGCCAACTGGTTTTGTACACCGGCTCCGTTGATCGATACCTCTCCACCCTGAAAATACATATCATTGCCATGTGAGCCGTAGACGTCTACGCTGAGGGACAAACTTTTATACGCAAAGCGGTTGCCCATACCCAAGGTAAATTTAGGCCAGGGGTTGCCCACGATGGTCCGGTCGGCCTGGGTGATGACCTTGTTGCCGTCGGCGTCCAGGAACCGGTAGTCGCCCGGCTGGACTCGGGGGTGTTGGAGCGGGCTGGATTTAACTTCTTCGGCATTCTGGAAGACACCCTGAATCTTGAGCAGCCGGAAGCTGGAAATCGGATAACCCACCTGGGCTACCTGATACTCGGAGGTATTGATCCGGGCATTTTCTGTGTTGAGGGCCAGTACCTTATTGCGATTCATGCTGAAGTTCATGTCTGTACTCCACGTAAAGCCGCCTTTGGCGATGTTCTGCGAATTCAGCGTCAGTTCCAGCCCTTTGTTTTCGAGTTCGCCGATGTTCTGAAGTGAATTGGAGAAGCCGGAGGCCGCCGGTAAGGCTACCGTGAGCAGCAGGTCTTTTTTATGGCTGCGGTAGACATCGGCGGTCAGCGTCAGGCGGTTCTGGAAAAGCGACAAGTCTAATCCGAGGTTGGTCTGTATCGATCGCTCCCAGGTGAGCTCGTCGTTGGCCAGGCTGGTAGGGGTGATGCCGGCAATGACCTGTCCGCTGCTAACGGTACGGGCAATGCTGAGCAGACCCAAACTGGCGTAATTGCCGATCAGGTTGTTGCCGGAGGTTCCGATGCTGGCCCGGATTTTCAGTTCGCTGATCGCCGGAATGGCTTTCATAAAGTCCTCGTCCGATAGCCGGTAGGCGGCCGACAGCGACGGGAACGTACCCCACTTATTCCTGGCCCCGAACCGGGAACTTCCGTCGCGCCGGACAGTAGCCGTCAGCAGGTACTTGTCGGCATAGGAATAGTTGAGTCGCCCCAGCCAGGAGAGCATTGACCACTCACTTTCGAAGTTGGTACCGGAGGTAATGCTACCGGCGGCCAGGAACGGTACATCGTCGGTGGGGAAATCAGACGCCCCCGCCTGCAGAATATTGTCGTTGTTCTTCTGCGCGGTGAACCCAACGATGGCATCGAAGCTGTGTTTCTCGTTGATCAACCGGCGGTAATTCAGCGTATTCTCATTCAGCCAGTTCAGGCTGTTCAACTCCGTAACACCGGCGGTAGCGGCACCGGTCCGGCTGGTAGCGAGACCTACTTTGGACGATTTCCACAGCCGCGTAATGTTATTGGAATAGTTGACACCCACCGACGATTTCAGGACCAGGCCACTGGCGATCTCGTATTCCAGATAGGTGTTGGAAAAGACGTTATTGTTCTTTCGCTTATCCGAAAATTCACTGGCGATCAGGAGCGGATGCTCGACCGGGATACCCGTAGGGTCAGAGAACTCAGAATAGTAGTTGCCGGTGGCATCGTATACCGGAATGGTCGGATCGCTGGCCAGCGCGGCCGAGATTAACCCCCGGTGCTGCAGGTGCCCTTCGGCTCTGGCAAAATCACCGTAGGAATGGGTGCCGGCGAAGGAGGTACCCAGCTTCAGTTTAGGGGTCAGGTAAACGTCCAGGTTGGTCCGTAAATTGAATTTTTTGAACGTCGAGCCGATGATAATGCCGTCCTGATCCAGAAAACCACCCGATACAAAGTAGTTGAGGTCATTTTTACTACCCGTTGCCGATAACTGGTAGTTATGTACCAGGGCTTTTCTAAAAATAAGGTCCTGCCAGTCGGTACCGTAGCCTTCGTTGGCGAACTGCTCCGGATTGCGGAAGGCCGGTTTGACGCGGTTATTGGCCGCCCGTGCTTCGTTCGGGTCGGTGGCTTTGCCGCCTGAGAATACCCAGGCATTGTCCCGGCCTTCGGCGACGAATTCGGCATACTGTCGGGGCGTTAACAATTCAATCTTTTTAACTAACTCCTGCACGCCGGTCGAGTGCTCGAAGTTAATCTGCGAGCGGCCCTGCTTTCCCCGCTTGGTCGTGATGATGATGACCCCGTTGGCTCCTCTGGACCCATAAATGGCGGTAGCCGACGCATCTTTCAAGACCTGAATGGATTCAATATCAGCCGGGTTAATGGTACTCAGCGGGTTAATCCGGTTGACACCGCTGCTGCTGGCAATCCCACTGGTTGAGTACGAGTTGGCCGCGAAGGAGCTGAGGTCAGACCCCCCTCCGCCGGTCCCGATGGCGTAGCCGTCAATGACGTATAACGGCTGGTTGCCCCCGGTAATGGAGTTAACCCCTCGCACCAGCACATTCACGTTGCCGCCCGGTGCGCCTGAGTTCTGCGTAATCTGCACGCCGGCTACTTTACCCTGCATCATCTGATCGAAGCTGGAAGCCGATGGTACCGGCACCAGATCCTTGGGAGTCAGGTTGACGATAGAGCCGGTCACATCTTTTTTACGCTGGGTACCGTAGCCGACCACCACCACATCGTTGAGTTGCTGCATATCGGGCTTCAACGCCACGTTTACGGTACTGCGGTTATCGACCGGAAACTCCTGTAAGGTGTAACCGATGAAGCTGACAACGACGGTGGCACCGGGAGAGACATTCAACTGAAACGACCCATTGGCATCGGTAGCCGTGCCATTGGTGGTCCCTTTCTCAGCAACGGTAGCGCCAATCAGGGGCGCGTTACTTTCGGCATCGGTAACCTTACCCTGAATAAGCCGCTTTCCGGTCGACTGAGCCCTGCCTTCATAAACTGAAGCAATCAGGCTCAGCACAAAGCACATAAAGGCCAGTGTGAGACGAGGCTTTAAAAAGTGTATCATGGTAAACAGGTTTAGATTGTAGAGGCAATGGTAGTTGGGTGGGAAAAGACTTTAGGAACATATGACTCAGTTGATGACGACCGACTCGATATTGAGGTAATTGGCAATTTTCTGGATCGTGGCGGCATGATGACCGATGCCCAGCGCGAAATGGTGAGTAGGGCCTTCTTTCATCCATCGCTTCAAAAAGGTCCGGACATCCGGTTTAAAGAAGCCCCGCGTGTTGGTATTGCCGGTTGGCGGGATAGGCCCTTTGATGGATTCTCCTTCGGCAATCACGAATTTGAACTTCCCGTCAAACGTCGAGCTGATGCTCAGCATGGTGATGGGTCCTTCCTTGATCTGGAACTCGACCCCGGCGCCAAAGCCGGGTTTGCCGTGGTATTTCTTCAGGCTGCGCAGGACCGGCCGACCTTCGGCAATGGCGATGTTATGGGGGCCATCGTGCCCGACCAGCACAAAATCCTCTTTGAAATCGACCGGGTGGAACTCGGCAAAGCTGCCGCCAATGCCCAGCCTTTCCATAATGAGCATTGCAATACAGGTCTTCAGGTCCGACTCGCCACACATCGGAAAGCCCGCGCCGGTAAGCAGGGAGTTGCCCACGATCAGGTTCGACATCACAATCCGGGTATCACTCCCGTCTTCACCATCGTAGTAATAGGCAAGAGCATCCAGGTTTTTCTCCCGGACAAATTTTTCCAGTGCCACGGTTACCTGGGCGGCAATTTGCAGATCGGCCTCTTTGAGTTTTTCGGAAATAGGGTCCGATACCGGGTCGGGCGTGTCGAAAAAATCCAGAATGCGCTCTTTCACCGGTTCGATCTCCTCGTCGGTGGCGGTCCGGAACTTAGTCACAATTTCATGAGCTTCGCATTGCACAATGTGCGGACTGAAATGGGCGGTCAGCATGGTGGAGTCCGAATGCATATCGAGCATAGACTCGATCGGGTGGCCGATGTGGCCGATCCGGGCTGTTTTGAGATCGTGCAGCACGGTGGCGATCCGGCAGTATTCCTGAATTTCAGCTTCGGCGGCCGGATCGTCGTGCAGGGTACCGATAATCATTTCCGGGATCTTCTTGCCCATTCGGACAGCTACCCCGGCAAATTCAGGCAGGGCACAGATGTCATCGTTGTAGAGTTGGAGGTAGGTAGAGGCATTACCGTAGTCCAGCGCCTTATCGGGTTGCAGGGCCACCAGCACAATCGGCGTATCAATGCTTTTGATGATGATACCGAAGGTACTCGATGTGGCATAGGTGAGCATGTCACAGAAGATTAGGTCGAGGTTGGCCGCCTTCAGTTTCGGCACCAGTTCGTAGGCTTTGGTGGCGTCGTCAACCAGTCCGAAGTCAATGATCTCCACATCACTACCGGCGTTGATCTTTTCGATAAAAACCTCCTGCTTCCGGAGCAACTGATCCAGGAGACCCTCGAACTGCCCCCAGTATTTGAAATACCCTACGCCGAAAACCCCAATTCTGGGTCGGGTGCGTTTGCGGTGTCTGACTGACAATGAGTTCTCCTCCGGAGTGACGAGCAGGCTTGTCGTATTTTCCATTTTATTCGTTAGTTTCTTCTACTTAACGCACTAAGTTATTTTGCCAAAAAATTTTTGTTCGCTAACCGGACCTGTTCTTACACGTTAACGGGCTCGGCCGCGTTGAACACGGAATCATACAACGGCTTTATTTTCGGTATGAAAAGGATAAAGACGATAAACGCCAGTGGGTACAACAGACCGGACGCAATCCAGAGCGGACGATAGGTGTAGTTCTGGATAATAAGGCCCATAAGTGGATTCAGCAGCAGGCCCGAAACCGCTCCGGCTGTGCCGCTCAGCCCAACCACTGTAGAGGTAGCCCGCTCCCCGAACATATCGGAAATCGAGGTAATATAATTGGTAATCCAGAAGCCGTGGGCAAACATAAACACTGACATCAGGGCGATAGCGACTTCTACCGAAGCAACCCATTCAATCATGGGTGCCACCAGCGTTAGGGCAGCCGCTACACCCATAATGGTCTTCCGGGCTTTGTTGATGGAAAAGTTATGTTTGATCAGTTTATCGGAAAGCCAGCCCCCGATGATGTTGGCAATGCCCAGCGCCAGAAACGGTATCCAGAAAAGACCACCGATTCGTTCGAAGGAGACATTCCGAACCTCACTGAGGTATTTAGGAATCCAGAACATGAGGAAGTAAAAAACGGGATCGAGCAGAAAACGAATCAGAATCAGCACCCAAACGGGTCTGTTTTTCAGAAGGTTAGTAAATGGAATGCTTTCCTTAGCTACGGAGGGCTCCTCTGCCCGCTCAGGCTGTACCGCTTTTGTTTTTTGCTGCCAGGGAATCAATAGCCATACGACCACCCAGCCGATGCCAATCAGGCCCGGCAGAATAAACCCGCCCCGCCAGCCGTACAATTCGGCGATCCAGATCGTCAGAGGAGGGGCAATAACGGCTCCAATGGCCGAACCCCCAATGGCGATGCCGTTGGCCAGCGCCCGCTCTTTTTTGTCAAACCAGTCATAGACGGTTTTGGCGGCTCCGGGAAAACATCCGCCTTCGCCCATACCCAGCAGGAAGCGAAAAGCAAGCAGCTGTCCAACCGTAGTCATGAACCCATGCAAACAGTTCGCAATCGACCATAGACCTACCGAAAGAGCCAGGCCGGTTTTTCCCCCGATTTTGTCAATAAGCCGCCCACCCAGGGTAAACATGAGCGCGTAGCTGATCAGGAAGCTCGTATTGATCATGCCGTACTGAACATCCGTGATGGAGAACTCCTTCTGTATCTTTATGATGGCAATCGACAGCACCTGCCGGTCCAGGAAGCTCAGCCCGGTGGCCACAAACAGCAACGAAACAATAAACCAGCGGGTAGAGGAACTTTTCATTAGCTTAACGCACTAAGTTAACGTGAGCAAAGCTAAAACCTCTGAAATAGAAAGTCAACAGGTATGGTACTTTTATTTTGTTTAATTGCAGAATGTCGCGGTCGGGCTGCTTAGCCTGGGGTAGGTTATAGCGGCTGTTTCCATCCGTACGCAGGACGTGCAACAGGTGAGTAGTAAGCCATCATTAAGTCCGAAAACCAGCTTGTTTGGTGAAAACCGGATCAAGGCTTTGCCTGCTCCAGTTCGGCCAGCGTCCAGGGATTTGTCCGGCTGGCAGTTTCCTGACGGAGTTTGGTTACTTCTTCCGGTTTAATGATGGGCAGAATCCGGCGGTACACACCCGTAGCCGTCACGGGAGGCCGGATTGGTGCGGAGCCGGTCGCGCTGCCTGTTGCCTGGGCAGGGCGGTTCTGAGCCGGTGGGGGCGGGGTACCAAATTCAAACCGGATGTAGTTGGCGACGGAAGCAATCCACTCGTCGGTGTTGTCGGCCATAGCCGGCATCACGGTCGGGTAGTTTTTGCCTTCAATCGGTCCGGAAAGGCCATGCAGCAGAATTTTCAGCAGCATATCTCTGTCGGCCAGGTGCTTCGAACCGGCAATGGGCGGAGCCACCTGGCTGGCCAGTCCTTTGCCATCGGTGCCGTGGCAGGAGGAGCAAAGGGATTTGAAAATCTCAGCGCCTTTCAGGACGGAAGTGCGGTCAACGGCAAGCAGCCCGCCCAGTTTACTGCCGTACCGTTTGTAGTCTTCATTCCTTTGCAAACTGCCTTTCACGGCCATCAGCATCGGATTGTCGGCGTTTTTCGCCAGCAGTTCGCTACTTACCACCTGGGCTTTAGCCGAGGGGCTGGTGTTCAGGGATTCCAGCAACTGTACCCGTACGTCTAAGCTCGGGTCATTCAGCAGGGAGGCAACCTGCGTGATCATCGCTTCATCATTTTTCTTCAGATACGGCTCGCTGATCCAGATGGCGGCCCGTCTCACCTGCGCATCCTCATCCTTTAGCGCAAGGGCGATCGTGGCCGGGTCAATAGCCTCCAAACCCTCCAGCGTCCACAGCGCATGAAGGCGGCCGAGGGCACTGGGTTTTTTGGCCAGAGCGGCCTGCTCACCAGCAACTAGTTGCTTCAGCGAAGGCACTACCGACGGGTCGCCCAGCACAATCAGTTGCCGCTGGGCGTTATCGCGCCACCAGCCGTTCGGATGGTCCAGGTGCGCAATCAACTGACGGGCCGACTCGTTCAGCATGTTCGGTTTGGGGCTGGGCTTCACGCCATCCTGCACCAGCCGCCAGATGCGACCGTGCTGAACGTGCTTGTCCAGGCCCAGCCGCTCAATCTGCGGACGAATCCAGCTTCCTTTTGGCGTCCATTGCGATTCCTGAATGATGCCCCGGTTCATATCCACGATGTACAGGTTGCCATCCGGACCGGTATAGGTATTGACCGGCCGGAAATTGAAGTCGGTGGAGGCAATGAACTCCTGCTGGTGGTATACGTTTTCGAGGTGTGTTTTGCCTTGCTTGTTCACGACGTTCGCCCGCCGGACAATGCGGGCCACTGGTTCGCAGATCAGGTAATCGCCGACCAGATCGGCCGGTAGTTTATCGCCCCGGTAGATGGATTGCCCGCAGCCGGCCGTGAAGTGATTCAGCGTACTGTCGGGGCGAAGGCGCCGGGGGCCACCCTGCACGTCGGGGTTGGCGATGATGGACCATACGGGAGCGAATGTTTCTTCATCGTAGGCATCGGCAAATTCGAGGGAGCCATATTTTGGATTGATCTGAAAACCAGAACCGGCATTTTCGCCACCACCCCGACTGAAGAAGAGCCGACCGTAATTGTCGTGCGTCAGCCCCCACTGCCCGTTGGAACCACTATGGAGTGAGTCGACCTGAATAGTCCCTTTGGTGTAGCGGAACCGCACCGGATCGACGGTGACATACAGCCAGTTGTCGATGTTCCAGTCGAGCCCGCTGCGTTGATGCTCCAGGTTGCCGGGCGCTTTTCGGGGGACCTGGTAAATGCGCTTTTTGGTATCTGCTACGCCATCGCCGTTGGTATCGGTGTAGCTCCACAGGTCGTAGGTGTGGGTTTCGTTGACGAGCACTTCATTGCCGACGCAGAGGATCATGCGGGGCAGCAGTAGTTTGTCAATGAATACCGAGCTCTTATCCATCTTGCCGTCGCCGTTGGTGTCTTCCAGCCGCACGATGCGGCTCACCGGCTCATGCTCGCCGGTAGCGTCGGCATCCTGCATGTAGGTATCCATTTCGGCCACGTACATACGGGCGTTGCCGTCCCAGGCAATCGCCACCGGTTCGCGCACCATCGGTTCACTGGCAACCAGCTCCATATGGTAGCCTTTCGGTACCCGGAATGCTTTCAGGCTTTGTTCTGGCGTTAAGTGGGCAGGGTTGGCAACAGGATTGACTACTGGCTTTGGGCCGAGGTCGTCTCCGGAGGGAGAGACCGACTGAGCAGTCTGCGGGCTGTTGGTTTTTGAAACGGTACAGGTAACGACCAGCCCCGAAACCGCCAGCATGCCGGCGAGCCAGAGTGTATTTTTCATAGGAGCGTTCAGACTTGAAAAAGGAATAGAATAGTTAACGGATAAAGCCTTCTGGCTTTGGAATTTACCGGTTGAGCTCTAAATAAAATCAGCCCGGTTGTTAGCAACCGGGCTGAGTAGGGTAAATCCTGTTTCTATCTGGCTATGAGCAGCCGCTGCACCATTCGTTTGGCAGCCGTTTGCCACTGTACCAGGTACAAACCCGGCGGCAGGTGGCTCAGGTCGGGCGTGTACTCGTTCAGGCCAGCCCGTACCGGTACGGGCTGGCTGTAGACGGACCTACCCAACGGGTCCAGCACCGTGAGCGTACCCGGCTGCGTGTCGCTTGTCAGCACCTGCACCCGCACCGGTCCGTTTGTAGGGTTGGGGCTCATGGTTATCCGGCTTTCGGCTGGTACCTCGGCCGAGGAGGCCGCGAGCCGGACCGCACTGTTGGGTGTCTCAATACGGACATTATCCAGATAAATCTGGTTTGCCCCCGACGTTTGCGACTGAACAACCAGGCGCTTGATGCGGGCTGGATTACCCAATTGCGGCATAGTGATCACCACTTCCTGCCAACCGTTCGGCTTCGGTTTGAAGCTGTACGTCTGACTTGCCTGACTGTCGTTCTCGGCGTAGGTGGTTACCCCAATCTGTTTATTCGTCGTGGCATACATCCAGAACCGGATCGTTGTCTGCGCAGTCGGGATCAGGTGCGTGTTTCGGAAGATGGACCAGCCCCCCCAGCCGTCGGTATAAGCCAGTGATGCAGAATAGGTGCCCACTTTGACTGGACTGGTAGTGGCGTAGTTGGTCTTGAGCGACCAGGACCATTCCTGCCAGCCGGTGTTCAGTGCTTCGTCATAAATCAGCTCAACTGTCGACGATCCGGGGCAGAAGGTAGTCGTGGCACTTACCGGTGCGCTGGATACCTGTGATCCTCCGGTGGCTTCCTTCGCAACTACCGCGAAGGTATATGCTGTGCCGCAGGTCAGACCAGTAACGTCGTACACGGTGGCTGTGACGTTACTGTTCAGTAGGGTACCGTCCCGGTAGACTTCGTACGCTGAAGCCGTCATGCCGGTAGGGGCGGCCCAACTCAGCCGCAGGCCGGTGGTGGTTACGTTGCTGGCAACCACTGGAAAGGAAGGTTCCAGGCGAACGTTGTCGAGATAGATCTGGTTGGTACCCGATGCATGCGACTGAATAACCAGCCGTTTGATTCGGGCGGGATTGCCTAACTGCGGCATAGTGATTACCACTTCCTGCCAGCCGTTTGATGCAGGCACGAACGAAAACGTCGCACCCGGCAGGCTTTCATTCTCAGCATACGTGGTTACCCCAATTGTCTTATTGGTGGTCGCGTAGATCCAAAAACGCAAGGTAGTCTGCGGAGAGGGCATAAAATAACTGTTCCGGATGATGGACCAGCCCCCCCAGCCGTCGGTATAAGCCAGTGATGCAGAATAGGTGCCCACTTTAACCGGACTGGTATTCGCGTAATTAGTCTGCAGCGACCATGACCATTCCTGCCAGTTGGAACTGAGTGCTTCCCCATAAATAACCTCACTGCCAGAAGGCGGACAGGCGGGTGTTGTTACACTGACCGATGGGCTTTGGACCGACTTGTTTCCGGCCGCGTCTTTGGCGAGTACCGTAAACGTATAGACCGTTCCGCACACAAGATTGCCTACGTTCAGCGAGGTGCCGGTAACGTTGCCGTTCAGCAGGGTGCCGTTCTGGTATACTTCATACGCACTGACGCCCACGTTGTCGGTGGATGCCGTCCACGTTAGTGTCAGACCTGCAGCGGTTACGTTGCCGGCTACCAGGTTGGCTGGCACGGTTGGTGCCTGGCTATCGGCGCAGGCGGAGGTTGTTACGCTCAACTCCTCGCTGCCCGTAGAAAGGTTACCCGCGGCATCTTTTGCCCGCACCGTGAAGCTATAACCGGTATTGCAACGTAAGCCCGTCACATCGAACGACGTACTGGTAACATTTCCATTCAGCAGCGTTGTCCCCTGATATACTTCGTAGGCTGTGACACCCACGTTATCGGTGGATGCCGTCCAGGTCAGGCGCAGGCTGGTACTGGTTACGGCATTGGCAGACAGGTTAGCCGGAGCCGTCGGTGGCTGATTGTCGGAGACTGCCTCTCCGGCAATCAGCCGCACATCGTCGATGATGAAACTCTGCGGGCCGCCCGAGCCATCGGCAAAAGAGATCCGCTGTAGCTGCACCGGATTACCCCATTCGCTCCACGGAATCCGCACGAGCGTCCAGGTATTGGGCTCAGCGCTGATGCGATAAAACACCTCCGTCGGCCCGGTGTCGATCTGGCTCATGGTCACGCGTACGGGTTTGTCGGAACCGTAGAACCAGAACTGTAACCCGCCGGGATAATTGGCCGTGTTCAGCACCTCACTGTTACGCAGGCTCAGGGCCCCCCAGGCTGCAGTTACGTTTACCTTCAGCGACCTCTGTCCAACTTTTACCGGGTCGGTATTGGCAAAATCCTGGGTGCTGTTCCACGACCAGTTGGAGAATGTGCTCTTCAGCGCATCGCCGTAGATAATATAATCGTTGGCGCTGGGCGCAGGTGTGTTGACGGTCACCGCATTGCTCGGATTCGACCGATTGGCCGAGAAGTCGATGGCCTTCACCGTGAATATATAAGTGTTGCTGGGCGAAAGCGTCGTAACGTTGAAAAACGTTTGTGTCGATTCGGCGATTTTGGTGCCGTCCTGATAAATCTCATACGCCGTTACGGCCCGGTTATCGACCGATCCCGTCCACGACAGCCTGACCGAATACGGCGACAGATCAGACGCTACCAGGTTAGTTGGGGCGGTCGGCGCTTCGGTATCGGTGGGGTCGGAGGTGGGCGTCATCAGGCGACTCAGCAGACTGATATAAGGAGCCTGGTTGTAAATAGCCACTTCGGTAAAAATCCAGGAATTCTCCGGGTAGCCCGTATTCCAGTCTTTGTACCGTTTTTGTAATGGTTCATTGCGGATGTAGCCTTGCGTGCCGTCGTACTGGTCCATGTTGTTGGGACCGCCCGTCAGGTAGCCGGGGGCCGGGCCTTTGGATGAGGTCAGCGCGTTATCCCAGGCGGTGCCGTCGGCGAACCAGGTGTGGTAGATCTCGTTCTGCGAGTCATCAGCCCCGTAAGCGTACATGTTCGACAGCATCACTTTTCCCTGGGCGTTTACACCGTGAAACCAGTGTAGATACTGCTCAGCCACTTCCCGGTACAAGGCCTTGCTGCCGGTATTTACGCTGAAATCAACAAAGTCCAGGTTAGCCACCCCCGCATTGCCACGTACCTGATTGCTACCCCAGTGGTACTGCGGATCAGCCATGTGGGCGCGGTACAGGTCGGTGCGGGCGTTGTAGTCGTTGATGGACAATACACTGTTCTGCTGACTTTTCAGACTCCGGATGTGCGTGGCTACCGAAGGCGTAGCGGCCGGATGTGCGGCATAGCGCAGTAGGGCCGTGTGAACGTGCATGGTATACGGTCCCCACCACTCGTTAGCAATCGGCTGAATCGACTGGTACCGTGAATCAATAAACGTTTTGTATTCAGCTTTGCCGGTAGCCTCGAACAGGTAGATAGCCGCCACCATGGCCGATTGCCGCTGTATGTCGGCCGGCTTGTCGGCATCACCCGACTTAATGTCGCCGTCGTCGCAACTGGTCTGAAAGGTCGTAAAGTCGTTGGTTGTTACTTTCGCTCTGGCAAAGGCGCGTTCGGCGCGGACGATCATGTCCTGTGCGAAGGCATGCAGGGCCGGGATGTTTCGGTAAACAGCGCCGGCTGCCGCAAACATAGCCGCCCCTGACAGGGTCGAGGAGGTACATTCAGGCAGGTAGTAGCGTGGCCGCGTGTCGGCGCTGGGTGGATTGGTTTCGTTGTAGTTGTCTACACCGACCTTCAGGAACAGCCCGCCCGTACCGGTAGCGTCCTGCATCCGGCGCATGAAGTCAAGCTCCCACTTCACTTCATCCAGAATATCCGGAATACCATTGCCTGATTCGGGAATGTTGACGTTGTCCCCGAATACCGACGGGTTCAATCGATACGATTCCAGCAGCAACACCACCGGTTCCTCTGCAAAGGTTACGTACTTGTTCATATCGCCGGCATCCATCCAGCCACCATGCAGGTCGCGGGCGGTACTCATGTCGCCTTTGGCGTAGCGACTGGTAGCTTCACGGTCCTGCCCCGGCCCTTCGTGCGTAGCACCGTCTGCCCATTTGGCGTCGGTATAAGGCGGTTGCTTGGCGAAGTTAATACGCTGGTAGAAATACGTGCGGACGGCGGCCTTTAGCACCTCATTGTACACATTGTCGCCAATCTCGAAGCGATAGGAACCTACATTGTTCCCCACATCGAAGATGTAATACGAGCCGGGCGTGTTGACGGGCGAAAAGTCAAACCACCAGCCCTTATCGCCGGACGACGTTTGCGTGGCGCCGTTGTTCCAGGCCTGGATGGTGCCGCTAAAGACTACGGTATCGTCGGACCACCGGCGTACCTGGTACTGGTTGGGCCCCGTGCTGGCGTTGAAGGGCTGATTGGCATTGGAGCCGACCTGCGGATTAATGATGACCGCCACTTTGCGGGCGTTCTGCAGGTAACCGAACTGATCGACGCGGATGAAGCCGGTTGTGGTGGGTGGTGAGGATAGACTGGGATACGTGGTCAGTAGCCAGACCAGTAACCATAACAGTTGTTTTTTCATTAAAAGGATAGTCCCGCGCCCTGAACGGGTCGTTTACGTTTACACAAGTGCTTTTTCAGGGCATAAAAGCACCGGCAAACTTAGGGCGGAGGGGCTCGGGGAACAGGTCAGCTAAGGACGAACCGGTATAAACAGTCGTTGAGCTGAACGAAAGTGCATATGAGAAGAGCCGCAATCAGCAGAAAATGGCCGCAATGACCTTACAATTGGCTCACACCCACTGCTCGGTCTGGTGTTCTTCCAGATCCCACACCAGCCATTTGTATCGCCGGGCGGTGTCTTCGAGCGGTTGCACTTCCCGGTGTGAGTCCAGCAGGCAATAGGGACGCTCAATACGCACCGCTCCGGAGTCGAAAAAAGTCAGGCGGTGATAAGTATTATCTTCTGAACTAATGCCGCAGAGGATGCGAACGACGGTTGATTGAGTTAAGGCTTCCATGGTGCAGATCGTTTAGTGGTTAGACCTGTTTTCTGGCCGAACGTTTAATGCCGGCCGATTACTTATCTACTTTACCAACGATACGTTATCACCGGTAGCCTTTTCTTTTGGGCGCTTTGATTCCGCTGTCAGGGAGAGGACCTATACCCACTGTTCAGTCTGGTGTTCTTCTATATCCCAGACCAGCCACTTATGCCGTTCCGCAGCTTCCTCAATGGTTTCGACAGGCTGGTGGGTATCACACAAACTATAAGGACGTTCGATCCGGACAGTGCCGGTATCATAAAAAGTAAGCCGGTAATAGGTATCGTCGGAGGGATTAATGCCACACAGAACGCGAACGACGGTAGGTTGGGCAATGGCTTCCATAGCGCATAGGAACAGGTTAGTAAGAAATTAGTCGGTGCTGTTGATCATTTGGTAACCGTGTGACTATAGCAGACCACCTGCACGGGCAGGGGTAACCAGTATAGGACCAACAGCAGGAAAGAACCAGGTTAGTTAAGGATTTTCCACCTGACTGGCGGGCTTAGACTCCTCGTCGGGCAAGATGAACAGCAGCAGCAGACAGGCCGTTGCCAGCATCGGTAGCAGTACCGTGATATTAATGGTACTCAGCCCCAGGTTGTCAATGAATACCTTATAGGCGGCCTGGCCGGAGAAGGTTAATTTCTGCACAAAAAGCAGGCTGATGGCAAACAGGACCATCAGTACGGGGCGTATATATCGTTTGAGCGTTGTCATAAGGTTGAAACTGCTATAACCATCAGGCTGGATCAGGTCGTTGCGCCTTCACATAGGGTAACTGGTTATCGAACCCCTTGCAAAATCAGTGCTAACTTTTCATATAAGCCCAGGGAATCGAGGAAACGGTTATCTCCGGTGGGCAAGAACTGCCGGGAGGAAATTGAAATCTGCTTCTGAAAAGGTGGGTTACTAAACTAGTCTGGCACGCATTTTGTTTATTCATTGGATAAGTAAGATAGAACTTAATCCGCTACCGAATGATATAAAGACAAAAAGCTTAACAGTGGGTATAAGAAGCCGGCCGGAGTGCCGGCTTTTTTGTTGCCGGAGCGTCAACCGGTTTGCGTATACGCCGGAGAGACGGGCACTAGTAAAAAAGAAGTTTTGGCGTATTGATTACAGGTGGGAAAAAAAATCTACACCGGTTGTAGAAGGTGTGGAGGTCACGCCGACTGATCTTATCTCAGGTACCCCAGCGACGTTAAGAATTGATCCGCCTGCTGAACGGTTTCGCTGTAGTACCTGGAATTCTGGTGGTTAAAGAAGCCATGTTCCTGGCCTTCGTAGAGATGGAGGTCGCACCGGCTGCCGGCTTCCTTCATTTTTTGCTGATACAACTGCGCCGTTGCCACCGGAACCAGTGCATCCCTGGTACCTAAAAAAACAATGGTGGGTGGTGCCCCCGGCCTGATGTTATGCAGGGGGGAAATTTCCGGGTACCTGTTGCCAAATTGTTTATATCCATAACCTCCGGGACCATTGTCAAAGACCGGGTTGAACAAGACCAGGGCATTCGGTCTGGAAGAAACCGAAAGGTCTTCATTGGCTTCTTCCAGGCCAATAATATTCCCGGCCGCAGCGGCTAAGTGGCCCCCCGCAGATCCTCCTGCCGCTACAATCCGCTGGGGGTCTATGTGGAGCCGGTCGGCCTGCTGCCTGAGAAAACGAATGGCTGACTTGGCATCGCGCACCGCGTCAAAGGGACTGGTGTGGTGAAGGGAGTCGACCCGGTAATCGGCCAGTACGCTGACTATACCCCTGCCGGCGAAGTAAGCCGCATGGGGCAGAAACTGCCGGTAGCTTCCCTTATACCAGCCACCCCCAAAGAAAAAGATGATAACCGGATACGATCGGGTAGTGTCCAGGTCGGGAGGATAATAGACCCGCAGGAAGAGTTGTACGGAACTAACCCGTTTGTATTCCAGCCTGAGTGACTCTTCCTGCGCACAAACCCAGGGAATCGTACCTGCGATGAGAAAAAGGAAAAGAGCGGCCACCTTTTTCATTAGAAAAGTTTTTTAGGTGAATCGATTTTGGACCTAGAAGGCAAAGAAAGAAGGGGTCGCCGTTCGTTCCTGCCCTCCCGTTAATTCGCTATTGAAAATAAATTTCAGCCGTCTGTTCTTCCTGTTCCATTCGCTTTTTTACATACCCCCGGTAGTGGGCCTGCTGGCCCGCGTAGGCATCTCCGCACGATAAGGCATTGTACGTCATGTAGAGCTGCCTACGGCTCACCTGTGATCGGTTGGGTTCACTGCTGTGGGGAGTCAGGGAGTGGAATACAATAATGTCACCAGGCTCGGTGGTAGCCACGACTTGACCGGATAGATCCATTCGGGCGATTTCCGCTTCCTGCATGTTGCGTAGTTGGCCTACCGGTGTAAGCAGTTCGCGGTGGTAACCAGGGTAGAGTTCAAGGGCACCATTTTCCCGGGTAGCCGGGTCTATCGCCAGCATCACCGACAGGATTTTGTCCGGATGAATGGCCTCAAAGGTATCCTCCCCCGCCTGTGGTTGCCACCAGGCAAAGTCCTGGTGCATCTCGTAGCCCCGCATACGGGGTACCTTGAAGATTAGTTTATCCTTAAACAGCACCGGCTCCTCGCCAAATATAGAGCGGAGGGGTTCCAGAATCCGGTCATCGAAGAGCAGGGCTTTGAACCGGACCGACACGTCAATCACCGGGTCCACGCGCTCTACCACCTTTTGTCCGTCGGGCATCTGATGCATGGGGGTACGCAGGTTGTTCTCGGCGATAAAATCCGCGTGTAAAAGCTGGTCGGCTTCCTGCTGCCAGGCTTGTACTTCGTCGGGAGAAAAACGGTTGCGCAGGATAAGGTACCCGTTATCCCGGTAAAACTGGATTTGCTCCGGACTTAATTCAGTTGACCGGAGCTGACTTGCTTGATTCATAGTTTTCTGAGGTTTGGTGTTGTTTATGTTGTTTCAGATTGAATCGTAGAATGGCTGCTCCCAGTAGCAGAATTCCTGCCCCAAGAAAGGCAACATACCAATGGTGAGCGGTGGTAAGTATACTGAGGATCGTAAAGCCTAGTCCCGTGCACATAAAGGTCCAGGCCACTACCCGTATGCCGTAGCTATTGGTCGTCATACTACTACCCCTGGTCTCAGGTTCTAAAGAGGACAGGGGAGTGGCAGCGGGGCACCAGGTCCCTTCGAAGGTGCTACTTTTGTACTTGATCCATTCGTAGGCAATAAGGATCAGCGGTGTAACGATTAGCCCTATTACCGTTTCTTCGGTCCGGTTCAGGCTCAGGCCCATCCAGGATGGTGTCACAAACTTGAAGAACAGATTTACCAGCAGTCCACCGCCGATGGAGAGGTACATGCCCCGTCGGTCGAGACGGGAGGAAAAAAGCGCCCAGACGGGTGGAGCCAGGAGCGGTACGTAAGTAAGCGCATTGATGGAAAACACCAGCGCCACTACCCCGCCAATGCGGGGTACGCTATCGGCAATCACAATCATCAGAATACCAAAGCCAACGGTAGATAAACGGGCGATGCGCATGAGGCTCCGGTCGGAGCTGTCGGGCCGGATGAGCTTCCGGTACAGGTCGTTGGTAAACACGGCCGCGCACATGTTGAGGATGGTATTGGCACTACTGGCGGTAGCGGATACCATGGCGGCCAGCATCATACCCAGCATACCCACAGGGAGTACGCGCTGGCACATCTGAATGTAGGCCGTTTCGGCCCCCTGCTTGTCCAGGGTACCATTGAGGATAAAATACGCCATGGGCGGTATCATCCAGAAGACCGGGCTCAGGATATAAAGTCCGCCAAAGAGCAAACCGGTCCGTCGGGCGGCCGCTTCGTTCCGGACGCTGGTGAACCGCTGGATGTAAGTCCAATCACCCCCTATTTTGAAGATATGGACCAGAATGAATGATACCATGAACAGGGGCGTGTACTCGCTGCTGGTCAGCGAGCGGTGGGTGTCGGGCAGCTTATCCAGAAACCCCGAAAGGCCGCCTACTTCCATCAGCGAAAGGGGGACGGTGAGTACCACCGTGGCGGTCAATATCACAAACTGCAGCACGTCGGTAACCAGTACGGCCCAAAGACCGCCCAGAGCGGTGTAGAGGATGATGATACCGCCCAGCAGGAGGATAGACCAGAAGAGGGACAGGTCCGTAGCTACCTCGAGCATACGGGCCACCGGATAAAGTACCGCGCCGGCCACAATAATGCCGATAATCATGAAGAGGTAGATGTACACCTGCTGCAGGGGCGTACCGAAGCGTTCGCCAATGTACTCCGCGGCCGTCAGGATATTGGCCCGCTTCCAGCGGGGGGCAATCCAGAAGGCCACGACAAACCCCGCGATGCACATGGTCCACTGAATGGCGATGGCTACCAGGCCCTGCTGGTAAGCGATGGAGCCCCACACCACAAAAACTCCGGCCGAAAAAAAGCTCATGTACAGCGAAAGGCCGCTGATCCACCAGGGTACCTCCCCTCCGGCCGCAAAGAAGCTGCGGGTGTCGGTACCGGACCGGTTGAAGAGGACGCCAATGACCAGCATCATCAGGAAGTACACTACCAGAACCGATAAATCAAGACTATTCATTGGGATTGGGGACAGTTGAAAAGGTACGAGAAGCCATTTTTATCGAAAAATCATGCTTTGTTCATCATTGATTTATATCGGTCTGTGAGTAGCGGGAAATAGCGCTACTTCATGAAATGCGCCAGAAACCCGAGCGTATAGGGAGAGATCACCCGGTACCCTCCGGTCTGTAAGGCCGGGCCTCCTTTATTGGCCTGCGCCGTTCCGGTCAGGTAGCCATCGGGCGTAAGGTAAGGCTGTAAACCCCGACGCGTCCGTTCAATGTGCGGGAGTACCCGGTCCGGCAGAAGTCCGTACCGGTGTCCATAGGCTAAGGCAGCCGCGATGCCGGCCGAACCCGAGGTTTCAAATCCGGTGTCGGGCTGGTCGGTGAAGCAGTACCACAGCCCGTTGGGCTGCTGCCGGGCGAGGACCCGCGTTACCGCCGATCTGAAAACCGCCCGCAGCAGGCGCGTCTGTTCATCCTCGGGCAGGTGGTGCAGCGTCTTAGCCAGGCCCAGCAGGTACCATACGACGCCCCGGCCCCAGTTGGGGTACTGCGGCTCGCCCTGTTCCAGGGTGCGCTGGTAGATAGTTTCCTCCCGGTCCAGCCGCTCCACCCTGGCTTTCAGGGTACTTATGGAGAGCGCTGCCAGCTCGGGTTGGTTCAGCAGCCGGGCCATTACCGCCAGCGGGTAGCTCACGGTGTAGCACTCCTCGGTCTTGATTGGTCGGTTCCCCTGTCCATCGGCTATCACTCCCCGGGCGTCGACGTGAGAGCTACTGAAGTCAATGGCCAGCTTGAGCAAGGGGTGGTTGGGCTGGCTTTGGGCCAGGATCGCGAAGGGGAGCAGTGACTCCACTCCATTGACCTGATTGGTAGTTTTTTGATTATTAAGATTGGCATAGACCAGGTCCTGCTTGCCAAAGTACATGGCCAAATGGGCCTGAAGTACCTCCCGGGCCCGGCGGGAGTTTTTGGAAAGTTCGTGAATCCCATCCAGGTTACAGCCGTGCATCCAGCCGAAGGTCTGCAACGATTCCAGCGAAAGCAGCCGGTCCTTCCAGGCATCCGATGCAGGACCTGAACCTGGTAACAGCAGGTGGGGGAGGTAGGCAGCCGGTGCCGACTGGCTGGTAGTTCCGGCCGTGAATACATAGAAAGGTTTCTGTCCGTGGGACTGATGGAGTACCACCCCTTCCTGCATTATATCCGGTACCAGCTCATCGGGAACCAGGAGTTCGTAGGGCTGCATGTACACAGCATACCGGATATCAAACTCCCCGATTGACTTTCCCGACCGGGCGGTCCTTACCTGAATACGGGTTTCTTCCCGCACATCCGTAGCGCTGGTCAGGCGCAGACGTACTCCTTTTGTGACGCTTGTTTTCTCCCATTGTAGCCGTAATCCTTTTCCTTCGGTGGGCACACGGGCAGCCACCCAGTCAAATGGAATATAAACAGGTACTTCGGGGATCTTACCTGGGTTTTTGGCAACAAGGTACCGGTAAGGGAATAGAGGTCTATTGGGCTCCCATCCCGGCAGAAATGGCAGAGTCGTGAGTACCGATGCGGAGCGTAACCACTGTCGTCGTGTTAATTGATTCATAGTAATAGTATACATCCCAGTCAGGGTAGCGCTTTTTTCCAGCCCTGGTGTAATTGCTTTTTCAGCCTTTCCATTACGGGCCGGTAGGCGGGAAGTGCCGCCAGATTTTTGTTTTCCTGGGTGTCCGTCTGGTGGTCATAGAGTTCGTATTCGTAAAATCCTTTTTCGGGAACGGTCCATTCCACCAGCCGGTAGCGGTCGGTGCGCAGGGTATAGCCGAAGCCGTCGCCTACGCCGGGTATCTTCCAGGGGTACAGGCTGAAAGCGGCTTTTTTCCACGCCCGCCGGGGTTGTTCGATGAGGGGGCGCAGGCTGATGCCTTCCAGGTCGTTAGCTACGGGCAGTCCTGCGTAATCGGCCAGCGTTGGGTACACGTCCACAAACTCTACCAGTCCGTTGGTAGCCTGCCCCGCGTGTCGCATACCTGGCACGGATACAATCAGCGGGGCGCGGGTAGAGATTTCGTAGTTGTTATGCTTGCACCACATGTTATGCTCACCCAGCTGAAAGCCGTGGTCTCCCCACAGTACCACGATGGTGGTCTTATCCAGCCCCAGTCGTTGCAGTTTATCCAGTACCAGCCCTACCTGCGCATCCACAAAGCTGACCGCGGCCAGGTATCCATGCTTTAACTCCCGGCTTAGTTCGGCATCAATGGCTTTGCCTTTGGAAATATTGTCGTAGGTCCGGAGTTCGCCGGAGCTGTGCTGGGCGTAGGCGGGTGCCCCCACGGGCAGATACGGATTCGGAGCGGGCGGAATGCGGGCCGGGTCGTACAACTCCCAGTACCGGCGGGGAGCCACAAAGGGCAGGTGGGGCTTCAAAAAACCCAGGGCCAGAAAAAAAGGCGTACCTGCTTCGGCCCCCTTTTTCAACTGCCTGAGCTGCTCCATGGCCCGTACGGCCAGTTCCCCGTCCATCAACAGGGAGTCGGGAACTTCGGGCGCTTCGAAGGCCGGACCGCGCCGGCGGTTTTTCCAGTCGGACCAGTCCACGCCACTGGCTTTGAGCGAGTCAACCAGGTCCTTGATTTCCTCAGCCTTCTGCGGACTGAACAGGGCTTTTGAAAAGTACCATTCAGGTTGTGAAAAAGACGCGGGGTTGGGGTGATGAAAGATCTTGCCCATCCCCAGCGTGTGGTACCCTGCGTTTTTGAATAGCTGAGGCAGCGTAACCACGTCAGGTACTGCCTTTCGTACCGGCGTTTCGAGGTCAAATATCCGGATGGTCTCCGGGCGCTTACCCGTCAGCAGCGAAGCTCGCGACGGAGCACAAACTGCCTGCTGGCAGTAGGCCCGATTGAACAGCAGGCCCCGGCTGGCCAGTTTATCTATATTGGGCGTTTTGACCAGCGTATCCCCGTAGCAGCCCAGCAGCGGCCGCAGGTCGTCCACGGTAATAAACAGGACATTATACTTTCCTGGCGTTTGCGGATGCCCCGGGTACCCCAGGAGTAGGAAAAGGCCGATGGCTAGTGCTGTTACCGATTTGCGCATGTGTACTTTGGATTAATAAAAACATAACCCTAAAAGCAGGCAGACCCCTGTTGGCGTGGAGAGTATCCTTCCCAATCCGGGTACTGCCTGCTTTTAGGATAATCAAATCGGATCCATATACCCTTCTATTTGATAATAAACTGCTTCCGCAGGGAACGGCGGCTGGTGTTTATTTGCAGGAAGTACACGCCCGCCGGCAGCTCCCGCAGTTCCAGTTCCTGCCGGTTGCCCGCTACTTTCCGGTCCAGGACGGTCTGTCCCAGGATCGTATGGATCAACAGCTTCGCAGTGGGTTCCAACTGCTCGTCCCGGTTCCATTCCACGGTAAGCTTACCCTCGGAAGGATTAGGGTACAGTCTAAATACCTGGTTATCTGCTGCTTCGCTTACGCTCAGCCGGGCTCCGGCCGCGCAGGTTACAGATTTTGTGGTTGCCGTAGCGGTCCGCAGCTTCCCATCGGGACCGGCCACCGACCACGATACCTGTCCACCAGCCGGAAAAGAGACCGTAAAGGCGTTCTGCACCCGCTGGGGCTGGAACTGGACGACCTGGCTGGTACCGGCGGGTGTCAGGTAGTTGGCCGGTCCGGCGGGTATGTACACGGGCATATCCATGTCATTCTTATAGCCGAAGCGGGCGGTCCACTGGTCTCCGCCGTTGTCTACAATACATTCCAGGATGGGTTTTACTCCTTTATCCTTATCGGTCGTTGTAACGGTAAACGTCTGAATTACATCGGCCGCCGGGGCGTACTCCTGATTACCCGCCTGCGAGGCTTTCAGGGTAATAGGCCCGATCCCGGTGATGGTCAATAAACCGTCCGACAGTGTAGCGGGACCCGACACCAGCTCGATACTGACCGGAAGGCCGGAGGTGGCCGTAGCCGTCAGGGCAAAGCTTTGGGGCGGGTTACTCTGGTACACCACATCGGCCAGCTGCGTAAAGGTAATGGTCTGCGCGTCGAGGGGGCGGGCTATGTACAGGTTCAGGACCGACACGGGCGTACCCGCTGATATTAGTCGTTTGGGCGTTTCGTCCCGCTCGAGGTAGCGTGTTACATCACCCCGCGTTTCGGTCACCAGTCGCTTGAAGTACTGCTGGTTGGTAAAGGCGGTGGTACTTACCTGCTCACTGAAAATAAAGTTGGCTTTGGCATTGATTACCTCAAAAGCGGGCATATCAGCGGGTACATTGTCGGCGGCAATGCTTTGTCCACCCAGTATTTCTACTTCGGCCCCGTTGATGGCTTTTACCAGCGTCCCGAATTTCTCGGTCTTCAGACCCAGCACGTACAGGGAGCCCCCGTCAACAAGTACCTTGGTTTCAATCTGCTCGGGGTTCAACTGCCGGGCGTACACCTCCTGATTCCTGAATTCAAACTGCGGAGTTCCCTCCGGAGGCATCGAGTTTTTAAAGGGTTCGGGCGCTACGTTGCTGTGGTTGCCTCCTTTGACATCTTCGATGAATACCCTTCCGGTGGCGGTTCCGGTCTTATAAATCTTCCCGGTATGGCACATGACATTCTGGATCACCATATCCTTGTCTGAATTATTTTCAAACAGGGGGAATCGCTTGCGACGGTCCACGCTGCCGGGCCAGCTCAACGGAAGCGGCAGGCTGATGCCTTCGAGGACGACGGCCGGGTAGTTGGTACTTTGGATGGTAAAGAGGGCGGTGGTTTGATTTTCCAGTTCTACGGTTGTGAACATGGCGGCATAGTTGCCGACGTACCGCCTGACGTTGCCATAGATGGTGACCGGGCTGGCGATGGTGTAGATACCAGGTTTCAAATAGAGCGTCGTCTTGGCTTCGTTGCCCGGCTGATTCATGTACGCAATGGCCGCCCGGATAGCCGGACCGATGTCCTGCGGGTTGGCGGCATCCACGCCGGGTACGTAGCCACCGGCAAAGTCACAGACATTCACCCAGTTTTCGGGCAGGTCCCAGGGTACTTCGGGCGCATCGGGAATGGCTCCTTTTTTCAGGTTGAGGGTTTTGGTGGGGGTATCGTCCCATTTTTTAAGCGTTGACCCGTGTACAAATTCTTCGATGGGTCCCGTGATAGTCGTGCCGTGGTTGGTCAGGCTGCTGGCAAAACCAGTGACCGTGACATTTCGTACAAACGCGTAGCCTTCTTCGTTTACCAGAGCGGAAGCGTCAGAAGAGCCTTCCAGTTCGGAGTCAACGATAGTGATCATGCTGTTAGCCGAACGGCTCAGTACCGCCGGCCCCCCGAGACCGGAGGTTTTGAGCTTGCGGATGCTCAGGACATTGTCGGTATTGAGGATACCTCCCAGTCGTGAGTTCTTGATGGTAATGTGTTCCATCACCATGCTGTAATTGGGGGAAGCAATCCGGATGCCGTAGTCAAAACCCTCAATGGTCACATTTTTTATCAGGGAAGGACCGGGAATTTTGGCCCGTTCCATGTCCAGCCCAGCCCAGTCCGTCGGCGGACCGGATCAGTACATCCCGTACACTGCCCTGGTTGTTGGCAATGAACCGTAGGCCAGCCGCACCGGGATTGCCACTGCCCACGTCGATGGTCAGGTTGAATACGCCCTGCTTAAAGGCGACATTCACAAAGCTACCCGGCTGGTAGTCGGCGCGGGAGTTGCTCAGTACCGGGCGGGGATTGTCGGGGTTCTGGAAGTTGGGGTTGTTGTCCGTTAGTTTCAGGATGGTATGGTCGCGGCTTTGTCCCTGAAAAATAATCCCCTTACCGTTGCCATTACCAGTGAAGGTTGCGTTGAGGTTGTCCACAAAGACAGCATCCGATAACTTATAGGTACCGTTGGGAAAGTACAGTACCTTCCGCTTCACCGCCAGGTAGGGGTCCCGAGTGTGCTCGGCAATCGCCTGCATAATGTAGGGGGTAGCGTCCACTACGCCCTGGTTCAGGTCGGCCCGGTAACAAAGGATATTAATAACCGCGTCATTGGGGAAAACAACGTTCTGACCGGGGAATGCGGCAGCCGTCGGTGCTACCGGCTGAATTTGCCGGGTGCGGGTATCCTGGCCGGGGCTCGGCGGATTGAAGCCATCGCTGATGGTGACTGTAACCGTTCGGGCAGCCAGGCTGGGCGAGGCACTGGTCGTTTTAAAGAGAACCGCCCGCAGGGCCTGCTGGTACACCAGGCCGGGCAGGTTGCCTGTGAGGGTTAGCTTCCCTACCGAAGGGTCCCATTGGGCCGTCATGCCGGCGGGCGGTACGGGCAGGGAAAGTACATCGCTGCCAAGTTGGTAGTTGTTCGTAATTTGTACAGTAAGCGAATTCAATCCAAACGCATCAACAACCGAACTGGTGGTAAGGCGGTACGAAACGGCCTCATTACAGCCAATGACGTATTCCAGAGCGGTACTTTCCATGCTCCCCAACAGAGGCTGCGGAGGAGGGGTAACGTTGATCACGCGGCTGAGCAGGTTGCTGGCGATAGCCTCCTGGTAAGTAGTGAACGCGACGGTTCGCAGCCCGAAATCGGGAGCTAAAGAATTGAGATTCTGGTAAGTCACCCGGCGCAGCGCGGTCTGGTAAGCCAGGGGCGACGCGCTGCCGGACAGGGTCAGGGTACCGGTAGAGGCATCCCAGTTGCTGCTGACGCCCGCGGGCAGTTCCGTCGCTGTCAACTGGTCTTTGCCTTCCCGGTAGCCCCCGGTAATCCGGACAGTAGCGGACGTAAGATTACCACCGGCGCTGCTGAGCAGGCTGGCAGTGACAGGTACCTGCGAGCTGCCCGGCAGTACGTACAGCAACTCGTTGGCTTCGATGTCGGCCAGGTAAAAGGCCTGCGCGTCGCGCTCGTACGCGCCGATACTCCGGCTGTTTGGGTTATTACGCAGGAAACCCCGCTGGTCTTTGGGTAGTACCCCTGCCAGCGAGGCAATGGTACCTGCCTCGGTCAGTACAGCCGGGTTGGCCCCGGCGACCAGCGCCACCGTTTGAGTAATGCCCTCCGTGCCACCGTTGTCAACCAGCGTAGGCGTAGTGGTACCGTACAGCAGCAACAGGCTGTTGCCCGTGGTATTGGCAGGGTCCGGATTTACCCAGGTATAGCCGTTGACACTGCCCAGCCGGTTGTAGTTAAACTCGGAGTTGAAACTACCATTGAGGTCTACCCCGTTGGGGGACGTGTTACCGGATACGATCGAATAGTTCAGCCAGGAATTGGCGCTGGAAGCTCCCCAGAACCCTCCGCCCACGCCAGCGCTGTTGGCTACTACGGTGGCCTGGTGCAGGGTGATCCTACCGGTGCTGGCATTGGAAATTCCGCCCCCGGCTCCGGTAGCGCTGTTTCCAAATAAAGTACTGTTTGTAATGGTGGCGCTGCCGGAGTTGGCAAAGCGAATACCGCCCCCCCCGCTGCTGGTCGCCAGCGCCTGGTTGTTATGAATAGCTGAATTACTAATGAAAACAGCTCCGGTACTGTTGAAGAAAAGACCAGCCCCGTGGCTGCTGGACCCTGTTTCGGTGAGGTTGTTACGGACCGTCACCCCATTCAGGGTGGAGGTACTTCCCCCCGTTTTGTAAAGGGCCCCACCACCGATAGCCCGTGCGGTGTTCCCGTACAGGCTACCGCCGGTTATTATGAGGGTACCGGCTACATAGATACCACCCCCGCCCCCCCGGGTAGAGAGATTGTCGTAGACGGCCGAGTTCGTGAGGGAAAGGGAAGAGATGGCGTAAATACCGCCACCCCCGTTGGTGAGCCCGGCGGACATATTGTTATAAATCTGCGAGTTTTCGATGGTTACAGGACCATCCGCATAGACGCCACCGCCCCCATGGCCTGTGCTGGTACCGGTAGATGCATTATTGTGAATTTTACAGTTGATCAGGTGTAACTGCGGTATTGGGTTAGCGCCACCCAGGTTTCTGCTATAAATACCTCCTCCGCGTTGCGTGGCGCTATTGCCGTAGATGGTGCAATTGATCAGGGTCATGGTAGAGCTATTGTTGAGTACGCCCCCGCCCAGTCCTAAGCCTCCCCCGCCGGTAATAGTCAGATTCGTCAGGGTGATGGTGTTGCCGGCCGGGGTACCCAGCGGCCTGATGCCACTGTGGGCCTGAATAGTGAAACCCGTTGCGGGCCCCAGAATGGAAATGTGGGTACCCAGGGAGGGTAGTTGGGACGTCAGCACCAGGGTACCCGTTACGTCAATCCGGATCAGGTGCGGCTCCTGCGGGGTGGCGGAGCCATCGCCGTTGGCCTCGGCGATGGCCCAGCGTAAGGTTTGCGTGGCCGGACCAGGCTCACCCGGTCCATCAGCAGTAGTATTGACCACAAAAGTGGTCGCCTGAGCAACCGTAGCCCAAAGCAGCAAAAGGAGTACCGTATAGAGTCGTTGCATCATGATTTTGCAGGTGAGATATCGTTTTGAAGAGACAAAGAGAGATCTGGCCGGACCTTCTGGCCCGGCTGATAACGAATTACCCTAACCTTAATTCAGCTTAATACCCTGGATTCTGGGTCAGTGATTTGTTGATCTGAAGTTCACGCAGCGGAATGGGAAAGAGAAGCTTGCCTTGGGTAACCTGACCGATCTTGTTGTAGAGATAAGGTGTACTGCTGTTTTTGCGCTGTTGCAAATGAGCACTCATAACGTCCAGCGCTTTGCCAAAGCGAAGCAGATCGAACCAGCGGTGGTTTTCGAAAGCAAATTCCACTCTTCTTTCCTGGAGTAAGACATCCACAAAATTCTGGGTCCGGTCCGCATTGCCCAGGCCGGCTCTGGTCCTGATGCGGTCAAGCAGGTCCCAGCCCTCGCCGGTAGGGCCCACGGCCTCGGCCAGCATCAGCAGTACATCGGCGTAGCGTATAATTGGAAAGTTGTCATCGGAGTCAAGGGGTAGGCTGGGGGCATCTGAGAATTTGAGAATTCGGGGTTCCAGCACTACCTGCCCGTTTGCTTTAGTATACGACTCGGCTACAGAAACTTTTTTGCGCAGATCGCCTTTTTCGTAAGCCGCAATAATATCCTGGGTGGGCGAGTTCAGGCCCTGTCCGCCACCGCCCCGGTAGGTACTTCCGTATATGTCCAGGCCAGCCCGAGCCGGCAGCCAGGCGTCGGCATAGGTGCTGCCTTCGCCAACACCCCCTGATTTGAACTGCAGCTCAAACAGGCTTTCAGCGCTATTTTTGTTGGCTCTGCCCCATAGTTTGGCATAATCCGGAAGAAGTTGATACTGGTTGCTGCTGATGACTTGTCGTAACTCACTGGCTGCTTCGGCCTTCTGACCCACCGTCAGGTATACTTTGGCCAACAAGGCCCGCGCAGCTCCCTGCGTTACTCTTCCTCGTTGCCCCGTCGGGTAGCTCAGTGGCAGAAAGCCCGTTGCTGTTTTTAGATCCTGGATCAACTGCTGATACACCCGTTCGGCAGGCACGCGGCCTTCTCCAAAGGCGGCCGATGGGGTGGCAAATTCCTGGGTAGGCATGGGTATATCGCCAAACAGCCGCACCAGGTTGAAGTAGAGGTAAGACCTCAGAAACAAAGCTTCACCCCGGTACTGATTCTTCAGCTGTTCGCTGAAGTCGATGTTGCCGATCCGTGTTAGCACGGTATTGGCCCGCGATATGCCGTAGTACGAACTCCGCCAATGGTCAAGGACCAGCCCGTTATCGGGCAGTACGTAGAATTCATTGATCTGATTGAACCCTTCGGCAAAACCGCCAAGGGCCAGTTGGTGCTGCTCGGTATTATCCGACCGCATCTCTTTCAGGGCCCAGCCCGATTGCTCCAGCAGGCGCTCATTGACGGCATCATACACACCTATTACCGCCAGATTAAAATCATCGGCGTTTCGGAAGAAAGCTCTTTCGTTGGGATTGTCAATGGGGGCCAGGTTCAGGAAATCCTCCCCGCAGCCCGACAGAAATAGGGTTAATGCGCTACAAACCAATAGCTTTATAGTTCTTAATTTCATAGTGGTAACGGATTTAGCTTCGTCAGAAAGTGAGGTCAATGCCAAAGGTATACGTGGCTGGCAACGGGTACCCACCGCTGTCAATGCCCTGCGAGATGGCGCTGTTGCCATACTCGTTTACTTCAGGGTCAAAGCCTTTGTATTTGGTAAAGGTCAGTACGTTGGCCCCGGAAAAATAAACGCGGGCATTGGCCAGTTTTACCCGGCTGATCAGGGGCTTGGGCAGGTTGTAGGCGAGTACGATGTTGCGAAGCCGCAGGTAGGAGCCGTCCTCGACAATCCGGGTGGAAGTGGAGGTATTACCGTTGCGGTCACCCCGGATGGCTCTGGGCTCGGTGGCATTGGGGTTCTCCGGCGTCCAGCGATTCTGCCAGTAGTCGCGGGTCACGTTGAAGTTGGAACTGCCCCCAATCAATATCCGGCGGGTCATGTTTAGGATATCGTTTCCGTAGCTGCCCGAGAGTAGCACATTCAACGAAAAATTCTTCCAGCTCAAATTGTTTCCCAGTCCGAAAATAAACGTGGGGTTCGGGTTGCCGATAAAGGTCATATCTTCCGAATCTATCTTTCCGTCGCCGTTCACGTCGATATACTTAACATCCCCACCCGAGGCATTGGGTTGAATTTTAGTCCCGCTGGCGTTGACGTAAGCATTGGCTTCTTCGGTAGACTTGAAAATCCCCGGCGAACGCAACCCCCAGAATTGGGAAAACGGTTGACCTTCTACCAGCACGGCCGTGGTTCCGCCTAAGTCCGTACTGACAAAGCGCCTTTCGATGGGTCCCAGATCGACAACCTTGTTCCGGTTCCCCGAAATATTGAAGCTCGTATTCCATTTTAGCGCACCGGTTGTATTGACGGAATTAATGGCCAGTTCAATCCCTTTATTTTCTACTTCGCCTATGTTGGTAAGGGCGCTTCCGAAGCCGGAATAGTGTGGAACATCAATGGCCAGCAACAAGTCTTTAGTCTTCTTTTTGTAGATATCCGCAGATAGCTCTAAACGCCCCTGGAAAAAGCCGATGTCTATACCCGCATTGGCCTGGTAGGTGGTTTCCCAGGTAAGATCCTGGTTATTGGGGGTAGAAATAAACTGGCCGTTTGCCAGGTTTGCAGCGGTTCCTAAAACATACCGGACGGGTGAAAGCTGGCCGATAGACGAGTAATTGCCGATGTTGAAATTACCGGTAAGCCCGTAGCTGCCTCGTATTTTCAGGTTACTGATACCATCCAGATCCCGCATGAAGCGCTCCTCTGAAACCCGCCAGCCCAGCGCCAGGGAAGGGAAATTGCCGTACTTGTTGCCCGTACCAAAGCGCGACGAGCCGTCTCGGCGAAAGCTGGCCGTTACCAGGTATTTGCTGTTAAAGGAGTAGTTGATGCGTCCCAGGTAGGATTCTAGCGCCCACTGCTCGCGTTGGGCTGTACCGCTGGTCACCTGCCCGGCCGCTACGTATTCGACCAGGTCGTTTGGGTAGTTTATGGCCCCTACAGCATTCAGCTCATAATCTGATTTCTGGACGGTGTAACCCAGCGTCGTGTTGATTTTGTGGTTGCCAAAAGAACGGTCGTAGGTCAGGATATTCTCGTTCAGCCAGTTGATATCCTGCGAAGACCGGGACGCCCCGCTCGGTACACTGGGTGGGGGGCTACCTCCATTGGCCAGTTTGGAACCCCTGAATTCCCGGTTCCGGAAAGCATTGATATCCCCGCCAAACGAAGTCCGGACACGTAGGCCGTTGAGTAGTTCGGCTTCCACGTACATATTCCCCAACAGCCGCAGATGCCCCACCTCAAACGACGACTCCCTGGCCAGTGCGACGGGGTTGTCGATGTTGCCCAGGCCTATACCGGTACTGTTGGTACTGAGGGCAGTCTGGCTGACGTAATTTCCGTTGGCATCATAAACCGGGTACAGGGGTGCGGCCAGCAGGGCGCTGTTGACCAGGCCGCCCCGTACGAAGTGACCGTCATTATCGACCAGCTGATTATAACTGTAAGAAGGATTGAACCGGATGCCCGCTTTTATTTTGTCCGTTACCTGGGCGTCGATATTGCCCCGGAACGAGTAACGCTTAAACCCCGATTCAATAATGACTCCCTCCTGGTCAAAGTAGTTGGCCGAAATAAGGTACTGTAATTTGCTGGTCCCGCCGTTGAACGACAGCTGATGATTTTTGATGGCGGCCGTTCTGAAAATTTCATCCTGCCAGTTGGTATTAGCCCGCAGGGGATGGTTAGGGTCCAGCACCAGGTCGGAATTTCTCCAGGCCCCCCGGCTGGCATTGGCCACATTGGGGTTGTTACCCCGGTCGAGCCACCCATTTTCGTTGGATTCAATCACAAAAGCCGAAAACTCACCGGCATTGAGCATGGGTATCTGTTTCCGGATTTTGGAAAAGCCGTAATAGGTATTATAGGACATGGTGTTGCGCCCATCCCTGCCTGATTTGGTCGTGACAAGTACCACGCCATTGGCTCCTCTGGAACCATAGATGGCCGTTGCCGAGGCATCTTTTAAGATTTCGATGGATTCAATATCGTTCGGATTTATGGTCGATAGCGGGTTAATGGGCTGTACCGTGGGTAAGCTACCTGCCAGAGCGCCATTGTTGGTAATGGGTACACCATCAATGACGTACAGGGGGTCAGAACTGGCGTTGATGGAAGAGGCTCCCCGGATGCGTACCGTTACCCCTCCACCGGGCGTACCTGACGTCTGATTCACCTGCACACCAGCGGCCTGCCCCTGGAGGGCCTGGTCAAAGCCCGTGAGCGGCTGGTCGGCTATTTTCTGGGCATCGATGGAAGAAACCGCGCCCGCAATATCCCGCCGGTTCTGGGTACCATAGCCCACGACGACCACCTCACTCAGGGCTTTGTTTTCGGGTGCCAGCGATACCTGAAGGGTAGTTTGCGTCCCGACGGATACCTCCTGGGTTTTGTATCCCACAAAGCTGAATACCAGCACCGGTGCCCCTGTTTCGGGAACGGAAAGCTCAAAGCGACCGTCGGTATTGGTGGTGGTACCCCGCTGGGTACCTTTCAGCACGACACTGACACCCGGCAGGACAGCGTTGGTTTCGTCGGTTACCCGGCCCCGGATGGTTTGGTCAACGCTGACTTGTCTGGATTGTCCTATTGCCTGCCCATCGGGAAGTTGTTCGGTAGTTTCCTGGAGTTGACCCGTGTAATTCGGGCGGGTCAGGACAATTTTGTTGCTACGAATTACCTGATAGCGAATCTGGCGCGATGTAAACAGTTGCTGAAGTACCCGCTCCAGGGTTTCATCCGTGGCCTCCAGACTGATCTTATCGTTCGGGGCAATTACCCCCTTCTGGTAGGAAAATGTAACATCCGCTTTCTTTTCGATATCGCGCAGGACGGTTCTAAGGTCGGTATTTTTTACGTGCAGACTGATCCGTTCCTGCAAACGATCCTGCCCAAGAGTGGGTCCGGCTACACTGAAAGAAGCCAGGCAGCTTATAAGGAGCAGGTGAATGGTCGTGATTTTCATAAGATTGAAAATCTCTTTTTTGGTGAAGGAAATTGACATACATTTAATGGTTTTTGTTCTGGAAAGACAAAACGAAGGCTCAGGCAGCTCCCTAAGCTGCGGAGTAGTGGGGAGTGATGTTGCACCATCATTCCCCTTTTTTAAAAGAGAGGTTACGTAAAGTCAGATCATAGGAAACAGTTAGGTCTTTTTCATTGGTTATCGACACCCGTTCGACTCAATAAGAATTTGGGCGTCAATCTCTTTGTACGTTGCTCCGATGGTTTGTGTGATAACCTCCAGCTGATCGTACAGCGACTCATTGCTAAGCGTAGTGGTGATGTAACAGCCGGCAAGAACATCGGCATTGTATAGAATTGACACGCCGTAAACGCGCTCCAGCGCCTGTAGTACAACCGGTACCGGCGTTTCTTCAAAGTACTTCCGGGAGATGGTGGCCACCGGCTGCACAGGCTGGGGTTCGTCTACCAGACGTCTGTTCAGGAGTGCGCTCTCCCGGCTGAAAATGGCCTGTTGATTGGGGAGAAGCACCAATCCGCCCGTTTCAGGATCATTGATCTCGACATGCTCCTGCTTGAAAACGGATACCCGGCCCGTATGTACCTTCACAATAACCTGCTTATCGTAGTCGAAAGCGCTGATGCGGAAGCTGGTGCCTAGCACTTTGGTTACCAGCTCGTTGGCGTATACGTAAAACGGCCGGCCCGGATCAGGCGTAATCTCAAAAAAAGCTTCACCACTCAGCACTACCTCGCGTCGCCGGGAATCGAAATGAGCAGGGTAACTCAGTTTTGCCCCCTTTTCGAGGGTAATTATACTCCCATCTTCCAGCACGATTCGCTGCGCTGCGTTCGTGGTGTTGATTTTCTCCATTCGTTGGGTAACCGCCTTGGCAATCAGATCATTATAGCCAATTGTTTTTGTCCGGGCCGGCAGGATCGCTATAATGCTCACAACGACCAGTACCAACACAACAGCCGCAAACTGATAGGAGTATGCCTGCCAGAATAGAGGCTTAGACTGCACGGCTGGCTCCCCGATCGTGTGCGCTTCAATTCTGGCCCAGACCGCCCGTTTATCCGGTTCATCCGAAATCGGTTGCTGCTCAGCCGAGTAGATATCCAGTATCACCTGCCGGGCCTGATCCACCAGTGTTTGTTGCTCGGGGTGTAGTTCCAGGAAGTATGCCCAGGCTGTATTTTCTTCCGGGTTGAGTACCCAGCGAACGAACGAATCGTCGTTCAGAAAATCGCTTAGCTGGAAAGGAGGATGTTTCATCTTGAGAATTTAACAAAGTCGATCGCTACCCTTACAGGTGCCGGTACGGGATGGAAATACCCTTGCCCGGTTAGTTTTTAAGAATTAAATGGGGAAAAGCAACACATACAGGGTTGAAATGAACCGTAGGCCGAGCCGCAACACTGCATACGATTTGAAAAGCAGGTTACTGACAGACTGCTTGGTGAGTCCCATAAGCTGAGCCATTTCATCCAGACTTAGGCCGTGGTAAAACCGAAGATGTATGGCCTCGCGCTGCCGTCCGCTCAACTGGGTAATGGCATGCTGTATCCGCTCCCGCTGGCTGGTTTCGGTTTCGGTCTGAATGGTATGCTGTTCCGACGACAGAGACACCAGAAAATCCAGAAAGTCGTCGATGTCTTCGGCCGTTTCAAAGCGGTCGTGGCGGATGTTGCGGATAATCTGGTTGCGTAAAGCGCACAACAGGTAAAATTTTACGTTTTCAACGTCAGCGAGATGCTCTTTCCGTCGCCATAACTCCACAAAAACATCCTGGATGGCGTCTTCCAGCAGTTGGCGGTTAGCGGTGAGCCGGAAGCCATAGCGGGTTAGTATGGCGAAGTACCGTTGGTATAACTGCTCAAATGCCTGGCTATCGCCTTTTTTGAAGCTGTTCCATATGATCTTCTCCTGGTTTTCCTGGTGCTGTCGAGCGAGTCGGGAGGTCATCTGTCCCATGCGTACAGTTGGGTTAGTAGAATTGTGTATGGTTAATAATCTTCTATTTTTTCTTTGTGGAAGTATAAAACTGACTCATTACTAAGATAGGGATGGGTCGATGAAAAAACTACCCTATTTTTTTGCTTTTCCTGAAAGAAAGCCACCGCAGGACATGAGAAAAATACCCGGTCGGCAACGAGTAAAGAAACCGGCAAGGGGAAAGGTGCCTGTCCACTATTGGGCGAACACCTGTCCGCCTACGGACAATATATAGAATACACTGGCAGATAGGCACCTGATAACCAGCGCTTTTTCAGGCAGGCATAGGATTTGCTTTCTTGACAAGTAAGATCAGTCAACGTCTTATGTTTACCAATTTCTTTAAGACTGCCTACCGTAATCTATTCAAGAATAAATTCTTTACGGTATTAAACATCATTGGCCTAGCCCTGGGCATGTCGACCAGTTTATTATTTGTGGCCCTGCTCACCTTCCTTTTCCGGTTTGACGAGTTTCATCCCCACAGAGACCGGATTTACCGGGTAACCACGCAAGTCTATGATAATGTAGAAAATCCGCACTACGCATCTGCTCCGGTTGGCCTTGCTCAAAAACTGAAAGATGAATTTACCGGAGTCGACAAAGTAGTCCGCATCCATAGATCACTGGGGGGCGATGCGATCTACCAGGAGAAGAAGATTCCGCTGTATGGCTATTTTGCAGATCCTGAGTTTTTAGACGTTTTCAATTTTTCGTTACTGCATGGAAATAAGGCGACGGCACTCACCAAACCGAATACCGTTGTTATCACGGAAACAGAAGCCATGAAACTGTTCGGCAGCACCGATGCATTGGGTGAGGTTATCCGCATGGAACCGTACGGCGATCTAGTGATCACCGGTATTCTGAAAGACGTACCCGAAAACTCCCACATGCGGTTTGATGCCATAGCTTCCTATGCCACCTTCCTGTCGTATAAAGGGGCTTCGTTCCTGGCCGATGAGCAGGGCTGGCAATCATTTGCTAATTCCTATGTCTACTTTCTGCTTGCCGAAGGCGCTGAGCCCGCTACCATCGGGCATCTCCTGGATGAAACCGCCAGACAGCGGTATACCAAAAAGGATAACAAAACTGCTTTCAGGCTCCAGGCGCTGACCGAAATTGTACCGGGTCCTCAGCTCTATGATTCTTTAGGCCAGACCTGGAGTTTCCTGGGCCTTTTTATCATAGGCTCAATCACGCTGGTCATACTGATACCCGCCTGCTCAAATTATGCCAATCTGTCGATCTCACAATCCCTGGAGCGCATGAAGGAAATAGGGGTGAGAAAAGTGATGGGCGGACAAAAGAAGCAGCTTTTTCTCCAATTCATCGTAGAGTCGACGATCATTGTGCTGCTGGCGCTGCTGCTTTCCTATCCGATTTTTGAACTGATACGGGGCGATTTTTTATACCAGATGGTTGAGACCGAACCCCTGGATTTATCACCTACGCCGGCAACCTTCATTGGCTTCTTTCTATTCGCCATCCTGGTTGGGATTGCCGCCGGGATTGTTCCGGCGCTGTATTTCTCAAAGATTTCGCCCATCAATGCCCTGAAAGGGAAAGAAATAAAGACAAGCCGTCGCTCGTACTTCCGCAGGATTGTGCTAACCACGCAGTTTGTGCTTTCCCTTGGTTTTATTATGGCTGTTGTCATTATGATGCGACAGTATCAGTACTCGATACACTACGACTTTGGATTCGAACAGCAGCAGGTTCTGGATGTTGAGCTGAAGAATGTGGATGCGCAGCGATTCAAAAACGAATACGGAAAGCTCTCCTCCGTGCAGCGGATAACCCTGTCGTCGCATATCCTGGGCATTAGCAGCGCTCCGGAACGGCCCGTCAGGCTGGCGCACCAGGCCGACTCGCTGGCGGCATCTTCTATATCCGTCGATGAGGGATTCATTGCAACCATGAAATTAGCCTTGCTGGCCGGCAGAGACTTCAGTAATAAAGCTGCGGAGAACGCACGGCTCATTATTGTCAATGAAGATTTTGTCAAAAAGTTAAATCTGAAAGATCCGTTTGCCGCCATTGACCGGATGTTTGTCTTACCGGATGGCCGAGAGGTGCGCATCGCCGGTGTTCTCAAAAATTTCCATTATGCAGGTCTCAAAGAAGCCATCAAGCCGTTTTACTTCGACTACGATCCGGCCCGCTTCAAGTATGCAAATGTTAAATTGGTATCAAAGGAGGTGGTGGGCGATCTCCCGGCGATGGAAGCGCTCTGGAAGAAGATTGGCGGTGACGGTGAGTTCAGCGCACAGCTTTTTTCAGAAGAGATCAAAGAAGCCTATAGTTTTTATATCATGATCATGAAGCTATGGGGCTTTCTGGGGGTATTAGCCATCACAGTGGCCTGCCTGGGTCTGTTAGGGACGGTCTCCTTCACGACTAAAAAACGCGTCAAGGAAATCAGCATCCGAAAGGTGATGGGGGCCACTTCCGAAAGCCTGGTGCTGCTCTTATCCAAAGAGTTCATTATCCTGATGGTCATTGCCAGCGTGATTACCGTTCCTGTGATCTATGTGCTTTTCAACTACCTGTTGGCCACCGTCCAGCATTACAGGATAGAAATTGGCTTTATCGAAATCATTATTAGTCTGCTGATCATGATGGTGCTGGGCCTGTCGACCATTCTGTCGCAAACCCTGAAAGCGGCCAATGCGAACCCGGTTGATAATTTAAGTGTGTCATCCTAATCCCATTTTTAATCCATAACCCAAGCCACACCCTGCTATGATTCGTAATTATGTAAAAACCGCGCTCCGAACCCTGGGCCGGAATAAACTCTACACCCTGCTCAATATTGCCGGACTTGCCTTTGGTATCACCTGCTTCTTGCTTATTGGCCTGTATCTGTTTGATGAACTTACCTTCGACCAGCAGCATAGCCGGGCCAGCCGTATCTACCGGGTTATTCAGCATAAGAGCATAAAAGGCGAAGCCACCACCGTAGCGGCCGGCAGCTATAAGCTGGCCGAAGAGTCCCCTAAAACGATTGCCGAAATCGAGGGTACGACGCGGATGTCGAGAATCGGGCGGGCGAATCTGATTAATCCTGAAAATCCCGTGAATTTTCAGGAAACCATCACCAACGCAGATGAGAAATTCTTAACGATCTTTGATTTTCCGCTTGTGCTTGGGGATCGGAATACCGCTTTAAAGGAGCCCAACTCAATCGTTATCAACGAAGATCTGGCTACGCGGCTGTTTGGCAGCACCCAGGTACTGGGCAAAACGCTCCAGTTCAGCCATATGGAAACTCCGCTGAAAGTGACCGGCGTGCTGAAAAACCACCCGCCTAATTCAAGCTTTGATTTCAATTCGCTGGTCTCCGAAGCTTCGTACCGGAATGCCGATTTTTTCAAACAAACAGCGGCAAGTGACTGGTCATCCGCCGATTTTTCGGTTTACCTGCTGCTAAAACCCAACACGAACGCCGAAGCGGTTTCAGCTAAATTAACGAAGCTCATCCTGACCAACTTTAAGCCAGAAGTCGGAACTAGTTTATCGTATAGCCTGCAAGCCTTGAACGACGTCCACCTGCATTCGGAAGGCATTACCGATGGTGCCAGAAACTCAAACGTTGAGGCTATGGCGCAGGGAAGTCCGTTTTACATCAACATCTTCTCGTTTGTCGCCTTATTCATTCTGCTTATCGCCGGGATTAATTACATGAATTTATCGACCGCCAGAGCCTCTAACCGAATAAAAGAAATTGGCGTTCGTAAATCGATCGGTGCCGAGCGGGCCCATCTGGTGTATCAATTTCTGGTGGAAGCCCTGCTGGTGACAGGCTTCTCGCTGGTTGTGGCGTTGGTGTTGGTCAATGTGCTGCTGCCGTTCTTTAATCCGCTGGTCAATAAACACCTGACGCTGGGTTTTGGAACCGACTACCGGATCTGGCTGATGACCCTGGCCGCTACGCTGCTCATCGGGCTGCTGTCTGGCAGTTACCCCGCTATGCTGCTATCCGGGTTCAAGCCGGTTCTGCTGCTGAAAGGGAAGCAGATAAACCAGCGGGGTAACCTGAGTCTGCGCAAAACTCTGGTGGTTTTTCAGTTTACCATCTCGATCATCATCATTATTGGAACCATCGTTCTGATTTCGCAGGTACGGTTTATGAATACGACCAACCTGGGTTTTAACAAAGATTTGATGGTAGTAATCGATATCAATACCGGCGCTGCCAAAAAGGGTTATGAATCGATTAAGGCCGATATGGCCAAAATCCCGTCCGTGAAAAACGTTTCGGTTTCGTCGCGGGTACCCGGCGAATGGAAAATGATTCGCACGGTTAAGATCAACAACCAGGGTAAAGCCAGTGAACCTAAGGTGGCTTATTTTATCGGGGTGGACAAAGATTTTCTGAAAACGTTTGAAGTCGGCCTGGTGCAGGGACGAAACTTTATCAATCCGACCGATTCAACTGCGGTACTGCTGAATGAAACGGCGGCTCGTCTGTTAAACATTACCCAGCCGTCTGGCCAACTGGTGGAGATGCCGGCCATGTCGCGGGGGGGGGATTTTGAACCGGTGCTGGTTAATAATGAACCCTTCAAAGCGAGGGTCGTCGGGATTGTCAGGGATTTTCATTTCCAGTCGCTGCGCGATAAGATTGAGCCGCTGGTCCTGGCGTATAACCAGAATCCGATTCATGACATTGACTACTACACCGCCCGTATCGACGCCAGAGGCATTCCTGAAACCCTTGAAAAACTGAAAGCTGTGATGATGAAAGCGGATAGCGACGAGCCGTTTGAATACCATTTTCTGGATCAGCAACTCGCCAACTTTTATCAGGAGGATGCCCGGCGGCAAACGCTGCTGATCTGGGGGGCTGTGGCTACGATTATCATTGCCTGCCTGGGGCTTTTTGGACTGGCCACGTATTCCGCCGAACAGCGTGTCAAAGAAATTGGGGTGCGAAAAGTGCTGGGTGCGAGCGTTGCCAGTCTGGCCTCGCTGCTGTCGATGGATTTCCTGAAACTGGTCATTATTGCCAACGTCATTGCTATCCCCATTGCGTGGTGGGCTACCGACAGGTGGCTGCAGGAATACGCCTACCACATCGATCTGGCTTGGTGGATGTTTGCGCTGGCCGGCCTGCTGGCCGTGGGTATTGCGTTGCTGACGGTCAGCTTCCAGAGCGTAAAAGCCGCTTTGATGAACCCGGTGAAAAGCCTGCGGAGTGAATAAATCGTCGAGGCTTAAACACGCCCAATCGTTGCAGCTACGGGGAACAGATTACCCTGTCAGACGAAAAGTGCCGCCCAGTCACTGAAATGTGGCGACGTAAACAAGGGCAACTCCGCGTTACCCGGTGACCGGCAGGTCCAGGAGGAGCAGCAGAGCGTCGTTAGACAAGGCTTCAAATTCCAGCGCATTAGCCTTCTCGTACAACAGCGCGAGGCCATCTTTTTCGTGAAGCAGCCGGTTGGCCACCTCGAAAGCACCCTGTATAATGAACACAAAAATGCCGGTGGCCTTCGAGTGAACTGTTACCGTATAGGTGCCTTCCTGCCGTCCATCGTACCGGCCGATAAAGCTTCGGCTATCAGCTTTGGAACTGGTTGAATCAACCAGAGGTAAAAGCGTGTTTTTTCGGGAGAGATCAAAACCAGCCTGACTAATACCAGGCGTAAAGTCGACTATTGGCGGTATAAGCCACCACTGTAAAAAATTGATGGTTTCCTGATCGTATGGATTACTGATGGTATAGCGCATACCGGCAGCCAGGGACAAAATTCCTGCCTGCCCAGCCTCCAGAAAACCGCTGTCAATATCACTCAGGTACTCCAGTCCACCTAGTACCGGCAGCAGCACCACCTGCGTGTTTTGCTCCACTTGCAGGCTCAGACTGGCTCCGGCCCGCAGCGTATCATCGTTCAGCAAGTACAATGCGCCAAACGGCTTGCGGCTTTCGTCGGCATACTGGCCGAAGTTGAAGGTATGATAGCTGCGGAAGAAATCGGTTTCGGAGCAGCCGCGCTGGTCGGCGAGGTATATTTGAGCGTGCGTGTTCATCTGTCGCAGTAAGCACGTGGTTAAAAATCAGGTGCGGAATGAGTAGATCCATTCCACACCTGAGCCTCTAATAATCAGGCGTTAACAACAATCGTATGCGTTAGGGTATAACCACCCGACAGACTGCCTGAGACGGTGGCGAGTTCGGTAGCGAAACCATCCCGGAATACGTTATCGGTTTCGTTTTTGGTATCCTGCGCCCCTTTGGTGTAGCCGTACGACTGACCGGTGGTGTATACCGTATTGGCAACGTCGTAGGGGAACGCAATCTGGGTCACCAGCAGCGATTTGCCGGATGCGTTGTAGATATGGACGTGGATATGCGGAGCCCGGGCCCCGTACCAACCGGGAAAGATTGACGTAAAGCTGACCAGACCATTAGCATCAGTCGTCTGCCGCCCACGCAGGAAGTCGACTTTCGTGAAGTTGACGCTTTGCATGCCGCTTCCGCCGTATTCGGAGTAGTAGCCATCTTTATCGCAATGCCAAACGTCCACCAGAGCGCCGGCCAGAACGGCGCAACCACTGTTGGCATTTTTGATGGTGATGTTCATCGTCATCGGTACGCCCGTACGATCATCGCGAATGTCTTTGCGTACAAAGTTGGTGGGTACTTTGGTTGGGAAAGGTCCTTCCGTTTCCGTGGGCGATACCGAACAGTTGCTGGCCGAACTACCGTTGGTAGAGCCGGTGGACGTGGTGGTGCCCGAACCGGTTGTGCTAACGGCGTCTACTTCCGAGTCTTTGCAGGCACCCAGCACAGAACTAATCGTGGCGATTCCCAGCAGGCTGCCGAAACCTTTCTTCAAAAATTCTTTACGATCCATTGTGACTGTATAACAGGTTTGAATTGGTCAGTGACTTACTTAATGGTTGTGTGGTCAACCACAGATTTAATATCCCGTGTTGCGTCTTTAAATTCCCGGATGCCCTGGACCAGACCACGGGCTAATTGAGGTAGTTGCTTCGCGCCGAAGAACAGCAGGAGCGCAGCCAGAATCATTAATATTTCGGAGGTTCCTAATCCAAGCATGATTTTGTGTTTTCGGAGGTTTTATGATTGTTGCCTTATACCTGATTAACGGTGTTAGGTAGCCTCTTCGTTCACCCCTCAGGCGGTGTGTAGAGTAATAGGGCAGATGTGCCGACGAAAAGGACTAAACCGAAGGAATAACTTTGGCTATGGTACTTTTGCCGGTTTGCTTATGGATGCCTGTTATCTGGAAGGCTTAAAATACAAGAGGCTGACCCTATAGAGGCAGCCTCTTGTAAAGCTGGAACAGACAGCCGGTTATTAGCGCGAATTTACCTTCGTAACAACACTGCTCACCGTAAAGCTGGTGTATTTTGTGCCGGGCTTGTAGGTGCCACTCTGGTACAGACCGTCGGTGCCGGTACCTGTTGTACTGCCGCCGTAATAAACATCGTAGGTAGTGCCTTTAACCAAAGTCGGGGAAGAGAACGCCACAGGCTGATATTTCTTGGAAGGTTTGAACGTAAAGATCTCCTTGCCGTCGCTTGACCGGATGTGTATTGGTGTTCCCGCCTGCTGGGCGGCTGTCAGACCCACCAGCACCGAGTTCTGGGTTGATGTGGTGCCCGGAGCCTGAGCCATGCCGGAACTTCCCACCGCCAGTAAAAAGCCACCGCTGATCTGGAAGGACACATCATAATCAAGAGCACCGTTGCCGCTGGCCGTAGGGCCGTTGACCAGGACAATGCCGTTGGTTATGGTAATAGTGCCGTTGGCATCGAGCCCATCCCCGTTAGCGTCGACGTATACAAAGCCCCCGTTGATGTTCAGCTTGTAGATGCTGGACGAGGAAGAACCCATTGGGCCTCCGCCGGTACCCTTGCCGGCGGGGGCATTAATGCCATCGTCGCTGGAGACAAGGTGAATGGTACCATCGTTGATGGTAATTGTCTTGCCCTCTAGTCCCTCGTATGATTTGGAAATACTAATTGTACCTCCGTTGATGGTGAGATTTGTTTCGGCATGGATACCATCATCGCCGGCTGCAATGTTCATGGTGCAGCTCTTAATGATCAGCTCGTCTTTACTGGCAATCCAGATGCTGAGCCCGGAAACCAGAACTCTTCTTAGGTTCGTTGTGGTGGCTTTCATTAAGCAGGAGATATAATTCGTTTTTAAGAGGAATGTATGTACGGGATAGCTAATCCTGCCTCAGTAGCATTAAGTTGATTAAGCTGCGTCAGGCGGTCACGGTTAGTTTAATGCCATCGGCGCTCAGGCTGGTATTGTACGCTTTTACGGCACGGGTGGGCGGGGCTGCTTTTACACTGCCATTAATGTTGAATAAACCACCATGCTTGTCGCATAGAAAATCATTCTGCGTCAGCCGGTAGCTCAGGTTTCCGTTTTCGTGGGTACAAAGCCGGCTAACGGCGACAAATGAACTGCCCTGCGCATTGGCAACCAGCACATCACCAACCCGGATAAACTGCCCCTGCGTGAGCAGCTTTTTATAATCCTCCGACGTCAGATCAAGCGTAAAGTTTACATATACCACTGGCCGCGGTGGCGTTACCCGAAAAGCCTGATGAAGTGGGGTTGGTGGAGGTGCCGCCAGCTGGTACTTCGTTGGAAGAACAGGCCGTTAGCCCACCCATGCAGTACAGAGACATCAGGGCGGCACTGCTAAGGCCAAGGCTACGCAGAAAATCTCCGCGATTCATGGTTGTTTCTACTGACGGTTGGTTCGTCATGCGTGTACAGGTTTGACTAATTTATCCCTAATACGCTGATGGCCCGCCAACTGTTGCAACGCCCAGACAGAGTGTCGACAAGAGCGCTGATTGTGTCGATTACCAGCGCATACCTGACGGAAAATCCAGTTGTGTAGCAAAAGGTGGTTTGTTGTCGATAAGACAGGTTTTATAAAAGAGCAACAGGTTTGTGCTGATGGAGCCATCCTCTCTAATAATTGAGAGAAGAGAAAACTTTGTCTGTATCGATAAAGCTCGGGTTTGTGTCGACAGAGATGGGCGCTACGTCGGCAGATCCAGGGGCCGGGTTGAACGTAGATTACATAATACAGTACATTGCAGGTGTTATGAAATTTCTGGAACGCTATCAGGTCTGGCTGCACGTAATCGGTTGGGCGGTATTTATCGGCCTGCCGTTTGTGACCTTCCCCGACTTTGCCATGAACCGGTCGATGCTGTTGAGTCTGGGTGTACCCCAGCTTATTACCAGCGTGTGCATCATGGCGTTCTTTTACTACAATTTGTACCGGCTGACGCCTGATCTGCTGACGCACCCGGACCAGGCTAGTTCTGAGCATACTGATTCACGTACCCGGCGATTCTGGCTGATCTTCGGATTAGTGCTGCTGGCCGTAGCGATTGTGAAGTGGGCCTGCTTCTTCGTGTTTCCGCCTACGCCGGACTGGATGCACCCGCCCGATATGCCTGCCCCTGCTGAAGAAAAAAATTGGGGCCGGCCACCCGCTCGTGGTCCGCAGGGCTTTTTTGGCGCTGTTCCGGGGGTAATCAGTACCGTTATTTCCTTCTGCTTTGCGTCGCTGGTAAGTTCGCTCATTGCGTTGGGGCGGCAGCACGCACGCAGCCGCGAAGCGCAGCAGCAGATGGTCTATCAGAAAGTATCTGCCGAACTGGCTGTGCTAAAGCTCCAGGTCAGTCCGCACTTTTTATTCAATACGCTGAATAACATCCGCTGGCTGGCCCGGAAGAAATCCGACCAGACCGAAGAGGCTATTGTCACCCTTTCCCAACTGCTGCGGTACATGATCTATCAGGCCCGGCACGACAAAGTACCCCTGCGGCAGGAAGTCCAGCATTTGCAGCATTACATCGACCTGCAAAAGATGCGGCTGACGACCCGGCAGGCGGTTTCGTTTACCAGCGAGGGCGATATTGATGCCTATCAGATTGAGCCGTTGCTGTTTATTGCCTTCGTTGAAAATGCCTTCAAATACGGCTTACACAGCCAGCAGCCGAGCCAGATCAGTATTTCGTACGATGTGAGAAACGATACGCTGACGTTCTGCTGCGAAAACCCCATTTTTGTCTCCGCTACACCCCATATACCGGCAGTGGCTGCCCGCAATCCTGATTCGGGTATTGGCATCGACAACGTACGGAAGCGGCTGGCACTGCACTATCCTGACCGGCACGAGTTGCATATTTCCCGCGACGGTGGGCTGTTCCGTATAGGCTTAACCCTGCACCTGAAGCATGACACAGTTGCGCTGCATCGCCATTGACGACGAACCCTTTGCGCTGGAAATTCTGGCCGACGATCTCAGCAAGATACCCTTTCTGGATCTCAAGGGGCAATTCACCAGTCCCATGGACGCCTGGGAACTGCTGCGGCAGGGACAGGTTGACCTGCTGTTCCTGGACATCCAGATGCCGACTGTCACGGGCCTTCAGTTTCTGCGGAGTCTTATTGATCCGCCGATGGTTATTCTGACAACTGCCTACGAACAGTATGCGCTGCAGGGTTATGATCTGGATGTGGTCGATTACCTGCTCAAACCCATTCCGTTCGACCGGCTGCTGAAGGCCGCCAACAAGGCGTATGCGTTATTTATGCTTCGTCAGCCGGGTGGGGCCAGTCCGGCACCGGCTGAACGCCCCTTCTTCTTTATCTTCTCTGAATACCAGGAAATCCGGATTTTTCACGACGAGGTATTGTATGTTGAGGGCCTGAAAGACTATGTGAAGATTTTCACCACTCAGCAGCTCCGACCCATTCTGAGCCGGCTGACGCTGAAGGCCGTTGAAACCAAACTTCCGGCCGGTACTTTCTGCCGGGTGCACAAATCATTTATCGTCGCTCTTGACAAGATTACCTCATTTCAGAAGACCAAATTGTATATTGGGAAGCAGGAGATTCCCATCGGAAGCAGCTACCTGCCTGATTTTGAGAATAAGTACCGGGCAGGTTAAGGCATATTAGCTCCATAAAGGTGTGATTTGGTCCGGCTATTTCGTGTATATTTATGCAGGAACGCCTAAGCAGGGCTATATGGAAGACGGAGAAGTAAAAAAGAAAAAAAAGAAAAAGGAGAATAGAGGGGTAGAGACCATGTTTCGGACCACCATGGCCAGTCACCTCAAGCTGAGCGAGATGGCCGACAGTAAAGCCAATATCATGATCTCGATCAATACCATTATTGTCTCCATCCTGATTTCGGTGTATGCCAAGGACTTCGACAATGCAGGTACGTTATTGATCCCTACCGGAATCCTGACCACGGTTTGTCTGCTGACCATTACCATCAGTGTGTTGTCGACCCGGCCGCGAATAAAGTCAGATCAGCCGGCCAATGCGCCGGAGACGCCCGCAAAGGCCGATCTGCTGTTCTTCGGGGATTATATAAAACTTTCCAGGGAAGAATACCGCACAAGCCTGTTTGCGGTGCTGGACGATAACGATGCCGTACACGCTATGATGGTTGACAACCTGTACGCCCAGGGGCTGGTTCTGACCCGCAAGTACCGGCTGCTAACGTATGCTTACACCATTTTTATGATCGGTTTTCCCCTGGCGGTACTGGCATACGCTATTGCGCTGCTGATTGGCCGGTAGGAGGCCCACCCGCTTGCGCTTAATTGAGCCCTTTTATGGTGATATAACTGTTCTGATTGAGTAATCCCTGGTTGATAAACTGAGTTTTTACCAGCGATGGCTTGTTAATCGTTTCGTAAAACTGGTCCATGTACTTTAGCGTACGCTTCACATAGGCAGGTTCGAGATGCGGGTTATTCTGGTACAGCGCATACAGGTCGGGCTTAGCCCTATTGAACTCATCAAAGACTTCCTGAAACGATTCCGGAGCGTAGTGGTATCCCCGGTAGAGCCGCTGCCGTACCGAGCTGAGCTGAAGCTCCTCGGCCGGACGCGCATATGGTGCCTCCACGATACCGGAATGGTCGAAATCATACGGTACCGGAACCGGCTGCTTATGGGCTTCATCGGTTAGCAGTTTGATGTTGTGCAGATACGGCACCGACCAGTCCGTATTGCCGATCAGGTATTCGAAGACGGCTACCCGCAGCATTGTTTTCAGGTCAACTCTGGCCATGTTAAGCTGTTTTTTATCCAGAATTTTGGCGGAGTTGCGTTTAGCCAGATCCGTTTCATCTTCCAGCAGAATAGCGTACCGGGTTTCCGGCGACCGTTTGCCCAACGAATCCTCGTAAGTTACCTTGGCCAGCCGGGCCCTGAAACTGTAGTCCGTCAATTGGTTCAGCACTTTATAGACCATGTATTCCCGGACCACATACTCTTCGTTCTGGCAATGGGTGACGAGTTTCAGCTTCCCCTGCTTGTCGAAGAGGTTGCCTTTGGGAATCTTTTTTGGAAAGTTCAGCCAGAGAGGAGGGAAGCGGCAGTTCATCGCTTTCCGGCGGAAATTCCCCCGCGCCATAATTTTGATCGGGAGGGTTACTGACTCCTGGCGGGTATCCTGGTAGGAGAGCGTAGCCGGATGGTAGCTGGGCGTTTCGCCCCGGTCTTTGAGCACAGACGACAGGTTGGCCCGCACGGTAAGCTGCAAAATGTCTTCTGACTTAAAGAGCCTGGTAAGCCCTTTTTGCTTTACCGTGTCTTGGGCGAGACCGTTTACCGGAGCCGGTTTGTCCATAACCGGCATAATCCGGGTGAGAGAGGCCGGCTGCCAGTGGCCCAGGCTTATGCTAATCAGGAGAATGAGCAGGGTAGAGGAAAGATGGTTCATACGTAAAGAGGAATTGGTTGCCGGAAACAGAAGCCGACACTGTACGGTGTCGGCTTCTCACCGATTACATAACGGGTAGTTTCCAGCCGTTATGGTAGTTGGCCTTCATGATGGTATTGGCCTGCGGGTCGTTTTTAAAGTTTCCGGCGGCTGCGTCCCAGTAAACCTTACGTCCGGTCTTGTAGGCGATATTACCCATATGGGCGTTAATGGCCGCTATGCTTCCCGTTTCGATACCGCACTTCAGCATCGCCGGGTTGTTGTCTTTGATGGCCTGCACAAAGTTTTTGGTGTGTTCGTTCAGGTAGTCGCCGTTACGGGCCTGATCCGGTACGTCGTCTACTTTGTAGACCTTAATACCGTTTTTCGTCTCTGTTTCCGGATGCAGCGCCCAGCCCCCCCGATCGAGCACGAGCGTAGCATTATTACCGATGAAGGCGATGCCTTCGGTGCGGCCGTAGTTACCGCCGTCGATGCCGGTAGCATGTTCCCAGAGCATATTGAAACCGTCGTATTCGTAAACGGCTTGTAGGGTATCCGGCGTTTCGGAGGCATCGTCGGGGTAAGCCAGTTTACCGCCCGACGCCATCACCGATTTGGGCGCTTTGGCGTTCATGGCGTACAGGGCAATGTCGATTTCGTGGACACCCCAGTCGGTCATCAGGCCCCCGGCATAATCCCAGAACCAGCGGAAATTGAAGTGAAAGCGGTTGGGGTTGAACGGTCGTTTGGGCGCCGGACCCAGCCACATATCGTAGTCGACACCCGCCGGAGGGGCTGAGTCGGGTTTGACGGGTACGGGCATCATCCAACCCTGATACGCCCAGACCTTTACCAGCCGGATGTTGCCCAGCTTACCCGAGCGGACGTAGTCAATGGCTTTTTCGTAGTGCGAACCGCTGCGCTGCCACTGCCCGATCTGAATGATCTTGTTGTAGCGTTTGGCCGCTGCGAGCATTAGGTTACACTCTTCAATGCTGTTGGCCAGCGGTTTCTCACAATACACGTGCTTGCCGGCCGACAGCGAATCGATCAGGGCCATGCAGTGCCAGTGGTCGGGGGTGCCGATGATCACCGCATCCAGCGTTTTGTTTTCCAGCATCTTGCGGTAGTCCTTGAATAGCTGTGGGCGGGTACCCTGCATTTTCTCGACATCGACGGACCGTTTGTCCAGCACACTCTGGTCCACATCGGCGAGGGCCACGCACTGCACATCGCTCTGGAGCAGGTGGGAGCGGAGGTCCGACCAGCCCATGCCGTTGCAGCCGATCACCCCGATCTGAAGTTTGGCATTAGGCGACACGTACCGGCGCTGCCCGGCAATGGCTTCAACGGCGGGCAGGCTGATGAGACCAGTGCCGGAAACGGCCAGGGCAGAATTGCGGATAAATTGTCGGCGTGATGTTTTCATGAGGGTAAGGGTTATAGCGAAAATTACGAAGGAGTGTCCTGTTCTCCAAATGGCAACAGGCTGTTTGATTCTAATTTCCTTCGCCCGGAGGGGTTTTGTTTCGCTAACCGGTAACGGGTAAGTATATACTGAATTCGGTTCCCAGTCCTTCCTGGCTCTCCACTTTCATTTCTCCATTATGTCCTTTGGTGACAATATCATAGCTCAGACTTAAGCCCAGACCGGTACCCTGCCCGGTGGGTTTGGTGGTAAAGAAAGGCTGATAGATTTTATTAAGAATCTCTTCTGGGATACCAGTGCCGTTATCTTTCACCCGTAACGCTACCTTACAGTCTTGAGCGTGGGTGGTAATCTCAATCTGCGGTTGGTAGTCATGGTCTGCAAGCTTAGCTTTTTGCTGTGTTGCATAGAACGCATTATTGTACAGATTCAGAAGAACCCGGCCAATTTCCTGCGGAGCCATGGCTACCTGCCCCAGATTCGGGTCCAGGTTTAGTCGAAGGTCTGCGTTAAAAGTCTTGTCTTTAGCCCGCAATCCCTGGTAGGCCAGCCGGAGATATTCATCAGCCAGCGCATTCAGGTCGGTGGGCTGCTTTTCACCGCTGCTGGTACGAGAGTGCTGTAGCATACCTTTGACAATGCTGTCGGCGCGCTTGCCATGGTGGTTTACCTTCTCCAGCGTTTCTCTTAAATCTTCGGTAATTTCCAGCGCATCTTCAGCCCGGCCGGCCCGGATTTCTTCCTCAAGTTCCTCTACCAGTTCGGTACTGACCTCGGCCAGATTATTGACGAAATTCAACGGATTTTGAATCTCATGGGCGATGCCAGCGGTGAGTTCACCTAAAGACGCCATTTTCTCTTTCTGGATAAGCTGGGCCTGGGTAGTTTTAAGTTCGGCGAGTGTCTGTTCCAAATTATCCCGCTGGGATTCTATTTCTTCTTTCTGATGCTGAATTTGCTCGGTGCGGGCAGCCACTTTGTCTTCCAGACGGCGGTTCTCCCGGCGCAGTTCACGCGACCGGTATTGAATATAGCTCCAGATACCACCTGCAAACAGAATTGCATAGATTGTATAAGCCCACCAGGTGTACCACCAGGGCGGCAAAACCACCACCTTTATAGATGCTCCCTGTTCATTCCACACCCCATCACTGTTAGCTGCTTTTACCCGAAAGGTATAGGTGCCGTGTTTGACATCAGTATAGCGGGCGGTACGGCCCGTACCGTTGTAAATCCAATCGGCGTCCAGTCCGGCAAGTTGATAAGCATATTGATTTTTAGTGGCTGACAGAAAACTTAGCGCTACAAAATCTATGTCAAAGAAGTTTTTGTCATATGAAAGGGTTATCTCTTTTCCTGTAATCGGATAAGGATGATCTTTTACTTTAAACTGGGTAATTGCAACAGCAGGCTTGTACCGGTTCTGCTGAATCCGGTCAGGGTGAAAAACGGTGAATCCATTGTTACTGCCAAAATAAATGGTACCATCCGTTGGGTCCTGAAGAGTAGCGTTTCCCGTTTGAAAACCAGCGATAAGTACGCCGGAAGGGGATCCGGCTAAGCCATCGGTATATGTAAAACGGGTGGTTTGTAAAGTTTGGGTATTCAAACGAGTGATGCCTTCTTTGGCCAATATCCATACGTTCCCGGCCTTGTCCCCTGAGATTGCGTGGATCGTGTTGGATTGCAGACCATTGCCTTTTGTATAAGTTGTGAATTTTCCTGTTTTAGGGTTTAACTTGTTTAATCCGCTCCCGTAGGTACCTAACCAGATAAACCCCTGTTGATCTTCGTAAATACAGGTAGCCGAATTGTTACTTAAAGAATGTGGATCATTTGGTTTATAATAATAATGAACCACCATTCTTTTTTTACGATCGATTCGGTACAAGCCACCCCCGCCTGTTGAAAAAAAGCCTGAATGAATGGCTACCCAAAGCATACCTTCTTTATCTTCATATATAAACCGGATGCCGGGGTAAAACTCCGCATTTCGCTTTTTTAGGTGAAAGTCATACCGAATAAACTTTTTTTGTTTACCATCGTAATATTGTAAGTTCCCCCCGTCCGTTCCTACCCAAATAGTATTGTTACGGTCTTTAAACAGGACATCAACATTATTAGATGCAATACTTGAAGGATCTTTTGGGTCATTTTTAAAATTGATCACCTTGCCTGTATGCGAGTCAAATTGAATAATGCCGTGCTGGGAGGTGCCTAGCCAAAAGACTCCCGGCTTTTCTTCGCAGGCAGCTGCGAAATAGGAATCACTTTTGTCATTTTTAATATTATCAGGTTCATATAGTAAGGTTAACTCTTTTTTTTGTGGTTGAAACTGTAGCAGGTTCCGGTTCGTAAGAATATAGACTAGATTCTTTTGGCTTTTTAGGATTGCCGCGATCTGGTTGCTACCTGAACCAAACAAACTGGTAGCCTCATGTAAGTATCTGTAAAATTTTCGTTGAATTGGGGAAAAGTACACCGCTCCTCGTCCGGTCGTGCCTAGCCAGACCAGGCCTGCGTTATCAACCAGAATACAATGACCAAGGGTTTCTAATTCAGGTAAAAATTCCTTGTCTTTATAAAGCGTAAATTGACCAGTCAGGGGATCGTGCCGGAATAAGCCATTTGATGCTGATATCCAAAAGTTGCCGGTTTTATCCTGAGTTGTTGTGTATATAAAGTTATTACCTAAATCATTGGCGTCTTCTGGGTTATCGTAAAAGTGCTTTATGCATTTTCTGGTATCAGGATCGAGAACAATTAATCCATGGTTGAGGGTACTAAGCCATATTTGTCCTTTATTGTCTTTAAATATATGGTGAACAATACTGTTTTTAAGTGCTACAGAGTCTTTAGCGTCCCCGGTAATATGGATAAAAGAGTTTTCCCCGGGATTATATAAATCAAGCCCATCACCAGTGCCGATCCACAGTCGTCCTTTCTCATCTTTACAGATTGAAAATACCCGGTTGTTTACTAAGCTACTTTTATCTTCAGGTTTATGTACATATTGGTGAAAAAGGTTCTTTTGGGGATCATAACTCGTCAGTCCATCTGTGCTGCCAAACCAAAGTACGCCGTTATTGTCTTCAGCAATCCCTTCTATCGCTCCTTTGCCCATGCTGTTTGGGTTGTTCGGATGATGAGGATATCTCTTCCAGACGCCGGTTTCGGGGTTAAACGAATTTACACCACCCCCACCCCCAGTACCTATCCATATCAGACCGGTGTGGTCTTCGAAGACTGCCATGGCATTATTATCACCTAAACTGTTGGTGTCCCGTGGATCATTCTGGTAAAGGGTCATGGTGTAGCCATCATATTTATTTATCCCATCCTGGGTCGCAAACCAGATGAACCCCTGTCTGTCCTGCATCATACCAAACGCTGTATTGTTTGACAAACCCTGTTCAAAGCCAAGCCATTCGAACTTAATTTCATTGTTTAAGTATAGATTGTTCTTGGCAAGTTGGGCGTGTACCGTTGAGATAGTTGCTGCAGCCAGTAGAACTGAATAGCAAAGCGCTATGCTCAATGACCTAATTAACAGATTTTTATTTGTGAAGATTAACATATTATCATAAGATAAGTCAACAAATCATTTTACAAACGAGAGCAGAACTTGGAGTAGCCTTTTAAATGGTATCAGTTTAAGAAGTCGCTGTTCAATAGAGATTATTGTCACGTGAATAAAGCACTTGTACTTATGAATTATCTTGGACGGAATTGAATTATATCAAACTAATATAGGCGTTTTTAAAGAAAAATGCCATCCGTGATTTATTTTTCGGTCGTATAAATTCAGATCTTAGTCCATATTTCTTAGAAGATGTGCGGAGTACGTCCTTTCTTCGTAAATTGCAGCGCTTCAACACTTCATCAACCGACCTGATTCACTATTGGGCCGGTTTTTTTGTACCTAACCCGGAATTAACTGGGCATTCCAAACATGTTTTCAGTCAGGTCAAAAATATCCGGCATGGGATGGTGAATTCCCTGGTCTATACGTCTTTTCCCCGATAACAACCACTACCCAATTACCTGTATGATTGATTTCTTACCGCAGTTGCAAAATCTGTTTCCCGAAGAGAGCCAGATTCCTGAGGAGTTCCGGATTGAGCCCGTTCACCAGCGCGAGTTCCTGATTAACGGCGAGATGCGGACCTGGAACGGTCCCACTGTAGACGTCTTCTCGCCGGTCCATGTAAAAACCGCCAATGGCCTGGAGCGTAAGCTGATCGGCAGTTATCCCATCACAACGGATGCCGAGGCTATGGAAGCGCTCGATGCCGCCGTAGCCGCCTACGACAACGGCCGGGGCGAATGGCCCACCATGTCGATCGGCGACCGCATCAACTGCATGGAGAACTTCATCGGGAAGATGCTGGAGCGGAAGAAACAGATTGTCGACCTGTTGATGTGGGAAATCGGTAAGACGCTCGGCGATTCCACCAAGGAGTTTGACCGGACGGTGGAGTACATCTACGATACCATTGATGCACTGAAAGATATTGACCGTTCCTCATCGCGTTTCAAAATCGAGCAGGGCATTATCGGGCAGATCCGGCGGTCGCCCCTGGGCGTGGTATTGTGTATGGGGCCATTCAACTACCCACTCAACGAAACATACACGACGCTGATCCCGGCCATTTTGATGGGTAATACCATCCTGTTTAAGCCGCCCAAGCACGGTACGCTGCTGCACTACCCCATGCTGGAGGCTTTTCGCGAGTGTTTCCCCAAGGGCGTAGTCAATACCATTTATGGTCGGGGGGCCAACGTAGTGCCGGCACTGATGCAGTCGGGTAAGATCAACGTGCTCACGCTCATCGGCTCCAGCCGGGTGGCCGATCAGTTGAAGAAAATGCACCCGAAGGTAAACCGCCTGCGGGCCGTATTGGGGCTCGACGCCAAGAACGCCGGTATCATTCTGGAAAACGCCGATCTTGAACTTGCGGTAAAAGAATGTATTCTGGGTTCGTTGTCGTTTAACGGGCAGCGTTGTACGGCTATCAAGATTATCTGGGTACACCGGTCGGTGGCCGACCAGTTTCTGAGCCGGTTCTGCGAAGAAGTTAATAAGTTAAAGCCGGGTATGCCCTGGGAAAAAGGAACGCAGATTACTCCGCTGCCGGAGCCGAACAAGCCGGCGTTTCTGACCGAGTGCATTGAGGATGCCGAAGCGCAGGGTGCCCAGGTGCTGAACGACGGCGGGGGCATTGTTGAAGCTTCGTATTTCTCCCCGGCCGTGGTGTATCCAGTAGCGAAAGGGATGAAACTTTATCGCGAAGAGCAGTTCGGTCCGGTGGTGCCGGTGGTGCCGTTCGACGATATTGAGGAGCCCATCGAATACATTATTGAATCGGATCACGGGCAGCAGGTGAGTATTTTTGGTACCGATACCGATCAGCTGGCCCGGCTGATCGATCCGTTGGTGAACCAGGTGAGTCGTGTGAACATCAACGCCCAGTGCCAGCGTGGTCCCGATACGTTCCCCTTCACCGGTCGCAAGGATTCGGCGGAAGGGACGCTGTCGGTGGAAGATGCCCTGCGCTCCTTCTCGATCCGGACCGTCGTAGCTACGAAAGATACGGATAGCAACAAAACGATTCTGAACGAGATCATTAGTGACCACAAGTCGCAGTTTTTGTCGACGCATTATATTTTCTGACGTACCCCGTACCAGCGGTGGTTCGCCACTGCGGTTTTAGTCCGTTGGTCTATCGTACCGTCCGTCGGTACGTAAATCAAAGCGAATCCACCCGGATTCGCTTTTTTTGTGTAAGTTTCGCAGCAGCAACCAAGTCCAACCAAATCCGTCAACAGACCTGCACCATGGGCCTTTTCGATTTTATCCGCAACGAATTCATCGAAGTCATCGACTGGGTCGATAACTCCACCGATACCGTCATCTGGAAATTTCCCGACAATGGCAACAACATCAAGTATGGCGCTCAACTGACCGTCCGGGAGTCGCAAATGGCGGTGTTTATGAACGAAGGGCAGATTGCTGATATCTACCCGCCCGGCCGCTATGAACTGACGACCCAGAACATGCCGATCATGACGACGCTGCGGTCCTGGAAATTCGGCTTTGAGTCACCGTTCAAGGTTGATATTTACTTCGTCTCCACGAAGCAGTTTACCAACCTGAAGTGGGGCACGCAGAACCCGATCATCGTACGCGATCCGGAGTTCAAGCAAGTGCGGGTGCGGGCCTTTGGGGTTTTTTCCCTGCGGGTGACCGATGCCGGTAAATTTCTGAAGGAGTTTGCCGGGACAACGCCCGTGGTACGCATCAGCGATGTGGAAGGCCAGCTTCGGACGGCCATTGTCAGTACCTTCTCCGATACGGTAGCGGAGACCAACGTGTCGGTGCTGGACCTGGCGCGGAATTACCAGGAACTGGGCGAAAAACTGCGGCCCATGCTGCAAAACGACTTTACCGCCTATGGCCTCGAACTGACCCGATTCTACATCGAAAACACCAGCCTGCCGCCGGAGGTAGAGTCATTCCTCGACAAGACGACCCAGATGAACATGGCCGGTGACATGGCCCGTTTTCAGCAGTTCCAGGCAGGGATCGCCATTGAGAAAGCGGCCGAGAGTGACGGCCCGGCCGGTACTGCCGTGCTGATGGGTGGTCTGGGTAGTTTTATGAACAGTACCAATGCCGGCACCCTGCCTCCGCAACCCGGGCAGATACCCGATAAAGCGCAGATTCTGGCTCTGATTAAAGAGTTGGGAGAACTGAAATCGGCCGGTATCCTGACCGAGGAGGAGTTTACTGCCAAAAAAGCTGAATTACTGTCGAGGTTATAAAAACGGGTATGCATTCTGAACTAACCGATGTCGTTCGGGTGCCGTGTAAGGCCTGCGGTTCGCAACTAAGGTTCTCCGCCGATAAGCAGAAACTCAGTTGCGATTATTGCGGCAATACCGAAGACCTGCTGTTTACGAAAACCAAACTAATTGAGAATCCGCTGCCTTTCCGGCTGGAGCAGGATCGCCTGACCCAGGCACCGACGGAAGAGAAGCGTGTTTATGCCTGCCGGAACTGCGGAGCCAGAACGACCATAAACTTCGATACACCGACGGTAACCTGTGCCTTTTGCGGCTCAAAAAACGTGAACCCCGAAGCCCAGAAAACCCGGCTGATCGAACCGGCGGGCGTGTTGCCGTTCCGGATTTCCCGCGAAGGGGCGTTGCAACGGTTTAAAAGCTGGGTGGGCGACGACTGGTTCGCGCCCTCCGACCTGAAGGCCGGGGCCATGCTGGACAACCTGCACGGCATGTATATTCCCTACTGGACGTTCGACGCCTGGGCGGACTCCGACTACGAGGGTGAAGCTGGCTTTTACTACTACGTGCCGGTACAGGTTCGCGACGCCAACGGCCGCACCATCACCCAGCAGCAGCAGCGGGTTCGCTGGGAGTACCGGTCGGGAAGCCACCAGGGTTTCTACGATGATGTGCTGCTGATGGCTTCCCAAAAGCTATCGGCGCAGGAGGGAGCCGTGCAGGAGGTCAGTCGGTACGATATGCAGGCCGTGGTCGATTATGACCCGCGCTTTTTGCTGGGCTGGGAGGCTGAGGTATACAGCATCGACCTGCCGGAGAGCGTTCGGAAAGCCGAAGAAGAAATCAGCGACCGCGAACGCAGCGCCTGCGCCAGTCAGATGGGTGGCGATACCCAGCGCGGGCTGCGGGTAGACACCCGGCTCAGGGAGCAGACCTTTAAGCATATCCTGCTGCCGCTATGGATTTGTGCCTACGTCTACAACGGCAAAACATTTCGGTTCCTGGTTAATGGCCAAACCGGGCAGGTCGCCGGTGAGCGACCAAAGTCGCCCTGGAAAATTGCCCTGGTGGTGGTCGCCTTCCTTCTCCTGGTGCTGCTTTTATACAGTGTAGCGAATAGGTAAGGAACGGGGGTATCGCTTTGCATCTGTTTATTTCACCCAAAAACTCATTTTGTGCTGCTAGCAGACCGGCTTCAGAAAACCTTCGACGATATACACGCCGTCCGATCTATATCCCTGCAATTGCCGCCCGGCCGCATCATGGGCCTGGTTGGGGCCAGCGGCTCGGGCAAAAGTACCCTGCTGAGCGTACTGGCCGGGCTGCTTGATGCCGATGGGGGTACGGTTACACTGAACGGCAAGCGGGTGCCGGGGCCGTCGGAGGTGCTGGTCGCGGGGCATAACGATATCCGGCTGGTGCATCAGGAATACCAGCTCATGCCCAATATCTCGCTGCGGGAGAATATTGCCTATGCCGTACGCTTTTATGAAAAAGAATACCAGCGGTTCCGGGTCGATGAACTGGTAAAGCTATGCCGGCTGGAAGCTGTGCAGGACCACCTGCCCCGGCAGGCATCGGGGGGCGAAAAACAGCGCACCGCTATTGCCCGCGCCATTGCTGAGAAACCGGCCGTGCTGCTGCTCGATGAACCGTTCAGCCACCTCGATTTGCTCAACCGCACCCTTATCCGCGACCTGTTGTTCGATCTGGTCCGGCAGGAGCAGACGGCCTGTCTGTTTGTTACCCACGACGCCACTGACGCGCTCTCCATTGCCGATGAAGTAGGTATTTTGCAGATGGGGCACCTGATTCAGACGGGTTCGCCGGTGGCGGTATACCGCAGACCTGTTACCGCCTATGCTGCCCGAATGACCGGACCGGCTAATATCATCCGCGCCAAACGCCTGAGCTCATTGGAACTCCCCGCATCGCACCATCCGGATGCCTGCTTCTGCCTGCGTCCGGAACAGATTCACCTCAGCGAAACGGGTGTTCCGGCTACCGTCACGGCGGTTTTCTTCAAGGGGAGTCATTTTGAGGTAGAGGTCGACGTAAACCGGTACGTCCGCTTACGGCTGTTAACGACTCGTGCCGAGCTTAAAGAGGGTACTACCGTACATCTGCACATTGGGGAAGAAGCTGTCTGGTGGCTAAAATAGCAGGGGGCGAGGGGCAGAGGGTGTATAGCCAAACTTTAACCCGTACGTTTGGTTACTAAGGGAAATTAACCAATAAACGTTATGGACAAGAAACAACACGAGGGATACAATGATCCTTTTAATGAAAATACCAAGCCACCCAGTACACTGGTAAGCATAAAAACCGAAGACGTAAAGGTGGATCCCGATGAAATAAACGATAACTCCATGGGCGAAGAAGGCCACGGCGAAGATTACCTGGAGCGCTCTAAACGCGAGCGCAGTAAATAAGGTCGAGCGCCCAGCATCCCTGCTGGGCTTTTTCTTTTAGGCTCCCCATCAATCTCCTCAGCAGCGCTGCTAAGTCTGCCGTTTACAAACTCACCCAGAACGACGCCTTTATGGTAAATGGCGTAACACCGGGGTTGTCGCGGTACGTAAGCCGGTGAATGGCGTCTACGCGCATTACCTTAAAGATATTGTCGATGCCGTAACCTACCTCTACATATGGCGTGCGGCCCAGTGGCTGAAAACCGGCTACCGGTTGTCCCAGATCATCGGTAGCCGGAATGGCCGATAAATTATCCGGACTGACTCCGCCGACCAAGACTTTGGCCGTGGTCAGGAATCGCCATTTGAGTCGCCGAATGGCCGGTATGCGGTTAAAAAACAAGCCTTCAAAATTGTGCTCCACCCGGATGGAGACATATCGGTCGCAGACAAATTCAAAGAAGTTCATCAGGTTGTAAGCATTGTCGACGTAGAACCACGACTCGTTACCGAGTGGCGTGTGGAGCAGGGGGTAGGGCAGGATAGAAGGAATGTACCCGACGGATGCGTTATAGTAGGTCCGCCCCAGTGCTCCCAGCCGGAATGAATGTTTTACATCGAACGAGAAACGGTGGTAATTGAAAGCTCCGTCCAGCACGTTGCGCAGCCCGATTATGTACCGGAAGGTATAAACAGGTTTGCGGGTTGCTCCCAGGCTGAGCCGTTCGTTGTCATTCTGCAGAATAACCTCATCGGGGGCCAGACGCGTCTCCAGAATGACCTCCGTAGTCCGGAATTTTCGCTTCAGTGGCGAATCGAATCCCTGTGTAGGGCTGGTCCGATAGGCAAAAGCATAGAGGGGTTCAAAAGTCCGGTTCCGAAAGGTAACGGTTTGGGTAAAGCCCTTGCCCAACTCCCGGCGCAGATACGCCTGGTTGTCTTCCTGAAAGAACGGTCGGCGGAGGCTGCCGAACCTGGCATAGGCGTAAAAGAACGAGTTACTGCCCAGGTTCTCCGGCGTAAGCCCTACCTGTTCCAGATCGTAGGTGCGTCGGGCACCGATCAGGGTCCAGGGCTTGCGGCTCACGATGTAGTCGGCGCCCAGACTGTACTTAACCTGCTGATCGAGGGTACCGTATGCCGCATAGCCCCTGAGCACCCAACGCCGGCTAAAGCCCGGATTGGTACGCAACCCTACCCGGAAGCGGTGTCCCTCAATGGTGTTGCTGGCGTAACTATACAGGAAGGGACCGTAATCCAGGTGCAGTTTTCCCAGCGATTGGTAACCATTGAAGCCTAAACGTATTCCCTCACCAACCACACGCATGAAGGGAACATTGCGCACCGAATCAACAATCTGAAAGGTTCGGAGTTCTCCGGCCGTCAGGGTCTCGGGCCGTACGCTGGTCCAGTACGAAGGGGATGACTCCTTGTAATCGTCAGCCAGTTCAATCGACGGATCGTAGAAATTCACTTCTTTGGGTTCGTTGACAACAATTTGCCGCGCCGACGAATAGAAGCGTACCAGACCACCGGGGGCGCGGGGGAGTAGCTCGTCGGTGTCGATCATGACCTGCGTCCGAACCGGGAGCCAGGCGCCGGCCGATGTTGGTTCCAGCTCCTGTTCAATCCTGATTTCGTCGATAAAGTTGATATTGGCACGTTTATCAATCTGGGCAGCTACCTGCACCAGCGCGTGGCTCGTGGTATCAATCCAGATTGTGCCGGCAAAAGCCAGATCAAAGGACCGTTTGGGCTGGTAGTCGATCTGGTAACAGACAGATTCTCCAACCTTTACGGTATCGATCAGGCGGTAGGTGTACACGCCCTGCCACACATCGGCAATAGGCGAGGGAATGTCTTTTTGGAGGACATTCAGGTAGTTACGGTAAAAATTGTACTGCTGAAAGGATGTGCCCGTAAATTGCGAAATCAGCCCACCATCGGTAACGCCCACGGCTTTGACCTGCGTTTTTCGTACCAACTCTTTCGCTTTTTCAGGGCTACTGCGGTGGTAATAGCTGGAGAGTTGTTCGGAAATAAAGATGGGTACTGCCGGCCTTCCTGCTTCGTCGGTAATGGTGGGTAGTCTGGCCAGCAGGCGGCCTACCGGTCCAATGCGTGGTGCCCCTTTTCTGTTTTTTCTGCCCGATTCCACATTGTTAAGGTAGGCCTCAATCTTGGTATAGCTCTCATACTCATACGCAGTAAGTTGAACCGGATTGTGTTCATCCCGGTGCCGGATAACCTCACGCATGATTCGATACGCCGGGTCGCCACCCTTACCATAGACTTTTACCTCTTGGAGCCGCTGACTGCTGGGTATGAGCACCACATCGATAACCTGGTTGCGAAAGGGTTGCAGGGGGTACGCCCTGGACTGGTACCCTAGGCTGGACACCAGGACCGAATCACCCGACAGGCTGGTCTTAAACAGGTAGTGACCCTGATCGTCGGAGGTTATACCGGAGGCCTTCCCCTTAAGGGCTACGCTGGCAAACGGCACCGGCATACCGGAAGGATCGGTAACGCGCCCGGATATGGTGTAAGTGGTTTGGGCCTGAATGGTGTTGATAAACAGCAGGAGCTTAACAATCAAAACCACGGCTGATTGGAGTAGCCGTTTTATCATTGGGTTGGTGGATCAGTGAATGGGTGTATATACACAAATATAGTCAACAGAGTTTACTAAAATACCCTTAAAAGACGAAGGCGCTGAAAAGTTGCCTGAACCGGCTGATTCGGCCGATTAACTCTATTAGTCGAAGGGTAGGGGAGTAAGGAATACATCAGGTCATCACCGAATACGAAAAAAAAAGCCCCTGCGTTGCAGGGGCTGATCATAAGATGTATTGTAAAATCAGGATTATACCCGTTCGCCAACAACAACGACTTCTTCAGGTTTTCTACGAATATGATTAGCCGCTTTTACAATCAAAAAGATGATAAACGCAATAATCATGAACTGAAGAGCCGTATTCAGGAAATTGCCGTAGCGGATGGCAACCTCCGGTGTTTCGCCAACCGCATCTTTCAAAATTACTCTCAGGTTACTTAAATCGACTCCGCCCAGGAACAGGCCCAGAATCGGATTAATGATATCTTCTACCAATGAATTCACGATTTTACCGAAAGCCGCACCGATAATAACACCAACGGCCAGATCAAGTACGTTACCCTGGGCAATAAACGTTTTAAACTCTTTAAGCATAGTCGTAATAGTTTTAGAAATGGTTTTGGTTTATGATCATGTGGCAAATGTCTACCGAAGTTTTCAACTCGGCAATAGGTAATTAGCTACTGTACAAGGGCTTAATAACCTTTTAACCCTAATTCTTTATATGAAGAGTTTTACTCGGCTACTTAATATAAAATTAATGCTCGTTTATTCAGGTGTGCCGGCAGCTTGCTGACTGCTGCAGTGCAATATATAAAAAAGCACCGGATCAGACAGACCCGGTGCCGGTAATTTATACATGGCTTACATGTATTTAAGGTCGTTGTTGGGCTTCAGGTGAATGATGCCTACGGCGTTCAGCAGGCGGATCAGCGGGTAAGTGGGGTCGAACTCGTGCCAGCGGAAACCACCGAAGTTAGCGCGGCCGCCGTATTTGTGGTGGTTATTGTGGTACGACTCGCCCATCATCAGAAAATCAAGCGGCAGCAGGTTTTTGGCCGTATCATCCACGGCAAAGTTAACGTAGCCGTAGCGGTGGGCGTACCAGTTGATAATTGCCCCGTGCACCGGTCCCATAACGTAGTGGATCGGCAACAGCAGAAACATCCACCAGGCAGTGGCGAAGTAGATATAAAACAGCGTATAGGCCACACCCCAGGCTATCCGGACCACCCAGCGGTCGCCCAGCCATTCCATAAACGCCCAGTTGGGAACGCCCTTCTTGAACCTGGGATCGATACTGTCTTTGTTCTTAAGAATATCATTATAAAATGATTTGGTTTTCCACATCATGTCAACCAGACTGTCGGAGTAGTCGGGAGAGTGAGGGTCTTTTTCGGTGTCGGCGTAGGCGTGGTGGAGCCGGTGCATGATGCCGTAGGCGCGTGGACTCAGAAACGACGAACCCTGGCTGATGAACGTGAGCACGTAAAAGAACTTCTCCCAGAAGGGGCTCATCGTGAACATTTTGTGGGCAGCGTAGCGGTGCAGAAAAAAAGTTTGCATCAGAACGGACATGTACCAATGCAGCAAAAAGAAACCAATAATTATCATGCGAATAGCGGACTAGTGTAAGCAATGCCGCAAAGCTATGGCATGAAATCAGGGCAGGAGGTGACAAAAATCAGGTGTGGTCAATTAAACATATGACTTTCATCAGGTCGGCGGGGTCAGTTGGGGTTGAGGGAGGAGTTCTTCCGGTTACGAAACTCCTTGTAGTCGCCCACCAGCAAAGCCGCTTCGTGCAGCAGTTCGGTGACGTTGATTTCGTCGGTCAGCAGGTCAATTTTTTCCTCAAGTTCCCGCAGGGCCGCTTTGGATTTCCGGCTCTTACCGGAGGGGCTGTCCATCGAGTCCAGCAGCATAATACGACCGATCAGGAGCAGGCCCAGGGAGGTCTGAAGTTCCGGCAGGATATAGCTGTATTTTGTAACTTTTACGGTTTGCATTCCAGATGCGGTAAGTTGACAAAGATAACGAAAAGCCCTGCATCGTCAGGTACGGGGTCTTAAATATATTTATTGGGATAAAAATCTATAGATTAAGCCTATTTTAACTTGTCTTTCGGCCTCTCTTCGTAATTTTATAGTCACGACCACTTACAATCACCTAAATGTTATGAAGAGGGCTCAAGTAAAAGAATATTATGGGCACATTGCCATAATAGCGATCCTGATTTTGACACAGTTATACAGTGTCTTTGTTGCCAACACCACCGATGTGTACCTGACCAGTCAGCATTACCTGGGTTTCGTGGCTACGGCCAGCCTGGCCATTCTGCTCTTTGTGCGGCCGGCTTTTTTGTTTTATGGTCTCGGTATTATCCTGATTCTGGGTGTAGAGAACATCATTGGCTTTACACCTGAGCTGCAGTTTACCAGCACCCGTTGGTATTCGGGCGGAACGGCCCTGCCGGTAGCGTATCAGAATTATTCGCTCTTCCTGTTCTTACTCTGGTCCATGTTTTCCTACCAGCGCCTGGCGCAACTGGGAAAAACGCTGCTGGCGAGGGTAAACTAAGCATTTCAACATGGTCAGCAAAAAAGTCCTACTCCGCGTGGAGTAGGACTTTTTGTTTGGTAGCGCCGATCTGCTGCCAGGCCGGCCGCAAACCGGTTTGTAAACGCGGTGTTCAGCGTATAGCCTACACAGGACGCTGGCACGGTTATGAGAAAACGAGTGGGATAATTATGCGTAGGTTTGAGTAAGAATTTCTACAGCTTTCTACATACGTTCCAGATCAGGGATTGAAAATAATACGTTCATGTGTCTGTATTTCAGCGTCTACGTCCCACTAGCTAAGCTTGTTGGAGGTATTTTGGGGATTGGCACAGATTTTTCATACGTTTAGGCAAAACATAAATGATTAACTACTTAATATACAACGTCATGGGAAATCTTCTGTATACTGTAGCGGTGATCCTGATCATCCTATGGTTAGTCGGTCTGTTAGGCTTTAACAGCTTTGGATTAGGCAACATCATTCACGTACTGCTGGTTATCGCCATTATTGCTATTCTGCTACGGGTTATTGGCGGTGGTCGAGCCGTCTGACGGAGCAGAGTGCAACGCAAATAGGGATCTATAAAGGTAGAGCTCACGGGGTAAAAGTCCTTTGGTTTGTCTTCCGGACAGGCCAAAGGGCTTTTTCAGTTTATGAATGGGTGCCGGCATCCTCACTGGCCCCGTAGGCCAGCCCGGTCCAGTCCCAGTTTTCCCGGCCTTTGGCCAGGGCGGATACCAGCCTGCTCTGTACCAGTTGGGCCAGCGGCATGGGCGCTTTTACCTCACTCGCCATCTGCAGCACCAGGTTCATGTCTTTTAGGCCCAGTGGCAGCCGGAATCCCACGTTTTCGTCGTACACCTGCCGCGCAATCATGGTCCCGTAATTCTTGTAAATGGGGCTGGCAAACATGGTGGACGAAAACATATCAATCAAGGCCTGGCGAGATACACCGTTCTTCTCCGCTACCGTCATAGCCTCGGCCATTGCTTCCATAGCCGCACCAATCATAAAATTACCGGCCAGCTTGACTACGTTAGCTGTAGAAGGTTCATCGCCAAAGTCGTACAGACCCTGTGCCACAATAGCGGACAGGATTGGCTTCACCTGCTCCTTTGCTTCAGCGTCACCCGATACACAAACCCAGGCCTGCTTAGCCGCTACGGCAGCCGGGCGACCAAAGATCGGGGCCGCCACGTAACGGGCATCAAACCGGGCGTGGTGTTCGGCCAGTTGGCGGGCCGTCTGAGGGGCAATGGTACTCATGGAAATGTGGATGCCGTCTGCACCCAGGTTACGGGCAAATTCATCGGTGAGCGTTACCTCTTTCAAGGCGGCATCGTCGCTGAGGAGAGTAATAACGTACCGGCAGGTCTGCGCAACTTCTGACGCACTGGCGGCTACCGTTGCGCCTTTATCGCCCAACGGCTTTGCTTTGTGAGGGGTTCGGTTGTAAACGGTAAGCGGATGGCCGGCAGCCAGAATGTTTTCGGCGAGGGGCAATCCCAGGCTGCCTAAGCCGATGAGGCCAATGGAGTCGTTCATGAGGAGTTGATTTTTGGTTAATCAATACTAGATCTAATTCTAGCCCTTTTGTGAGGCAAGTATTCATGAAAAACAAAAAGGACGGCAATTGCCGTCCTTATCTTGATGTAATTGCAGCGTTGCTTTTAGAAACCACTAACGTTCAATCGCCCACCAGTTACAGTTATTCCGGAAAGAGAGGGTGTTGGCACCGCACTACTTAAAATCGCGGACTTTATTTCCTCAGCAGTTGCGCTCGGATGAGTTGAGGCATATAACGCTGCTCCACCAGTTACATGTGGAGTAGCCATAGAGGTACCGCTGTACGAGCCGTAAGAATTATAGGCTAAGCAAGAACTGATACTAGATCCCGGTGCACCAATATCAACCATAGTGGCACCATAGTTTGAGAAGCTGGATTTTGCTCCAGTTGAGGTAATAGCGGCTACTGCGATTACTGCATCATAGCCTGCTGCAGCCTTTGTATCGTAATTTGATGGGTAACTTGCAGTTTTATTGTTATCATCACCTACACCATCACTGCCACCATTTCCTGCCGCAGCAATAAAAAGAATATTAGCTTTGGCTCCTCTTACTATTGCATCTAAGAGTGCCTGCGAGAAGCCGCCACCACCCCAAGAGTTATTCGTAGCTACAATGTTAAGTCCATGTCTAGTTTTGAGATCGGTAAAGTAATCAACGGCTTTAATAGCATTAGCGGTTGTTCCCCCACGACGGCCCAAAAATTTACCGGAAATCATTGTTACATGCCAGTTAACCCCTACAACTCCTGTACCGTTCATTTCGGCCCCAATGGTACCAGCTACGTGTGTGCCATGATCGTCGAGGCTACCTCGAGTACCTCCATCATATATTGTATTGTCACTCCCATCAAAATCCCATCCATCCGTATCATCCACATAACCATTTTTATCATTATCCACACCATCTACCGGATCATAAGGGTTATCCCATTCATTAGCATCTAAATCGGGATGCGTGTTTTGAAATCCTTCATCAATAATACCGACATAGACAGTAGTAGATCCCGTAGGTGCTGTAGACTTAGCCCAAGCTTCACCGGCTTGACTACCGTATTGATTGGCCGGGCTGGTAGCATCACCGTACATGCCCCACAGCGACCCATTTGTAAAATAAGGATCATTAGATGTCGCTTGATGCTGATAAATAAAGTTCGGCTCGGCATACTCAATCTCCGGAAGTCTTTTGAGCTGGCCTACTGCCTCTAGTACAGCTAGCGGGGTACGAATGAGATGAACGCCCTCGCTGTCACCTGCCCGCTCCATAGCTTTGGTCAGAATGCGCTCGGCTACTTCGCCTTTTATTCGGCTCAGGGCGGCCAGCCGCTTTTCCTCACCGATACCATTTTTGAATTTTACTAACATTTCGCCGGCCACGTAGTCCTGACCTGGTGCCATACGCGCATTGGCGTCGGTTTTAGATGTTGATGCAGCATTGTCGAAATCTTTTACCGGCTCACAGCCCACCATCGTTAACGTAGCTGCCAATGCTACCGCAGCTACTCCCCTCTTGTTTAGGTTAATCATTCTTTTCATAGAATTTAAAAGATGAAGAAATGAAAATGCCTTACAATTTAATAAAGAATTAATCTGTTTTTCAAATTAAAATTTTAATCGTTATTAAATGGGATACGATACTTTTTAGTAAAAAAATAAGGCAGATCAACTGATCTGCCTTATCGCAAGTATATGATTTTTTAGATTAAGCTAACTTCCAGCCGCTGCGGTAATTGCGGGATACGAACTGGTTGGCTTCGTCGAAATTGGTGATCTTCATGTTCTTGCCGTCCCACATCAGCGTTTTCCGGCCGGGGTAGTTAAACCCTCTACCGTCTGCTTTCGGTGTCCGCAACGTGTAACTGCGGATGGCCAGGTTCCCCATCAGCACCGACTCCGTCAACGGGCCGGCAAAATCGAAGGATGAGGTCAGGGCTTTGTGTTCTTTGCTGTTGAAACCAGCTTTGCAGGCTTCGGTCCACAGCACCTGGTGGCCGTTTTCCGGAATACCTTTGCCGTCGGCACCTTTAGGCTTCGGCGCGGCTTCCAGCTTGTCCCCGCTCTTGGTGTACAGTTTCGGGTCGTCGCCGTACATACCGCAGGCAATCAGCCCCTTGTCGCCGAGCAGGAACACACCGTTCTCGCCGTTTTCGGGGAAGGGTTCGCCGGCGGGCAGCATATCCGGCCGGAACGGACGCAAACCGCCATCCAGCCACACCATCTTAACGGCCGACTTGTTCTTGGCCGAAGCCGGGAATTTCAGCTCGACGTGTGACGAGGGCGGACAGCCTTCCGGAATGTACTCGGGCGTCCAGTCTTTCAGGAACACCTGACCGATGCTGGTTTCCACTTCCGTCGGATAGCCCAGGCCCAGCACCCGGAAAGGCACATCCATGATGTGGCATCCGATATCGCCGAGGGCACCGGCCCCAAAATTCCACCAGCCGCGCCATTTGAAGGGATGATAGGCCGGCGTATAGCCAACTTTTTCGGCTGGTCCGAGCCACAGGTCCCAATCCAGCTCGGCGGGTACTTCGGCAGCCGGTTGTGGTACCGGAATCCCTTGGGGCCATACGGGCCTGTTGGTCCAGAGGTACACCGTATGGACGTTACCCACCATGCCTTTGTCAAACCACTCCACCATTTGCCGCTGCTGGGGATTAGACGACCCCTGGTTACCCATCTGCGTAACCACCTTGTATTTGCGGGCGGCCTCGGTCAGGGCGCGGGCTTCGTAGATGTTGTGCGTCAGCGGCTTTTGCACGTATACGTGTTTACCCCGCTGCATAGCGGCCATGGCCACTACCGCGTGGGTATGGTCGGCGGTTGATACCGTGACGGCATCAATGGTTTTGCCTTCCTTGTCGAGCATTTCGCGGAAATCCTTATAGCGCTTGGCGTTCGGGTGTTTCGTGAAATTCTCCTTTACGCGGGGCAGTCCCCAATCAACGTCGCAGAGGGCGACCATATTATTGGCACCGTTGTTAAAGGCATTGTTGGTATCGCTGAAGCCTTTACCGCCAACGCCAACGCCGGCAATATTAAGTTTATCGCTGGGGGCAATAAAACCTTTACCCAGCACATGGCGCGGGACAATAAAGAAGCTGCCGGCGGCTGCCAGGGCACCGGCCTGCAGGAACTGACGGCGGGACGAAGTCGAACGGGACTCGGGTGCCGTGTTTTCTGACTCTTGCATCTGAATAGTTAGGAAATATGATACAGGTATACGTTAAAAAGGAATTAGCGGCTAAGTTATACCTGAAAAACGACAAGTTTTAACCGGAATTGTAATATCTTTCTGTCCACCCGTCCAAAAGGTCCCTTTAGTATATTTTCTCTGTTATTCCGTAACCCAATACTATGCGTTTTTTTCGAAGCTTACTTTTCGTCTTTTTGGTAATTAACTTTCCATCGTCAGGGGTTCAGGCTCAAAAGCTTATCAAACGGAAAACCACCGTTTCGATTGCCGGTGAGCAGTTCTATATCAATGGTCAGCCTACCTTTAAAGGTCGTACCTGGAACGGCCATACGATTGAAGGGCTGCTGCCCAACTCGCGCATGGTACAAGGCATTTTTGAGGACTACAATCCAGCGACCAGGGCGAAATGGGCCTACCCGGACACAAAGAAATGGAGCGCCGACCGGAACACCGATGAATTTATAGCCGCCATGCCCGTCTGGAAACAGCACGGCCTGCTAGCGTTTACCATAAACCTGCAGGGAGGTAGTCCCGAGGGGTATTCTAAAGATCAACCCTGGGAAAATTCAGCGTTTAATCCGAATGGTAGCTGGCGGCCCGATTATATGAACCGGCTGAAGCGTATTCTGGATAAGGCAGACGAACTGGGAATGGTAGCTATTGTAGGCTATTTTTATTTTGGTCAGGATGAGCGGCTGACCGATGAAGCCTCCGTAATCCGGGCGGTCGATAACGCCACTGACTGGCTGCTGGATGGTGGTTACCGGAACGTACTGGTCGAAATCAACAACGAGTGTAATGTCCGTTACGACCATGATATTCTGAAGCCGGAGCGGGTGCATGAACTCATCCGGCGGGTAAAGGCTAAAACCAAAAATGGCCGGCGGTTACTCGTCAGCACCAGCTACGGCGGAGGTACCATTCCCAAAGAAAACGTAGTCCGGGAGTCGGATTTTCTGCTGCTGCATGGTAATGGCGTGAAGGAACCCGAAAAGATTGTTGGTATGGTGAAGCAGACGCGGCAGGTTGCCGGTTACCGACCCATGCCCATTGTCTTTAACGAGGACGATCATTTTGATTTTGACAAGCCGGCCAACAACTTTCTGGCCGCTACCAGTGCATACGCTTCCTGGGGGTATTTTGATTACCGGATGAAAGATGAGGGATTTGACGAGGGTTATCAGTCGGTGCCGGTAAACTGGCAGATCAGTTCCGCTCGTAAAAAAGGCTTTTTCGACAAACTGAAGGAAATCACCGGCGGTCTGCCGCAGTTGTCGGAAAAACGGTGAACCCAGACGCCCCTTACGATTGTTTTGAAAATACCTATGAACACGGACCAGACAACCCGCTACAGCCGGAGCTTACCCGAACTGCGCTTTTCGCTCAACCTGCTCTACGTTGGACGGTTACTGCTGGGTATGTCAGTCGCTTCGTCGCTGGACGACAATCACCTGGAAGAAATTGATGAACGCATTGAAGAGGTAACCGACGAGCTGGTGGTGACCGAACTGCTGCACGAAGCGGCCGTTCTGGCCGGCGATGTGCTGCCGGAAACTCCGCCTACTGAACGATTTAACTGATATTCGGGCGAGCCAGCAATTGGGCCCGGTCAAAAACGAAATACCTTCATCAACAACAGAAATGCCCCGGTCAGCGGGGCATTTCTGTTGTTGATGAAGTAAACAGCATTCTACGCAAACTCAGGTTCGGCCGGTACTGGCTGTTGCTTCAATAATTCTTTGGCGACAATGTATCCAGAGCCGCCGTTTACGCCATGCCCGGTCCAGGTAGCCGCTCCCAGCATATACACGTTCGGGATGGCGGTCTGGTGGCTGGGCTGACCCGGTAGTGGCCGGTACACATAACTCTGGCCCAGATCGTGGGCTCCGCCGTACGGGTCACCGGGACCGAGGTTCGGGCTGAACTTAGCCAGTTCGGCGGGGCTGATAATGTGCCGGGCCAGCAGGGCGCTCTTTACATTCGGGACATGCTTCTCCACGATCGAGAGGATCCGGTCGGCAAACTTCTCCTTCAACATCTCGTTCCAGAGTCCTTTGCCTGGTTTTAGTTTACCGGCGGCATCACCCTTGGGCTGGCAGGGTACCTCCAGCACCTGCACCCGCATAACGGCTTTGCCTTCGGGGGCGCGGGTTGGATCCAGATTAGATGCGCAATCCACTGTGAATGTTGGATCGGTCGGCAGGAGCCCGGCCATAGCCTGGGCGGTTGCCAGGGCGCAGTTGTCCAAACCGCTCGACAGGTGCGGCTGACCAATGCGGTTGAATCGCTCATCGCGCCAGCAGGGTGGCTCGCTCAGCGCCAGGCTGATCTGCACACAGCCCCGGCCGTAGCGGTAGCGTGATGCCTGTTTGGTGAGCACCCCATCGACGGGTGTTTCAGAGAGTAGTTTCAGGTATAGCTGGTCGGGGTTCACAGAGGCAATTACTCCCTTTTTAGCCTCCCACTGTTCGCCGTTTGTTGCGCGGATGCCCACCGCTTTTCCGTTTTTGACGAGAATCTGATCAACAAGGGTGTCACATTGAATGGCACCGCCGTAGTCGGTCACCAGCGTGGCCAGAGATTTTGCCAGCATTTCGCTGCCGCCTTTAGGGACGGCCATGCCACCGCCCATCAGGGCCAGCATGACCAGCGGTACCCAAACACCACTACCGATTTCGTCGGGCGTACGGCCGAGGTGCATCACCCACGGAGCCAGCATGGCCTTCATGGCTTCTGACCGGAACGGGCTGACCACCTGCCGGGCGGTCCCAAACGCGAAGTAACTGAAGGCCGGATCGCTTAATAAAGTAGCCAGGGTCTGTTTTGCTTCCGGTGATGCCATACTTTGGCCGAAGAGGCTGAAAACTGGACCTGCGTAGGGGGTAAAGGTGTTCAGCAGGTCGCCTAAAACGGTCCCGTCGCCGGGATGCAGTCGTTCGGCTTCGGCAATCAGGGCTTCCGGTGACCGGGAGAATACGGCTGTTGTGCCGTCGGGCATTGATACACCGGTGGGCAGGTCGGTATTTAAGTAGTGAAGGCCCCGCTTACCAAGTTCTTCACCTAATTCGGCAAAGGCGGCACTAGTAGTAAACAGCGGATGCGCGGCTGAATAGGTATCGTGGATAAAGCCGGGAAGCGTAAGTTCTTCGGTGCGGACCAGGCCGCCGGCGCGGTCGTTTTTCTCCAGCAGCAGCACGCTGTGGCCGGCTTTTACAAGATAGGCTGCGGCAATAAGGGCGTTGTGCCCGCTACCGATAAAAAGGTAATCGTAGCTGGTTTTCATAGGGTTATACGGAAGAATAGAATAGATAGGTTTTTGCTTATGCCTGGAATAGTAAACAAATATTGTCACCCTGCCCAAAATGGTAGCAACCCTTACACACGAATGTGAGAAATGGTTGATTGAACCGTATAAAATAGAGCCTGAACCGGTATAGGGGGGCCTTATCTTTCTTTAGAAGATAGCCTGGGATGCTTTGCCGGGAAACGAGTTTACTGACAAACGCTGTGCTTACTATGGAAAAAACGCTGACACTTCAGGTGAACGGTAAGAAACATACCGTCACCGTTGATCCGGCTACGCCGTTGCTGTATGTGCTGCGCAACCAGTTGCAACTGAACGGACCCAAATACGGTTGCGCCCTCCACCAGTGTGGCTCCTGTATGGTGTTGCTGAATGGTAAGGCCAATCCCAGTTGTCAGATCCCGGTCGACGCGGTTACGACTCTTTCCATTACCACACTTGAGGGGCTGATTCGACCGGACGGTAGCCTGCACCCGGTACAGCAGGCGTTTGTCGACCAACAGGCGGCCCAGTGCGGGTACTGTCTCAACGGTATGGTCATCTCGGCGGTGTCGCTGTTGCAGGAAACCAAAAAGCCCGATGATACCGCCATTCGGGAGGGGATGCAGCGGGTACTGTGCCGATGTGGATCGCAGGCCCGTGTGATGCGGGCTATCAAACAGGCCGCCCAACACTCGTAACAGCCCTAATCAACTATCGCCATGAAAAAATCTTCATTAGCGGGTGCGGTATCGCGCCGGAAATTTCTGAAGGGAGCCGGCTGTCTGACGGTTGCTTTTTCAATGACCGATACCTGGGCGGCCGTCGGGGAGGTAGTAGCGAACGACCGGTTGCCCGATAGTCTGCGTCGTCACCCCAGGGTAAGTGCCTGGCTGGAAGTGCTGGCCGACGGACGGGTACGGGTGTTTACCGGTAAAACAGAATTGGGGCAGGGCATCCGCACCGCTATCGCTCAGGTAGCTGCTGAAGAACTGGATCTGCCCATGGAGCGTGTTGAGCTGGTCCTGGCCGATACCGGCCGGACGCCCGATGAACGCTATACCGCCGGAAGCGCGTCTATTGAAAGCAGCGCCATGTCGGTGCGCTACGCGGCTGCGGCCGCCCGGCAGCTACTGCTCGAACGGGCTGCTCAGAAACTTGGCCGGCCCGTTGCCCAGCTCCAACTGGAAAACGGAGTAGTAAGCACCGCTGGCGGAAAAAAACTGACGCTGGCGGACATTCTGGACGGTAAGCAGATTGAGGATGAAGTTCGCCTGCCAATTACCCTCAAGCCTAAGCATACGTATCGGCTGGTGCGTAAGGAAGTACCCCGGTCGGATATTGGCCGCATGGTACGGGGAGAGCAAGTGCATATCCATGACCTGCGCTTGCCGGGAATGGTACACGCCAGGGTAATACGACCCGGCAGTTATCAGGCCCGGTTGAAAAAACTCGATGAGGCAGCGCTGCGCCAAGCCGTGCCCGGTATCCTTAAAACGGTGGTAGACGGCAACTTTATCGGGGTTATTGCCGCTGATGAATATGCCGCAATAAAGGGCCAGACGTACCTATATCAACATGCGGAGTGGTCGGTACCCGATACGCTGCCGGCGGGCAAGTCGCTGGCGTACCATATTAAGGAATTGCCGGCCAAAACTGAGCGGGTAGCCGAAAAGGGTATCATCCCGTCCGGTTCGGGAGCGGTTATCAAAGCGAGTTATTTCAAGCCGTACCTGATGCACGGTTCCATCGGCCCGTCCTGCGCCATAGCCCTGTTCGAAGGAGGTAACCTGCAGATCTGGACGCACAGCCAGGGTGTATTTCCGCTGCGGGATGCCTTGCAGAAGTGGCTGAAGTTATCCGCCGAACAGGTACACGTAACGGCCGTGCCCGGTTCGGGCTGCTACGGTCATAACGGAGCCGATGATGTAGCGGCCGATGCCGCCCTGCTGGCAATGGCGTATCCGGGTAAGCCGGTGCGGCTGCAATGGTCGCGGGAGGAAGAACACGCCTGGGAGCCCTACGGCAGCGCCATGCTGATGGAACTGGAAGCGGGGCTGGACAATGCCGGTAAAATTTCACACTGGAAGCTGGACCTCTGGTCGGACACCCACAGCAACCGCCCCGGTGGCGACCCCTCGAAGCTGCTGCCGGCCTGGCATCGAAAAGAACCGCTGACGCTGAAAACATCGGGCTTCAGCGGTGGTACCGCCCGTAACTCGGAGCCCTATTATACCATTCCGAATCTACAGATTGATACGCACTCGATTGCCGGGCCGCTGCGGGTATCGGCGCTGCGTAGTCTGGGGGCTTATGGGAATGTCTTTGCCATTGAGTCGTTCATGGACGAACTGGCCGAGAAAGCCGAAAAGGATCCAATGGCTTTTCGGCTGATGCACCTGTCGGACCAGCGGGCCATTACCGTTTTGACCAAACTTCAGGAACTATTGGCTGCTCAGAAAGTGAGCTCAGGTGAAGGGATCGGGATAAGTTTTGCCCGCTACAAAAACACATCGGCCTACTGTGCGGTGGCCGCCAAGGTAGCGGTGAACGCAAAAGAGGGGTCCGTTCAGATGCAGCAGTTGTGGGCGGTGGTCGATGCCGGTGAGGTCATTAACCTGGATGGCCTCAAAAATCAGATTGAAGGCGGTATGATCCAGTCGGCGAGCTGGACACTGAAAGAAGAGGTGCAGTTTGACGCCCGGCACGTAACCAGCCGCGACTGGGTGTCGTATCCGATCGTTCGGTTTAGCGACGTACCGGCGGTGGCGGTTACCGTTGTCGACCGCCCGACGGAACCGCCTTTGGGAGCCGGAGAGGCCGCTCAGGGACCAACAGCAGCCGCCATCGTCAACGCGGTATACCGTGCCTGCGGCAAGCGGGTTCGGCATTTGCCTGTCCGGCCCGATAAGGTTGCTGGTTGAGTGGTCAACTGATTGAGGTTGCGTTAAACCCTAGCCGTTGTTTTTTGTCAAAGAGGGCAAAACACCATTAGCTTCTTTTGACAATGAGAAAGATTGGATTGATGCTGGTAGCAATAGCTACCCTGGCCGTCGGCTGCAACTCCCAGCGGCCGTATACCGGAGCGCGCACCGGAAGCACTGACCGGTACGACGAACGCTACGACAACCGCCGGAACGACGGCCGCCGTGACGACGGCCTCACCATGCGCGATACCCGCCTGGAGCGACAACTGAGACGCTACGAGAACGAACTGAACCTGACGAACCGGCAAAAGCGGGAACTAGACAATATCGTTCAGAAATACGAGCGCCGGGGGCTGAACCGCGACGAGCAGACCTACCGCGAAGCGTACCGCCGACTGCAACAACAGAAACGGCAGGAACTGCTGTCGGTACTGACTTCCCGGCAGCGCGATACCCTACGCCGGCTTGAAGAGCGTAACCGGGACTACCGTGACCGGGATTACCGCGATCGGGACTACCGCCGAAACCGGAGCTAAACCTGAGGCACAGAAGCCCCGCCATGTTACTGGCGGGGCTTCTGTTTTCTTATTGAAACCGGTCGTTCATCTGCCTGAACGTTTCGTCCGGTTCATCGCGCGTCGCCCGCATGTTCCGGGCGGGAGGTGCTATAGCCGATTTCTTTCTCTCCGCCTGTAATGAGTCTGTTGAGGGTATATAGCCAAACCTTAGAAAAGTGACCTTAAAACACAACGGCTAAGGCATTTATCGCAGAATAAAAATAATTTTTCTTGATTATTTGTTATTTAATCGATTAAGCTTACATTTGATTAGACACAGGAGCCAAAGAGTAAGGGCTGCTAACCGTAACAGATCATGGGAAAGAAGAATTTGTCCTTGAAGGATATTGCCGAGAAGGCACAGGTATCGACTGCCCTGGTCTCGTACGTATTAAACGGTAAGGAAAAAGAAACCAGAGTAGGGCAGGAGATCGCCGAAAAAATCCGGCAGATTGCTAAAGATTTCAATTACCAGCCCAACTACCTGGCCAAAAGTTTACGAAGCGGAAAAACATACACGATTGGGTTAATCATAGCCGATATATCAAACCCATTTTTTGCCAACATTGCCCGGATTGTTGAAGACGAAGCAAAAAAGAATGGCTATACGGTTATCATCGGCAGTTCCGACGAAAATGCGGCCAAGTCGCGGGACCTGATCGATGTCTTTGTCAATCGAAAAGTAGACGGGTTTATCATCGTTTCCTCGGAGGATACGGAAGAACAGGTGCAGGACCTGATGGACAAGAACATTCCGTTTGTGCTGCTGGACCGGCACTTTCCTGAACTGCCCACCGATTATGTATCCTTAAATAACTATAAGGCGGCCTACGAAGCCGCAACGCATTTGCTTGAAGGGGGGTATTTAAAAATCGGCTTCATCGGCTATAAATCCCGGCTCTTCCACATGAAGGAGCGTATCCGGGGCTACCAGGAAGCCCTGCAGAATCACCAGATTGCGGCTGAGCCCGAATGGCTGCTGGAGGTTGAATTCAATACACTGGAAGAAATCAGGACGGGGATCGATAATATGCTGGAGGCCCGCCACCGGGTAAACGCCCTGATATTTGGAACGTACCGATTAGCCATTAGCGGCTTAAAATACATAAATGAGCTGGGGTTGAAGGTGCCGGATGATCTGGCCATTGTCAGTTTCGGGCAGGCCGAAGCGTTTGACCTCTATTACTGCCCGATCACGTACGTCCACCAGCCGATGGCAGATCTGGGAAAAACGGCGGTGGAGGTGCTGGTGAAGAAACTGAAGGGGGAAGAAGGGGAAAAAAAGCAGGTGATGATGGAAGCAGAGATTATTACCCGAAGCTCGTCTAAAGCAAAAGCAGCAGTAGACTGATCTATTTTTTTATAAAAGCCTAATCGTTTAACTATCCTAAATCCTTACCTTCTTTTATGCAACGTAGACGTTTTCTGCAATCGGCGGTACTCGGTGCCGGTGCGGCTTTGGCCGGTTTTCCGATTCCGGAGGCAGAGGCCGCTCCGCCGAAACTCAAGATCACCAAAATTCGCTACTACAGTGCGCCCGGTTACAACAAGCCCCTGTTCAACCAGGCGCGGGGTATTGTCGAAATAGAAACCGACGGCGGCATTATCGGTATTGGTGAAGGTGGCTCTAAAGACATGATCGAGCAGTGCGCCCAGATGATGATCGGCGAGAACCCCTTCCGCATTGAGCATATCTGGCAGAACCTGTACCGGGGAATGTTTTATCCGCCCGGCCGCGAGAAACTGCACGCGCTGGGTGCCCTGGAAATGGCACTCTGGGACATCAAAGGCAAAGCCCTGGATGTGCCGGTCTATGAACTACTGGGCGGTGCCACCCGCGATTATGTGGAGTGTTACGCCACCGGTTTTCGCGCTTCCAAAGCCAAAACTGAAGAGGAGCGGGCCCGCGACTGCATCGAGGCCGGTCTGCGGGCTTACCGCATCGGGCCAACCGGCGGTAACGGCGATCAGCCCTTCGACTTCTACGACAACGCCAGGAAAACGATCGAATTCTGCAAGCGGATCGATGCCGCTGTGGGCGGAGGGGGCAAATGGGCCATCGATCTGCATACCCGGTTTGATACGACCGAAGGGATCAAGATATGCAAAGCGCTGGAGAACCTGGAACCGTACTTCGTCGAGGATATTGTGCGCTCGGAGAACCCCGACGTATATAAGACCGTTCGGCAGATGACGACGGTACCCATCGCCGTTGGCGAGCAGTTTGGCGACCGCTGGGACAGCAACAATTTTATCGAGCAGCACCTTATCGATTATACCCGTTTTACCCTGCCCAATACCGGCGGCATTTCGGAATTTAAAAAGCTGGCGTCGATGTGTGAGACGCACTACGTGGGCATGATCCCGCACTTTACCGGCCCGCTGGCTACGGCTACGCTGGTGCATGTGCTGGGCTCCAGCAGCCCTATGCGCTGCCTGATGGAGCTGGGCGGGGGCGAGCCTGAGCGGCCGCCTTACTTCAACGAAGATTTTGTGAACTTCAAAAACGGTAAGCTGTACCTGAACCCGGCCCCCGGCCTGGGTGTGCGGTTTGACCCGAAAAAAGCCACGTTTGTCATGGAGGTAACCTCAAACACGAAGTTCCCTCACCCGATCCTGAAAAGTCCCGACGGTGCCATCCACAACTGGTAAAACCACCGGTGCTTTTGAGGCTTACCTGTATTACGTTATTACCTTCTTTTACAGTTAACCACTCCCTTATTATGAGAAAAAATCTATGGTTTGCAGCCTTTCTGTTGCTGCTTGGGCAAACGGTTGTGTTTGCGCAGGGGGGCAGAGTAACCGGTCGGGTAACCGGTGCCGATAACCAGGGCCTTCCTGGGGTAAATGTCGTCATTAACGGCAGCACGGTTGGTACCGTTACCGACGCCACGGGTAACTACACCATCAGCGTACCGGACAAAGCTTCGCTGGTATTTTCCTACATTAGCTACGTTACCCAGACGGTTCCGGTCAACGGTCGCTCGGTGATCAATGTGCAGCTGGTAGAAGACACCAAAAGCCTGAATGAGGTCGTGGTCACCGCCCTTGGTATCGAGAAGGAGGCCAAGACGCTGGGATACGCCACGGCCACCGTCAACGCCGACCAGATTTCGACCAACCGGACGCCTAACTTTATGAGCGGCTTACAGGGTAAAATGGCCGGGGTGAACATTACCACTATGGGTACAGGACCCGCCGGAACGGCCAAAATCCGGATTCGCGGCCAGTCGTCCTTCAGCGGTCAGAACAACCCGCTGATCGTGGTGAACGGGGTGCCCATTGACAACTCCAATTATGCCCTGGGCGGGGATTTCGGCTCGCGGGCGGCCAACAGCTCCGACGGGGGCGACGGTCTGAGCAGTATCAACCCCGACGATATCGAAACCATGACCGTGCTGAAAGGCGCTACGGCGGCTGCGCTGTACGGCTCACGGGCCAAAGACGGCGTGGTGATGATTACCACCAAAAATAAAGGTACCGGCAAAGGCTTCGGTGTTACCTACAATACCAACTTTACCACCGATACCCCGCTCGATTTTACGGATTTTCAATACGAATACGGCCAGGGTGAAGGGGGTAAGCGCCCCACTACCCCAAACCCAACCTCGGGCGTTTGGAGCTTCGGCGAGAAATTTCAGCCGGGCATGACGCAGACCCTGTTCGATAACGAAACCTGGCCGTATGAGCCGGTATACAACCGCGTTAGTAAGTTCTACCGCGTGGGGACCAACTTTACCAATACCGTCACGGTATCCAACAACGGACAGAACGGCGGTTTCAGCCTGTCGCTGGGAAATACCGACAACAAGGGTATTATGCAGAATAATACGTTCAACCGCAAGGTGGTAAACCTGGGCTTTACGCAGAATATTACCAGCAAACTGACGGCTTCCGGAAACATCAACTACTCCAAAGAGAATAACATAAACCCGCCCCAGTTGAACACGCAGGACTTCTCGGTGTCTACGGTCATATTCACGCTAGCCAACTCAATGCCGTTTGATGCCCTGGAGCAGAACCAGACCCTGCCCAACGGCGATGAGTTTGTGTTTTCGCGCTTTCTGGTACGGAACAACCCGTACTATTCCATGAACAAGCACTTCGAGAACATCAAGCGGGACCGGCTGTTCGGCAACATCGCCCTCAAATACCAGTTCACCGACTGGCTGTACCTGCAGGGCCGGATTGCTCAGGACTATTATGTACGGAATCAGGACTATAACATTCCGAACGGCTACGCGCCGATTCCCCGCGCCCCGGTCGGGTATGTAAACGGCTCGTACACGCAGGATGTGCGGCAGAATACCGAGCGAAATCTTGACTTCATTTTGGGCGCAAACAAAACATTCGGGACCATTGGTCTGGACATTACCCTGGGAGGGAATGCCCGCTACGCCCGGAACGATTACAACAGCGTAACGGTGCAGGATTTTGTGCAGCCGGGTCTGTATACGGTAGCCAATGGTAGGATTAAGAACCCGATTTATGGCCTGTCAGAAAAGAAGATCAACTCCCTGTTCGGAGCAGCTACGGTTTCATACAAGGATTTCCTGTACCTGAACATGACGGCTCGCAACGACTGGTTCTCAACCCTGGCCGAAAACAACCGCAGCATCCTGTACCCGTCGGTAACGGGTAGCTTTATTTTCTCACAGGCGTTTGAGAACATGCCTACCTGGCTCTCGTTCGGGAAGCTGCGGGCGGCCTACGCGCAGGTGGGGTCGGATAACGTAGCGCCGTATTCCAACGCCCTATACTATGCCGTAGACAATAACTCATTCCCCAATCCGTCGGGCCAACTGGTTCCGCTGGGGGGTATCAATGCATCCGTTGTTCCCAACAAAAACCTGCGTCCCCTCCGCATTCAGGAAGCCGAGGTGGGTCTGGAACTGAAACTGTTTGGCAATCTGCTCGGGCTGGATCTGACCTACTACCACAAGACAACCGACGACCAGATTCTGGCCGCCCAGATCTCCGATGCCTCTTCCTACACCAGCAAGCTGATCAACGTCGGCCGGAGTCAGAACCAGGGTATCGAGCTGGCGGCCAACTTTTCGCCAGTCAACACGGGTGGCTTCCGCTGGGATGTCAACGCCAATGTCTCGTACAACACCTCGAAAGTGCTGCGGCTGGGCCTCTCACCGAACGACACCATGATCACCGTTAGTTCGGGTGGTGGGCGCAACCTGCACCAGGTGGTGGGTAAGCCCATTGGCCAGTTGTATACCTTCACCTACCTGCGCGATGCCCAGGGCCGGCAGGTGTTTGACGCCAACAGTGGGATGCCGCTGCGCAATAATGTGCTGCAAAACGTGGGCAATGCGCTGCCCAGGTACTTCGGCGGTATTACCAATACCTTTACCTACAAAGGTATTCAGTTGTCGGCGCTGATCGACTTCAAGCTTGGTCACAAAATGATCGCCGGCCGGAATATCAACTACATGCGCCACGGCTTATCGAAGCGGACGCTGCCGGGCCGGGCCGAGGGTTTTGTGATTGGGAACGGGGTAAATCCGAACGGGGAGGTGAACAAGACCAAAGCGGCTGTGCAGCCCTTCTACGAGTCAATTAACCCCCTGGGTATCAATGAGGACTTTGTGTTCAATGCCGGCTTTTGGAAACTACGTCAGGTGTCACTGGGCTATGACTTTACCAAACTCCTGCCCGAGCGGCTGTTTATCAAGGGCGTCAGGCTAAATGCCGTAGCCAATAATGTGCTGGTGTTAAAAAAGTGGACGGAGAACATGGACCCGGAAGAAGCGCTGGTATCGTCGGACAACGCCGTGGGGCTTGATTTCTGGCCCGGTTTGCCGCCAACCCGCAGCGTCGGCTTTAACCTCAACCTCAGATTTTAATTGAGTCCGCAAACGCTAGAAAAACATGAAAAATCAGTTCAAATATACCCTCGCCCTGCTGTTCTCGCTGAGCGTGTTCTCCGGCTGCGACCAGGGCTTTACCGATGTAAATACCAACAAGGTAGACCCAACCTCGCTGGCTCCGTCGCTGGTGCTGAACAAAGCAATTGTCAGCACTACCTACCTCGATGGTTTTGGTACGCTGGGGATGCTGACCTACAACTTCGGCATTGTGCAGCAGATCATTACGCCCTACGGCAGTTCGCTGTCTGGTGCCAATTACGACCAGGTCAACAACAGCAACACGCCCCTGGTCTGGACTAACTTCTACCGCAACGTGGTCAAGCAACTGGTTGCTGTTATTGACCAGACAAAGAGCGACCCGTTACAGGTGAATACCTATCAGGCAGCCCGCATCTGGAAGGCCTACGTGTTTATGATCCTGACCGACACCTACGGGGACATACCGTATTTTGAAGCCGGACAGGGGTACACCAACGAGATTATCTCCCCGAAATACGATGCCCAGCAGGCCATCTACAAGGACATTCTGAAAGAACTGGAAGAAGCATCGGCCGCATTGAAAACCACTGAAGCTCCGGTTACCACCGACATTTTGTACGGGGGCGATGTCGCCAAGTGGAAGCGCTTAGGTTATTCGTTTATGCTGCGGGCGGCCATGCGCCTGACTAAAGTAGATCCGGCAACGGCCGAAGCCTACGTGAAGAAAGCGGTGGCCGGCGGTGTGTTTCAGTCCAACGCCGATAACTCGGTGATCCGGCACACGGCCATCTACAACAACTACATCGCCAACCACCTGGCTGCCCGGGAAAAGACTAATTTTTATCTGGCAGCTCCGTTTGTGAACTACCTGAAAGAAAACAACGACCCCCGGTTGCCGATCTTTGCCGTGCGCTACGTAGGGGCCAAAGGAGGGCAGGAGCAGACGACTTCGCGGGCGTCGTCAGACCCCAGTGTGCAGGTGGGCATGCCGATGGGCTACAACGACGTATCCATTACCACCGTGTTGCAGCAGCATGGCGTGGCCAGTCTCTGGGATTTCTCGCAGGTCAACCTGAACACCGTGCTGAAACTGGATTCGCCGGAGTTCCACATCACGTATTCCCAGGTGCAGTTGCTGCTGGCGGAAGCGGCCGTTCGGGGCTGGGTAACGGGTTCAGCGGCTGAATACTTCACCAAGGGCGTGCGGGCGAACCTGGAGCAGATGGCGCAATACGGTGTAACCATTCCGGAGGCTACCATTAAAGCATACCTGGATGCACACCCGCTGGATACCAGCAAGGCGCTGGAGCAGATTAATACCCAGTACTGGGTGTCTACGTTCCTGGACGGCAACGAGTCGTTTGCCAACTTCCGGCGCAGTGGATATCCGGCCCTGAAGAAGAATCCGTATCCCGGTTCGGAAGTGAAAGGCGATTTTATCCGTCGCCTGCCGTATCCCGATAGTGAGATCGTGGTGAACTCTGCCAATATGAACGAAGCCATTAAACGGCAGGGAGCGAACACACTGGATACCCGCATCTGGTGGGATAAGCAATGAGCCTATTTCTGAATTGACTATATTACCTCCTGAACCCTTACTTTTTATCACAGCATGAATAAACTGGAACAAAGCCGCCGGGAAACGCTCAAAATGCTGGGCATGGGCTCGTCGGCCGGACTGCTGGGCCTGTTTGGCGGTACTTCCCGTGCAGAAGCCCGCGAACAGCCAAAGCCAGGCTACGCCGATGGCATGCCTACCGTTAAAATCAAAAGCGTAAAAGCCATTGCTACCGCTCCCCAGGGCTCCAATCTGATTGTCGTTAAGGTAGAGACAACTGAGCCCGGTTTGTACGGCCTCGGTTGCGCTACCTTTACCCAACGGGCGGTTGCCGTGGTCACGGCTATCAACTCGTACCTGCCCGATCTGGTGGTTGGCAAAGATGTTGACAATATTGAGGACATCTGGCAATCGGTGTACGTCAGTTCCTACTGGCGGAACGGGCCGGTGCTCAACAATGCCCTGAGCGGTCTGGATCAGGCCCTGTGGGACATAAAAGGAAAACGGGCGAAGATGCCGGTGTACCAACTGCTGGGTGGTAAAGCCCGTTTTGCCATACCGTGTTATACCCACGCCAGCGGCAAAACGCCCGAAGAGGTGGCCGAGAGCGCTCAGAGCATCATCGACCGGGGCTTTAAGTACGTACGTATCCAGCAGGGTGGCTATGGCGGAGTCGGCAGTATAAACCAGCAGCCGGATTTTAAGGCAGCCAAATTTGGGGGTGAAACCGACAACTACATGAACGAGCGGCAGTACCTGCGGGCAGTGCCCAAGATGTTCGATGTGGTGCGGAAGCGATGCGGGGAGGATGTAGAACTTCTGCACGACATCCACGAGCGGGTGCAGCCGATGGACGCCATTAATATGATCAAGCAGGTTGAGCAGTACCAGCCGTTCTTTATTGAAGATCCGTTCTCCCCTGAAAACATGAAGTGGTTTGCTCAACTGCGGCAGACCACTACCGTCCCCATAGCCATGGGTGAGCTGTTCAACAACATCAACGAGTTCAAGGAGCCGATGGTGAATCAGTGGTTTGACTACATCCGCATCCACGTGTCGCAGATTGGTGGTATTACGCCGGCCATGAAAGTAGCGAGGTTAGGTGAGTGGTTCAACGTCCGCACGGCCTGGCACGGTCCCGGTGATGTGTCGCCGGTGGGTCATGCCGCCCATGCCCATATTGACCTGGCCGTCTGGAATTTCGGTATTCAGGAAGCTGTCAGCTTCTCGGATAAGATGAAGGAGGTATTCTCAGGCTGCCCAACCATGAACAAAGGCTATATGTCGGTCAATGAAGTGCCGGGGCTTGGCGTCGACATCAACGAGAAAGAGGCTGCCAAATACCCAATTGGAACAAAGTCAAACTGGCAGGTGCGCAAGATGGACGGGACGATTATCAGGCCGTAAGGTTATTCACCCCCAACCCGACCCGTCGGACCGCCCTTCAGGGGGTTGGGGGTAACAAATATTCCTAAACCCCTAAACCGTGAAAAATAACAAACACTCCCGCCGTTCGGCCATTCAGTCCGTACTGGGAATGGCGGGAACGGGCCTGTTGCTGCCCCAATCGTCGTATGCTTCCAATCCGGCTCCGTTCCGGGATTACAGCAATGTGAAAATCACGAAACTGGAAACCTTCCTGGTCAAGCCCCGTTGGATCTTTCTGAAAATTCATACGGATGTCGGCGTGGTGGGCCTGGGCGAGCCCCTGCTCGAGGGCCGGGCGCTTACGATCCAGACGGCCATCAAGGAAGTGGAACCCTACCTGATCGGCAAAGATCCCCGACAGGTAGTCCACCACTGGCAGGCCATTTACCGCCACGCCTTTTACCGGGGCGGCCCCATTCTGACGAGCGCCCTAAGCGGTATCGACCATGCTTTATGGGACATCAAGGGTAAACTGCTGAACGTCCCGGTCTATGAGCTTTTCGGCGGACCAACGCGGGACCGGGTACGGGTTTATGGCCGGGCCAGCAACGCAGAGGATATGAAGAAGCGAAAGGCTGAAGGCTTTACGGTGATAAAAACGGGGGTGGCTAAAAAGAACCCGTCCGATTTCGTCGAGAATCCGAAGTTTATCAAATACGCCATCGACAACTTTGCATCCCTGCGCGAAGCCGGTGGCAATGATATGGATATTGGTATCGACTTCCACGGCGCTATCCCACCGCAGACCTCCAAACTTCTCATTAAAGAGCTGGAGCCGTATAAACCCATGTTTGTAGAGGAGCCGGTGCAGGCGCAGAATGTAGATGTGTTGGTGGACATTGCGCGGGGAACCCACCTGCCCATTGCTACGGGCGAGCGGATCTTTACCAAATGGGGCTTTCGGGAAATTCTGGAGAAGCGGGCGGCCAGCATCATTCAGCCTGATCTCTGTCACGCGGGTGGCATTACCGAAGGGCGTATCATTGCCGGTATGGCTGAGGCTTATTACGTGCCCGTAGCCCCGCATAATCCCATGGGGCCGATCTCGCTGGCCGTTGGCCTGCACCTGGCCGCCAGTGTGCCCAACTTCCTGGTGCAGGAGCAGGTAACCCTGGGTGAGGGTTATTTGAAACAACCTTTTAAATTGCAGAAAGATGGAACCGTGCTGATTCCGCGAGGGCCCGGTCTGGGCATCGAACTGGATGAAGCTCTACTGAAAGATAAAATCGGGCACGACTGGAAGAACCCGGAGAGCTACAACGCACTCGATGGGTCGGTCGTCGATTGGTAACTGCTACTCATGAAGTCAATTTTACAGCCCTTCCTGCTGGCGCTGCTGGTGGCCAGTAGTTGTGTGCATACGGGTCCGAGCCGGACGGTATCCGTCCGGCAAAATGAAGACTGGGACACATACGGCGGCAACAAGGCCGGCAACCGATATTCCTCCCTGACGCAGATTAACACTCAAAACGTCACGAATCTGCAACCGGCCTGGAGCTACGACACCGGAGAAAACAACAATCCCGACGGGCGGGGCAATGATATTCAGTGCCAGCCCATTGTGGTTGGTGGTGTATTGTACGGGACTACCCCGCGCATGAAACTCTTTGCTGTCGATGCCGCTACGGGCAGGCAACTGTGGCAGTTTGACCCGTTTGCCGATCCAGGCCGGAAGCCGCAGACGCACCCGGTTCGGGGTGTGGTCTACTGGGCCGATGGCACCGATAAGCGCATCCTGTATTCGGTAGGGTCGAGCCTGTACGCCATCAGCGCGACCACAGGTAAGCGGGTAGAGAGCTTTGGCGACGGTGGAGAAGTTGATTTACACGAGGGACTCGGTACCAAAGAAACCCTGGGCCATGAAGTAGCCAACCTGTCGATCCGGTCTACGACGCCCGGTGTGATTTACAAGGACCTGATCATTATGGGCTCCAGCGTCTCCGAATCGGGCGATGCGCTCCCTGGGCACCTGCGGGCTTTCAACGTCCGGACGGGTAAGCTGGCCTGGGTTTTCCATACCATTCCCCAGCCGGGCGAGTACGGCTACGAAACCTGGGGCAAAGAATCGTATAAAAAGATCGGCGGGGCCAACTGCTGGGCCGGTCTGGTGGTGGATGAAAAGCGGGGGATGGTCTTTGCCGGTACCGGCTCGCCATCGGTCGATTTCTACGGCGGAGACCGGCCGGGTCAGAATCTGTTTGCCAACTGCGTGATCGCGCTCAACGCCGAAACGGGTAAACGCATCTGGCACTACCAGACCATCCACCACGATCTGTGGGACCATGACCTGCCCTGCCAGCCTAACCTGATTACGGTAACGCACAATGGCCCCGACGGCCGGCCACGTAAGGTTGATGCGGTGGCGCAGGCCACTAAAGACGGACTGATTTTTGTCTTCAACCGCGATACCGGCGAGCCGCTGTTCCCGGTTAACGAAGTACCGGTGCCAACTTCGCCGGCCCTGCCCGGTGAACAGCCCTGGCCCACGCAACCTATACCGGTTAAGCCGGCTCCTTTTGCCATGCAAACCGTGACCGAAGCTACGCTGACCGACCGAACATCGGAAGCGAGAGCCTTTGCGCTGGAGCGGTTCCGGAGCAGCCGCAACGGCAAGTACATGCCACCGAGTCTGGAGGGTAACCTGCTGCTGGGCCTGGGCGGAGGAGCTGAATGGGGCGGTACCGCAGCCGATCCAAACGGTATTCTGTACGTCAACGGCAACAACATGCTGTGGTACCTGAAGATGCGCGACCGGCGCGAACCGCCGAAAGGTACTACGGCCGTGGCGACCCGCGGCTCAACGCTGTTCAACACCTACTGTTCCGCCTGTCACGGGGCCGATGGTAAAGGAGGTGTTGGTGGGGAAGGGGCACAAGCGTATCCATCCCTGATGGATGTGAATAAGCGTCTGAACAAAGCCCAGATTCACACCGTCCTGGAAACCGGTCGGGGCCGTATGCCGTCCTTCCAGCATATTGCCCGCGCCGACCGGGAGGCTATCGTCAATTTTCTGCTGAAAACGGAGAAGGAATCCGAGTCGAAACTGGCGGGCACTGACAATGGTGTGGATGAAAGTCCATCATTCCCCTACCTGCCGCCATTTATAAACAATGGCTTTACGCAGTTCCGCGACAAGGACAACTATCCGGCCGTAAAACCACCCTGGGGGACATTCAATGCCGTAGACCTGAACACGGGCGAGTACCTCTGGCGGGTGCCGCTGGGCGAATATCCCGAACTCAGCAAAAAGGGTATCCAACCGACGGGTACCGAAAATCATGGCGGACCGGTAGTCACGTCGGGTGGGCTGGTGTTTATTGCCGCCACCTACGACGAACACCTGCGGGCGTTTGACCGGAAAACCGGCAAGGTGCTGTGGCAGTATAAGCTGCCGGCGGGTGGTTTTGCGACACCCATTACGTACATGGTGAATGGGAAGCAGTATGTGGTGATTGCCGCCGGCGGAACGCGGTACGGGCTGAAGCCCGGTGGTACGTATGTGGCGTTTGCGTTGCCGTAGGGGGAGTTGTCAGGCCTGTATTATGTGAGTGGAGACCGATCTGTTTTAATGGAAAATTACCTGCTGTGTTGTGATTGGGGAACGTCTGTTTTTCGGTTGCAAGTCATTCATATCGCTGACTTTACCGTGCTGGCCCAGGAGGTGTCGCCGGATGGGATTGCGACTACGTTCAATAGCTGGAAACAGCAGGCCGGGGAGGACGCTGTACCTAAACCGGAATTCTTTCGCCGGCAGCTAAAAACAAAAATTGCCGGGCTGGCAAATCGGGCAAGCATTCCGCTGGATCATGTGCCCATGATTATTTCCGGTATGGCCTCTTCGTCCATTGGCATGGAGGACGTACCCTATGCCCAGCTCCCCTTCGCGCTGAACGGCAGCCGGGCCAGTGTCTGCTATTTCGACAGCCAGGTGGATTTTCCGCATGAGGTGTACCTGGTCTCGGGGGTTCGGAGCGGAGAAGATGTCATGCGGGGGGAGGAAACGCAGCTGATTGGTGTAACTACGTTGCTGCGTTCGACCGACCGTACGCTGGACGACGCCATCTTTATCTGTCCCGGCACCCACTCCAAGCACATGTATGTCCGGCAGGGGCAGTTGGTCGACTTCCATACCTACATGACCGGTGAGGTGTTCAGCCTGCTGGCTACTCACAGCATTCTCAAAAACTCTGTCGATGTGGAGCAACTGACCGATTCACTCGAACATAGCCCGGATGCTTTTAAACGGGGGCTGAAAGACGCCGACTCCTGCGCCCTGCTCAACCGGATCTTCACCACCCGCACCAATCAGCTTTTCGGCAAACTGAACAGTCAGGAAAACGCCCTGTACCTGAGCGGTCTGCTCATCGGGTCGGAGCTGAAGCCGTTGCAGAAGAAGACAAAACAGGAACTCGTGCTGTGCTGCGGCAGCAGCTTGTATCCGTTCTATACCCTCGCTATTGCAGAGCTGGGGCTGGCTGATCGCACTACAATTGTGCCACCGGAGCTGGTCGACAAAGCGGCTATTGTGGGGCAGGTGATTCTGTTCCAGAACCACCGGAAGAAACTAAACGAAGTAGTGAAATGAGTCAGCCATTGTTTTCGCAGGAGCTGTTTTCCAGGGTTCCAATCATCGGCATCATCCGTAACCTGACACCCGAAGCTGTGGCAGCCATTCTGCCTGTTTACCGGGACGCCGGACTGACAACCGTTGAAATTACGATGAACACCGATGGCGCAGCGGAGATCATCCGGCAGGCACGGGACCTCTATTCTGGCGACCTGAACATCGGTGCCGGAACCGTATGCACGAAAAAGGATTTGAAAGAAGCGCTGGATGCCGGGGCCCAGTTCATTGTAACGCCCATTCTGGAGAAGAAAATCATCAAAGCCTGCCAAAAGCAGGAAATTCCCATCTTTCCCGGTGCTTTTACGCCTACGGAAATCTACAAAGCATGGTCGCTGGGTGTGACCATGGTCAAAGTCTATCCGGCCGCAGCCATGGGGCCCGGCTACATCAAAGACCTGAAAGCCCCCCTCAATCAGATAAAGCTGCTGCCCACGGGCGGCATCAGTTTACAAAACATGGCTGCTTTCCTGAAAGCCGATGCCGACGGTCTCGGCATCGGCGGAGAGCTTTTCGACAAACAGATCATCAACGCAAAAAACTGGCCGGCCCTCAAAGCCCACTTTCAAACGTTTCTGGCCGAGCTGCCCACCCCAATGAACCAGTTAACCACTCAACCCCTCAACTAATCAACCCCCCTCATGTCTTCGCCCAAAACTGGAAATTACCGGTGGCTCATTGTCGTGCTGTTGTTCACGGCCACCACCATCAACTACCTCGACCGGCAGATCATCGGGTTGCTAAAACCTATTCTGGAGGTGGAGTTTACCTGGACCGAAACCGACTTCGCCCGCATTGTAATCGCTTTTACGGCTGCCTACGCGGTGGGGTTGCTGGGGTTTGGCTGGTTTGTCGATAAGGTAGGGACGAAGCTTGGGTACGCCATTACGGTAATCTTTTGGAGCATCGCCGGTATGCTGCACGCGCTGGCCCGGAGCGCGTTTGGGTTTGGGGTGGCCCGCGTAGGGTTGGGGTTAGGCGAAGCGGGTAACTATCCGGCTGCGGTGAAGACCGTGGCCGAGTGGTTTCCACAAAAGGAACGGGCGCTGGCTACGGGGTTGTTCAATGCCGGCACTAGTGTTGGGGTCGTGGTGGCACTGCTGCTGGTGCCCTGGATTCTGAGCCACTACGGCTGGCAGGAGGTATTCTGGATAACGGGTTCACTGGGTTTTATCTGGCTTGTTTTCTGGTGGCTGCTCTATGACGTACCGGCTAAGCAAAAGCGCCTGAGCGCCGGGGAGTACTCGTATATTATCAGCGGACAGGAGGGTGATCTGGATAGTAAGTCTTCCGTGAGTTGGATTAAGCTGTTTACCTTGCCCCAGACCTGGGCGATTATCACCGGCAAAGGCCTGATCGACCCGATTTACTGGTTTTTCCTCTTCTGGTTACCGTCCTATTTCTCGTCTACTTTCAACCTGGACCTCAAGAAGTTCAGCCTCGAACTGGCCATTATTTATACCGCTACGACCATTGGTAGTATCGGTGGTGGTTACCTATCCTCCCGACTCATTAAGCGTGGATGGCCAACCGTTAAAGCCCGTAAGGCGGTACTGCTTGTCTTTGCCGTGGTGGAGCTTTCCGTTATTTCGCTCCAGTTTGTCACGGATGTCTGGGTGGCGGTGGCGCTGATCAGTCTGGCGGTGGCGGTGCATCAGGCCTGGGCGACTAATGTCTTCACGCTGGGATCTGACCTGTTCCCCAAAGAAGCCGTAAGTTCGGCCGTCGGTATTGGCGGTATGGCCGGGGCAGTGGGCGGGATGCTGTTTCCGATGCTGGTTGGCTCGCTGCTGGATAGCTATAAAGCCGTTGGTAACTTGACAGGAGGCTATAATATTCTGTTTACGCTTTGCGGCTGCACGTATCTGGTGGCCTGGACCATCATTCATCTGCTCACCCGAAAGCGGGATAAGCAGCCATTGACACCCCGCATGGACCCCCAGGCTGCGTAAGAACTTTTTACCGGATAGGTAACATAGAGTAGGTAGTTTACGTTAGCCAGAAAGAAACATGCCTTATCAAGCTTGCTGAATTCCTTTCGCTTCCTGGTAAAAACCTTGTTGTTCCTGGCCATTGGAGTCGGGCTGAGCTACGGACAAACTCCGCAAAAAGCCGAGGTCAAACTGCTGAGTGCCGTTCCCGACCGTTTGAAGGTTGAGCCGACATTGCTGACTACGGCTGATTTAACGCGAATCAGCGACGATGCTCTGTTCTCCCGCTACCGCAAAACGGTGGTGATGGAAGGCCGGATCAATAACTACATGGATCAGCCGGCCGGTGATAAAGCCGTCAGGCGGTACCTGGTCAATCAGAAACATGAGCTGTCGAAACAGGCCATCCGGATCGGGGAGGAGCTGGCGAAGCGGAATGCACAGAAGGTCAACGCTAAATGGTCGCACAACCGGGCGTTCTGGGCGCATGAGGTGCAGCGGATGAAACAGTTCTTTCTCGCCAACGTGGAAACCCGGACGAAAACCGGCAAGAACCTGACCTGTGTCAACACCTTCCGTCGCGGTGTTTCTTTTTTGTACGACCGGTCGGGCGATGTCCGGAAATCTAAAAATTCGCTGGTGCAGTATGGGCTTTCAGTCCCTCCCGATAACAGCATTGAGTCGCTGATGGCGCGGGCGCAGGTCTGTGGTATGGCCAGTCCGGTTCGGGTGGTGCAGTGTATCAGCCCCTGGGGCCGCAAAATTGATGAGGGTAACTGGGACAAGCCCGTCAAACTGAACGAAAACGTGTGGGATGTGCTGATGGGCATGGTCAACGAAGACCCCCGCTTCAGCGTCTTCTGCCTGAGTTTAGCTGATGGCTACCACGTGGCCACCCTAACCGTAGACAACCGCGACCGCAGCAATCCCAAACTCTACTGGGCCGACCAGACCAATAACCATAACGACGGCTGGGAAGAGTACCAGCGAAAAGATAGTGGCCGTCCCACCAAATATAGCAAGAACTACGTACGGGGCCTGAATGAGTACATCCTCTACGCCATTCAGGAGTTCTGGAAACGCGACGACCCCCGTAACCGCCCTACACCCATCATCCGCATTTGGCGGCTCTACAACAATCCTTCACGGAATAATCTATATACGGAGTTGAAAGGGTAGGTTTTATCTGATAGTGAGGGTGTCACTGACTTTTGTTCTAAATTAGCCTTTGCCTGTAAGGGAGAAATCTCCTTATTTTAGCGTGCAGTTTTTCCCTGAACCTTATGCCGCTTTCTCTCACCAACTTCGATCAGCAACTGGCAACGGCGCTGTTGAAAAAGGGCCTTGAATACTACAAAAAAGGAGCCGTTCGTGAACTGGAGCAAAATGATAAGGGCGTCTGGCAGGCGTTTGTAGACGGTACCGAGTCCTATGAAGTGGAGGTTGAGCTGAAGAAGCAGGAAATTACGGCTCACCGCTGCGACTGTCCGGTTTCCGATACCATTTGCAAGCATCAGGTGGCGGTGTTTTACGCCCTGCGCGACGAAAGTAACGAAACCGAAACTGTCGGTGTAGCCCCGAAGAAACGCGGACGAAAGCCGACCAGGGCCAATGAGCGAGTAGCTGCAAAAGCGCCTAAAAAGCCGAAGGACTCGTTCGAGGAAATCCTGAACAAGCTTTCCGAGGCCGAGTTGCGGGAGTTTATCAAACAATATGCCCGTAAAAACAAAGACATCAAGGCGAACCTGACGCTCCGCTTTGCCGACCGGCTGGAGGGCGTTGGCAAAGCGCATTACCAGAAACTGCTCAAAGAGGCTGCCCGGGTGCATAGCGACCGCCACGGCTTCATCGATTACCGGAATGCCCGTCAGTATGCCCGGCATATTGACACCGTTCTTGACCGGGCGGCAACCATGCTCGGCGCCCAGAATTATCCCGGCGTATATGACATTGCGCAGGCCGTGCTGGAGGAAGTCGCCAAGGCAATCGGGCAGATGGACGATTCGGATGGTGGGGCGGGTGGTGCGTTGGCGCAGGCATTGATGCTGATTGAGCAAGTGTACCGCCAAACCGATTCGGTGGAGCTGAAACACCAGGTGTTTGACTACCTGATGCAGGAGTCGCAGGAAGACCGCTACCACGGCCCGGGCTTTAACGGTATTATTCTGGACCGATTGGCTGAGTTGTGTGACTACCCGGAACAGGAATCAGCCTACGAACAACTGCTTGACAGCCTGCTGGCTAAAGCCCGTGTGAGGCCTGAGGTGGTGGAGCGTGGCATTCGGTTCTTCTACCCCACGTCGTCGGACGGGTGGAACTGGGATGAGCAGCAGCTTATTCAGCGTAAAATCAAGCTATATACGCACCGCGGCCGAACGGCCGAAGCCAGGCAGCTACTGGAAAAGAATATCCACCTGCGCCCATTCCGCGAGCAACTCCTGAACGAACTCATCAAAGAAAAACAGTTTGCGCGGGCCAAAGCAATCGTCAACGAGAAACTAACGCCCGAACCACCCCCGGTTACTAAAGGAAAGGCCAACCGCAATCCCGGCATGTCTGATTGGGAGCGTCTTCGCCAGCAATCGCAGTGGTACGGCTGGCTGCTCAAAATTGCCGTGGCCGAACAGGATACGGCAACTATCCGCGAATACGCCCTGTGGCTGTTCCGGGAGTCGGGCTATGGGCAGCTGGATTATTACCGGCAATTCAAAAACTCATACCCGGCAGCGGAGCGGGCCAACGTGGCGGCCGATATGATTGCCGAGTGCGAACAAAACAAGAATCCAGTCAAAGCCCCGTTTGCCGGGCTTGGAACGGCCATTTTCCCAACTAGCCTGGCCAGACTTTATGTCGAGGAGCAGCAATGGGAGAAGCTGATGGTGCTGGTGGAGAAACAGGGCGGCTTGCAGGAAGTGCTGGAGTTTGAAAAAATCCTGAAAAAGCATTTCCCCGAACGGCTGCTCCAGGTGTACTGGAAAAATGTAGACCGTTATGCTGAAACCAATGTGGACGCCGGTGCGTACCAACTCGTCGCGGAGGTACTGCAACAGATGGCGCTCCTACCCGGCGGTGACGAACTGGTCCAGGAGATGCTGGCTGGTTACCGGACCCGCTACGCCCGGCGCAAACGCATGATGGAGGAGCTGGACAAGGTAAAACTGACCTGACAGAAAAACAAATTGCTGGTTGATAAGTCACACCGGTAATACGGATTCGACTTATCAACCAGCAATTTTAGGCAGGCTTACCCTTGTCGATTAGTCAGCGCCCGTAGCCAGCTCCAGATCAACCTGGGCCATCAGGTAATCATAGATAGCTTGCAGACGATTGGTTTGTGCCTGTCGGAGTGCCAGTTCTGCATCGGTTACGTCACTGAGTTTAGCCAGTCCCTGTTGATGGCGGCTTTGGGTGCGGGCGTAGCTACGTTCAGCGGCCTGAACTACACCCAACAGGGTACGGATGCGCTGGCGGGACTCTTCCATGGCATACAGATGGGCACGTACCTGGTTGGCCATTAGTGTTTTGGTGTACCGAAGCTGCTCCTGTGCCTGCTCGGCCGCCAGCTGAGCCTGCTGCACTTTCGGGGCAGTGGTGGCATTATACACCGGAATGCTCAGTTGCACCCCTACGAAACTGACGAACGGCCAGCGACTTTCGGAAAACCGAAAATTATTGGTTTGTGACAACGTGCTGGCCTGTCCGAAAAGGCCCAGCGTGGGCTGCCGGCGAGCCTGCTCCATCCGGATCTGTAATTGACTGTTTTCAGCAGCTAAGCCTAGCTGCCGCAGTTCCGGCCGCCGTTGCAAGGCTCCCTCGATGAGTATCTCCTCGGTCATCAACTCGCCAGCCGGGTTTACCAGGGAATCGGTCAGGACCAGATTAGTAGGGTCAATGCCTGTCAGTACAGCGAGTTGGTTTTTAAACAACACAATATTGCGGTCGAGTTTAGACAGCGTAGGCCGCAGGTTCTCGACTTCAACATAAGCCCGGAGGGTATCGGCATCGGTAGCCAACTGCGTCCGGTAAAGATTGCGCACTTCGCGTAGCGCCTGCTCGGCCCGCCCGATACTACGGACCAGTAGCGACCGTTGCTCCTGAACCAGCAGTATGTTCAGGTAATGCTTTTTCACCTCGGCCACCTGTTTGGCTACCACCGCCTGAAGCCCGGCATCGGCTACATGCTGCCCTAAAGCAGCCTGCTGGCGGGCCAGCCGCAGGTTTGGCTGGACGAGCGGCATTGCAACGTTTACCCCCGCATTATACTGGTTGTTCAAAGCCGCCTGAACGGGTGTCATCCGGGAGTCGTCCAGTGAAAAGCCGCCTTCGGGCGAGATGGAGAAGGCCGGGAAGAAGAACACCGGTGCACTCAGGTTACGTTGGTACTGAACTGTTCCGTTGACGCTTGGTAACTGCATCCGCTTCACTTCTTCGGCCCGGACACTGGCCTTCTGCACCTCAATTTTCGCAACCCGTACGTCGCCGTTTTGCTGACGAACCAGTTCAGCCGCCTGGCGCAGGCTGAGCGTATATGGTTGGGCACCCAAAGTGGATCGCTTTCCATTAGGTGATACCGGTTGAGCGATCAGCCCATTGGCGATGAGTAGCAGGACTATACCAACAGGTATGGCTTTTGCCGCCAGTTCTTTTTCCTGCGTACGCTGACCAAGGGATGGAGTGCGCTCTGTTTTACCCTTCGTGTTACGTCTCAGACCCCGGGCGAAGTAGAAGTAAACAACGGGTACGAATACCAGGGTGAGGAACATGGAACTGCTCAGACCACCGATGAGGGCCCAGGCTAAACCAGTTTTTAGTTCGGCTCCGGGGCTGGTAGCCAGCGCAATTGGCAGCATGCCAATTACCATCGCCAGTGTTGTCATTAGAATGGGTCGTAGCCGGACGTGACCTGCTTCGAGCAGGGCATCTACCACGGCAAGTCCACTCTCGCGGTTTTCGTTGGTCCGTTCTACCAGTAAGATGGCGTTTTTCGCGACCAGACCCAGCATCATAATCATACCCAGAATGGTGAATACGTTCATCGAGTTCATCGTCAGGGCCATCGCAAAGAGGGCTCCAACCAGGGCTACCGGGATCGAGAAGAGCACCACGAACGGGTACTTCCACGAATTATAGAGCGCTACCATCACCAGATACATGAACAGGATGGCTGCCAGGAACATCAGACCCAGTTTGCCAAAAGAATCATCCTGCAATTCCAGATCGCCCCCATAGGTGACACGCACCGATGGGTCGAGGTGGAGGTTGGCCACCGCCTTCTGAATGTCCACGCCAATGTCACCAGCGGGTCGTCCGACGGCCTGCGAGGTAATCGTCATTGAATTGTCGCGGTCTTTGCGCTCCAGCATCGCCGGGTCGAACGTTTCGCGGATCGTGGCTACCTGCCGCAGTTCAACAGGCTGGCCTGAGGCATTGGTAAGCGTCAGTTTGCCAATTTGTTCGGTGCGATTGCGGAACGACTCGGCAAAGCGGATGCGTATGGTGACCGTTTCATTGCCCTGCTGCATCTTTAAGTCATCAAAGCCTGCTAAGGCGGTGCGGATGGCCATACCCACGGATTCGGTGCTGAGGCCATAGCGAGCCAGTTTCTCCTGATCGACGTCAATCTCCACCTCCGGTTTGCGGACATTTCCCGAAAACCGCACGTCGGCCGTACCCGGAATTTGTCGCATGGCTTCGGTCAGGCGAGTAGTTTCCTGACGCAAAATGTTGCGGTCTGTTCCGCTGACCATCATCACAATCGGTGCGGCATTGTCGCTACCCAGCAGACCCAGCGGATAAGCCCGCACCCGTGCTCCTGGCATTTGCACGGCTAATTCTTTTACCTCCCGTGTCAGTCGGTTCAGATCTTTATTGCGCTCGTTCCGGGGTGAAAACGTGACCGCAAACTCCACCGCATTCTTACTGGTGGGCAATCCCGACCAGCCTTCCGGGTTGGCTCCGACGTTGGTAAATACGCGCCGTACTTCGGGTAATTGGTATAATTTCTGCTCAAACTGTTTGGCCATGGCATCGGTCTGCTCAAGTTTGTAGCCCTCCGGAAACTGGAGTACAACGTTGATTTCACCTTTATCGGTGGGGGGCAGGAACTCACCCCCGATGAAGCCCGCACCCGGTAGCATCAGCGCCAGCATGAATAAGGAAAAGGTAATGAGAACCGTAGTTTTGCGGTACGTTAGTGCCCGACGCAGCAGTCGTGCATATGCGTCGGAAATCTGTCTGTACAGCCGTTCAAAACCTAAGCTAAACCGACCCATCAGGGTATCGTTGGAGAGGTGTTCGAGTTTACCGAAGCGGGAGGCAATCATGGGCGTCAGCGTAAACGAGACGAGCAGGCTAAAGAGGGTTGAGATCACGACGACCAGCGAAAACTCCCGCACCAGATCACCGACCAGCCCAGGCACAAACGACAGGGGTACGAATACGACAACGTCAACGAGGGTGATGGCGATAGCCGCAAAACCAATATCGTTCCGGCCGTTCAGGGCAGCCTGGCGTTTATCTTCGCCTTTTTCCATCCGCTGATAAATACTTTCCAGTACCACTATGGAGTCATCCACCAGGATACCGATGACGAGCGAGAGGGCCAGCAGCGTCAGCAGATTCAGCGTGAAGTCCATCAGGTTCATAAAGATGAACGTCGAGAGCAGCGAGACCGGAATAGCCACCATGACGATCAGCGATGACCGCAGGCTGTGGAGAAACACGAACATAACCAGCGCTACCAGTCCGATAGCCATCATCAGGTCGTGGTTGACGGCGTCGGCTGCGGCCAGCGTAAACTCTGCATTATCCTGGGCGATGGTGAACTTTACCCCCGTCGAAGCGTATTCAGATTCGAGCTGCGCCAGTTTTTTACGCACAGCCTCGCTCACTTCCACGTTATTGGCTCCCGCCTGTTTCTTGACCAGTATACCTACGGCGCTACGTGCTTCAGGTCGCGTGCTGTCCGACGCTACCATGTAGCGGTTCAGGTTTTCCAGGTCCTTTTTCACATACGCTACGTTTGCTACCTCACCCAGCTTAATCTTTTGTCCAGAGGGGCTGGTATACACGATAATTTCCCGCAGGTGGTCCAGCGCGTCGGTTTTCCCGACAACCCGGACAGAATAAGCTGCATCAGCGTCTTTTACACTACCCGAAGGCACATTGAGGTTAGCAGACCGGATGGCGCCTACCACCTGCAGGGTGGATAAGTTGAACATCCTTAGGCGGTTGGCATCGAGGGAGACATTCACCTCGGCCTCGGGCAGACCAACGAATTGCACCTGCCCAACGCCAGCCACCTGCGCCAGCCGGGGCTTAATCTGATTCTTCAGCAACGTACCGAATTCAAGTTCGCTCAAATTGCTGTTGGCGGCTAGCTGTACCACGGGCCGCTCAGTAAGCGAAAAGCGGTCGAGCGTTGGCGTGCGGGATCCAGCAGGTAAGGAGCCGGTTACGGTATTGACCTTGCGCTGTACGTCCTGCTGCGCTTTATCTACGTCCACATCGTGCAGGAATTCGACCATGACGACTGATACGTTTTCGATCGAGAGTGCTGTAACCCGTTTGATGCGGTCGGCCGAGGAGACGGCGTCTTCTATTGGTTTGGTGATTCCCGTTTCAACTTCCGCTGGCGACGCACCGGGATACGGTGTCGTTACGATGATGAATGGAATAGACATATTCGGCAGGAGTTCATACCGCATCTGCGAGTACGAATAAAGCCCCAGGATACCCAGTACAACGAAGAGAACAATGACCAGAATGGGGCGCGTAATGGAAAGGAGAGTAAGTTTCATGGTTTCGCTGTATTATTCTGTCACAGCTACTTGCTGCCCTTCCTTTAAACCTTCTGTGCCGCTAACAACGACTTGTTCACCGGCCCGGAGACCGTCACGTACAACCAGGGTAGTGCCAAATGTAGCGCCGGGCTGAATGGGCCGCAGCGAGAGGCTGCGGTTGTTGAGTACATACACGGCCGGCGTAGCGCTGGTCGTTACGAGGGCAGCCCGGGGAATTGTCAGACCGGATGTGTGGCTGGCGCCCGGCAGTGATACGCTGGCAGACATTCCTACTCGTAAAGGGGTTGCAGCCTGGTTGGCGACCTGGATTTCGACTGGAAATTTGCCGGTTTCACCACCTTTCAGTCGAACCTGCTTCACCGATCCGGTAAATTTTTGGCCGGGGTACATATCAAACGCTACATTAACCGTCCGGCCCGGCTTAAACAGACTAACCTCTGCTTCGGGTACGCCAATGACCAGCTTCACGGCCGATACATCGGTGATGGTCATCAGCGGGGTGCCGGGGGCGATAAACATACCCGGTTCAATCAGCTTAGTGGTTACTATGCCCCCGATAGGTGCTTTCACCACGGCGTCCCGAAGTTGCTTTTTCAGCGTTAGCCGTTGCGTTTCGAGGGTGCGTACCTGCAAACGGGCGGTTTCTACCTCTGCGGTGGGAATATTATTCTCGCGGTGCAATGTCTCATAGCGGGTCAGGTCAGTCTGAGCTTTGTGAAGCTGGGCTTCCACCTGGGCAATTGCCAGTTCTGTCAGTTCGGTATCCACAGACAATACAGCCTGTCCGGTCTGCACGGGGCCATCCAGCCGGGCATTCACGCTCCGCACGGTACCCTGCGTTGTGGCATTCATCACAACCTCGCGCCAGCTTTCAGTTTTACCGATGTACTGAGCCGATTCGGTGAAGGTCTGCTGCACCACAGGGGCTGTTTTGACAGTGGTAACGAGCGGCTTCTGAGCCTCCTGAATCTGTTGTTGCTGCTTTTGTTTGTTGTTCACCAGCAGCGCTCCGGTGCCACCAACGAGCACCAGGCTGGTCAGGACGATCAATACCTTTTTCATACGTAAAGAGGTGTGGTTTTGGTCAGCGTCAGTCCGATAAGTTGGCCTCCACTGTCCGGTTAGAAAATAATGCTGGCTAAACGGATTGGCTACCTGCAAGGAGAGCCCTCCGAATAGCGATGTAAAGGTTGGGAGAAGACCAGTCCGATACCAAACCTACCAGCATGAAGGAGACAAAAAAAGAGATGGAGCGTAAAAGGTTATATGTGAAGCGTTTATTCGGTAAATGTTTAACTGATATAACCAAATGGTTACAAGCGAAAAAAGGCCCAGCCAAGCGGCCGGACCTTTTAAGTATCTATCCACACCATTAGAGTTCCAATTGCTGATCGCCTACGTTTTCGAAGACAATCTCGCCGTTGGTATCTAATTCCATCAAAACGACGGAATCTTTTTTGACCGTTCCGGCCAAAATTTCTTTAGACAAGGCGTTCAGAATACGCCGTTGCATGACTCGTTTCAGCGGACGGGCACCAAACTGCGGGTCGAAACCTTCTTCGCCCAGTTTTTCGAGTACCTCGTCGGTAGCATCCAGCGAAATGCCGTTTTCGGCTAGTCGCTTCTGGATGTGTTTAAACTGGATGTTCACAATCTGACGAATATTTGCTTTCGACAGCGGTTCGAACATCACAATTTCATCAACCCGGTTCAGGAACTCAGGCCGTACGGTTTGCTTCAGCAACTCCATTACGGCATTTTTGGCTTCCTCCACAACCAGGTGGTGATTCCAGCCCTCGTCTTCGGCAAACTTCTCCTGAATCAGATGACCACCAATGTTCGAGGTCATAATAATTAGGGTATTCTTGAAGTTTGCTACCCGACCTTTGTTGTCGGTCAGACGCCCCTCGTCCAGTACCTGCAGCAGGATATTCCAGACATCCGGGTGGGCTTTTTCAATTTCGTCGAGCAAAATCACCGAGTACGGCTTCCGGCGCACGGCTTCGGTCAACTGACCCCCTTCGTCGTAACCCACGTAACCTGGAGGGGCTCCAATCAGGCGGCTCACGGCATGGCGTTCCTGATATTCTGACATATCAATACGAACCATGGCGTTTTCGTCGTTAAACAGGTATTCAGCCAGCGTCCGGGCTACTTCCGTTTTACCAACCCCGGTGGTACCGAGGAAGATAAACGATCCAATCGGACGTTTCGGATCCTGCATACCTGCCCGGCTCCGGCGGACGGCATCGGCCACCGCCTGGATAGCTTCCTCCTGCCCGGCAACGCGCTTGCTCAGCTCCTGCTCCAAATGTAATAATTTTTCCCGTTCACTTTGCAACATCTTTGCTACAGGAATTCCAGTCCACTTGGCAACAACCTCTGCAATATCTTCGGCGGTTACTTCTTCCTGCAAAAGATTATGGCTGTCGCCGTCTTTTTTTGTCAGTTCATCCAGCCGTCCCTGGGCTTCCGGAATGCGGCCGTAGCGAATCTCGGCTACCTTCCCGTAATCACCGGAACGTTCGGCCTGCTCGGCTTCCAGACGGAGTTGGTCCAGTTGCTCTTTCAGTGTCCGGATTTCGTTTACCGATTGCTTTTCGACCTCCCAGCGTGCCTTCAGGCTGTTGCGCTGCTCGTTCAGGTCGGCAAGCTGCTTGTTGAGCACGGTTTCTTTTTCTTTATCGTTTTCGCGCCGGATGGCCTCCCGTTCAATTTCAAACTGCATGATGCGCCGGTTCAGTTCATCGAGTTCTTCCGGAACGGAATCAATTTCCAGCCGCATTTTAGCGGCTGCTTCGTCCATCAGGTCAATCGCCTTGTCGGGCAGGAAGCGGTCGCTGATGTACCGGTTCGACAGTTCGACGGCGGCAATCACGGCGTCATCTTTAATGCGTACCCCATGGTGCAGTTCGTAGCGCTCCTTAATCCCGCGCAGAATGGAAATAGCATCGGGTACATCGGGCTCATCGACCAGGACTGATTGGAACCGGCGCTCCAGCGCTTTATCTTTTTCAATATATTTCTGATACTCCTTCAGCGTAGTGGCACCAATGGCGTGCAATTCGCCACGGGCCAGCGCCGGTTTCAGCAGGTTGGCGGCATCCATGGCACCTTCGCCACCGCCGGCACCCGCACCAATCAGCGTATGTATCTCATCGATGAAGAGAATAATTTCGCCCTCAGAGTCGGTCACTTCTTTAATAACCGCTTTCAGACGCTCCTCAAATTCACCTTTATATTTGGCACCGGCAACCAGCAAACCCATGTCGAGCGACACGATAGTCTTCGACTTCAGGTTTTCGGGGACATCGCCCTGTACAATCCGCTGGGCCAACCCTTCCACAATGGCCGTTTTACCGACACCCGGCTCACCGAGCAGAATCGGATTGTTTTTGGTCCGGCGACTGAGGATTTGCAGCACCCGCCGTATTTCTTCGTCGCGGCCGATTACCGGGTCAATTTTCCCGGCCTGGGCCATTTCATTCAAGTTCTTGCTGTACCGCTCCAGCGACCGGTACTTTGCTTCTGCATTCTGGTCCTTCACCGATTCGTTGCCCCGTAATTCTTTTATCGCTGCCTTTAATCCTTTCTCCGTAAAGCCGGCATCCTTCATCAGGATGGCTACGTTGTCTTTTCCCGCCAGCAGGCCGAGCAACATCATCTCGACGCTAACGTATTCATCACCAAAATCTTTCAGGTAGCTGGTTGCTTTCTGCAATGCAGCCGCCAGATCATTGCCAAGGTACGGTTGACCGCCCGAAACTTTCGGGTAGCCGCTCACGATGCTGTCCAACCGGCTGGTTAGCAGGGTCCGGTTAGCGTTTACTTTCTTGGTCAGGAAGTTGGCCGTGTTCGGGTCTTCGTCCAGAATAGCCTTCAGCACGTGACCGGTCTCAACAACCTGCTGGCTGTTGCCCTGTGCGATCATACTCGCCTGCTGAATGACTTCCTGTGCTTTAATGGTGTAATTGTTGAAGTTCATGGCTAAAGTCCTTCGTTTATTCCTTTACTAATTCAGGTTGATGTTTGTTCTCTTTACGTAGTATCAAACTATGCACCAAAAGTTCAAACCAGCCATTTTGTCCATTTTCTAAAAAGATTTACTTGTTTTTGTGACAGAAAGGCATAAAAAAAGCCGGTCATCCACCGACTCTCTTTCCACGCTTTTAGCTTGATACTATTGCAAATTTGGAACGTCATCAAGACTGTTAAAAATAAACTTGCCCTGCTCCTTACCAATTCTGACCATATCGTCGGCTCCGGCCGAGGGGCCGCCTACGCGCAGGACCGCATCGCAGCGATTCAGGAGTTGAATGGCGACCGGATGAAAAATCTGCGTGAAGATTTCATCACCAATTCCGGTGGAACCAGCCGTTTCGATCAGGGGTAAGGCAAACCACTCGCCGAGTACCGGAAGGTGACCTTTACGGTAGATTTCCAAAGCCACTTCGTTCATCAGGTGAACGTTAGCTGCGATTTTTTTCGGGTCGTCGCCGGTGCCGGAACGATAAGGGCCAGCAACAAGAATCAGGAGGGATTGACCAGGCTGGTTCATAGCAGATTGTGGAGTTTGGCGTACTGAAGCAGCATAATGGTCTTGCCGTCTTTTATTTCGCCGGTCTCGATCATGTCCAGCGCCCGGTCAATCGGTAGTTCCAGCACATCGATGTCTTCTTCCTCTTCAAGGCCACCACCATCATGTACCTGCATTTCTTTCGCGTATTCGGCCACGAAAAAATACAGCTTTTCGGTGACGGAACCCGGCGACATATATGCTTCAAACACCTTGCGAACATCGCTGATCTGGTAGCCGGTTTCTTCTTCGGTCTCTTTCCGGATGCAGTCCTCCGGGTTGTCTTTGTCCAGCAGGCCGGCGCAGGCTTCAATAAGCATGCCGGATGGGTTGCCGTTTACGTAGGTCGGCATCCGGAACTGACGGGTCAGGATAACGGTTCTGAACACCTTATTGTAAAGCAGGATCGTAGCGCCATTGCCCCGGTCATAGGCTTCGCGGCTCTGCGTTTGCCACACGCCATTTTTCTTCTGGTAGTCGAAGGTTACTTTGCGGAGGATGTACCAATTGTCGGAGAGAATTTCTGTCTTCTGAATTTTAACGCGGTCGTTGATCATGGGCCGTCTGTAAAAATGTGTGGTTTGGCGCAATGTTAATGAAATTCCGGATGGTGAGTCCGGATCGTTTAGTATAAGGTAATTGCTAAACAGATTATTAACGGTTATGCACCCTTTCCCGGATGGCTAAAGACTGACTACCCGCACGTTTCAGATTGTTATCGTTACTAAATTTTGGCAGGTCGATAAACTGTTTACTTTTGACCTGGCGTATCGTTTGCAGCTAACCTGAAAATACATACATAGTCCAACCATCACAACTACCTTATTACGTATCATGAAAATAGCCATAATTGGTAGCGGCCACGTAGGCGGAGCCCTGGCCCAGCGATTTATTCAAGTGGGTCATACGGTCCTCGTGGGCGTTCGGTACCCCCTCTCCATGCGGTCTGTTCTCCTCGCCATGAAAATTGGCGAGGATCGCTTCACTACGGTTGAATCCGCAGCCCAACAGTCTGAAGTAGTGGTGCTGGCCACCTCTACGATGGCTGCTATTGACGTTACCAGGGAACTGGGTGATACTACTGGCAAAGTCATCATCGATACCATGAACGCTGGGAGAGGCAGAGGACCTGAAGGGTTTCATAACACCACAGAGGCAATAATGGCCAACACCCTCACCCCCGACGTGGCCAAATGTTTTAATGCCACCGGGTATGAGATTATGTTAGATCCTCATTTTGGTGATCAGGCTGCCGATATGTTTGTTTGCGGACCCAGCCGGAAGGCAAAGCAGGTAGCTACACAACTAGCCAAAGACATCGGTTTTGGCGAATGTTACGATCTGGGTGGTAGAGACAAATTTTCGCTGATCGAGCAATTAGCGTCAGTATGGATCGAACTGGCTCTGGTGCAGGGCTACGGTCGAAAGATAGCCTTCAAATTGTTGAAACGATAAGTTTGGCTGAAATAGCCGGTTCATAGTTACCGGCTATTTCAGCGTTGCTTATGGTGTTGTCATTATCCCGGCTTCTTTCATTCGTTCCCGCCGGATCTGCCGGGGGGTAGGGTCGATCATTTCAAATTCGGCTCCTAAGTCGTAGTCATCCTCCTCAACTATTCTTCTTCGTTTGAAAGTGCCTTTGGGAAGGTGTCTGACCAGCACGGCCAGTTTCGCCAGCGCCAGGGTACCTGCCACACCGGCCAGCAGGTTATTTTTTCCGTACTGCTTTACCGCGATGCCCGCAAAGCCCCAGGCAAACGGGACAAGGTAAACCGGATCGTTCAATCGTCGGGCGGCTACGTAACCTAGTCCTGCCGTGGCGGCCACAACCACAGCAGCCAGCTCTTCGTCCTGCTTCGGCCGCTTCCAGGTGCCTGAAGCAATCAGCGTTCCCGCACCCGCTACCACAGAGGCCACCGACAGCCAGCCGGCATACAGGCTCACGGGAATCCGGACGTACCGCTCCGGTGGCTGTACCGGTGTTTTGCCAATCTCCAGCGCCCGGTGCAGCATCACGGCCGGCGGTAAGGATAAGACCGTTACTATATTGGAGCCGATAATGCTTTTCTGATCCTGACGCGAGAATAGGTAGCCAAACAGGGCATTCAGGCTGTAGCACAACATCAGCCACGGCCTGGCTTTTTCATAGCGGGGATTTGCTTCTTCCGCCGGCAGCGCCTGGTGAATACTCAGGCCAATAGTACCGGCGTAGATCGTCGGCCAGATGGTGTAGAAAGTCCAGTCGGCCGGCGTCAGCAGGTTCTTGTCGGCCAGCCGCCGGTATTTAGGCAGCACCTCCGAATGCAATTTGCTGGACGACCGGCGTTGATAGGCACCAAAGGCGTAAGTGCTGACAATACCCCCGATTACGGCGCTGGCCGCACCGATTTGCCACAACAGGTTCTTTTTCATACGTGAGCCGATTTATGGGTTACTGCTATAACTATTTTTACCTCGTTTGGTCTGTACAGGAAGGCTATGATCGAATTTTAGCCGCTCTTCTATCGTTTAGTAGTTACAGAAAACAACAACGACTAATGAAAATGAAATATGGATTTGTGGTATTGCTGGTGCTACTGGTGGCCGGATGTTCGCCGTTCCGGATTGTCCGGAACCAGGCCGATCCAGCCGCCCAATGGTCGGAATACCGGACGTTTGCTTTTGTCGATACCAACCGGATCTCCGGCACACCGGGTGCTACCTACCAGGCAGCCGTCGACATGATCAAGCAGGCTGTATCGGCTGAAATGCGGGAGCGGGGTTTCCAGCCTTCGTCCAACAATCCTGATCTGCTGGTCAACTTTGGTGTGGTGGTACAGGAAAAGACGCAGACCCGCCAGACTACCATTCAGGAAGCTCCGCTCTATATCGGGCAACGCCGGTATCACTGGCAGAGCAGGGAGGTGCCGGTGGGTAATTACGAGGAAGGAACCATTAACATACACGTGGTCGATGCTCAACGGGATGCCCTGCTCTGGGATGCCGCCGTCGCCAGTGTAATTACCCGGCGCAGTACCGATCCGGCACGGATTGGCGAGGCTGTCGACCGCTTGTTCCAGAAGTTCCCGGTTCGGCAACGGTAAACTGCCGGAGGGGAATACAGGCTGTTGGGTAAAAAAAGAGTTTATTTTGCCCGCAACGGTGCTTTTCATAGTACATTCGGCGAATTAAGTTTGATGACCTATGGATACGGTTACCCGTTCAGCATCGTACCTGCAGCAAATTGTGGATAGTACCCTTAGCGGAATTACTGTTTATGATTGCGTACGCGATGAGAACGGCACCATTGTTGATTATCAGATTGTCCTGATTAATCAGGTGGCCGCTGCATTTAGCGGCCGGTCTGTGGAAGAGCTGACCGGCCGGCGATTTTTTGAGGAGTTTCCGCGTCTTCGGGAAACCCAGATTCCCGACCGGTACAGGGAGGTAGTGGAAACAGGGGTGCCGCAGCGGTTTGAACTGGCCTACCGGCTCACGCACCGGCCGGATACGAATTGGTTCGACGTATCGGTGGTGAAGCAGGCTGACGGCGTCGTTTCCAGCTTTGTCGACATTACCGCTACTAAAGCAGCGACAGCGTCGCTGGCGCAGCAGGCCACCCTCCTGGATAAAGTCTTTTCCAATTCCACCAACGGCATTATCGTGTTCGATACCGTACGGGATGCCGGCGGACAGATTGCCGACTTTCGGGTCCGATTGTGCAATCAGTATGCCCAGCGGACCAATGGGTATGTCATGTCGCTGGAGGCTGGCCGGCTGCTGACCGAACTATACCCGAAAACAAAGGAGCAGGGTCTGTTTGCCCGGTATGTCGCCCTGCTTGAGACCGGTGAGCCATTTACGGGCGAACACCACTACCCCCATTCCGGGCAGTGGATTCAGTATTCCGCTGTAAAACTGGACGATGGATTCTTATTATCGTTCTCGCTGATTACCCAACAGAAGCGGCTGGAGCAACAGGTACGCGAGGAGGCTCAGTTTTCGCAGGGGCTGCTGGATGGCTCCATGGCCTGTATCACCTCGCTGGTCCCCTTGTATGACGAAACTGGCGCTATCATCGATTTTGTTTATACCGCCGTTAATCAGGCTGCGGTTGTGCTGGAGGGACTACCCGCCGGACAGATGATTGGCCGGCGGATTACGCAATTGTTCCCCGGTGTGGTTACCTCTGGTTTGTTCGACCATTACCGGCAGGTATTTGAAACCGGCAAAACCCGGCGGTTAGAAAATTATTACGATGCTGATGGGTATACGGGGTGGCTCGATATGTCGGTCATACGGAAGGAGAACAGCCTGATCCTGACGTACCTGGATATTACCGAAACCAAAAAAACACAACAGGCTTTGCTGGAAACCGCCGAGTCCCTGAAGGGGGTACTGGACGGTGCGCCCAGCGCTATTCTCTTGTTAGATACCATTCGGGATGAGCAGGATACCATCACCGACTTCCGGATACAGGCGGTCAACCAGACCGGGGCTGATATGTGTGCAATGTCCATTAAGGAGGCCATTGGAGTACCCCTGTCGCAGGTATTCACCCGTTACAAAGAGAAAGGCTTGTTTGAGCGGTTGTGTCAGGTGGCGCAATCGGGCGAGGCCCAACGGTTCGAGAGTTTTTATGATCCGGACGGCGGTCGCATCTGGCTTGATGTATCGGCCGTGAAGCGGGGCGATGGTTTGGTGATGAGCTTGCTGGACATCTCGCACCTGAAAGACACCCAGACCCAACTCGAACGGCAGGCGAATTTGTTGCGCAGCGTATTGGACAGTTCACCCAACCTGATTATTGGCTTTGATGCTGTACGAGACGAGGCCGGCCGGATAGCCGACTTCCGCTATGTTGTGCAGAATGACTTGGCCCGGCGCTCGGTACCGCGCACCGACGAGGACGTTATTGGCCATACTATGCTGGAGTATTTCCCGTCGGTAACGGAGAATGGTCTCTTTGATATGTATGTTCGGGTGGTCGAAACGGGTCTGCCCCAAAAGCAGGAATTGTACCACGATACCGATGGGCTGACCGGCTGGTTCGAAGTGTCGGCCGTGAAGCGCGACGATGGCATTGTGCTGACGTTGCTCGACAAAACGGAAGCCTACCAGGCTGAACAGCAGCGAAAAGAGCTGGTGGCAGCACTGCAGCGCTCCAATCAGAACCTGGAGCAGTTTGCCTACGTAGCCTCCCATGACCTGCAGGAGCCGCTGCGCAAGATCGAGTCGTTTGGCGATGTGCTGACGGACCAGTACCGGGACCGGCTGGACGAGAATGGGACTGATCTGGTTCGGCGAATGCAACAGGCCGCGAGACGTATGTCGGTGCTGATCCGCGATTTGCTGGCGTACTCCCGACTGACCACGCAGCGACAGACGTTCACAGCTGTGCCTCTCGCGTATCTGCTGGACGATGTACTCACTGATCTGGAAGTAACCATGCAGGAGAAGCAGGCACAGGTTGAGGTCGATTCGCTGCCGGTAGTCTGGGGCGATCCGGTGCAACTCCGGCAGCTACTGCAAAACCTCCTGAGCAATGCCCTGAAATTTACCCGGTCGCAGGAGCATCCGTATATTCGGGTGGCGGGCAGACTGGCCAAAGGGGCCGACGTTCGGGAGCCGGGAGGGCTACTTCCCGGTCAGCAGTACGGCATCATTTCGGTTAGCGACAATGGCATTGGCTTCGACGAAAAATACAAGGATCGGATTTTTGGACCCTTTCAGCGGCTGCACGGCCGGAGCCAGTATCCCGGTACCGGTATTGGGCTGGCGATTGTGCAGAAGGTAATCGATAACCATAGGGGGAGCATTGACGTCCATAGCCAGATTGGTCAGGGCACAACCTTTGTAGTTGCCCTGCCGGTGGAAGCCAGCCCCGAGTAAGGGCAGTAAACAAAAAACGGAGCAATTCGCTCCGCCTTTTGTGCCACTTCGAAACCCAATTTAACCTGTTATCGATATCTCCTCTTCCAGGTGATGTAAAGATGGCCGGTCAAAGCGGCAATCGGTATGACCCCGCTTACCCGCCTGGTTGATTTATATCATACGTGTAAAGCACCCTAAAAAAGAAACCGCCCGAAGGCGGCTCTGTGTCAGTTAATTAAGGGAGGGCGTCAGCGCATTGGTCAACGACTGCAACTTCTGTTTGTACCGTCGTTTTTCGTACCAGTTGGCATTTTTGGACGAGGCCGTCAGAAAGATACCGGCGGCCAGCACTACGGTAGCGATTCCCAGACCAATGGCCAGTGGTGTTAGCGATTCGCTTTCTTCGTCCTCTTCCTCTTCGTACCCCTTCTCGTTCATCATTTTGCGCATCGCTTCCGATACCACCGTATCCGGCAGAACGTGGCTCATGGCTACCTGCATCTTGTTCTTGAAACCGGATACCACTTTATCTTTACCCTGCATCAGCGCATCGTACCCGTCTTTGGCAACCTTGGCCGGATCAGCCAGACCGGAGTCGGTAACGCGGGCGTTCTGCGCCCCGGCCTTGTTGAAGAAATCGGTATCGGTGGCTCCCGGCATCAGCGCTGTAACGGTAACATTGGTGTCCTTGAGTTCATTGCGCAATGCTTCGGCAAACGAGTAGATGAATGATTTGGTTGCCCCATACACCGCCATCAGCGGATTCGGAATGGCCGACACTACGGAGGCCAGCATCAGGATTTTGCCTTCGTTCCGCTCCACCATTTCTTTCAGGTAAAGTTTGGTCAGGTGAACCAGCGAGGTGGCATTGAGCTGGATAATGCTCAGTTCTTTCTGTAAGTCAGTTTCGGTGGCAAATTTGCCGTACTCGCCCATACCGGCGTTGTTAACCAAGACATCAATGGTGAGTCCCTGCTGCTTGGTTTCCTGGTAGATCTCTTCGGGCGCGCTGGCCTCCATCAGATCTTTGGCAATTGTTGTTGTTCTGATATTGTATTGCTGCTCAAAGTCGGAGGCTACCCCGCGCAGACTATCGTCGTGACGGGCCACCAGTACCAGGTTATAGCCATCCTGGGCAAACAGCCGCGCTAATTCAAGACCAATTCCGCTTGTCGCCCCGGTGATCAGGGCCGTTTTTCCGGTCTGTGATTCCATAACGTTCTCGTTAAATGTCAGAGGTTATACGCCTGCGGTGCCTTTCACCGCTTAGGCTATCAACCACATTACATCACAGATGTTACAAAAATGTTTTCAGACGGAGGGTTGGGGCTCTGGCTCTACTTTTTTACGTTTAGGCGAATACGTTCGGAAACCAATGAACTGATAAATTGGGCACCAGGTCAGGTAGGCCGTTAGCGCCAGCGCTCCGGCAACCACCATCAGGACAATGCCGATGGGCTGAGGAAACGTATTGGTATAATACAGGGTCGCAATAACAACGGCTGTAATGAGCCGGGCCGCAATATCAGCATTACTCAGGTTACGTTTCATGACCAGAAATTTTTGGTGTTATTAGATATCGTAAAGATAGGCTGGGTAGTAACCTGCTGTGAATGAGGAAAATCATACTGTGCACTGACTGTTCTTCTCCCCGGCTGGCGGCCGGCCTGCTTACCTTGCAGCCATAAACTCTTTAGCCGCATCTGGTTATGGCCCTTGTATTTTCATCGGTTTGCCGAACGCTCTCTGCCTGGTTTCTGGTAGGAGCACTTACAACCTGCACTTGTGTTAACAGTGTTGCGCAGGTTGACATTGACGCTGACAATACGCTAACCCGGCAGGCGTACGAGGACCTGCTGCGTTATGCATCGTCGGTAGGTATTCAGGCGTCGGACCGGACAGCCTTACATCCGGAAAGGCACACGCTGGCTCTCCTGCATGAACTGGCCTATGGTCGTTCGGTGAGGTTGTCGTATCAGGGTGTCAGGGAGGTAATTGATTCAAGTCGTATTAAGCTGGCCTACACCCGACTGCTGGCCGGTGAAGATGCCCAGTCGGTGGCGGTAGCGCTGGAGCCGGGCGATAACCGGTACTGTACACTGGTCGAGAGTTACCGGTATGTGCTGGATGAGACGGAAACCGGTAAGTTACTGTCCGTGCGCGAACGGCGGGAGCGGTTGGCGACTACGCTGAATACCTATCGCTGGCTGAACCGTTTTCCGAATACGGATAAGATCCTGATTACTATTCCGGCGGCTCAGTTACTGGCCCAAACCACACAGGGCGTAGACGTTCTGTCCATGCGCGTTATTCTGGGTAAACCCGCTACGCCGACCCCAACCCTGGCGTCTACCCTGACCGGCGTGGTTATCTACCCGTACTGGTATGTACCGAAGAGTATCGCGACGAAAGAACTCCTGCCGAAAATCCGGAAGAATCCGGCAGCGGTGCTGGAGCAGATGCGGATGCAGGTGCTGAATGCGAAAGGACAGGTGCTGAATCCGGAGCAGATCGACTGGAAAGCCCTCGGACCTGGTAACTTCCCGTATGTGCTCCGGCAGTCGACGGGCTGTGACAATGCCCTGGGTATTCTGAAATTTGCGTTTCACTCACCGTTCGATGTGTACCTGCACGACACCAACCAGCGTGAGTTATTTGAAACCACCAGACGGTATCTGAGCCACGGCTGCATTCGCGTTGAAAAACCGCTTGAACTGGCCAACTGGCTTCTCCGGGACCGGCAGCTGACCAACGCACAATTGTCCTGCAAAGTCGAGCGGCAAAAACCAACCACCTTGCCGGTGCGGGCCGGGGTAGCCGTTTTTGTCATGTACCACCTGGTAGATGCCGACGCGGATGGGTGTCTGACCTGGTACGACAATGTCTATGGGCGTACGTTATAAATGAAAGGCATCGCCACGAAAAAGCCCCGGCAGGTATCTGGCCGGGGCTTTTCTAAACAGCGTCGGTCACGTTATTTCAACACGACCCGCACATCAATCTTCCGCATGGTAGGCCGGCGCACGGCGGTAGAGTCGCCGGGGGTAATGGTCACGCCGGTACCTTTACCGACCGCATCGACCCGGTTGTTGTCGATCCCCGCGTTGAGCAATTGCTGTTTAATGGCATACGCCCGCTTCCGGGACAGGTCCATGTTGGTGAGTCCGGTTCCCGAGGAGGCATCGTTGGCATACCCTACCAGTTGAATCTGGGCGTTGGGATGGGTGCGCAGTATGTTTACCAATTCCGTAATAGCTGCCTGAGAGGACGGGGCTAAGTCCATCGTACCCGGCTGAAAGGCCACTGCCGGCAGGGTAAACACCCGGCCTTTCGGGGCGGTTGGATTACTGAGGTACGGCGTCAGTTGATCGGACAGTGGGCCGCGAGCCGCCGTGGTGCTAACCACCGGACTTGCACCGGCGACTGATGTAGAACGGGCCGGGGTGGTAGCACCCGGAGCCGGCGGAACGGCCAGCGAGCGGGCGACTGTATCGGCCTTGATGGTGTCACTCGACAGGGTAGAGGAGCCACTAACCTCTTCGCTGCCGTCGGAATACCGTTCAGTGTTTTTCCAGATATAATAACCACCAGCCGCGACAACCAGCAGCAGCAGGATACCGACGCCCCATTTGGCTAGTGAACCGGCATTATCGCCGGATTCAACTTCCGGTTCGAAGGTAACGGGGGTGGGAATTGTGCGGGTAGTCGTAGTGCGGGGTGAGGCTACCCGAGTTGCAGCCGATACCTGATTGACACGTTTGGCGGGGGCAGCTACCCCGGCCACAATCTGATGCAGGCTGAGTTTTTCGATCAACTGCGGCAGTAGCTCTTCGGGAACTGCGTTGACGAAAGCCTCCCGCTGATCGAACAGGTAGGCCGCTAGTCCGTCGGCGTCCAGGTTTTTTTCTTTCACATGACGTCCCAGCACATCCAGCACAACGGCGGTCACCAATCCGAGCAACGAGATAGCGGAAGAGTTACGGATGTTGGCGTACCGCGACACCATGTTGCCGATGGAGCTTTTCATGGCCGGCAGCAGGTGACTGATGTCCTCGTTACCGGTAGTGATGAAGGCGTGCGTCTGAGCCGCATCTTTAAGCGTGCTGTTCAGGTTGGCAACCAGGTGACCGTCGTAATGGCCTCGTTTGATCTTGTTGTAGAGCTGATCTACGCCAATTTCCGTTGTTGTTCGTTTCAGCATCCCACCAAAAACCACGTAAACCTGGGCTTCGGTCGCTTTACGGGCTTTTTCATTCAGCTCATCTACGTATAATGCGATCTTCGACGCTATTTCCGGATTGAGTACTTCGTCAATTGTGTTAAAGAAATTCATTGTAAGTAAGGAATCATCAATGGCTATTCGGGACAACGCGCGCTCACGAAACTATTTCTGCCTCTGTTGTGCCTGTGTTGGTCACGCTGGGGTTTTCGTATACTGTCTGGCTGGTAGCGACGGTATAAAATTAGGCAGGATTACCACATCGGACAAAACAAATGAACTATAAAATTATCGCTTCGGCATCTTTTCGATAATCTCCTGATACTCTCCTTCTACAGCCCGTAAACGCTGCTGACAGAAGGTGATGAGTTCGGTGGCCCGCCGGATTTTGGCGGGCAGATCATCCAGCGGAACTTCTTCGTTTTCGATTTCGTCAACCAGGGTCAAAAGCTGGTCGTAGGCATCCTGGTACGTCATTAGGTATGGGGGGCTATCTCGGTTACGGTGGCGGTAATCAGGCCATCGTGCAGTTGAACTTGTATGGTATCGCTGGTTGCCAGATTGGCTGCCTGGGTTTGGACCCGGCCGTTCCGGAGCAGCAGCGCATAACCCCGCCGGAGTACGTTAGACGGGTCCAGGTGGCGGACGGTCACCGCCTTTTCGGTTAATTCAGTCTGCCGGTTGCGCAGGTAATTGTGGCTCACAAACCGCAACCGCTCCGTGGCCATGTCCAGATGCTCACGGGCCGACAGCAGCGCTTCGCGGGCGGCTGCGGCCAGCCGATCACGCAGGAGCAGGCAGGATTCTTCAAAACTGCGGTTATGGTCAATCAGCCAGGCGGCTGCCTTTGTGGGCGTTTTTACGCTCCGGTGGCAAAGCATATCGGTGATACTGACGTTCCGCTCGTGCCCGATGCCTGCCAGTATAGGGCGTTCAAAGCCGGCTACGGCCAGTCCCAGCAGGTAGGTGTCGAAGGAGCCGAAATCCAGCTGGGAGCCACCACCCCGCACCATGACAACGGCATCATACGGTACCTCGCTGCCCCGGATTTTCTCCAACTGCCCGACAATAGCCTGTTCGGCTCCCTGCCCCTGCACCTGACACAGGTATTCGTCGACCGTAAATTGATAGCCGAAGAGGTTATGCTGCAACTCGTGCCGGAAGTCGCGCCAGCCGTCGGAGCCGGGGGCGGCAATCAGGGCTACCCGCTGGATCACGGGCGGACAGGCGAGAACCTGATTGGCGGTTATGTACTCGCCGTTTTCCACCCAGACCTGGTCCGGATGGTCGCGTACGAGGGCATCCAATGTTGCCTGTCGCTCCTGTTCCAGATTTCCCAAGGTGTAGGAATGATCGATTTTGAGAATTTCCAGCCGAAGCCCGTACACCGGATTAAAGGCCACAGAAACCAGCAGCAAGAGTTTGATATTGCGGGCGAAGGCGACCTGCGTGGCCGCTTCAAACTGCTCGATAATAGGGTAGTGTTTCCGCCAGATACATGCTTCCAGCTTGGCCAGCGTATCGCGGCCGTCGCGCTCCACCAACGTCAGAAAGCAATAACCCCGGTCGGGATACTTCTTGATGTCACTGGTTTCGGCAATGACCCAAAACGCTTTTTGCCCAAAGGCATCATCCATCAGGGCCTCAATGGTAAACGCAAGATCGGAAAGGCGGATGGGAGACATAGGGGATTGAGTGATTGAGTGATAGAATGATTGAGTGAAGATTTGCCCGTCAGTATTTCACTCAATCATTCTATCACTCAATCACTCATTAATTTTTAGAGTCCTTCAAACTGCCGCAGGAAACGCACATCATTCTCGGTAAAGAGCCGGAGGTCGCGCACCTGGTATTTCAGCATGGTGATGCGCTCAATACCCATACCGAAGGCGAAGCCGGTAAATTCGTCGGGATCGATGCCGCAGTTGGCGAGTACATTGGGGTCTACCATACCGGAGCCGGCAATCTCGACCCAGCCCGTCTGCTTGCAGACGTTGCAGCCTTCCCCTTTACAGATCAGGCATGAAATATCAATCTCGGCGCTGGGCTCTGTAAACGGGAAGTACGACGGCCGGAACCGGATTCTGGTGTCCTTGCCGAACATCTCTTTTACAAAGTGGTACAGCGTATCTTTCAGGTCCTTAAAACCCACGTTGCGGTCGACATACAGCCCCTCTACCTGGTGGAACAGGCAGTGCGCGCGGGCCGAAATGGCTTCGTTGCGGTACACGCGGCCGGGCATAATGGAACGGAGGGGGGGCTTCTGCCGCTCCATCAGCCGGATCTGGACGTTCGACGTATGCGTTCGCAGCAGCATATCCGTTTCGGAACCCTCACTCTTTTTTTCAATAAAGAACGTATCCTGCATCTCCCGCGCCGGGTGGTTGTCGGGGAAGTTCAGCGCCCCGAAATTATACCAGTCCGTCTCGATTTCCGGACCATCGGCCACGTTAAAGCCCATCCGCTCAAAAATCTGGATGATGCGCTGGCGGGTTATGCTCAGCGGGTGCTGGGTACCCGTCAGATTTGGTATAGCGGGCAGCGTCAGATCAACAGCAGGACCGGCTGCGGTGGCAGATGCCTGCTCTTCCAGCATCTGAGTATAGGTCTGGAACCGTTCGAGAGCAAAGTCTTTTAGTCCGTTCAGTTCCTGTCCTACGGCCCGGCGATCTTCCTGGGGTATGGTTTTGAGTCCTTCAAACAGTTCGGTGATGACACCCTTCCGACTCACAAAACGTAGCCGGAATTGTTCGAGCTGGTCTTTCGTATCAACGGTGTAGTCTTCAATCTCCCGGTATATTTCTTTTACTTTCTCCAGCATAGCCGCCAATTAGGATTCATCTGTAACAACGGTCGCAAAGATACAGAAAAGTTTATTGAGGTGTCGGGCCGACGGCCGGCCAATTTGGTGCATGAATTTTCGGTAAAATGTAAAAAATAAAGGTATTGAACCCCGGATTTGATACCTCCGTTTGGCAAAAATTATAAAGTATAGTAAAAACATATTTTGTAATAGGTGAATATAGGTCTGATTGTTGCTGTAGAGAATTGTAGAAAAGCTGCCACACTCTATACAAGAATAGTACAGGTGCTATACAGTAATAGGAACTGTGGCTTACGCAAGCTATTGATTGTCAAACCAAATCGTTCAAACACTAACCTCACTCAATTTATTATGAAAACGACGACCAGCGAGTCCATCTTCGACCACATGTCTATGCCATTCCACAAAAGTGTGGAAAAAGATTCCAGTTCCTCATGTCTGCAAAAATTGCTTATTCCGTTTTATGACCGTAAACGTACCGTGGCAGTAGATGAAATTGTTCGGTTAGAAGGCTCTGGTAACTACACCAACTTTTTCCTGAAGGATGGGACAAAAATGCTGGTGTCCCGTACGCTGAAAGAGTACGAAACACTGCTCGACGGTCAGGCTTTTGTACGGGTTCACAAGTCGTGCATTGTTAACCTCGGTTTTGTGCGGAAATTCTACGTTAAAAAGGAAGGTGAACTGGAGTTGATGGATGGTCAGCAGGTAAAGATCTCCCGCCGTCGGGCTCAAACCTTTATCGATCGTATCCGCGAATTCCAGCCGGCCGCGCTGAGCTAAGCCTTAGGCGGGAAATATACCGTGCCGCAGTGGCGTAAGAAGCCGCAGGGTAGTACTACGTAGTTCTACGTAATCGTGCGGGTAGATTCACCCGAAGTACTGCGAAGAGTTTTTTATAACGGACTGACCTTCAGCAAAGTGACTATAACGGTTCTGCTGAGGGTCAGTCCGTGTTTTTACGGGTATCCCTGAGAAAAAGTAGCTTTGTATTGTCTCTTTACACCAAAGCAAACACTCAAACGCTACTGCAATCATGGATGCTAACCTCCTCTCTCTCAACCAGACAACGCCGGTCGTTCCTTCTTTTCCGGCATCGTACCAACGTGGAATCCAGCGCATAGCTCTGCCTTACCTGAACCGGACCATCATGGTCTCGGTTGATGACATCATGTACCTGGAGGGCGAAGGAAACTACACGTTTATCTTTACCCGTGACCGGAAACGGTTTCTGGTGTCGAAGACGCTGAAGGAGTTTGAAAAAATGCTGAACGAGATCGTGTTTATCCGGATCCACAAATCCTATATGGTAAACCTGGCCTACGTGCAGTTCGGGGTGTTGAACAAAGACCGCGTAATCCGGCTGACCGATGGTCGCGAGGTTACTATTTCGCGCCGGCGTATGAAGGAGATTACGTCGCTGCTGAATACCTATATCCAGAGTACCATGAACTAAGCAGATAACCGGTATAGCTTACCGGGAATTTACCTGCCTGTTCAGACGATATACTTTCCTCAATTATTTAGTGGGTTAATTGAACGGACAACCGTTGCCACACACCCTTCGGGTAGATGGCAACGGTTTGTTTTTGTTTTTAGAAGAGCCTGTAAGCCAGCGTAACCTGCCAGGATTTCAGCTTCTGGCTGAACTGAGCCGAATTGCCGGAGGCCCCCAGGTTAACGGCTGCCACATCCGAAATGCTGCCCTCGCGCCGGACATCAATACCCAGTTTGCCCAGGTCCAGCCCCGCACCAAGCTGGTAACCGTAATAGGCCTTGGCCCAGGCATCGTTGAGCGTACCGGTGGTATAGTCACGGAGGGCGTCCTGCAGCCGGCGGTTGTCATCGATCCGGAACGATACGACCGGACCGGCAACCACGCGGAAAGGACCGCCCTTCAGGCCCAGGAGAACCGGTACATCAAAACTCGATACGCTGACGTTTATAGTGGATGGCTGTCCATCGCGGACAATCTCGAAGGTACCGCTCTTGCGGGAATAAAGAAACTCTGGCTGCAGGTATAGATTCCTGCCAAAACGGGTGTAAATACCAAAAACGGTACCCGTACGGCTGTCGAAGCTTTCGCGGAGGTTGTCCCGGATTTCCTGACCGCTTACGCTCACGGCCGGTGACCCATTGGCATTCAGCCGGGTGGTAACGAACTCACCGAACGTCAGCCGCGACAGGTTGACTCCTCCCTTAATACCAACACTGAATCCGGACTGTGCCTTTGACGTAAGGGGGGACAGAAACAGCGCTGCGGCCGCGAGAGCAAACGAAAAAAAGGTTTTTTTCATGATTGGTTGACGATTGAAATGGATATTGAGATAGTAACGAACAGCCTAGGTAAACGATACACCAAAACCAACTTTTTTAGAGAAAGGAATGTTGATAAAACAGGGATACAATGCCTTTCTTGCAAAAGAAGCGCCTTAGCTGCGGCTGCTCGTTCACTTCGACCGCTAAGACAGCGCAACGTTTAATTACCCCCATCGGATTTTGCAAAAATCTTTTCAATGGCTAAAATTAAAACCACCTATTTCTGCCAGAGCTGTGGTTATCACGCGCCCAAATGGCTGGGTCGCTGCCCTTCCTGCGGGGAGTGGAATACCTTTGTTGAAGAGGTTATTCAGAAAGAGGAGCCGGAACGCGGTAGCTGGCGAAGCGGTACCGTGACCAAAACGGCCCCCAAACCCAAGGCGATTCACGCCATTAATTTTGAAGAACAACCCCGGCTGAGCACACCCGACAACGAACTGAACCGCGTGCTGGGCGGAGGCATTGTGCCCGGCTCGCTGGTGCTCATCGGTGGCGAACCGGGTATTGGCAAATCGACCCTGATGCTCCAGATTGCCCTGGGCTTACAGGACCTGCGGGTACTGTACGTATCTGGCGAAGAAAGCGAGCAGCAGATCAAGATGCGGGCCGAGCGGTTGCCGGTACCCACCAGCGATTGCTACGTGCTGACGGAGACTTCCACGCAGAATATCTTCCGGACCATCGAGCATTTTGAACCGCAGGTGCTCATCATTGATTCGATCCAGACTATGCAGTCGTCGATGGTGGAGTCCGGGGCGGGTAGTGTATCCCAGGTACGTGAATGTACCGCCGAATTGATGAAATTTGCCAAAGAGAGCGGTACGCCGGTATTTATGATCGGTCACATCACCAAAGAAGGCTCGCTGGCCGGTCCTAAAGTGCTGGAGCATATGGTGGATACGGTGTTGACGTTTGAGGGCGACCGGCACAATACGTACCGCATTTTACGTACGAACAAAAACCGGTTTGGCAGCACTTCCGAACTGGGCATTTACGAGATGCTGGGAACGGGGCTGCGGCAGGTAACCAATCCGTCGGAAATCCTGATTTCGCAGCGTGAAGAAGCCCTGAGCGGCATCGCCATTGGTTCCATGCTGGAAGGCAACCGGCCACTGATGATCGAAATTCAGTCGCTGGTGAGTATAGCCAATTATGGAACGCCCCAGCGGAGCAGTACCGGTTACGACAACAAGCGGCTGCAGATGCTGCTGGCCGTGCTGGAGAAACGGGGTGGTTTCCGGCTGGGTCAGCAGGACGTCTTCCTGAACGTAGCCGGTGGTCTGAAAGTAGAGGACCCGGCGATTGACCTGGCGGTATGTGCGGCCATTGTGTCGTCGTACGAGGACATCGCCATCGCGCCCTCCATCGCCTTTGCGGCCGAAGTGGGCCTCGGTGGCGAAGTCCGGGCGGTGAGCCGTATCGATTCCCGTATTTCAGAAGCCGAAAAACTTGGTTTTAAGCAGATTTACATCTCCAAATACAACACCAAAGGCCTGGATCTGAAAGGCTACAGAATCGGCATTAAACCCGTAACCAAGCTGGATGAGGTGTTTCAGGGGGTACTTGTTTAAGAATGTTCAAGGTTTCATGTTACAAGTTGGGAACATGAAATCTTGAACCCGAAACTACGAACTCTCCCCAAAGGTCAGCAAGTTTCCATTCACATCAACAATGGAAAACTCCCTGACGCCCCAGGGACGTTCCTCCAACTGGCCTTGTTTGGCCAGAATGTTGTGGGTCAGACAGGTCTGGTAAAAAGCATCAATACCCGAAATCCGCATGTAGCACATGCCGTAGTTGTCGAGCGGGTTAAGCGTAGGCAGCAGGAATAGGTGCAGTTCTACGTTGTCTTTCCGAAGCATAAGGTAGTCTCCGTAGTCGTTCACCAGGGTAAATGAGAGCTGATCGACGTAAAAGTTTCGGGTGGCTGCCGGGTCGAGCATTGGCAGTTTCGGGGCAATGGAGGTGAGCTGGAAGGTCATACGTGTAGTGATTAGATTTCCCGGTACGAACGCACATATTGTGAGGGTGTCTGCCCCGTAATATCTTTGAACTGCCGGTTAAAGTTCGATAAGGTTCGGTACCCACTTTCGTAACTAACCTGCGTTACGCTTAGTTTGCCGTCCATCAGCAGTTTACAGGCATGCCCGATCCGGACTTCGGTGACAAACTCCGAAAACGTCTTGTTGGCGCGGGTCTTGAAATAGCGGCAGAAGGCCGAAGGGGTCATATCGGCCAGGTCGGCAACGGTGTTCAGGCTGATCTCATCCTGAAAATGCCCCAGCACATAATCATGAACCATCTGAATGCGGTCGGTTTCTGAGGGTTTCACGGTATTGGTGTACCCCAGACTGGTAATGAACCGGTAGTCGTGCGTTTGAGACAGGTGGTCCAGCAGCGTAAGCAGTGTCATGACCCGCTGAAAACCAACGGGCTGTTCGGCAAGCTGGTGCAGGTAATTGGCGGCACTGGAGCGGGTAGAGTTCCGCCATTCCAGTCCGCGCCGGGCGTGTTCCAGCAACTGCCGAATCAGGGTCATCTCCTGCCTCTGGAAAAACTCATGCCCCAAAAAATCTTCTGGGAAATACACTACAATACCACGGGCCTGCAACTGTGTTTTCCGTTCGAAGTATTCCTGATCGCTTCGCCAGAGGTGGGGCAGGTTTGGTCCCAGAAAGACCAGGTCTCCGTCTGAAAAGGGCTGAATCGAGTCGCCAATGAAGCGGGTTCCGGTACCTTCTACCACCAGAAAAAGCTGAAAGTGCGGATGGAAATGCCAGTTAGGGTCAAAGAAAGGGTCGCATAGCTCCTTCACAATAAAGGAGGAACTAATCGGTTCGAGGTCCTTTCGGAGTGCATTGCGCATATATTTACCGATTTTTGAAAAATCTGGCTCATATTTTCCTTGAATGGGTAAAATAGTGCCAGAGCCTGTGAATAAAAGCTTATAGGCTCGGATAATTACTGATCAGAAGTATATAAATGTTTATCGGTAAGTGAGCAGATATTGGTTATTCGGCTCCGTGTATAATCGCTGAATATTTCAGACTTTATCCAGAAGTTGTCAGCTATTTAAGGCTTTGCCCTGAGCCATCTGCCACGTATATTCGCGCCTGGCAACTGGCTAGCCTGCATACCTTTCCATTCCCGTATTAAAAGCTCTCTGGCATATGAAGCATCGTGTACTACTGGTTATCGGATTCTGTCTGGTTTTATTTAATTGCCGTCGGCAACCGGCGAGTACGCCCAGAGATTTCGAAGGGCGCCCGCGAATTTCTGCGGTATATCCCATAAAAAAGCCCGTTATGAACGGGCTGGAGCAAAGTCAGAAGGAGGTAGGGCAGTAGGGTTACTGGGCAGGTGCCGTATCCGGTTTGGCCGGGGCGGACGTGCCGTTGCCGTTTGAGGGGGGTGTATCGGTTGAAGCAGTACTTTTGGGCTTGGCGGTCGATTTGGCTGGAGTCCGGCGGGCGGCTGTGGCTGAAGCGGTTGTTTTGGCGGAGCGGTTGGCCGAAGAGGCTTTAGGCTTTGCTGCTGCCGAATTAGCGGATTCGGCGTCGGTTGCTGATTTGCTGGCGGCCCGTTTTGCGTTCTTCTCGGCTTTAGCCTGATTTTTCTCCTGTTTCTGCGCGTCTTTTTTGGCTTTCTTCTCGGATTTCTTTTCTGCTTTTGCAGACTTCTTTTTCTTCTTTTCTTCTTTTCCGAAAATGTTCAGGATCTCATCCGCCAGCCGGCCGGCGGATTTGGTAATTGCTTTTTTAACCTTCCTGGACTGCTCACCCGCTTCGCTTAATTTGGCTTCAATGGTGCTGGCAATCTCCTCCGTGAGGGACTTTTTTTTAGCTTTCATACTTGTGTTGGTTTGAGAGAATAAAATCTACAAAGGAATACATAAAAAACAGGGCGTTCAAAAGCCTGGTGTTAAGTTTTTGTTACACTTTGTGAGGAAGTCCCAGCAGAGAATACCGGCGCTGACGGCGATGTTCAGCGAATGTTTTGTCCCGAACTGAGGAATTTCCAGGACGACATCGGCCTGCTCGACGAGGGGCTGTTTTACGCCGGTAACTTCATTCCCAAAGACAAACGCATACCGGTTATCCGGATCTGGTTGAAACGTATCCAGGTTCACACTACCCTCTGCCTGTTCTACAGCGGCAATGACCCATCCATCCTGCTTCAACTGTTGTGCCAGCGTAACGACATCGGGTACATATGTCCAATTAACTGATTCAGTGGCCCCCAAGGCAGTTTTAGTGATGTCGCGGTGGGGGGGCGTGCCGGTAATGCCGCAGAGGTAGATTGTCTGTGCCCGGAAGGCATCGGCCGTGCGGAACACAGAGCCGACGTTGTTAAGGCTGCGCACATCATCCAGGATCAGGCAATACGGGTATTTGGGTGCTTCCCTGAACTCGTCTACCGATAAGCGGTTTAATTCATCGAGACTTAATTTTCTGGGCATTTCTGAATAACTTGGAATCTCTATACAGGTTTTATTGGGTCAGAATTCTGAGCCAGTAGTCGTTCAATGGAACGGAGGGAATCCCGGATTTCGGTGAGCAATGTCTGATTGGTGTCGTTGGGTGCATAGGTTTGCCCATACCGGCTTGCTATAAGCTTCTGTCGCTGTTCGATGATCCGGTTGCGGAAGGTCTGCGCGTCCATAATACCGATGAGCTGCATATCATTGGCCTGCCCTTTGCTCTGCCCGGCCGTCTCAAATTTTAAAATGCATAGGTTAAAGTATTTCAGAAGGGGCCCTTCCACAAACGTAACATCCTGAATGTTTTCCAGCGGAATGGTCTTCTCGGTCTGCACAATAATGCCTTTTTTAAACCGGAGCGACCGTTCGGATAGCTCGCATTCCAGCAGATCAAAGTAATGACGGCTCCACCACTGACCCACCCCCAGTAGCCAGAACGGAAGAAGTATTATGCCAATGATGGAAATCATCAGAAAAAAGGCAATGTACAGAAGCAGATACGACCGGATGAGCGGATTAAAGGCAGCTTTCAGCAGCACGAAATTTGAGGTGGCTTCCACGTCTTTAGGGGTTAGCTAAGGTTCAGAATCGGGGAAAAGTAAGGGCAGTTCGCCTGAAAATTGGTATATTTGTTAAAATATCCCTGCTTCTTTTTGTGAATACGTCCACTAAAGAAAAGCCGGCAAAGAAGGGGGCCGAAACCCCCCTGAACCGGCAATATAATCAGATTAAAGCGAAATACCCCGGAGCGATGCTGCTGTTCCGGGTGGGTGATTTCTACGAGACTTTCGGCGAAGATGCGGTGAAAGCCAGTAAGATCCTGGGTATTGTTCTGACCAAGCGGAACAACGGCGGCACCGGCGAGACCGAGCTGGCCGGCTTCCCCCATCACTCCCTGGATACCTACCTGCCCAAGCTCGTCCGGGCGGGAGAGCGGGTGGCCATCTGCGATCAGCTGGAAGATCCGGCTATGGCCAAGGGGATCGTCCGGCGGGGGGTAACCGAGCTGGTGACGCCGGGGGTATCGTTCAACGATAACGTGCTGGACACCCGGCGTAACAATTATCTGGCGGCCATTCATTTTGCCAAGGACGATCAGTTTGGCATAGCCTTTCTTGATGTATCGACGGGGGAATTCCTGACGGCGCAGGGCAACGCGGCTTACGTCGATAAACTGCTGCAAAGTTTCAATCCGTCGGAGGTGCTGTACTGCAAGCGCAACCGGCAGGAATTTACGGCCCTGTTCGGCAGCTCAGCATCGGGCGATAAGTTTCACACCTACTCGCTCGAAGACTGGGCCTTTACCTACGATTTCGGCTATAACTTCCTGAAGCAGCACTTCCAGACCTCGTCGCTGAAAGGCTTCGGCATCGAAGGCATGCCCGACGGCATCATCGCGGCCGGCGTTATCCTGCATTACCTCAACGAAACCGAGCACAAAGACCTCCAGCATATTTCGCGGATAACACGGCTGGAAGAGGATCGATACGTCTGGCTCGACCGATTCACCATCCGCAACCTCGAACTGGTAGCCTCCACGCAGGAGGGAGGGGTACCGCTGATTCAGATTCTGGATCAGTCGGTAACGCCGATGGGTGCCCGGCTGATGCGCAAGTGGCTGATGCTGCCGCTGAAAGAAAAGTCGCTGATTGAGGAGCGGCTGAATATGGTGGACCTGCTGAAGGAAGATGCCGACCTGCTGGATACCATGGTGCAGCACCTGAAGCAAATTGGCGACCTCGAACGGCTGATCTCCAAAGTGGCCGTCCGCCGGATCAGTCCCCGCGAAATGGTGCAGCTCAAAAAATCCCTGCAGCATATTCTGCCGGTGAAGGAGATGCTGCTGACGGCCCTGAGCCAAAAGCCTGATTCGCCTTCACTACGCAAATATGCCGATCAGCTGAACCCAGTCACGTTCCTGCTCGACCGGATTGAAAGCGAACTGCGCGACGATCCGCCGGCGCTGTCGAATCAGGGTGGGATGATTAAGAGCGGTATCAACGCAGAGCTGGACGAACTGCACGCCATTGCGTATACGGGTAAGGATTACCTGCTGCAACTCCAGAACCGCGAAGTCCAGCAAACGGGTATTTCGTCGCTGAAGGTGGCCTACAACAAAGTATTCGGCTATTACCTGGAAGTAACCAACGCCCACAAAGACCGCGTGCCGGCCGACTGGATTCGGAAGCAAACGCTGGTAAACGCCGAGCGGTATGTGACCCCGGAACTGAAGGAGTACGAAGAGAAGATCCTGAACGCCGAGGAGCAGATTTTCAGCATTGAGTCGCGGATGTTCAACGAACTGGTGCTCGCGGCCGGCGAATACGTTGGGGCCATTCAGCAGAATGCCCGCGTGGTGTCCATTCTGGATGTGCTGTCGTCGTTTGCCCGGATAGCCGTCAAAAACAAATACGTGCGGCCGGACATTACCGATAGTAAAGTGCTGAGTATTAAAGATGGCCGCCATCCGGTGATTGAGCAGCAACTGCCGCCCGGCGAGCCGTATGTGCCAAATGATATTTACCTCGACGACGAAACGCAGCAGATCATCATCATCACCGGTCCAAACATGGCGGGTAAGTCGGCCTTGCTGAGGCAAACGGCCCTGATTGTGCTCATGGCGCAGTCGGGTAGTTTTGTGCCGGCATCGTCGGCGGAGATCGGGCTGATCGACAAGATTTTTACGCGGGTTGGGGCTTCCGATAACCTGTCGCGGGGCGAATCGACCTTCATGGTGGAAATGACCGAAACGGCCAGCATCCTAAATAACCTCAGCGACCGCAGCCTGGTGCTGATGGACGAGATCGGGCGGGGTACCAGTACGTACGATGGAGTATCCATTGCCTGGTCCATTGCCGAATTCCTGCACGAGCATCCGCAGGCGCGGGCCAAAACCTTGTTTGCCACCCACTACCACGAACTGAACGATCTGGCGAATGATTTTCCCCGCATCAAGAACTACAATGTAGCGGTGAAGGAAGTCGGCAACAAAGTAATTTTTGTCCGTAAGCTCAAGGAGGGTGGGAGCGAACACAGCTTTGGTATTCACGTGGCCCAAATGGCGGGTATGCCGCCGGGTATTGTCAGCCGCGCCAACGAAATCATGCACAAACTGGAGTCATCGTCTATCCGTGAATCCAACAAGGAAAAAATCCGGGAAGCACCCCGTCAGAATGAATTGGCCCTGAAAATTCTGGAAGTGGGTGATCCCAAATCGGAAGCCATCAAGGAAAAGCTTAGAAATATCGACGTAAACCGGCTTACCCCGATTGAAGCGTTGCTCAAGTTGAACGAATTAATGAAATTGGCGGAATAAACCTTAAACCCTAACATGAACCTAACTACCCGCGTACAATTATCGCTAATGATGTTCCTCCAGTTCTTCGTATGGGGAGCCTGGTACGGACAGATGAGTAAATACATGTTTACCCAATTGGGGGCCACCGGCGATCAGGTGGGAAATGCCTACACGGCGTTTTCGCTCGCCATGATTATTGCCCCCTTCTTTGTGGGTATGATTGCCGACCGGTACTTTGCCGCCGAGAAAGTGCTGGGTATTCTGAACCTGCTCGGGGCCGGTGTTCTGTACTTCCTGATCCAGGAAAAGAACCCTGATACGTTCTTCTGGCTCATTCTGGCATATTGCATCACCTTCGCCCCGACGCTGGCCCTGACGGCGTCTATTGCCATGCAGCAGATGACCAGCCCTGAGAAGGAATTTCCGGGCATTCGGGTATTGGGCACTATTTCCTGGATCGTGGTGACCAACATCGTTGGTTTTATGAATGTGGGCGATAAGGTGACCATTTTCCAGCTTTCCATGTTCTCGGCGCTGGCGCTGGGCGTGTTCTCGTTCTTCCTGCCGAACACCCCGCCGAAGCAAACGGGTGGCGCTACGGTGTCGCAGATTCTGGGTCTGGATGCGTTTAAGCTCTTCAAGGATCGTTCGTTCGCCATTTTTTTCCTGTCGTCAGTGCTGATTTGTATTCCCCTGTCGTTCTACTACGCCATGGCTAACCCCTCGCTGACGGATTCCGGCATGACCAACGTAGAGAATAAAATGTCACTGGGGCAGGCCTCGGAAGTAATTTTCATGCTGCTGATTCCGCTGGCATTCGTGCGGCTGGGCGTGAAAAATATGCTGATTGTGGGTCTCATTGCCTGGATTGTTCGCTTTATCCTGTTCGGCTACGGCGACGGCAACACCAGTGAGTGGATGCTGTACATCGCTATCATCCTGCACGGCGTCTGCTACGACTTCTTTTTTGTAACGGGTATGATCTACACCGACAACAAAGCCGGCGAAAAGATCAAGTCCTCGGCCCAGGGTCTGATTACCCTGGCCACGTACGGCATCGGTATGGGTATCGGCTCCAAATTATCAGGTCTGGTTGCGGATATGTACACAGGGGCCGACGGCAAAATTGACTGGACCTCGGTCTGGATGGTACCGGCCGGTATTGCCGGTGTGGTGCTGCTGTTGTTTATCTTCATGTTCACCGATAAGCAGCGGTCCGGTGCCATTGACCACACCAGGGTTGATGTAGCGTTCGAAGATGTGAAGTACGAAGAGCATTCGGGCCGGGCGGGTCGGAAAGCAAACCCGTAACACACATTCGCCTATAAAGCAGCAATGGGCGCGGACAATCTGCGCCCATTTTGCGTTTTAGAATTATATTTCGCAGGGTTAACCAGCCGTCGCCGTTATGGAGAAGAAAAAAAGGATTGTATTTTACGATAACCTCAACGGCCCTCATGAAGCACAGGTCCGGGAAAATGCCGCTCTCACGCCGGAACAGTGCTGGGCAGCCTTTCAGCGGATGAAGAGGCTACATGAATTCCTATTTAAACGTCCCGAAAAACGAGCAGAAAGAATCCTGATAGAAAAGCCGTCATGGAAGTAGATGTGGATGTGGATGATATAAATATAGATCACAATAAATTAGAAAGTTAATTCATTTTGCGCATCCTTACCTACAACGTCAACGGCATACGTTCGGCGATCAACAAAGGCCTGCTGGCGTGGCTGGCTGAAAACCCCACGGATATTCTTTGCTTCCAGGAAGTAAAAGCTACCGAAGATGTGGTCAGCCTCACCGCCTTTGAAGACCTTGGTTACCAGTACCACTGGCATTCGGCCGTCAAAAAAGGCTATAGTGGGGTAGCTACTTTTTCCAAAATCAGACCCGATAATGTGGTGCTGGGCTGCGGCATTGCCGAGTACGACTGCGAAGGCCGTATCCTGCGCACCGACTTTGGCGACTGGACCCTGCTTAACTGCTACTTTCCGTCGGGCACGACCGGCGAGGTCCGGCAGTCCGTAAAAATGCGGTTTCTGGATGACTTTACCAGCTTTGTTGACGACCTCCGCCAATCCCGGCCAAAGCTGATCGTTGTGGGTGATTACAACATTGCCCATACGGAGCGGGACATTCATGACCCGGTGCGGAACAAAAACACCACCGGATTTTTGCCTGAAGAGCGTGCCTGGATGACACAATGGTTTAATAACGGCTTCACGGATGCGTTTCGGTACAAACATCCCGACGAGGTAGAATATAGCTGGTGGAGTTACCGGGCCGGGATGCGGACCAGCAACCGGGGCTGGCGCATTGATTACGTGTCGGTGACGGATAACCTGAAAGAGGCCATTGCCGGTGCCGGGCATCACCGCTTCGCCGTCCACTCCGACCATTGCCCGGTGTGGGTAGAACTGAATGTGTAGCGTAAACTGTTATCTTTACAAAAAGAACAGCCAGGTATGTTACTCGAATTTCCGGTGGTTTTGAAGAAATTAGATACGATGACCGACGACGAATTTTTCGCGTTCTGTCGGGCCAACGATCCTATGGAGTTCGAACGGGATAAAAACGGAAATATCATCATTGTGTCACCCACCGGATCTAAAACAGGACTTCGTAATATCACCCTAGGCGGTGAACTGTACGCATGGAATAAGTACCATGATCTAGGCTATGCCTTTGACTCATCAACGGGGTTCAACCTGCCCAATGGCGCTACCCGTTCGCCGGATGCCGCCTGGATTGTCAAAGAACGGTGGGAGGCTATACCCGAAGAACAGCAGGAGAAGTTTGCGCCCATCTGCCCGGACTTTGTAATTGAACTTCGCTCGGCTAGTGATGATCTGAAATACCTCCAGAACAAAATGGAGGAATTCCGGGAGAATAACTGCCGGCTCGGCTGGCTCATTGACCGGAAAGAGCAGAACGTGCATATCTACCGGCCAGATCAACCCGTCGAGACTGTCCAATCCTTTGACAGTATGCTATCCGGTGAAGATGTACTGCCGGGTTTTACGTTTGACCTCCGTTTGCTGAATCGTTGAAACCATCTCCGTACCGCTATTTCCTGATCTACAAGCCCTACCTGATGCTCTCCCAATTTTCGAAGGAGGGCGACAAACCCACGCTGGCCGATCTGGATTTTCCGTTTGAGAAAGACATCTACCCCGTTGGCCGGCTCGACAGCGACAGCGAGGGTCTGCTGCTGCTGACCAACGACAAGCAACTAAATCACCGACTGCTGAATCCGAAGTTCCGTCACCAGCGCACGTACTATGTGCAGGTAGATGGTCAGATTACCGATGAGGCCATTCGGCAGCTTAGCCAGGGCGTAACCATAGCCGTTGATGGGAAGCCTTATGCAACACTGCCGGCTCAGGTGCTGGCCATTCCGGAGCCGGTGCTTCCGGAGCGCAATCCGCCCATCCGGTACCGGGCCAATATTCCCACCAGTTGGGTGGCCATTACCTTACAGGAAGGCAAAAACCGGCAGGTTAGGAAAATGACAGCCGCCGTGGGATTCCCGACGCTCCGGCTGGTGCGCTGGGCTATTGAGAAACTAACGGCAGAAGGGATGCAACCCGGCGAGGTACGGGAACTGGACTGGCCTGCGGTAAAGCAGGGATTGACGCTATAGAATCTGAGCCAGAGGAAGTAAGCATGCTGAAAAGAAACGTAACTTTACGGAAGGTGTTGTCTAGCAAAACCCTATAATACGTTGATAAGGTAAAGGTTTGTATGAGTGAGGTGTTGATGACATACGATAGCATACGGACATTCCTGGATGGAATGCTGTGTATGATGGTCTGCTACGCGTTATTTACTTATGTTCAGTACCGCATACCCCTCTACTGGCAGTACGCCTTGTATATCATCTGCATGGTGCTGAACTTCCAGTTTATTGACCAGAGCTATCGTGACCCAAATTACCGGCCTGGTCAGGATGTGTGGGTAGTGTTCTTTGAAACGGCCGCCCTGGTAATGTACATCCGGTTTGTAGTTTTGCTAATGGACATTCCGAAGCGGGATCCTAAAAGTTTCCGTTTATTGAAAGGTATGTTGCTGGTGTTGGGAGTGGGCCTGCTGATCGATATACTGTTGTATCTCTGGGGAGCCTCGGTACCTGTCCGGAGCACGATCTACATCGCCAACCGTTACCTGTTATGTGCCGGCGGGCTGGTGTTTTTTGCCAGAGTGATACGGTTACGGACACCAGTAACGGTCTATTTTATTACCGGAACCGCCTTTTTCCTGATAGGCTGTCTGGCGGCACTCTCCATGAACTTTGTTCCGCAACTGTTTCTTCGGAATCCCGCCAATCCATTTTCTTATCCACTCACTGTGCTAGAGATTGGGGTCGTTGCCGAAATTCTTTGTTTTATCATGGGAATTTCACTGCGGTCTTATCAGAACGAACGGGATAAGCTGCGCTACCACGAGCAATTGGTAGAACAATTGCAGGAGAATGAACGCAAACAACAGAAACTCCTGCGCATCCGCGACGATATTGCCCGCGACCTGCACGATGATGTCGGGGCTGACCTGAGTGCCATATCGGTGCTGAGCAAGGCGGCCATCAAGCAGGTGCATTCGCAACCGGAACATGTTGCCGATGTATTAATGACCATCAGTAAAACCGCCCGGCGGGTGATCGAATCCATGCGGGAGATTGTCTGGAGCCTGAACTCGCAGAACGATTCGTTCGATAAGCTAAGCTACCGCATGAAAGAAGTAGCATACGCTTTATTTGAAGACACGCCCGTTACGCTGCACCTGAATCTGCCCCCCGCCGACCGGCAGGGTGTGTTTCCGGCCGATATGCGACGCGACCTGTTCCTGATCTATAAGGAAGCCCTGAATAATGTGACCCGCCACGCCGGGGCGCAGAATGTCTGGGTTACATTGGCTTATGCAGAAAATGCGTTGCGACTGACTGTTCAGGATGATGGCGTTGGGTTTACCCCGGAGAGCGTCAGCAGCGGCAATGGGCTCTTCAACCTTCGCCGGCGGGTAGCGGCCATCAATGGTACACTGAATCTCGAAAGCCAACCCGGCAAGGGCACCATGCTCACCGTTGGCTGTCCGGTGGTGGTGCAGCCGTACGAGCTGATGAATGTACAGTAAGCTTATAAACTTATACGCATGGCATTGGCGAGTTTGAATATTTCTTTGAAGCATTGGGCGGTTAGTACTGCATCTTCCAGCGCGTTGTGAAATTCGTCTTCACGCTCCAGCCCGAAATAACCGGCGATGTCTTTCAGACTTAGGCCGCGAGGGACTGATTTGCCGTTCTGTTTCAAGATGCGGAAGACAAAGTAACCGAGGGTGTGGGTATCCAGCAGGGTGCGGGAGTAAGGCCACTTCATCTTCTCCAGGCGGTAAGCTTCGCGCATGAAATTGATGTCGTTGATGACGCTTTGCCCGCAGATGATCACATTTTTCAGGTAAGGCGTTTTGTCCAGCTGCCCGGCCGGCAGACGGATGTTCAGTTTCTCCAGAATCCAGTTTTCCAACTCTGGCAACACATCGTAGATCATCGGGGCATCTTCCAGTTCTTTGAGGGAGATGTTATGTACTTTTTCCGAATAGAGGGAAAAGGCTTCTTCGTTTTCAGGGTAGACGTTAGTCAGGTAGCGTCCCTTCTCGTGCCAGTCATCATCGAACAAAACGCCCCCAATTTGAATAATTTCGTTCCAGTCCGGCTCCGGGCCGGTCATCTCCAGATCAAGTACAAGAAACGGCATTTCGGTATAGCTATTATTCAGGCCGTAAAGCTAAGGGGAAAGCCGGTACCTGCTGATCGAAAAATTGATAAACTTTTTTTGAAAAATAGCTCTGTTGTTTTTTAAGGCACACAATAAAAGAAGAACTCCTGCGTTATTGGTATAATTCTGTCGCTAAAAAGCCCCGGTCGCATCACGGCCGGGGCTTTTGTGTTGCTTCATGTGTATAAGAAGAAAGTACCCTGATTGCTCTTGTCTTCTCTTACTAACCTTGACCACCATAGCTCTCCAAAATTGGAAAAGTCCTGATTTTAGGCCTGAGTATAGTTATTTATAAGGTATTTTGAAAAATTATACATTTATTTTTCAAAGCAGAAACATTGCACCTAGCATTGGTGTTTTATAGGTGTGTTTCATTCAAAAGCCCCGGTAGTGTACCTGCCGGGGCTTTTTATTTTCTTCGCGCTGTCGGCATCTACCTGTGCATAGTCAAAATATTTCACCGAAATAAAATTGTCCTGCCCTACCTTTGCGGCCGAAATCGCTGAACGATTCGTCCAGTGTCTCTTATCCAAAGTCTAATTATCAAAACAATGGATTACCGCATAGAAAAAGACACAATGGGCCAGGTGCAGGTGCCGGCCAACGTTTATTGGGGTGCGCAAACCCAGCGCTCCATCGACAACTTCAAAATTGCCCAGGACATTAATAAAATGCCCAAAGAGATCATCCGGGCGTTTGCATACCTGAAAAAGGCAGCCGCCCTGACCAACCTCGACGCGGGCGTCCTTCCCCAGGAAAAATCAGACCTGATCGGCCAGGTGTGCGATGAAATTCTGGCAGGTAAGCTCGACGACCAGTTTCCGCTGGTGGTCTGGCAGACCGGTTCGGGTACACAGTCGAACATGAACGTCAACGAGGTAGTCGCCTATCGGGGGCACGTCTTGCAGGGTGGACAGCTTACCGATGAGAAGAAGTTCCTGCACCCGAACGATGACGTTAATAAATCGCAATCGAGTAACGATACCTTCCCGACGGCTATGCACATTGCCGCTTACAAGATTCTGGTGGAGGTAACGATACCCGGCATCGAGAAACTGCGGGATACGCTGGCGGCCAAGTCGAAAGAGTACATGAACGTGGTGAAGATTGGCCGGACGCACTTTATGGATGCTACTCCGCTGACGCTGGGTCAGGAATTCTCCGGCTATGTGTCGCAATTGGATCATGGTCTGCGGGCTATTCGTAACACGCTGGCACACCTGTCGGAGCTGGCACTGGGTGGTACGGCTGTTGGTACCGGTATCAACACCCCTCCGGGCTATTCCGAAAACGTAGCGAAGCATATTGCCAACCTGACCGGACTTCCGTTTATTACCGCCGAAAATAAGTTTGAAGCCCTGGCTGCGCACGACGCCATTGTGGAAGCGCATGGTGCCCTGAAAACCGTAGCGGCCAGCCTGATGAAGATCGGCAACGACGTGCGGATGCTGTCGTCAGGTCCGCGTTCCGGTATCGGTGAAATCTTTATTCCTGACAATGAGCCGGGTTCGTCCATCATGCCCGGTAAGGTAAACCCCACTCAATCGGAGGCCATGACGATGGTAGCCGCGCAGGTCTTCGGCAACGACGTGGCCATCAACTTCGGCGGGGCCATGGGTCACTTCGAACTGAACGTGTTCAAGCCGGTGATGATCTACAACTTCCTGCACTCTGCCCGCCTGATTGGCGATGTCTGCGTATCCTTTAACGATAAGTGCGCCGAGGGTATCCGCCCGATTGAGGAGAATATCACAAAGCACGTGAACAATTCGCTGATGCTGGTAACGGCGCTGAACACCAAGATCGGCTACTACAAAGCCGCCGAAATTGCCCAGACTGCCCACCGCGAAGGCTCAACGCTGAAGGAAACAGCCGTTAAACTCGGCTACCTGACGCCCGAGCAGTTTGACGAGTGGGTGAAGCCGGAGGATATGGTTGGAGAGATTAAAGTCTAAGGAGTTCAGAGGCCGGCGCACCAACCGGCCTCTTTTTGTTTCAACTTTTTTAAAAGCCAGCAGCTTGCCCGTCTTTGCGAGACTCGGTAGCCCCGTGGTAGACTTTGTTTTTGGCATCATACATGATAGCCTGGTAGCCACCGTAGCCGCCCATGCCGTAGCCAACCTTGTGGCCTTTCTTCATTAGATCGCGGATGGTTTCGTAGGGGTAACCGGCTTCCAGGGTGATCATACCGGCGTCGGTCATCTTCTCACCCGTCGGCTCCGATGAGCCCTGGTGGTCGATGCGGGGGGCGTCGCCGGCTTCCTGCGGATTCATGCCGAAGTCGATGATGTTCATCAGGATCTGAACGTGGCCCAGGGGCTGGAAACTGCCGCCCATCACGCCGAAGCTCATAAACGGCTGTCCGTCTTTGGTGACAAAGGCCGGGATAATGGTTTGAAATGGGCGTTTGTGGGGAGCGTAAGTATTGTTCTGTCCTTCAGTCAGGCTGTAGAGTTCGCCCCGGTCCTGAAGCATGAAGCCCAGGCCGTCGGGGACCATGCCGGAGCCAAAACCCCGGTAATTGCTCTGAATCAGCGACACCATATTGCCTTCCTCATCAGCCACCGTCAGGTAGATGGTATCGCCGTCTCGCAGGGCAGGATTACCAGCCTCTACCCGGCTGGCGGCCCGGTCGGGGTTGATGAGAGTACGCCGTTCGGCTGCGTAGGCTTTGCTGATGAGCTCCTGCACCGGAATTTTGGCAAAAGCGGGGTCGGCATAGTATTTAGCCCGGTCTTCAAAGGCCAGTTTTTTGGCTTCCACAAACTGGTGAATATGCTCGGGACTACCCCAGGCTACCTTTGAAAAATCGTACGGCTCCAGCAGGTTCAGCATCTGCAATACGGCAATACCCTGGCTGTTAGGCGGCAACTCCCACACATCGTAACCCCGGTATTTTGTCGAAACCGGCTCCACCCACTCCGAAGTGTGATCGGCTAAGTCTTTGGCGGAGAGGTAACCACCTGCTTTCTTCATGAAGGCATCAATAGTCCTGGCAATGTCGCCCTTGTAGAAGGCATCGCGGCCACCTGTAGCGATCTTTTCCAGCGTATTCGCCAGGGCAGGATTGCGAAAGATGTCACCCCGCTTCGGTGCCGCTCCGCCAGGGGCGTAGGTTTCTCTAACGTTTGGGTATTTGCCGAAGCGGGTAATCATCGACGGCCAGTAAAAAGCGGCTTCGTCGTGTACGGGGTATCCCTCGCGGGCGTAGCGGATGGCGTGCGACAGAATCTTCGGCATGGGTGTTTTGCCAAACCGCTTGTGCAGTTCAAACCAGCCGTCTACACAGCCCGGCACCGATACGGGTAGCGGACCATCCGATGGAATATGCTTCAGCCCCCGTTTCTGAAACTCAGCCAGGGGCAGGCTGTAAGGCGAGCGCCCCGAGGCATTAAGGCCGTACAGCTTTTTGGTTTTGGCATCCCAGAAAATAGCGAACAGGTCGCCACCAATGCCGTTGACGTGCGGTTCAACCACGCCTTCCATGGCATTGGCTGCAATGGCGGCATCAATGGCGTTGCCGCCGTTGCGTAATACGTCGATAGCGGCCTGGGTCGATAGCGGGTGCGAGGTACAGGCCATGCCTCGCTGGCCCATAACAACCGAACGGGTAGCAAAAGATTTTCCGGACAGACGATCCTGGGCAACAGTAACAGCAGACAGGCAACTCAGCAAGCAGAGTGTGAGTAAAGGCTTCTTCATTTGTTAACGGAATGGGTTGGCCGAATATAGTAAAAGAAAAGCCAGCTGCTACCCTTCCGTTTTCATTATCGCCACTGTTTCAGGTTTGCAGGGAGGGATGCATTACTTGCCTGCGTTGCTTCTGAACCGTTGCCCGTTTCCAGATAAAATAGGTAATGACCCACAGACATAAGACAGTAGGCAGGATCTGGCTGTAGGGCTTGAACTGGGGGAGCACCGTGCCCGTGAATGCCGAGACGATAGCGTTGTAGGCTGAGCACATTTTGTAGATATGCTCGTACAGCCACCAGGTTCTAAGTCGCTCAAAGAACCAGACATGTTTAACAATATCATAGCCGGTCATCAGGACCAGGGCCGATAAAGTCGGATAGACAACCGCTGGAGACCAGTTGCGGTCGGATAACTGCACATGAGCCAGATACAGTACCCCAGTCAGTAAAACGCCAACCGCAATCAGCACATCAATAGGAGTGGCTGGGCGTTCGCGACGCCTGACGGTGCGGTAGCCGGAGTAGCTGCCGTAGCCGCTCAGGAGTGTCAGCATGAGCAGGAAAGGAGTCGATCGAAAAAAGATTGTACCCAGAAAAGCGGTGCCGACTACCACGCTCAACAGGTAGAGAAAATAGCGTCCGAAGCGAATATGCCGACTCGGCCGGTTTTGATTTACCAGGGCAATCAGGCCGATTACTAAAGCAACTGTCCCAAACAGAACGTGTACAAGGATGTTTAATTTATGCAGTAAGGTCATACAAAATCGGCTGCCGGATCTTAATTGTCAGGTACATCTCATCCGGGTTTGTGGCCCGGCAGCCTTTCGTAAAGTTGGCGGGTATTCTGGAAGGCGGCAACCGATTCGTGACCAGGAAACTTGGTCTGTGACGAACGCCTTTCGTCACGTAATCGCTGTAGAAAGTGTATCTGTGCGTTAAATTGCCCGAATGAAGATTAACCGGCTCCTCGATCATGTCTGGATTCGCAACCTGATGGGCTTAGCAGTCTTACTGGCGGTGCATCTATTGGCGGACATTTACGCCATTGGCCGGCGGCCCGGTTTAACCAAGGTTACACCTTACTTCTATCTGGTATTGTTGTACGGCTGGCTGGTTTTTCATAATCGGATTCTGTTCGAGGGGTTATTTCTCCGGGGCCGGAAGACAGCCTATTTCGGCTGGCTGCTGTTGTTAGTGGCATTTAGCTCGTTCAACATGAATTTCATCCTGCATACAGAGTTTGGTATCTCGCGGTCACTGCCGTATATCGTCAGTTTTTGGGTGTATACCGTCACCGGATTAGGAGTCTATATCACTTATAAATACCTGCGCTCACTCAATCAGCCGGCAACGCCTGCCTCGCCACCGGCTACGTTGGATACCGTGCAACCAGTCACATCCGGACCTGCGCCTGAGGAGCCTGCTTCCTTTTTGTGTATGGTGGATGGTGAGCGCCTGGATATTGCTTACCCGGATATTCTGTATATCGAGAGTCTGGAAAATTACCTGAAGATTTTCACAAAAACGAAACCCTATATTATCCGGCTGACCCTGAAAGAAGCCGAAGCCCGGTTACCCAGGCGGCTCTTCGTAAGGATCAGCCGGTCGCATATTGTTAACCTCACGCATGCTACGCGGGCCGATCAGGACACAGTCAAAGTGGGAGAGAAGGAGTTACGAATCGGTAAGGTGTACAAACGGCATGTTTTGGAGCAACTGCCGGGCTAACCAATTTGCTTACTTGACATACCCTAGCTTCCGGGGAATGGTATAAATCTCCGTCTGCCGGCCGTCGATGTAGCGGAACTGCTTACCGTCAAAATAGCCGTCTTCTTCCAGCATAATGCGGACAGTCTTTTTCCATTCGGGTATTTCTACGGCTGCATTTAGTTCAATAGAATAGGCCGTATTGGCGAACAGTGGGTAATCGCCGGGGCCGGGTACGCCCTGCTGCTGGTCCCACATCCCAATGGTCGGGCCGGCCGCGTGGCCGTGTACGCCGATCGGGTGCGTGTAGATGGTGCCCAGGATGCCTTCTTTTTTCGCCTGCTCCAGCGCTTCTTTCAGTATTTGGTTGCCCGTTTTGCCGGTCTGAAAGCGCTCCGTCAGGATGTCCTGTAGCCGATTGCCCTGCTGGAACGCTTTGCGGATGGATTCCGGCACGTCGGTTTCCCCCGGTCGTAGTACGTAGGCGTGTTGCTGCTGGTCGGTGTTCAGGCGGAGGTAGGTAATGCCGAAGTCGACGTGGAGCAGGTCGCCGGGCATGATGACCTCCCCGGACGGGCGTTTGGCAAAGGTACGCAGGTGATCGAAGCGGGCGGCATCAGGGCGTTGCACATCCACGGTCGGGTGGAACCAGGTATCCAGACCCAGTTCGGTGATGCGCTGCCGGAACCACCACACTACATCGTCGGTGGTGGTAACACCGGGCTGGATCACCTGCTCCGAGAACCCTTCCTGAATAAGCTGGTGTGAGAGCCGGCAGATGAGCGGGTAAATGGCCATTTCCTTCTCGGTACGCGTTTCCAGCCAGGCTACGGCCAGCCGCTCGGCCGAAACGATACGTTTCTGGTAGTCGGCCGGCAGTTTCTCCATAAACTCGCGCTGCTCGGTGTAGGAGAGACCGTCGGCGTGGGCGTAGTTGGTCGAGAAGTTGAGTCCAATCTTTTTGGGTTTCCGCTCGCGGATCATATCCACCAGCGCTTCCCACTGGTTCGGTTTTACATTGATGTCCCAGGCTCCTTTGAGCAGGTTACCGACATCGTACCGGGCAATCGCCAGTTTTTCAACCTCCCCGGCACCGCCATCAGTCCCGGCACCTTTGTCGTAAAAGACCATGATGGTGCGCCGGCGGGCCGACAGCCAGGTAGCCGGCAGCATGGTTTTCAGGACCGGGTCTTCGTTGTATTCGCGGGAGATAATCACCCACATATCAATGCCTTCCCGGCGCATCAGTTGCGGCAGCAGGTTGGTGAAGCGGTCTTCCAGGATCTCATCGACAACCCTGGCACGTTCGCGTTCGCTCAGAATGGCGGAGGGACTTTGGCCGAAGGTTAGGCCAACGCAAAACAGACAAAGCAATAAAAGGAGGAGTGGTAAACGGTAGGTCATACGGCGGTCTATTTGGTCAACAATATAACAAATAGACCCTTGGAGTAGTAAGCGATACGATTTTTTTGCAGATTACCGCTGCTTTGCAAGACCTCCTCTCAACGGGAATTCGTAGAAAAAAGAGCGTAAAGCCGCCCAAGTATGAAGCAGATACTTTACAAAAGTTTGTTTTTAGTAGCCCTGCTAGAAGCAGGATGTGAAGGACTTCCGCTCTGGGGACATCGAAGTGAGGGAAATCATTTACCAGAGAGTCCACTTAACCTGAGCGACATCAACTCACCCGATGATGACTTTAACTCTGAGGCCCCATCCTATGGCGAGATAATACCGCTTGTGTTTTCGTCTAAGCGGGGCGGGAAGTCCCATTTTGATTTTGTGAAAGAGTCGATGGACTACGGATACATCCGGAAAAGTGGGACATTTTATACGGCCTTCAACCTCTATGGCGGGCTGAGTGCGATGGAAGAACAGAGGCCGATCGACTGGGCAGTTTCGGCGGCCAACTCACCGGCCAATGAACTCGGGCCTTACATTCGCTCTTATGACCAAGATCTGATCCCGAATAATAAACGGGGGCATTATGGCGAATACCTGATGTTGTTTGCTTCCGACCGGAGCGGTCAACTGGATATTTACCTCACGCACAATTACCAGGCTACACCGGTACCACCGACAACCAGCGGCAGCATACTGGGAAACAAGGTATTTAATGTACCCGTGCCGATTGCGGCTTTGAACTCGTCGGCTGATGACGCCTATCCGACGTTTAACAAAGATTACAATGAAATTTATTTTACTTCGAACCGTAACGGCACGTTTGATATTTTCCGGGCTATACTACCTGATTTCTCCGCAACCGAATTGCACACTAAGCTACCGGCCTTATCGACTTTAGCTATCGAAAAAGTGACTGCGCTATCGGGTGCGGCTGATGACAAATGCCCGTACATTAACGGCAATACGCTGGTGTTCACCTCAAACCGGCCGGGTGGGTTGGGTGGTTACGATCTGTACTATGCAACCTATCAGGACGGCAATTGGTCGGAGCCGGTAAACTTTGGCCCACGTATCAATTCAGCGCACGACGAATACCGCCCTGTTTTGCGGGAGCCGGCCCTATACGCTCAGGAGCGTCTGCTGATTTTCTCGTCAAACCGTCCCGGCGGAAAAGGAGGTTTTGACCTGTATCTGGTTGGGGTGCCTAAATAAGCAACAGGTGCCTGAATGTACCCCGGTCTGGTCTACTCTCACTTCCGTCGCAGCCGCGTCAGCAGCCACAATAGAAACCGCTGCAACAGTACCAGCACCAGAATGATACCCAGGGCTAATGCAAATAGCACCAGGTTGTTTTCGTTGCTGGCTTTAAAGGCAAAACTCAGTGAAGTAGCCACGGCCGGTGGATGCACCACGTCGGCTACGATCATCAAAACAATGGTTAATACCATAGCCAGGCCGCCTGACAGGTAGCTGGGTCCCAGCAGCACAAATGTCACCAGCCCGATAAGGGCCGCCATCATCTGCGAAATCAATAAGGTTCTAACCGTATTGGTGCCGTGTTCCGGATCCAGGTAGATCAGGAAGGCACTGGCTGCCAGGGAGGCAAACAGCAGACGCTGGTTACTGAGCAGCTCAACAAACCCAAATACGATCAGCACAACAGCCGTAGGCGCCAGAGCCAGCATCAGCTCATCTTTCAGCTTCAACCGCCGTCGTGCTTTACGCGTTGCTCCTTTTTGGGGTTCTAAGCTTTCCATGGTTGTATGTAGACCGAACCGGGGCGCCGGTGCGCTTGTACTCCGGTTCAGGGACGACTCAGAATGAAATCGCGTCGGCGTCCCGGTCCAAAACGCTTACCGCGTCACTTCCGGGATAAGTTCGATGTTGGGCAGGTCGAGGATACGGCTGGTGTGCTCCCGGATCTGCTGGAGTAGTTGCGCATCCTTCGCCAGCGATTTTCCGAAGGAGGGGATCATCTCCTGTAATTTGTTTTGCCAGGCTTCTGACTGCATCTGCTCCGGGAAGCAGCGGTTCAGCAGGTCGATCATAATGGAGACGGCCGTAGACGCACCGGGCGAAGCGCCCAGCAGGGCCGCAATGCTACCGTCGGCGGCATTGACTACTTCCGTACCAAATTCGAGAACACCCCCTTCTTCCTCATCTTTCTTGATGACCTGCACCCGCTGACCGGCTACCTCCAGTTCCCAGTCTTCCATCTTCGCGTTGGGGAAGTACTCGCGCAGCGCCGAGAGCCGGTCGTCGGGCGACTGGAATACCTGCTGAATCAGGTAGCGGGTGAGCGGTACATTGTGCAGCCCGGCCATTAGCATCGGGGCGATGTTGGTCATCTGAATCGACTTCGGCAGGTCCATGTAGGAGCCATGTTTCAGGAACTTGGTCGAGAAGCCGGCGTAAGGACCAAACAGCAACTCCTTCTTGCCGTTGATCATCCGCGTATCCAGGTGGGGCACCGACATCGGGGGAGCACCCACCGAGGCTTTGCCGTATACTTTGGCCTGATGGCGCTCGATAATGTCGCGGTTGAGGCATTTTAGCCACTGACCACTAACGGGGAAGCCGCCGTAGCCCCGGCTCTCGGGAATATCCGATTTTTCGAGCAGCCGCAGCGACCCGCCACCGGCCCCGATAAAGAGAAAACCCGCCCGTACATCGCGTACCTGACCCGTTGTAATATTTTCAACCCGGATTTTCCACCCACCCTGGCTCTTGGAGCGCCAGAGATCCCGCACCTCATGGGCAAAATACAGGTTGACACCGTCCATGCGCTGCAAGTGGTAGAACATGGCGCGGGTAAGCGCCCCAAAGTTCACGTCTGTACCGATGTCCATCCGGGTAGCCGCCACCTGTTGATTTGGCTCGCGTCCTTCCATCACCAGCGGCACCCAGTTGGTTACCTGGTTGGGATCTTCGGTGTACTGCATGCCATGAAAGAGATGCGACTGCATCAGCGCGTCGAATCGCTTCCGGAGGTACGCTACATTGTCCGGGCCCATGACAAAGCTCATATGGGAAATCGGGCGGATAAAGTTAGCGTCGCTGAGAAATCCCTGCTCGACCAGGAAGGCCCAGAACTGCTTGGACACTTCAAATGATTCGGCAATCTTAACGGCTTTGGTGGTTTCGATGGAGCCGTCGGGGAGTTCCGGTGTATAATTTAGTTCGCAGAAGGCTGAGTGGCCGGTGCCGGCATTGTTCCAGGCGTCGGAGCTTTCGGCGGCTGCCACGTCGAGCCGTTCGTAAATATCAATGGTTATATCGGGTTGCAGTTCTTTGAGCATCACCCCGAGGGTTGCGCTCATGATGCCGGCACCAATCAAAATAACATCCGGACCTGCGTTTGTCGAAGTTTTATGTTTAGCCATGCGGGTATGTTCGTACTTGCTTATCTAAACAGGTACAAATTCGGATGGCCTCTTGTTCCGGAATTTTATCGCTGAACGGCTATAGTCTTGGCAAGGTGAAAAAAGTTCATGGTATTGTGAAGCGATGCTCGTCCTCAATTGTGCTCGTCCGCGATTGTATCGCGAGACGGGCGAGGTTCGCGTTTGTAACGCGAGGGAAATATAGCTCGATTTATAGGCGCGTCACAGACGCGCACCTCGCCCGTCTCGCGATACAATCGCGGACGAGCAGAGCTTAGCTCTCCTTGAAAATTTTCTCCAGGCACTTCACCGTAATCAGGTACGTCGGTTTTACCCCCAGTGTGCCGAGGCTTCCGGACGCCAGCGTAGCGCCCGTGAGCAGCGGGTTGTCCGATGCGTAATAGGCGTAACGAATCTTGACATGGGCGGGCACGCTGCCGCGTATTTTCGACTGTGCCTGTATGGCTTTCTGGTAGTGGGCTCCCTCCATTTCCAGCCCGACGGCATTCCAGGAGGAGTTGCGGAAGTAGCTGAGGATCTCTTTGTTTTGCAGCGAGGTGCCGAGTACGGTAATCATCGCACCTTCGTACACGCCGATGCCGTGGCCCTCAAAATCGGCTTTGGTAAAGTCGTTGTCGAGCGGGTAGTTATCGGCGGTACCTTCGAAGATGTGCGACGAGGGAATCATCAGATCGCCCTTGTCGCCGGTCAGGATACCCGCTTTGCCCATGATCGAGATAGACGCTACGTTAAGCAGGTAACACTCACCGCCAGGCTCGTAGGGCTTCAGAAGTTCATCCATAGTCTCAAAGGCCTGCTCGCCAAACGCGTAGTCCATCACCAGCAGCAGCGGCTGCGTTTTTTTGATATACGCCCGGTCGTGGGCAATCTCCGGCGAGAGGGTCTTCAGGTCGATTTTGGCCGTGTCGATTAGCTGTACCAGCAGGTTGGTGCCGCCGGTATCTTCCAGTTCGTGCAGACCGTGGGCAAAGGCGTATTCGCGAACCTGCTGGCGGAATGCTTTCTGCCCCGACTGGCTCAGTTTCAAGGCCAGGTCGAAGAGGTTTTCCCAGGAGGTAGTGCCAGCCAGCGCGTGGGGGGCGTACAGACAGTTGATGACGCTGTGCGGATTAGCGCTGATGATGTGAATCGGACGATCCTGCAGGTTGCTGGCCCAGATAAATTCTTTGATGCGGTTGGCCCAGCGTTCACCGTACAGGTGCTGACCAATGCGTTCCCGCAGCATGGGGGTAAAATTAACTTCCCGGTCGGCATTCTCCTGCCGGATTTCCTGCACCGACACGCGGCCCAGACCGTAAACAATCTGAAACAGGCCGGTGTTAGTGCCCGCCGTTTCGGCAAACCGAAGGTACGCCCGCTGGGTCTCCTCGAAGGTACGGCCCAGAATGGAGCTCAGGTAGGTGAGGGCCAGTTCACGTTCTTCCTCCTCAACGTTGCCACCCGCTTTGACTATAGCTTCCAGTTTTTCCCATTCGCGGGTTTTGCCGCCCCGGTCCAGAAACACATTACGCCGGATCTTGTCGGCCTCCATGAACATAAAGGTGAGGTGCGTCAGGATGTCGTAGATCTCGCTGCGGCCGTTGGTCACCTCGATCACCATCTGTTCTTCGTCGATGCGGTAGCAGTTCCGCCGGCGTTTGGCAGGTATCAGCACCGGAAACTGTGACTTCTCGAAGCCTTCCCGCGACACCAGCGTAATGATCCGGCACGATTCGATGCCTTTCGGTAGCCGGTCCATCACGTACACCAGGCCGTCCAGTTCCACCCGGTGCGGATCATTGACCGAGCCGTAGATCTCGGGCCGGAGGGTTAGCAGGGCCTCGCGGATTTCTTCGCCCGATACCCCCGACGGTTTATAAAACCCCCGGTTGAATAGGTGGCGCATGGTTATATAAAGCCGCTCAATGGCTACCCTGGATTCCTGGGCGCGGTTGAGCGGGGGCGATTGGGTTAAACTCATCGTAGGTAGTAATGAATTAGAAAATTTGGCTGCAAATTACAGCATCTATGGAACACAACCGTAGATTTGGGATTAACTCTCTTATTCATCCATGCGCAAACTAATTTATCTACTGCTCCTCAGCCCGGTCTGTTTACAGGCGCAGCATACCCGCATTGGTCAGAATGGCCAGCCTGAACCCTTTGCCCATACCTTCTCCATTGTAGCCCGCGACGAGCGCACCGGCGACATGGCAGTGGGCGTACAAAGTCACTGGTTTTCGGTAGGCACGACGGTCTCCTGGGGTGAGGCCGGGGTAGGGGTGGTGGCTACCCAATCGTTTGTTAATAAATCATTTGGGATACGTGGTCTGCAACTCCTGAAGCAGGGCAAGACGGCGCAGCAGGCGCTGGATGAACTCTTGAAAGGGGATGAAGGCCGGGATGTCCGGCAGGTCGCCATCGTCGATGCTAAGGGGAATGTGGCGGTGCATACCGGAAAAAAATGTGTGGACCATGCCGGCCACTGGAAAGGCAGAGGCTTTTCGGTACAGGCTAATATGATGCTGAACAATACCGTACCGGCCGCTATGGCTACTGCTTTTGAAAAGAACGCGTCGCTGCCCCTGCCCGAGCGGGTCATGAAAGCCATGGATGCCGCCCAGGCAGCCGGTGGCGACATCCGGGGTAAACAATCGGCGGTGCTGCTGGTGGTACGGGGCAAGTCCACCGGTGCACCCTGGGATGATAACCACCTGGTCGACCTGCGGGTAGATGATAACCCCCAACCGCTACAGGAGCTGGGCCGGTTGCTGCGGGTACATCGGGCCTACGAGTACATGAACAATGGCGACCTGGCGGTTGAGAAGAACGACATGAAAACAGCCATGACCGAGTACGGAGCCGCCATGAAAATGTTTCCCGAAAACCTGGAAATGAAATACTGGACCGCCATTGGGCTAGCCAATTCCAAACAGGTTGCCAAAGCTGCCGATTTGCTCCGCTCCATCTACGCCAAAGACCCCAACTGGCGCGAACTCACCCGACGGCTGCCCAAAGTTGGACTGCTGACGGTGTCGCAGAAGGAGTTGAGGGAGTTAGTGAAGTAGCTACCCCTGCCTACGCATCATCTCCACCACCGGTCGGAATGCCGTTTCATATTGCTGCATGACAAAGGCTTTGTCTTCAGGTTTCAGCTGGACGAGTCCTTTCGTATTTTTATCAGCCTGCTCCGGGGTGCGGATACCGGGTATGATGGTGGAGATTTCCGGAAAACTGAGAATGTAGCTCAGGCTGAGTTCAGCGGGGCTTACCCCATACTGGCGGGCCAACTCCCAGACCGGTTGCAGCGCCTTGTTTGATGTTTCAATAAGCTCGGGTGTAAGCCGGAAGCTGCGGTGGTCGTTGGCGTCGAAGGTGGTGCTGGTGTCGAACTTGCCGGCCAGCAGACCAAACTGGAGGGGCATTCGGGCGATGATGCCGTAGCCCTGCGCCTGCATGTTGGGCAGGTAGGAGAGGATATGCTGGTTCAGGATATTGAACACCACCTGGAAGCCATGGCCGATCTGGTGCGTCAGGAAGAAGTCGGCTTCGGGTTCGGGCGCAAAGGTATTGAGCGAAATACCCCAGTAGCGGATTTTACCTTCCTGCTGTAACTGCTCCATGGCTTCAATGCATTCGCCCTGCTCCAGATGCGCTACTTTGGCGATATGTAGTTGGTGGTAGTCGATGGTGTCGCGCCGGAGCCGGTGGAGACTGTCCTCGCAGGCTTGCATAATGTAGGCTTTGGAGTAGTCGATCTCTACTTTGTTATCCCCCAGCTTCTGCCCCACCTTCGAGGCAATAATCACATCGGAGCGGTTGCCGAATACCCTGCCGATGAGTTCTTCGGAGTGCCCCAGGCCGTAGAAGTCAGCGGTGTCGTAGAAGTTGATGCCCAGATCAAAGGCGCGATGTAAGGCTTTTTCGGAGGTAGTATCGTCGGTTTCGCCCCAGCCGATGGGCATGGTGCCGGCAAAGGCGGGGCCGCCGATGGCCCAGGCTCCGAAGCCTATTTCGCTAACCTGCAAATCGGTCCTTCCAAATGAGCGGTAGTTCATGGTTGTGGCGTAAAGAAGTAAACAGTGATGTAAGCGACAGATAAGGGCGTAAAGCTACCTCACTTTACTGACTGTTTTAGCCCATAGGGTAGGCCAAAGCATAGGAACGCGTTGCTGATAATGCCGGTACGTACTGCCAAACTCACGGAGGAGCTTTTGCTCTTCAAAATAGATGCCGATCCGGATGTACAGCGTCGTCAGCACGAACAGCATGCCATAGCTAAGGGTTGGTGACAGCAGAAAAAGGCCAAGTACCAACAGAATGGAACCGGTATATAGCGGGTGGCGGACATACTGCAGCAAACCGGCCTGCACCAGAGGCTGAGGGCTTACCTCATGCTCAGGCCGGAAAGCATCAAGTCCGGTAAAATCACCCAGATCGTATTGCCGGAATGCCAGTACGGCTACGCCAAATCCCACCACCAGCAGTACTGCACCCACAACCCGGCTCCACAGGTTTAGTGCCCACAGGTAATCAGCAGGAGCCGTCCGGTGAACCGCAAGTACCAGCACAAATGTTATTACCGCCAGCCCGTTGTACAGCAGCCGGTAATACCGGTAGTAGTTCCTGATGTATTTTCTGAACCAGTCCTTTACGGTATTACTTGCCGTCAGGCTGTGTAAGGAGCCGAACAAGACCCAGGCGAGAAGGATGGAAAGATACGGGTTCATAACAAGGTTCGCAGGGAAATACGAATATAACAGTCAGTTTGAAGTTTACAGTGGGCAGTTTGCAGGGCATAGGGGCCGGAATGGAGAACGATCAGGCGGCTATGTAACATTAGTCACGGAATGGCCGCGTTGCATATGCTTGATTTGCTGAAAAATTAAGGCAAATCAAATGAGTACAATCGAACTAGTTGGGTTTTCATCATCCATTCTGATTGGGATCAGTCTGGGACTGATCGGGGGGGGCGGCAGCATTCTGACCCTGCCTGTGCTGGTGTATCTAATGGGCATCAATCCCATTATGTCAACGGCTTATTCCCTGTTTGTGGTGGGGGCAACTTCGCTGGTGGGCTCTGTTAACTATATGCGCCACCAGCAGGTCAACTACAAAGCTGCTTTGGTTTTTTCGGTCCCTTCGTTCCTGGCGGTATACCTGACCCGAAAATTCCTGGTACCTGCCATACCCGACCCAATTTTTACCACGGCCGCTTTTACGCTGAGTAAAGATGTAGCCATTATGTTATTCTTTGCGCTGGTCATGCTGGCGGCCTCTATCTCCATGATCCGCGACAAAAACAAGGCGCAGAAAGCCGAAGGGCCGGTGCAGTTTAACCTGCCCCTGATTGCGCTGGAAGGGGCCCTGGTCGGTACGCTGACCGGTATCGTTGGGGCGGGCGGAGGTTTTCTGATTATCCCGGCGCTGGTGCTGCTGGCACGACTGCCGATGAAAATGGCCGTTGGCACCTCGCTGCTCATCATTGCGGTCAAATCGCTGATCGGTTTCCTGGGCGATTTATCGAATATTCCGGTCGACTGGCCGTTCCTGCTCGAATTTACCGGGCTATCCATCATCGGAATCTTTGTGGGCTCCTACCTGTCCCGCTTTGTACCGGGCCAAAAACTGAAAAAAGCGTTTGGCTACTTTGTGCTGGTCATGGGGGTTCTTATTCTTGTTAAGGAGACACTGCTTTAAGAACGGCTCCGGTGACAAATGTTACAGACTAGGTGTTTAACGGATAGTAACTTTGTATCATTCAATCAAAAACTAAGTAAAAAAGTCATGAAAATCGAGCAGATATATACCGGCTGCCTGGCCCAGGGAGCCTACTACATTGAAAGTGAAGGCGAAGTAGCCATTGTAGATCCCCTGCGCGAAGTAAAGCCGTACATCGAGCGGGCTGAGCGCGACGGGGCTACCATCAAATACGTGCTGGAGACGCACTTCCACGCCGACTTTGTATCGGGTCATATCGACCTGGCGAAGAAGACCGGAGCCGACATTGTGTATGGTCCCAACGCCCAGACGGGTTTTGCGGCATACGTGGCCAAAGATGGGGAAGAACTGTCGCTGGGTAAGATAAAGATTCGGGTGCTGCACACCCCTGGGCACACCATGGAGTCGACCTGTTACCTGCTGATCGACGAGAAGGGTAAAGAAATGGCCCTGTTCAGTGGCGATACCTTGTTTATCGGTGATGTGGGCCGTCCGGACCTGGCGCAGAAATCAGACCTGACCGTGGATGACCTCGCTGGCTATCTCTTTGACTCGTTGCGGACCAAGGTGATGACCCTGCCCGACGATGTCATTGTGTATCCGGCGCACGGAGCGGGTTCGGCCTGCGGCAAGAACATGAGCAAGGAAACCACCGATACGCTGGGCAATCAGAAGTTATTCAACTACGCCCTCCGGGCCAATATGAGCCGGGAGGAATTTATTAAAGAGGTGACGGACGGCCTGCTGGCTCCGCCCCAGTATTTCCCGCAGAACGTGATGCTGAACAAAGAGGGGTACGAAAGCATCGACACCGTCTTGAGTCGCGGAGCCCAGCCCTTGAATCCGGAAGCCTTCGAAGCAGCCGCCAACGAAACCAGTGCGCTGGTGCTCGATGTCCGGCCGGCGCAGGTGTTCAGTAAGGGATTCATTCCAAACTCTATCAATATAGGCTTAGGTGGTCAGTTTGCCCCCTGGGTAGGTGCGTTGGTGCCGGATGTTCGTCACGAACTGCTACTGGTGTGCGAACCAGACCAGGTGCAGGAAACCCTCACGCGGCTGGCGCGGGTAGGCTACGACAATGTGCTGGGTTACCTGGAAGGCGGCTTTGCGGCCTGGCAGGCATCCGGTAAGGAGGTGGATACCATCACTTCGATCTCAGCCGGTGAGCTGGCTGACCGGCTGGAAAAGGAGCAGGTAACGGTTGTAGACGTACGCCGGCCGGGTGAATTTGAGGCCGAGCACGCCGACGGTGCCAAAAACCTGCCACTCGATTATATCAGCGAACACATGGCTGAATTCCCGAAAGACGAAACGTTTTACGTCCACTGCGCAGGCGGCTATCGCTCCATGATGGCCGCGTCGATTCTGAAGGCGCGGGGATACGACAACGTCATCGATGTAGCGGGTGGATTCGCCGATATGCAGAAAACCGGCCGGATTAAAACCACCGATTACGTGTGCCCGACTACGATGAAGAAAGGGTGAAAGAGTGAAAGAGTGATGCTGTGGTGCCGTCTACCAATCTGAAAACCGTCAATTGCTATGGACTTCCACGCTATTTGCCGGACGCGGCCCGCACTCTTCCACTCTTTCGCCTTTCACTTAGGGATGAATAATTGCCCAGCCCTGTTGCTGGCGGATGATGAGTTCACCGTTGGCGCTGGGGGTATACAACACAAAGGGATACAGCTCGTCTTTGCTTATCTTCCGTTGTTGTAAGGTATTTTCGCACTGAACCAGCAGGGTGCCCTGCTTCTGTAGGTCCAGCAGGGTTTGCTCGTATGGACTGCCTTTCCGGAAGAGGGCTACCCCGGAGCCGTGTACCACCAGTTCAACGTCCAGCTTTCCTTTAAGCCTTGGGTCGGTCAGCGCATTCTGAATATTTTGTAACGTGCTCTTTATCTTTTCTTCATTATCGGTATTAAGTTGGTAGGCAACGTAATACCTTGGTTTGGTGGCTTCTGCTCCGTGAAAGGGAGTTTGCGCCAGGGCAGGTTTGACCAGAATCGTTGCCAGGATAAGCAGGAACGTTGCGAAGGGGTTCATAATTGCGTTTGACTGGATTGATACAGGCCGGTACTAGAAATATAGTTCGGTTACCGGCGGCTGCGTGTAGGGTTGGTATTGACAGTCTAAATATACAAGTTTTATGCAAAGTCTTTTGAAAAACTGGACGTTCATGCGGGTTATCCGGCTCGTGGCGGGGGGCCTGATTATCTGGCGTTCGTTTGTCGACGGGCAGCCAGTGTTGGGCTTGCTCGGGGGACTGTTTTTGGTACAGGTCATATTCAATACCGGATGCGGACCCGCAGGTTGCAGTATACCGGACTCTCGCCAATCAATCCGCCAATCGCCTAAGAAGATTCACCATGAAGAGGTATAGCGCTAAGGAGCGAAACGGAGCCGACCTGCTGGGTAAATCCATGCTGGTATGGGTGGGTTTAACGACCATACCGCTCGCGGCCGGAACCTCCTGGATACTTTCTCCGCCCGTGTCCAGGCCGGCTCAGTCGGTCAATAAAATCCGGACGGCTACCCGCCGTTCACCGGACCAGACAAAAAACGATGCCGAACTGGTGACGTACGGTAAAGAACTTATCGTAAACACGGCCACCTATCTCGGCCCGAAAGGCAAAGTGGCGTATCTCTCCAACGGTATGAATTGCCAGAACTGCCACCTGGATGCCGGCACCAAACCCTGGGGGAATAACTATAAGGCGGTGGCCGCTACGTACCCTAAGTATCGCGAACGCTCCGGCACCGTCGAAAGTGTCGGCAAGCGGGTCAACGACTGTATGGAGCGGAGCCTGAACGGCAAGGGGCTGGACAGCAATAGCCGCGAACTGAAGGCCATGGTGGCCTACATCAACTCGGTGGGTCGTAATGTGCCAAAGGGTGTTACCCCAAAGGGAGCGGGTATCTGGAAAGTACCTTACCTGGACCGGGCTGCCGACCCCCGGAAAGGCCGGATGGCGTACCAGCAAAAGTGCGTAGCCTGCCACGGTGCTAAGGGTGAAGGCATTGCCAGGCCGGACGGAACGGGCTATACCTTTCCGCCTTTGTGGGGAAACCACAGCTACAACCAAGGCGCCGGGCTGTACCGTCTGTCGCGAATGGCCGGCTACATCAAAACCAATATGCCGCTGGGCGCTACCTCTGAGGCTCCGCAGTTAAGGGATGAAGAAGCCTGGGATATTGCCGCCTTTATTAATTCGATGCCGCGTCCGGCCAAAGACCTGCGCAACGACTGGCCGCACATAGCCGGAAAGCCAATCGACCATCCCTTTGGCCCCTATGCGGACGGCTTTTCGGAGAAACAGCACAAGTATGGGCCGTTCAAACCCATCCAGGCCTGGCAGGACCAGCATAAAACCCGGCTGAAATAAATCAAATAGGAGTCGGTTCTGTAACCTTAGTCACGGAAAGGCGGCAGGCATCGGTGGTAACTTTGTAACATCAATAACGATTGCAAAGGATATGACCAGGCGTTTTCCGTCTTTTTTGTTGGTATTCGGGCTGTGGGCGACTGCGCTCACCGGCCGGGCCGAACAGCCTGATACGCTAACCAGTGGTTCTCCCTGGCTCCAGCGCGACCGGTTTCCCATTCGGGTCCGCTCGCTTTTCATGGCTACCGACAACCAGCCGGGCCTGACCGATGCCTATGCCTGGGGTGTTGGGGTAGGACTGGGCTACCAGACACCCCGCCTGTTTAACCACCTGCAACTTGGCGGAACGGCCTTTTTCCGCGCCAATGTGCTTTCGTCGGACCTGGCCGCCCGTGATCCGCAAACAAACGCGCCGAATCGGTACGAAGTCGGTCTGTTTGACCTGCAGCGTCCCGGTAGCCACGCGCTGATTAGCCGGATTGAGGAGCTGTATGGGCGCTACCATCTGGCGAAGAAATCCAGCGTCACGGTAGGCCGGCAACTACCGAAGTCACCGTTTATCAACGCACAGGACGGCCGGCTTTCCCCGACCTTTGCCGAAGGTGTATCGCTGGAATGGGGCGAGTGGGCAAACACCCGCGTGCAGGTCGATTACTGGCGTCGGATGGCACCTCGCTCAACGGTCGGCTGGCATGGCATAGGTGAAAGCATAGGTCTGTATCCGGTTGGGGTGGATGGTAGCGGGCGGCCATCGCAATACGCGGGCAATACCCGGTCGGCGGGCATTTTTCAGCTTGGCCTGACGCATAAACTGGGGCTGGTGGTGCTGCAGGTCTGGGATACCCACGTAGCAAACGTGTTTAACCTAGCCTACGTCCGTGCCGATGCTACGCTGCCCGGCAGCGGAGCCGGGAAGTGGATAGCCGGTCTGCAACTGGCCCGTGAATGGGCAACCGGCAACGGGGGCAATGCGGATGAGGCAAAGGCGTACATGGCTCCGCAGAACCGGTCGACAATCGGGTCGGGGCGCATCGGGTTTCAGGCACTCCATTGGGCGATGCATCTCAATGCCACCCGAATTACGGCAGAAGGGCGGTTTCTGATGCCCCGCGAATGGGGCCGCGAGCCGTTTTATACCTTTCTTTTCAGGGAGCGGAACGAAGGCTTTGGCGACGTTATCGCCTTTAGTACCAATCTTATCCTGATGCCGGTCAAACGACTCAAAGGCGAAGCCAGTGTCGGGTATTACCAACTCCCGGACGTAAAGAATGTGGCGCTGAATAAGTACGGCATGCCCGCTTATTTGCAGGCACACCTGAGTGTCAATTACCGGATTGTGAACGGCCTGGATGCGCAGTTGGTTTATTTATATAAAGCTGCCGCCGGCAATACCTACGACAGTGCCCGCTATGTGTACAACAAGGTAGGTATGAACCAGCTAAATGTAATGCTTAACTATCATCTATAAATCAGTTTCATGGAGTTATTAGAGTTGATTCGGAAGCCCTGGCCCTGGTATGTGGCAGGGCCGCTTATCGGGCTTACAGTGCCTGTGCTGTTGCTGATCGGCAACAAATCATTTGGAATTTCATCGTCATTGCGCCATATCTGTGCGGCCTGTGTGCCGGCCAACATTCCTTTCTTCCAGTACAATTGGCGGAAAGAGGTCTGGAATCTGTTTTTTGTGGTGGGTGTGCTGGTGGGTGGTTTTCTGGCTACCCGGTTTTTGGCCAACCCCGATGCGGTCCAGTTGTCGGCGGCTACGGTGGCCGACCTGAAGGCGCTTGGCATTCAGGATTTTTCCGGGCTGATGCCGGCTGACCTGTTTGATGTATCTAATTTGTTTACCCTCAAGGGCCTGATTTTCTTTGTGCTGGGTGGATTTCTGGTAGGCTTTGGCACCCGGTGGGCGGGGGGGTGTACATCTGGCCACGCGATTATGGGCCTGTCTAACCTGCAATTGCCCTCGCTGGTAGCAACCTGCTGTTTTATGGTCGGTGGTTTTGCCATGACGCACCTGATTCTGCCGTACCTGATGAAGTTAGTTTAATTAATCCTGAAAAGATCTGTACTGCAATGCAAAAGATAGATGTTTCCCCATCCATGGTGTGCGATGCACCCAACGATATGCAAAAAACGGAACACTGGACGGCCAATCTTAAATATATGGTCGTTGGTATCCTGTTCGGTATCGTCTTTGTAAAGGCCGAAATCATCTCATGGTTCCGGATTCAGGAAATGTTCCGCCTGCAAAGCTTCCATATGTACGGCGTCATCGGCTCGGCCGTGGTGGTGGGGATGATTTCCGTGTGGCTCATCAAGCAGTTTCACATCAAAACCATCGCCGGCGAGACGGTTGAGTTTCACCCGAAAAAATTCACGAAAGGCCAGGTATTTGGCGGACTCATGTTCGGCCTGGGCTGGGCCATTACGGGTGCCTGTCCGGGACCGCTGTTCGCCCAGATTGGTAGCGGCTATCTGATCGTCATTGTGACGCTGCTGAGCGCCATTGCCGGCACCTGGACGTACGGTTACCTGCGGGAGCGGTTGCCGCATTAAAGGTGAAAGAGCGAAAGAGTGTGGCCCGCTACTAAACACTCTTTCGCTCTTTCACTCTCTGTGACAAAGGTTACTGACTACCTCTTTTTCAGGCGCTACCTTTAACCGGTACTTAACTTTTTTCGTCATGAAAAGAAAATATCAGGTATTGATCGTTGGAGGTGGCAATGCCGGTTTGTCAACGGCCGCCCAGTTGCTGCGCAAAGAGCGGGCACTGTCGGTCGGTATTATTGAGCCGTCGGAAAAGCATTATTATCAACCCGCCTGGACGCTTGTCGGGGCCGGGGAATTTGACGTACGGGATACCGAAAAAGCCGAGCAGGATTATATCCCGGAAGGAGCCGACTGGATTCGCGACGCCGTCGACTCGTTTCAGCCTGAACAGAATCAGGTGACCTGCCGGAGCGGGGCTGTGTACACCTACGATGCGCTGGTGGTTGTGCCGGGTATTCAGCTCGACTGGAGCAAAATCAAAGGACTGCGTGAAACGCTGGGGCAAAATAACGTAACGAGCAATTATGCCTACCAGACGGCCCCCTATACCTGGGAACTGATTAAGAACTTCAAAGGTGGAGTGGCCGTGTTTACCAATCCGCCGACACCAGTAAAGTGCGGGGGCGCTCCGCAGAAAATCATGTATCTGGCCTGTGACTACTGGCAGAAGAATGGTGTGCTGGACAAAACCGAAGTGCATTTTGTATCGGGCGGTACCATCATCTTCGGCGTAAAGGAGTTCGCCAAAACGCTGGAAGGGGTCGTCAAACGTTACCGGATTAAAACGCATTTTCATCAGACCATAACCGAGATCGACGGGCCGAACCACACCCTCTACTTTGAAGGGAAAGACCCTGACGGAAGCCTGGTGAAACAGTCCCTGACGTTTGACATGGCGCATATTACGCCCCCGCAGTCGGCACCCGATTTCATCAAAAGCAGCCCGCTGGCCGACCCAACGCAGCACTTAGGCTGGGTAGAGGTCAATAAGTTTACCTTCCAGCATAGTCGTTTTTTCAATATTTTCGCCTGCGGAGACGTCAGCAATGCGCCTACCTCCAAAACCGGAGCCGCCATCCGGAAACAGGCCCCGGTGATGGTCGAACACCTGTTGGCCTTTCTGCAGAAGACGCCATCGAATGCGCAGTATGACGGCTACACCGCCTGCCCAATCCCAACCGAATATGGCAAACTGATGCTGGCGGAGTTTGACTATTCCAACAAGCCCAAAATGACGTTCCCCTTTGACCAGACGGTGCCGCGCTGGACCATGTGGCTGCTCAAAAAATACGTGCTGCCGTGGCTGTACTGGCACCGAATTCTGACCGGAAAAGCCTGAGTTGTTGACTGGTTAATTGGTTCATTAGGGTGGTCTCGCTAATCAACTGATGAACCATTTAACTAATTAACCAATCAACGAGTCAGCCTAAAAGTGGTTACTTTGCCGCATGAAAGCTCGCTTTATAAACGTGTTTCTGCTGTGGACAGCGCTTTTTATCCTGACGTTACCGTGTTCGGCCCAGTTTCAACCCATGGGTGGGCAACCCGCTCAGGACGGTATCCGGCAGGGGCGGTTTATTGGGGTGGTAGCGGGTACGGCTCTGTTTTACGGCGTGACGCTGGTCATGCTCAAAAAAACGTGGTATAAAAAGAAAGTCAGGTTTCATTCCTTCAACGACAACCGCGAGTGGCTGCAAATGGATAAGATTGGCCACGCGGCCACGGCCTACTGCATGAGCCGGGGTGGTTACGAGCTCATGCGCTGGAGCGGGGTCAGCGAGCGGGCTTCTATTCTGACCGGCGGGCTGCTGGCGCTGCTGTTTCAATCGACCATTGAAGTATACGACGGCTATTCGGAGGGCTGGGGGTTCTCCAAAATGGATATGGTGGCCAATGTGGCCGGTACGATGCTGTTTGTGGGGCAGCAGTATGGTTTCGGCGAGCAGAAAGTGACCATGAAGTATGGGTTTCGGAAGAGTATTTACCCGCCGTACCGCTCCGACCTGCTGGGCCGTAAAACGGGTGTGCAACTGTTGAAAGATTATAACGCCCAGCAATACTGGCTGTCGCTGAACCTGGCGTCGGTGCTGCCGGTTGGACCATTGTTTCCCCGCTGGCTGAACCTGGACCTGGGCTACAGCGGCAGCGGCATGATTGGCGGGCACGAAAATCCCATTGTGTTTGACAAAGACGGCCGCGAGGTGAAATTCCAGCGGTATCGTCAGTTTTATATATCGCCGGATGCCGACCTGTCGCGGCTGCCGGTCAATTCGTCGCTGCAGCGCTTTATCGGCACGGCGCAATTCTTCAAGATACCGGCACCAACCGTTGAGTTCAACCGGATTCATAAAGTTCGGTTCCACCCACTGTCCCTGAGCAAAGACTAAACAGGCTGCCGTTCAACCCGTCAGGGAACCTTTTATCTACTCTCTGCTTTTAGTGGATAAGATTTGACCCGCTCCCGACAAAAACAAGATGAGTGAGAATCCGTTTTTGCAACCGTACCGCACCCCACACGAAACGGTACCGTTCGACAAAATCAAGAACGAGCATTACCTGCCGGCCTTGAAAATCGCCATTGAGCAAGGGAAAAAAGAGGTTGACGCTATCGTTACTAACCCGGCCAAACCGACCTTCGAGAACACGATTGTGGCCCTGGAACGGGCCGGTGAGCAGGTAAGTAAGGTATCGGCGGTGATGTTCAACCTGAACAGCTCCGAAACCTCCCCCGAACTGCAGGCCATTGTCCGCGAAGCTTCGCCGTTGCTAACCGAATATGGCAACGACATCTCGCTGAACGAAAAACTCTTTGCGCGGGTGAAAGCCGTATATGAGCAGCGGGATAAGCTGAAGCTGGACACGGAGAGCAAAATGCTGCTGGAGAAATCCTACAAAGGGTTTGCCCGCAACGGCGCTAACCTGAGCCCGGCCGATAAGGAGAAGTACCGGGAAATCAGCAAGGAGCTCTCGCAATTGTCCCTCAAGTTCGGCGAAAACGTGCTGAGCGAGACCAACGAGTATATGCTGGAAATTACCGATGAGAAAGACCTGGCTGGTCTGCCGGATTTCGCCCGTGAAGCGGCTAAGCAAACCGCCAAACAGAAAGGCAAAGCCGGTTGGGTATTCACGCTTCAGGCTCCGAGTTACCTGCCGTTCATGCAGTATGCCGAGAACCGCGATCTGCGGAAGAGACTCTTCCTGGCCTATAACTCCCGGGGTTTTCAGAATAATAAGAATAACAACGAGCAGACGATTCAGCGCCTGGTGCAGCTTCGCTACGATCGGGCTAAATTGATGGGCTACAATACCCACGCCGATTACATGCTCGAAGACCGCATGGCCGGTTCCAACAAGCGTGTGCAGGAGTTCCTCGACGAAATGCTGGGCTACTCAAAGCCCGTTGCCGAGAAGCAGTTGGCGGAGCTGACGGCATACGCAAAGGATAAAGGTTTCAAAGGCGACCAGATCGAAAACTGGGACTACAGCTTCTACGCCGAGAAACTGAAGAAGGAGCGCTACAACCTCGATGACGAGATGCTGAAGCCCTACTTCAAGCTGGAGAACGTGCTGAACGGGGCTTTCACGGTGGCTAACAAACTGTACGGTCTTACCTTCAAGGAAAACAAGGACATTCCGGTATACAATCCGGAGGTCAAAGCCTACGAGGTATTCGACGAAAACGGCAAATTTCTGGCGGTATTTTACGGTGACTTTCACCCCCGCTCCGGCAAACGCGCCGGTGCCTGGATGAACGGAATTCGGGGGCAGGAAGTGGTTAACGGTGTTAACATCCGCCCCCACGTGGTAAACGTCTGTAACTTTACCCGCCCCACGGAGACACGTCCTTCTCTGCTGACCTTCAACGAAGTAACTACGCTGTTCCATGAGTTCGGTCACGGTCTGCACGGTATGCTGGCCAACGGCAAATATAAGAGCCTGTCGGGTACCAGCGTGGCCTGGGATTTTGTGGAACTGCCGTCGCAGGTGATGGAGAACTGGTGCTACGAGCCCGAAGCGCTGCGGCTGTTTGCAAAGCACTATCAGACCGGCGAGGTGATTCCGCAGGAACTGATCGACAAAATCCGCGCCAGCCAGAACTTCCTGGCCGGTATCGGCAACCTGCGTCAGGTACGCCTGGGCCTGGTGGATATGTACTGGCACAGCCAGAAACCAACCGGCGAATCGGTATCCGATGTAGAGAAGAAAGTAGACGAGAAAACAAAGCTGTTCCCGACAGCTCCGGGTGTAGCCATCAGTACAGCCTTCTCGCACATCTTTGCGGGTGGGTATTCGTCCGGCTACTACAGCTATAAATGGTCGGAGGTGCTGGATGCCGATGCGTTCGAAGCCTTTAAAGAAAAAGGAATCTTTAACCGCGAGGTAGCCACCAAATTCCGCAAGAACGTGCTGGAGAAAGGTGGCACCGAAAAGCCGATGGAACTGTACAAGAAGTTCCGGGGCCGGGAACCGTCACCGCAGGCCATGCTGCGCCGGAGTGGCTTGGTGCTGTAAGAAGAACCAGCGTAAATGGATTTTAGAAGAAGCCGGCTCTCACCGGCTTCTTTCTTTTTGCTCGTCCCCGACGGTTCTAACTATCCAGCCAACTCTTAAAGGCCTCCGCTTTTTCGCGGCTGACGAAAATTTCCTCATCGGTGGGGCGGTTGTGCAGCCAGAGCCGCAGGCGGCCGTTGAAGTGCGGCTCGATGCGCTCAATAGCGCCCAACTGGCTGATGTACTTCCGGTTGATTCGGTGGAAGAGTTTAGGGTCCAACTTGCCCTCTAGTTCGTCCAGCGTTTCGTCAACAATGAACTTGCGGTTTTCGCTGGTGACCAGAAACACTACTTTTTCGTCGGCGTAGATGTACTGGATGTCGCGGGTATCCACTACCTCAAACCGGCCACCCTGTTTCAGGAGAAAGCGGCTTTTGTAGGCAACGGGTTTTACGCCGTAGGCTTCGAGTACCTTCGTCAGATTTTCGGGAGTGGAGGTCTGCTGGTTTCGCTTGAACTTGCCGATCGCCAGTTCCAGTTCGTCCTTTTCGATGGGCTTAAGCAGGTAATCAACGCTGTTGACCTTGAATGCCTTCAGCGCGTATTCGTCATAGGCGGTAGTAAAAATGACGGGCGTAGTGATGTTAACCTGCTGAAAGGCTTCAAAACTCAGCCCATCGGCGAGCTGAATATCCATCAGCAGCAGATCCGGTGCCGAACGTCCTGTATCCTGGTTAGTCTGCCACCACCGCACAAGGGCCCGTACGCTTTCCAGACGGTCCATCACTTCAGCCTCCGGCTCTACCTCCTGTACCAGCGATTCCAGCCGTTTGGCCGCCAGCGGTTCATCTTCCACAATTAGTACTTTCATATTCTGGTCGTAAGTCAGAGCGGGTCGTCGCCAGGCAGTCTGGTATTAGCCCTATCGACTGGCGACTACCCACTATTGACTTTATAAGAGTGGTAACCTGACAATAAAATCCTTCTCCGTCTGCTGAATTTCCACCTGCCGGCCGGCGAGTTGAGCGTAGCGGCTTTGCAGGTTACGCAGACCAATACCCGTGGAAACGGTATTCAGGCGGCTTTTCAGCTGAAGGCTGTTTCCCACGATGAGGTGCTGGCCGTCTGAGGTGATGCCCACCGTTAGCGGGTTCTCCTGCGAGCATTCGTTATGCTTGACTACGTTTTCGAGCAGGGTCAGCAGGCCCTGGGTGACAATCTGCTTCTGTTTGTCTTCGTCGGCAAGCTGAATGGCGTACCGGAAGTTGTCTCCGAAGCGCATATGCTGAATAAACAGGTACGATTCGGCAATGCGGAGCTCCGTGGCCAGCTCCACCGTGTTCTGGTCGGAATGCTGCAAATTGTAGCGAAACATCTTCGACAGCCGCTCCACAAACTGCACCGCTTTTCGGGAATCCTCCGGAATCAGGGCGGTCAGGATGTTCAGCGAATTGAACAGAAAGTGTGGGTTTATCTGATTCTTCAGCGACTCGAATTCTGCCTTCAGCACCGCTTGCTTCAAGCCTTCCTCCATCAGCAGCAGGCCTTTCCAGCGTTCCACAAACGACTTCAGGGAGTACACGGCGGTGATGGCCGAGGTAATGACGGCAAACATCCCGCAGGTAAAGAAATAATCCTCAGCCGCGAAAGGTACCTGCCACATGACCCCGATCATGTTGAGCAGAATAAATCCGGTTATGGCAGCTACAATGCCGCTGGAGGTAAGCGTTACGGCCACGAATCGTTGCGGGGAGAGTTGTTCGGCAGTCCGGTTGATCAGGTAAGGCACCACCCAGGCCAGGAGCAGGTAAATCGCAAAGCCGGTCGCAATCACGAGCCCTATTAGTTGAAGCTTTATGGCAGTGGGTACGGCGGTATCAACGGTAAGCAGAAAATACGCTAACAGCAGGGCTACCAAAGCAATACCAATAAACCGGCCAAATCGATGTTTCATGAATATTGATTATTCTCCTTACCGGAACCAAGCCCCTTAAACCCGGCCAATGGAACTCGCTCCTGAACTTTTGAACTGAATGCGGGGCTCTCCGCGATACTGAATCTTACTGGCTCCCGTAGCTTCTGCCCACAACTGATTGAGCACATTCAGCCGGGCTGAACAGGCTCCCGTTACATCAATCCTGGCTTCGCTGACCTGAAAATCGAACGCCTGCAACTGCGAAGCGCCCGTCAGGTCGGCCGACAGCCGCGCACCGTGACCAACCAGCGTCAGCCGCGAGGCTCCGGATACATCCGCCGTCATCTGTTCGGCTTCGCCATCGTAGTTGATGTTGCAGGCTCCGCTAATGCTCAGGTCCATCGTCTGTTGTTTGGTGAATCCATTGAGTTGCACGGCGCAGGCTCCCGATACGTCGAGCTTCTTAAGATCGGGCGTAGTGATGGTCAGGAACAGATCACGCTGCCGTCGCCAGAAGCCGAAGCGGGAACCTAGTTTCAGGGTGCGGCCATACTGCCGGACCCGCAGGCAGTCGATAGCCCGGCGCGTGCCGCGCAGGGTGATGGTTGCGGTGTTGCCGGGCGTTACCAGCACGTTCAGCGCTCCCCAGATTGCCAGGGAGTCAAACGGGCTGAGGTCGCGGTTCTCGGTGACATCTTCGTACGATTCTTTTCCCACCTGCCACCAGACCGTGCCGATCAGGGCCAGCAGCCCGACCGACAGCAGGACCAGGTGAAGGTAATGGGTAACCGCATCCGGCGCTAACAGGTCCATAGCCAGTAAATTAATAGTCAGTAAAGTACTCATTTTCTTTTTTGGTGTGAATAGTTTGTCGAATCAAAGTTGGCGGAACTGGTTGCTAAAATCAATTGAAGTTCGATGAAGCACCAAAATGGGCGGATGATTGCCGACGCTAAAAAGATGAGCCGTCGGGCCTCCTTCATTCCCCGAAAAGGTTATTTTTGCTCCCCTCATTAGAAGGCCGAGTGCCAAACGTCAAACGTCGACCATCAAAACTTAAACGCAAAAAGATATGCCCAGCTGGTTTTTAGGGAAAATACGTTACCAACAAACCGACGATTCGCTGACCGATACCCGTAAAGACGGTTCCGGCGAACTACCCCGGCTCAAGACCATCAACGAAGCTTACCTGCTTGATGCCGTTTCGTATACCGACGCCGAAGCCCGGCTGTACCGGCTGGTTGCCGACAATACGCCCGAATTCAGCATCACCGCCATCCGGCCCATGCGGCTGAGCGATGTGTTTCATTTCGAGGGCGGGGAAAAGTGGTATAAGTGCAAGGTTATTTACATGACCGAAGATGAACGCAGCGGTAAGGAGAAGAAGGTCATAAACATGATGCTGGTAAATGCCGGAACCGTAAAGGAAGCTCACGCCCGCATTGAAGAGAGCCTCCGGACCATGCTGGTGCCGTTCGAGATCACCGACATCAACCTGACGCCGATTCTGGAGGTCTGGCCATACGAGCCCGAAGAAGAGAAAATTCCGGCAAACCTCCGGCCGTTGAGTGAGGTAGCCGTTCAGGCGTAACTAAACAGCAATCCCCGGCCTGCCAGGCCGGGGATTGCTGTTTCTGAGGATTGGATTTACCCTTAACGGGTCACGTGATCCGGTCCTTTTCTGATGGTAAGAATTCCCTTTTTGTAGCGTACGGCGAGCGAGACCGTAGAGCGAATCGGAATGCCGTCAAACGTAGCCGGCTTCCAGTTGGGCATGTCTTCAAAGGCATCCATCAGAAACGTTGGCTCATCATCGTTGGCCGGCTTAAAGGGTTTGGGCGAATTCACCTGGCCTTCCTGCGATGGGAAGATAAAATACAGGTTTTCGACGGCACCGTCTGTACCGACATCAAAGCGGACCAGCATTCGGGGGGCCCGCAGGGGATGCAGGTCCCGGTCCATGTAGGTCTGCAGATGGGTAATCAGTTGCTGCGGATCCGCAGCAAAGCGCGCTTCCTGCAGGAAGTCGGTGCAGGGAACAACCTCACCGGCCTGACCATAGCAGATCGCTTTTTTGCGTGTTCCGTTTTTATAGTATTCCCGTCGCTTGAGGGTACCGTCTTCGGTGTAAACCAGGAAAGCACCATGCCGGACATTATTGCGGTAATCGCTGATCCAGTACAGTTTTCCGCTTGGATACCAGTATTTGGTAAATCCATTTTTGATCCGTTTTTGGTAATCGCTGTACTGCTCTTCCATCTGCAGCACTCCGCCGGTACTATACGTCCTGAGGGTAGCCAGGAGGTTGTTGCGGTCATGATAAACAACTTCTTCGATCCGGTTGCCACGATCATGACGTTCTTTGCGGGCATACATCCGGTCATCCGGGGTGACGGAGAGCAAACTAACTACTAGAAGTCCCGTGAAGGACAGCAAAAAAGGGCGTTGCGTTGCCATAAGTGTGAGGGTTTGGGTGTGGTAAGCTGGACTTTACCCAAAGACAACGGAACTGGCTAAACGTTGCAGCATTCAGGAAATTACCCGTAGCGGTTTTCAGGCTGATTTTATTAGAATTTACTGTTATGAAAGAACCCCTCTTTAAGGCGCATCAACCAGCAACTACGATTTACCTGGTTGATGTGCCCTAAGAGGGGTCCGGAAGGCCTAGTCGGCTTATTGACGAGCGGGATTACTACTGGCCTAAGTCACCCGTCAGGTTATAGATGGCCTTAATTTCTTCTAAGATGCTTTTAAAGTCAATGTTCAGATCAATAATACGTCCGGTTCTCAGATCAAATACCCAGCCATGTACCTCAGGATATCCTTCTGTTGCATAGGTTACCTGGAGGGCCGCCGTTTTGATGATGTTTACGCACTGCTCTTTTACGTTTAATTCAACTAAGCGGTCGTATCGCTTATCCAGGTCGGTTATGGCATCGAGTTCTGCTTTATGCAGTCGATACACATCGCGAATGTTACGCAGCCAGGGATTGAGGATGCCTAAATCCTGCGGAGTCATGGCCGCTTTAACGCCCCCGCAGTTATAATGGCCGCATACGATTATATGCTTTACCTTTAAATGCCGGATCGCATAGTTAAGCACAGACATTACATTAAGGTCAACATTATTGACCAGGTTTGCGACGTTACGATGCACAAATACCTCTCCCGGCCCCAGGCCCATCAGATCTTCTGCGGTGACCCGGCTATCGCTGCAGCCAATGTATAGGTATTCCGGCGTTTGCGTTTTTGCCAATTGCGTAAAGAAATCTTCACTGCTGCTTTTTTTCTGCTCAATCCATTTCTTGTTGTTCTCAAAGATTTGCTCGTATGAGGTCATAGTATATGGTTTTGGGGGTTAAATTCTCTGGGTGGTCGACGTGCGTATTTGCTCGTCAAAAAAGGGTACTTCGCCGGTCGGTCTGCTCGTATAGCGCCCGCGCTCAATTTTCATTTCGCCTTTGTCAATAAACTCAGCAATAATCGGACTTGTTTCTTTAATCGGCTTTATTGTTAAATGTTCATTTAACCCGGACAACTTTACATGATTGACAAACCGATCATTGCCTTGAAGGGCTAGTTCGGGCGTGATCTGGCGCTGAGCCTCCTTGACGTGTTTACACATAAAAAGGGTTAAATCGGTTCTACTAGAGAATATAGAACTCATTTGGTTTTGCCGGCTCCGGAACATCCGTCTCGTTTAAAAGCTGCCGGATATTGATTTCTATCGTTCGGGCGATTGCTGTTACCGATACATCGCTTGGACGGTTCCGGAATGGGTCCTGCAAGTGATAGGCACTTTTCTCGATTAGAAAAAATCCGACCGATATGACCAGCAGGAGCGGTATTTCAAAAATAATTCTGACGTCCTGTAAGGCAATAGATAACGTGACCACAAACAGGTAAATAATAAAATGCAGAAAGTGGCGGTATGTGGCCGGAAAAACGGTGCCGTTAATGCGCTCGGCTTTACCCATGGCATCAACCAGCCGGACCAGTGTGTTATCCAGTTGTAAGTGCGGGAAAATCTCTAACCTGTTGTTGCTGCGCAGGTCTCTGATATCCCTGGCATTAAGCTGAATAAGGGCCAGTGGCTTGTTGAGGTGCGTTTTTATATAGGACTGATCCGTTTCGGAAAGCAGATGACCGACACCTTCGACCGGATCCAACCCCCGCAGCGACTGACCCAGCGAATAGCACCAGGCAATCTGCCGGTAGGCTAGTTTCCGGATTAGGTCGGTCTCATCTCTTCCCAGCAGGGACTGCAACTGGATCACAAAGCTCCTCGAATCGTTGACAATCGCGCCCCATACTTTACGGGCCTCCCACCACCGGTCATACGACTGGTTCATTTTGAACGATAACAGAATAGAGATAGCCGTTCCCAGAAAAGCCGGAATGGAGAGCGGCATTTCCGGCAGGTATCTGAACGACTTCTGGGTAAGCACGTTCGTTACTAAACCAATCAGTAGCACAACCAGAAGATCATATTTAACTTTGTTGGCTATGTACTTTAAAGGGATTTTTTTATCTAAAAGCATTGGTGAATGGCCTTTTCAACGTAACTGCTAAACACCCGTTCTGTTGCGCTGCCGTCCAGAAACTGAGGATAGAACACGCTGCTGCGGCCTTACTGGCTTGTGAATAGTGCCTGATAATCAATCCGATGCTTAACTGAATGGGTAAACTTCACCTGACCGCAATCTGAACGCTTTCAATAAAAAGAAGTAGCCTATCACCATCCCAGATGCTAAAACCGATAACCGACCGATCAAAGAAAAAAAGTAAAGAATCGATTACGAAGTGTCATAACCTCTAAATTAGTCAATTAGTAGGGCCTGAATGGTACGCACAACCTGGCGTATTTTCCGTATTTACGACCTCGTTAGCTGAAGGGAGTACGTAGCGTTTTCTTCGTTTTCTTTGTGTCCTGCCGGCAATCACTCGTACCCAATCTCCGTCAGGTACGGCAAGTACGGCTCCAGTTTATCAGTGGAACGGAAGGCGGTTACCTGCCGAAGCTGGTTGGTATAGGCATCGTGGCGGAGTTCGACAAAGAAGTCGGCCAGGCTGTAGAGCAGGAAGATAAATTCGTCTTCGTACCGGTTCGCCAGCAGGTCGCCCTCGAAGTAGAGGACGTCCAACTGCTCGCTTTTGGGAAGTTCAGTAAAGTCGGCGGGGGCCATGGTGTTTGGTATTAAGGGGCCAAAAATACGCAATCCTTACAGCTTTACGCGCTTGCCGGTGTCGGCCGCTCTATAAATGGCTTCGACAATGCGGATGTCGCGCAGCCCTTCTTCACCCGGTACCTGCATCGGTTTGTTCTGCATAATGCTCATGGCATCGTCGTCCATCTGCTTGGCCTGCTGAAAGGGAACCTGGTACTGGTGGTTAAACTGGCCCAGCGGGCTGCTGCCTTTTAGCCCGGCATAGCCCTGGTAAGGCTCAACACGGATGTCGCCTTTCTGGCAGTTGATGGTCAGGAAGTTGACGTTGCGGCCGAATGTCGTTTCAATATCAGCCATCACCCCGCCCGGAAACTCCAGCGTGGCTACGCAGGTTTCGGCCAGCCCGTTTTTGTAGATCTCCGGCCGGGTGGTCGAGGTCTTCGCCGAAACCACGGCAATGGGTTCCATACCGGTACCCAGCCGGGCACTCTGGATGGAGTACACCCCCATGTCGTGCATGACTCCGCCCCCCATTTCTTTGATCTGCTTCCAGTGGTTAGTGCGGTTCTCGCGATACCCGGCCGCCGAGCTCAGCTTCTGTACCTTGCCCAGCAGCTGCTGATTCACAATTTTGCGGTATTCCTGCGTGTTGGGTTCGTGCTGGAGCCGGTAGCCAATCGCCAGCGACTTTTTGTTCTTGCGGCAGGCATCGATCATGTCCTGGCACTCTCTGGCATACACCGCCATCGGCTTTTCGCACCAGACGTGCTTACCCGCATTGGCCGCCCGGACTACGTATTCCCGGTGCATCGACGGCGGCAGTACCACATACACCACGTCAATGTCGGGGTTGTTGGCGATCTGGTCGAAGTTCTGGTAATTGTAGATGTTTTTGTCGGGGATGTTGTACTTCTGCTTCCAGGTTTCGGCTTTTGCCGGTGTGCCCGTTACAATTCCGGCGAGGTAGCAGTTTTTGGTCTGTTGCAGAGCCGGTGCCAGCAGGTCGGTGCTGTAGTAGCCGAGGCCTACCAGCGCTACGCCCAGGCGCTCTTTCTGCCGGCTGGTTGCCGCCAGTAATACATTGGGGGAAAACAGGGCGGAAGCACCGCCTAATGCCAGGGATTTGAGGACGTCTCTGCGGGAAAAGAAGGTCATTGATTGGGGAGTTTGGATTGCTGGAGGCTAAATAAAGCGAAAAGCAGGGAAAAGACAAGTTTGTGTATGGGTTGCCCCCCTGCTGATCCGGACTGGAGACTACCTAATCAGCGCCAGGCACGGTGTTACCAGTAACTAAGGTTTTCCGCTGAAAAGCAGGATGAGATAAACTGAGTTGCCGCCTGCGCTGTTTACCTGGAAAATACTCGCGCTATGAAATCATCCACAAAGGTGTCGTGTCTGATACCTTTTTACAATGAAGGAGAGCGGGTCTTTGACGTCCTGGATGTAGTAACGAAAGTTCAACAAATTGATAAAATTATTTGCATTGACGACGGTTCTGAAGATACCGCTTACCGAGATATACAGAAGAAATACCCGGACGTGGAGGTGCTGCGTCTCGCCCAGAATGGAGGGAAGACGGCCGCCATTAAAGCGGGACTGGAAAACGTAGATACCGACTTTGTGCTCCTGATGGATGCCGACCTACAGAACGTTGACCGCCGGGAGCTGGTGAAAGCCATTCGGGCGGTTCAGCGCTACCCGTTCGTCGATATGGTCATTCTGCGCCGGGTATACGCCGACTGGTTTGTAAAGTTTAACCGGGGCGACATCCTGCTGTCGGGTGAGCGCATCATCCGGACCAGTGACCTGCGGGCCGTCCTTGAACAGCCGGTGGAGGGCTTTCAGCTCGAAATGGCCATCAACGAATACATGCAGGAGCAGAGCAAGATGGTTCGCTGGTTTCCGTGGTCGGCTACCAATACCTACAAAATGGAAAAACGCGGACCGGTGGAGGGCTTCATCCACGATTTCAAGATGTACGCCCATATCCTGCAATATGTCGGACCTGTAGGTTTTGTGAAGCAGGTCGTGACTTTTGGCCGGCGCCCCATGCGGCTACCAAGTAAATAATACTGCCCCACCCCGTTCGGGGTGGGGGTAATCAAATTTCCCCAAACAGCAGCACCGGATAGACCTCGCCGGCAGCAAACTCCGACTGGTCTGCGGGGAGCTCCATAAACCCGTTGGCGTCAATGAGATTAGCGTAGTCGCCGGAGCCGCTGCCGGGCAAGGGGTACGCAAGCTGACTGCCGTCCGGCTGGCTGGTAAGCCTGACCGGCAGAAAGTACGTTAAGGCAGGTTTGAAAAGAACCTGCTCCGCCAGGGTGGCATATCGCGTGGATTCCGGTTGCCCCTTCATGGATGCGTTCAGAAAGGGTAGCAGGTAGCGGAAAAGGCACATGGTCGTAGAGACTGGATTGCCGGGTAAGCCAAAAACCACTTTACCGGTATCCGTTGTGCCGAACCAGAGCGGTTTACCGGGACGCTGGGCAATCTTGTGAAAGCGTTCGCGAACGCCAAGCGCCATCATGACCGCCGGGACAAAATCGGCCATCCCCGCCGATACCCCTCCGCTCAGGATCAGCAGATCATTTTCTGCCAGAATCGATGACAGCCCTCTGGTCATTTTCTCCTGATCGTCGGGCAGATGGTTCAGCGAAGTTTCTATGCCCAGTGTCAGCAGGGCCGCCTGCAGCATATAGGTGTTGGAGCCGCGAATCTGGTGGGGGAGAGGCATTTCGTCGACGCCCACCAGTTCGTCACCGGTAGAGATGAGAGCAACCCGCGGGCGGGCGCTGACCGCAACCGTTGGTTTACCAACCGAGGCTAATACCGCGATTTCGGTAGGGCGGAGCCGGGTACCGGTGGTGAGCAGCACTTCGCCGGCCTGCCGGTCGGTTGCCTGGCGGTGAACATTCTGGCCGACAGAAATTTCCTCAATCGTGATCGTAGCCATGCCGTTTTCCGTTGTAAGGTCTTCGTACCGTATAACGGTATCCGTGCCGTCGGGCAGTACGGCCCCGGTCATGACCTCCAGACATTCGTTTGCCGAGGTCAGGCTGAACAGCGGCTGGCCGGCAAACTGCGTGCCGGCAATGGGAAAGGTCCGTTGCCCGCTGGCAAAGGCCTCGTAGCGGATGGCAATCCCATCCATCGTTACCCGGTCGAATGGCGGGAAATCGCGGTCTGCCTGGATGTCTTCCCGCAGGATACGGCCAACGGCTCTGGTTAGCGGAACGGTTTCGGCGGGCAGCGGATGACTATGGCTGAGAATGTGGGAGAGGGCTTCGGTAACAGATAGCATGCTGGGGTTGGTTGACTCGGTGACTGTAAAACGGGTAAATAAACGGATTGCGTGGTCAAATTACTATTTCCTGTTGATTTGCGCTAAAGTATAGCCGCCAATTTGGCTGCAACGGTTTTTCTTCTAATTTTAACCTGAATATTCCTAAACGCTTACCGGGTAGTTCTTATGTGCCAGTTTCGCTTGCTTTTTATCTCTGTTCTGTCTGCGCTGCTTTCGTTGCCTGCCGCTTACAGCCAGCCGCCCAAACCTACGCCAAACCAGGCGACCGAAAAAGTAGACCGTGATTATGAGCTGGAAGCGACCATGCTGGGTTACTTTGGTAAAGACGGAGCCCGTAATCCTACGCTCAAAGCCAACAAAGGGGACCGGGTTCGCATTACTATCACTAATGGCGAGCAGATGACGCACGACATTGCACTGGAGAAGTCGGGGGTGAAAAGCAAGACGCTTCAGGAAAAAGGCACCCGTACCAGTATCACCTTTACAGCGGGGCAAAGTGATACCTATTACTGTACTGTACCAGGGCACCGGACGGCCGGCATGGTCGGCAGTTTTCAGGTGGTGGATGGTGTGATCTCCGATGTCACGGTAGCCGGGCAGATACCGGTGAAAAACGGGCAACCGGTTAACCTCAATTTTGAGACGGGCAGCCTGAAAGACTGGACCGCTACCGGCGATGCCTTCACCAATCCGCTGGTCAGCCAGGAGCCTTCGCCGGTTCACGAAAAAGATATGGTCATCGGTCGGGAAGGGACGTATTTTCTGAGCAGCGGGGGTAATGTCAACTACAAACTTACCGGCACCTTAACCTCGGTACCCTTTACCGTTACCCAGCCTTTTGCTGCGTTCCGCGTGTCGGGCGGTGCCTTGCAGGACACCCGCGTCGAACTGGTACAGGCAGACAATAATAAAGTGATCTTTCTGATTACCGGGCAGGGGCGGGCCACCCTCCAGCCGGTGGTGGTTGATCTGCAACCTTACCTGAACAAAGGTATTTTTATCCGGATCATTGATAATGAGACAGGTATCTCACAAATACCGTATATACCCAACGACAAGTGGGCACACATCAATTTTGATGATTTTCGCTTTTACGCCAGCCGTCCCGACTTTCCCAATGAACTGAAGCAAAAGGACATCATCATTCTGCCGCCCCTCGATCCTGTGCTGAACGCCGGCCTTTCCGGCACCGATGCGGCTAAGGCGATGACCCCGCCGAAAGGGTTTAACGTAACGCTGGCAGCCGCCGAGCCGGACATTATTCGCCCCATTGCATTTACCATCGACTGGCGGGGCCGGCTGTGGGTAGTGGAAGGGCACACCTATCCTGTACCGGCACCGGAAGGACAGGGCCGCGACCGTATCCTGATCTTTGAGGATACCAATGGCGATGGCACACTCGACAAGCGAAAAGTCTTCATGGAAGGGTTGAACCTGGTCAGCGGTATCGAAGTCGGCATGGGTGGGGTATGGCTCGGGGCGGCACCGTACCTGTTGTTTATTCCGGCCGATTTTAAAAACGATAAGCCTGCTGGTGCTCCGCAAAAACTGCTCGACGGCTGGGGTACCCAGGATACCCACGAAACCCTGAACAGCCTGCGCTGGGGACCCGACGGCTGGCTGTACGGTAACCACGGCGTTTTTACCCATTCCAACGTAGGGAAGCCGGGCGCGCCGGACGCAGAGCGAACAAAGATTAACGCAGGTGTCTGGCGGTACCACCCGACACTGCACCAGTTTGAAGTATTTGCCGAAGGGACCAGTAACCCCTGGGGCATCGACTTCAACGACTATGGGCATGCGTTCATTACGGCCTGCGTGATCCCGCATATGTACCACATGATCCAGGGCGGGCGTTACCAGCGGCAGGCCGGCAAGCATTTTAACCCCTACACCTACGACGACATCAAGACCCATGGAGACCATGTACACTGGGTGGGCGAACGGGGGCCTCATGCCGGTAACTTCCGGTCGGCCTCGGCGGGTGGTGGCCACGCCCATGCCGGGGCGATGGTGTACCTGGGCGGCAGCTGGCCGCAGGAGTACCGGAACACCATTTTCATGAACAACATCAACGGCGCCCGGCTGAATAACGACCAGCCCAACCGCGCCGGGTCGGGTTATCAGGTTAGCCATAGACCCGATTTTCTGGCCATGAATGATTCGTGGTCGCAATGGCTGAATATGAAATACGATGCCAGCGGATCGGTGTTCGCGATCGACTGGTACGATAAGAACCAGTGCCACAGTTCCAACCCGGATGTACATGACAAAACACTGGGCCGGATTTTCAAGATCACCCACGAGAATGACAAATGGGTGCAGGTTGATCTGGCAAAGGCGTCGGATCTGGAACTGGTGAATTACCAACTGCACCCGAACGAATGGTATGTGCGGCAGGCCAGAATGCTTTTGCAGGAGCGGGGGCCTAACAAAAAAGTGCATAAAGCCCTGAAGGACATGCTGGCGAAAAATCCGGATGTCACCCGGAAGCTCCGGGCGCTCTGGGCCCTGCACGTGACCAAAGGCCTAACCGAAAAGGATCTGACGGATTTGCTGGCCAATGACAACGAATACGTCAGAAGCTGGGCCGTTCAGCTACTGGCAGAGGATAAAAGTGTTGCGCCTGAAACGTTGAAGCGTCTGACCGCAATAGCCCAGTCCGACAACTCGGCGCTGGTGCGGCTTTACCTGACATCGGCCATGCTCCGGCTGGAGCCGGCTCAGCGGTGGGGAGTAGTAGAGGCATTGGCTCAGCGGACGGAGGATAAAGACGATCATAATCAGCCACTGATGGTCTGGTATGCCGCCGAGCCGCTGGCTGCGGTAGACGCGAAGCGGGCGTTGCAACTGGCCGAAAAAGCTAAACTGCCAAAGATTTTGCCGTACACTATCCAACGCATCGGGGCCATTGGTTCAGAGGATTCAAAAAAACTGCTGCGCGAGTACAACGACCGGCTAGGCAAGCTGGATCATTCGCACCAGAACCACGAAATTCAGATGCTAATCAGCAAAGCGTTGGAGAAGTAGAATTTCGTGTTTTTGTAGTCCCGAAGAATGAGGGATGACAAAATAACAGGATGATAAAGCTTGATTTTCGAATATCAACATATCCTTAACCAGATGAATCTGAACACACCAATGAATAGAAACGGATGGCGAATGCTGATGAGCTTATGCTTGTTGGGCTGGGCCACGCTAGCAAACGGTCAGGCTGATAATCAATCCAAAGAAATATTCAAAATACGCCAGCAGCAGGCAGCCAATCAGGCCACAAAAGCTCCAGACAAACCGGCCCTTCCGGAAGGCAATTTTAAGAAGACAACCCTTACCCGCGACTTCATCTCCGAAGGGGTAGCGGTGGCCGACCTGAACAAAGATGGCAAGATGGACATTGTGGCCGGCTACTACTGGTTTGAAGCCCCCAACTGGACCCGGCACGAGATGGCTCCCTCCCGCGTGTTTGATCCGCGCAAGGAGTACAGCAATTCGTTCCTCAATCTGGGTATGGATGTGAACCAGGACGGCTGGGATGATGTAGTAATCGTCGACTTCCCCGGTAAACCGGGCTTCTGGTTTGAGAACCCAAAGAACAAATCCGGTGAATGGAAGAAGCACATTCTGGCCGATTCGGTAGGCATAGCCAATGAGTCACCCGCGTTCGTTGACATCGATGGCGACGGCCGGCTGGATATTCTCTGCGGAGATCCGGCCAAAAAGCAGATTATCTGGCTGAAATCACCCTCCAAACCCGGCGAAACTGCCTGGAAGCGGTTTGCGCTGAGTCAGGAAAAAGTACCCGGCACCGAGCCGTTTTCGCACGGCATCGGCTACGGTGATATCAATAAAGATGGCATCAATGATGTAATCGTGCGGGAAGGCTGGTTTGAAGGTACAAAAGATACTAAAGCAGGCAGCTGGGTGTTTCACCCGGCCAGCCTGGGCGAACCCTGCTCGCATATGCAGGTGCTGGACGTGAATGGCGACGGCAAGAATGACGTGGTCAGTGCGTCGGCGCACGCCCTGGGTGTCTGGTGGCACGAGCAGGTGAACGATGAGCAGGGTAATATCAATTTCCGGACCCACCTGATAAGCAATACCACGGCCCAAACACATGCTTCTATCATGGCTGATCTGAACGCCGACGGCCGTAAGGACTACATCACCGGCAAGCGCTTTCTGGCTCATCATGGCCGCGACCCCGGCGACAGCGACCCCGCTATTCTGATGTGGTTTGAATTTACGCCCGGTAAGGAGCCTTATTATAAAGAGCACATTATTGATAACGATTCAGGTGCCGGCCTGAACATCACGGTCCGCGACATGAACGGTGACCGCAAACCGGATATTATTGTTGCCAATAAAAACGGGGTTTTCCTGTTGGAGAACCAGATTGGAAAGTAGCGGGAAAGGTTGCGTTTTTTCGGCCTGATAAATCAGGGGGAAAGTGTGCGCTTCCGCTCAGTAAAAAATAAACTTATTTGCCTTATAGGCTAAAGGTCTGCTTTGGTTAGGGTATCTAAAGTCGGCCATTCGACGCAGGATTTCGGAAGTACCGGTTATGAATTCAACCTACAGGCGCTATTCAGATGAAACAATTCTGACGTTAATCGCCGAAAGCGATGACGAAGTGGCCTTTACTGAACTTTATCGCCGGTATTTTCGAGTCCTGTTTAATTATGCCTTCAGCAAAGTTGACGACCGGTTTGCCGCCCAGGAAATTGTGCAGGAGTTATTTGTTTCGCTCTGGCAGCAGCGGCATAAGCACGCTATTCAGGCCTGTCGCACCTATTTGTTTTCCTGCATTAAGAACCTCATTATATCCCACTATCGGAAAGAGTTTACCCGTACCCACCATTACAACCAGTGGGAGATTCAGCACAACCCCTATATGGAGTTGGCGGACCAGTTGATTCTTACGGCTGATCTCCAGGATCGGTACGAAAAAGGCCTTCACCTGTTATCCCCAAAATGTAAGGAAGTCTTTCTGCTGAGCCGTAGAGGCCTTTCGAACCGGGAAATTGCTGACCAGTTGGTGATCTCCGAAAAGACAGTTGAGCAGCATATTACCAAAGCGCTGCGCATTTTAAAGGATTACCTGAAGGAGCATTTTGTTTATATTTTTCTCCTGGTTCCACTTTTTTAACTTTTTTTTCAAATCGGCTAAGGGTTAGCCGGCTGGCAGGCGACTTAGGGTTCGTTACGATCACTACCCGATGCCACCCCCTAAAATTTCTCCCGCTTTACTCGACAAATACCTCCGCAACCAATGCACGGATGAGGAAAAAGAATTGGTTGAGGCCTGGTATGCATCGTTACAGGGAAAACCGGACTATCTGGACTCTTTATCCGAAACGGAGCAGGGGGAGTTACAGTCCGAAACCTTCCAGACGATTCAGGATCAACTCCATATTGGCCAGCAATCCGGGACCAGACCATTGCCGGTACGCCGATTACTCTGGCTGGCGGCATCGGTTAGCCTGATAATGGGGCTATACATTACCTACCGGTATACGTCTCGTCAGGATATCTCGCCTACGGCGGTATCGTATGTAGCGCCCACGAGGAAAAACGTTGCGGAACGTGCCATCGAATTTACTAATCGGGAGCCACGCCCGGTACGGCACCTGCTTCCTGATAGTAGTTCGGTCTGGATGCAGGCCGGGGCGTCTATTGCCTACCCCAAAAAATTTGATTCCAATAAACGAGTCGTCAGTTTTTCAGGAGAAGGGTTTTTTCAAGTCAGAAAGGATCCGTTAAGGCCGTTCCATATACAGAGCGGGGTGATGCGGGTAAAGGTGTTAGGCACGAGCTTCAATGTCAAAGCGCCGGTCTCTCACAAGGTTTTCCAGATTTCGGTGGTAACCGGCCGGGTAGAAGTAAGCGCCCCAGACCGGCAGCAGAAGCCGCAGCAGGTTATTCTAAAGCCGCAGCAACAGGCATTTTTTGAAACTGAGTCCGGCCGGTTGCTTTCTTCGCCTGTCCCTGTTCAGGTCAAAAAAGAAATCTACGAGTCTGTCTCCGTCGTGTTCAATAATACACCGTTAGATCGGGCCATTGCCCAGTTGGAGAAGCGGTTCAATATTCAGATCAGGTTAGCCAACCCCGGTCTCTCATCCTGCCGGGTAAGCGCCGATTTTGAGCAACAGTCGTTGCCCTTGATCATGGAAATGCTTTGCACCGCGCTGGATGCAACCTATACCATGTCTGGAAATACTATAGTCATCGACGGATTGCCCTGCGAATAAACAGAAAATAGGATAAAACATTACTAACCATGCACCAACTGGCTTAGCTACACCAACTGGTAACATAAACTTAACAATTTCCCTAAACCTTTAACGATCCGGCAATATGAGCCTATTTACATTTGCAGCATCAAAATCGGCAAGCGCAGTATTCAGCTCCTGCATCATGTGTCATCCGGATTTTCTACCGGCAGGCTGAGTGACCTAAGTCAGTACGTATACAGCCATACGGTACATTGAAAAGAAAGTAAAATCCATATCTATCAAACCTCATATCATGCAATACTCACTACTTAAAAACTCTGTAGACTGGGGTAAAATTATGCGCATCGGTTTACTGCAATGTACGCTGGTCATTTTACTGGCCGGCCTGGCCCACGCCAGAGATATCGCTGCACAGTCGATCCTGAGTAAGGATATGACGCTTCAGCTTTATAATGTTACGCTCAAGGAGGCCCTGGAGCAGATTCAGGAAAAAGTCAATACCAAATTCGTTTACAGCAGTCGTGTTTCGCTGAACGAACAGGTGTCGATTGATGTAAAGAATCAGAAGCTCTCAAAAGTGCTGGATCAGTTGCTTGTGCCCAGAGGCATCACCTACAGGGTCATCAACGAACAAATTGTGCTGGCCCGGGATAAAGGGTTTAAAGAAGCCTCTCTAATACCTACCCTTGACAGCAAAATGCAGGGTTACCTGAATCAGGAAATCCGGATCAGGGGTACGGTTTCGGCCGCCGACGGCCAAGGCACGCTGGCCGGGGTAACCGTGGTACTCAAAGGCACCACAAAAGGAACGACCACTGATGGCGCTGGTAATTACGAAATTTCGGTACCGAACGCGTCGGCTGCGCTGGTCTTCAGCTTTGTGGGTTATTTGCCGCAGGAGGTAACGGTGGGCAACCGGTCGGTGGTAAACGTAACCCTGAGTATCGATAGCAAAACCCTGGAAGAACTCGTCGTAGTGGGCTACGGTACCCAGAAAAAGGTGAACCTGACCGGTGCGGTATCGCAGGTACAGGCGAAAGACCTGGAGAACCGACCCCTGAACAATATGTCACAGATTCTGCAGGGTATGCTGCCGAACCTGAATATCACGTTCAGCACCGGACAGCCTGGGCAGGGCGGGAGCCTGAACGTTCGCGGTGAAACCTCTATCAACGGAGGTGGTCCTCTGGTGCTTATCGATGGCGTACCGGGTGATATCAACCGCATTAACCCCAACGACGTAGAGTCAGTATCGGTGCTGAAAGATGCCGCAGCTTCGGCTATTTACGGGGCCAGGGGTGCTTTCGGGGTCGTGCTGGTAACAACGAAATCGGCCAAAAACGGCAAAACCAGCGTGTCGTACAGCAACAACTTCGGCTGGTCGACACCCACGGTGAGCACCCGGTTTCTGACCAATGGCTACGAGCACGTCAAGCTGAACGATGAGGCCTTTATTCGCGCTACCGGTAACAGCTATACCCGGTATTCCGAAGAGGATTATAAAGAACTGGAGGCTCGTCGGTACGACAAAGTGGAGGATCCGGCCCGGCCCTGGACGGTAGTCAAGAACGTAAACGGCAAAGACATATACAATTACTACGGGAATTATGACTGGTGGAATACGCTGTTTAATATGACACAGCCGTCGCGGCAGCATAATGTGAATTTGTCCGGAGGAACCGATAAAATTAATTATTTTCTCTCCGGGTCGATTTTCGAGAAGGAGGGAATCATGAGGACCAACACGGATAAATTCACCTCCTATACCCTGCGGAGTAAGATCAACGCCCAGGTAACGCCCTGGCTTCGCATCAGCAACAATACGCAGTACTTCGACTCCAAGTATAAATATCCGGGTCTGGAAGGTGGAGCCAATGCCAACTTTGTGGCCATTACGGTACACGCCATGCCAGCCTATGCGCCCCAAAATCCGGATGGTACGCCCACGTATAATACGTTGAAAAATAACTATTCGATCGGTGACGGCTTATTCGCCAACCTGTTGAAAGGCGTGGCCGGCGGTGAAAAGAAGGTGCATGAACTGACTACGATCAACTCCGTTACCATCGACTTCACGAAGAACTGGAATCTGGTTGCCAACCATTCCTATTCGTTCTACATCGCCGATGACTGGTACCGGTCGGCGGTAGCACAGTACTCTATTCAACCGGGTATCATGACCACGGTACCGAATTACAATACCGATCAATTACGGCAGACCATGTGGTTCGACCCGATGAACGTGTCGAACCTGTACACCTCATTTAACAAAACGTTCGGGAAGCATTATCTGGCGGCAACGGCCGGTATGAATTACGAGTCCAAGAAGCACCAACGCTTGTTTGGCGCCCGTAAGAACCTGCTGTCCGAAAGTCTCAATGATCTGAACCTGGGAACCGGCGAACAACTCTCCGGGGGCGATTCATACCAGTACTCGCTGTTCGGAGCTTTTTACCGGGCCAACTACGACTATGCCGGTAAATATCTCCTGGAAGTAAACGGTCGGTACGACGGAACATCGCGGTTTGGCGAAGGCCGGCGGTATGGTTTCTTCCCATCGGTATCGGCCGGCTGGCGGATCAGCGAAGAGGAGTTCTTTACGCCGGTTCGCGGCATTGTCAATAACCTAAAAGTCAGAGCCTCTTACGGTACGTTGGGTAATCAGCTGCCGTCGAATAGCAATTCGTCCAGCTTTTACCCGTATATCTCTATCATGCCAACTGCGCTGTCGAGCTGGATTAACAACGGTCAGAAGCTGACGTATGTAAACAGTCCGAACCCGATCTCTCCATTTCTTACCTGGGAAAAAGCCACTACCTCCAACCTGGGTCTGGATGCGGATGTGTTGAGAAACCGGCTGAATATTTCGTTTGATGCCTACATCCGGAACACCACCGACATGCTGGTGCCGGGCAGAGTGCTCCCGGCCGTGTTTGGTGCAACCGTACCGACCGAAAACGCGGGCGATCTGCAAACCAAAGGTTTTGAATTGGCCCTCGCCTGGCGCGACCAGTTTAAAGTGGCTGGAAAGCCGTTATCCTACAATGCCTCCTTTATTCTCTCCGATTCTAAATCGACCATTACCAAATACGACAATCCGAACAAGATTTTGTCGAGTCGGTACGTAGGGCAGGTAATTGGGGAAATCTGGGGTTACCCGATTGATGGCTATTTCAAAACAGACGAAGAAGCGCAGTCGTATAAAGTAGACCAGACGATCGTGAACCGGCAGCGGCTGAGTGCCCCCGGCGAATGGAGTAAATTACGGGCCGGGGATCTCAAGTTTATCGACCTGGATGGCAACGGCAAAATCGATCAGGGGGCCAACACCCTGGCCGATCACGGCGACCTGAAAATAATCGGCAACGGCCGGGCCCGCTACCGGTACGGCGTTAACCTGGGTGCCAACTGGAACGGCTTCGATCTGTCCGTATTCGCGCAGGGTATTATGCGTAAACACTGGTATCCGGGCAACAATGCCGATAAGTTCTGGGGACCTTACTCCCGTCCCTACTACTCGTTCATTCCGGAGGATTTTGCGGATGATGTCTGGACGCCGGAGAACCCCAACGCCTACTTCCCCGTGCTGAGAGGCTATACCGCCCTGAACGCGGGTGGCGACCTGAACGCCCCCAACGACCGGTACATCCAGAACGTAGGGTACCTGCGGCTGAAGAATGTGGTGCTGGGGTATACGTTCCCCGAAAGTTTAACAAAGCGCATCTATATTCCCAGAGCCCGTGTCTATGTAAGTGGAGAAAACCTGCTTACCTACACACCCCTGCGGACCAAATACATTGATCCGGAGCAACTTGATGGTGATGGCACCAACGGACGGACTTACCCCTTATCCAAAACGGTTTCCGCCGGTCTGAGCATCAATTTCTAACCCGACTTTCCTTTTATTGCGATGAAAAAAGTAATCAGTATAATCGCCATTTCCCTGGGTCTGGTCTCGTGTGATCTGAACCTGCTGCCGCAGGATGCCATCTCGCCCGAAACCTTTTTCAAAACAGAGAGTGACCTGCAACTCTTCACGAACTCCTTTTATAACGCGCTTCCTTCCGCCGAAGACATTTACAACGAGGACGTCGATAATGTGGTTAAGAACAGTCTGCGGGATGAATTACAGGGAACCCGGGTGGTGCCTACCAATGGGGGTGGGTGGAGTTGGAATACCCTCCGGAATATCAATTATTTCCTGGCGAATTCTAACAAGTGCCCCGACACCAGGGCCGTAGCCAAATACAATGGGCTGGCCCGTTTCTTCCGGGCTTACTTCTATTTCAACATGGTCAAGCGCTTCGGTGATGTGCCCTGGTATTCTCAGGCCATCGAAGCGAACGATGAAGCCATGCTGACCAAAGCACGCGACCCGCGAACGGTAGTGATGGACTCGGTGATGGCCGATATCAACTATGCTATTGCTAACCTGGACGCTTCCCGGCAGGTATATTCCGTTACGAAATGGACGGCGCTGGCGCTGAAATCCAGAATCGGCTTATACGAAGGTACCTTCCGGAAATACCATCCCGAGTTTAATTTGCCAGGGGCAGATAAATTCCTGGATGAAAGTATTTCGGCTTCGGATGAACTGATGAAAAAAAGTGGCTATACAATTTATAAAGCCACACCGTCTACGGCGTACCTCAGGCTCTTTTCGTCGGACAACGCGATTCCCGAGGAGGTCATTCTGGCGCGTGATTTCAGCGATGAATTGCAGGTATACCATAACCTGAATTATTACACCATGACGGCCTCGTACGGCCGGCCGGGTCTGGAGAAGAAATTAGTGAACAGCTACCTGATGGCCGATGGTACCCGTTTTACGGACATCAAAGGTTACGAAACCATGCAGTTCCACGATGAGGTCCAAAACCGTGATCCGCGTTTATCGCAGACCATCCGTACGCCGGGTTATACCCGTATCGGTGAAAACACCCCGCTGGCACCGGAATTTGGTGCGACGGTAACGGGCTATCAACTGATCAAATTCGTGTCGGCGCCTAAGTGGGATACGTTCTCCAAGGACATTACCGATATGCCGATCTTCCGGTACGCGGAAGTGCTGCTGAACTACGCCGAAGCCAGGGCCGAGCGGGGTATCCTGACGCAGGAAGATCTGGATCGTTCCGTCAAACTGGTCCGCGACCGGGTGGGCATGCCCAATATCAATTTGGCCAAAGCCAATGCGAGCCCTGATCCCTATCTGGCCGATCAGTACACGCAGGTGAAAGGCAACAATGCCGGGGTGATTCTGGAGATCCGGCGAGAACGGCGCGTAGAACTGGTGATGGAAAACTTCTTCCGCTGGGATGATATCATCCGCTGGAAAGAAGGCCAGCTGCTGACCAAAACCTACAAAGGCATGTATTTTCCGGGGCCGGGCAGTTATGACCTGGACAAAAACGGAAAGGTTGATCTGGTGATCTACGAAGGTACCAAGCCAACCGTGCCCGGCGCACAACTCCTTAAATTAGGCAGTGAGATCCTGCTTGAAAATGGTAATAAAGGGGGTAACATTGTTATCAACGGGCATATCAACAAGAAATTCAATGAGGCCCGTGATTACCTCTACCCGATCCCGAGGCAGGAGCGCTTGCTAAATCCCAACCTGACGCAGAATCCTAACTGGGAGTAAAGGGTAAAATTACGATTGGTACAACGGTCATCCGTCCATAGTATTATAACCAGTCCGTTGGTCGGTGTACCGGCGGACTGGTTATAGTGCCGGAAAAGACTGCCTAAACCTTGACTTCAATGTTTTCAGATAGAAGAGCATTCCTTGAAAAAATGTCCCGGCTCGGGACACTAAGCCTGTTACCGGCTTCCACCGCCCTGGCCGACACGGCACCCGCAGAAACGGTGGAGGAGAAAAACCATTTTGTGGTGGGGCCGTACCTGCAGAACATAGCTGCCAATGAGGTAACGATTATGTGGCTCACCCACAAAAACTCGTTTAGCTGGGTTGAATACGGGGCGGGTACGTATACCAGCAAGCGGGAATTTGGGTATACCAACGGATTGATTGAGGCTAACAACCGGATTAATAAGATAACCCTCTCCAATCTTAAGCCCGGTACTCCTCATAAATACCGGATCGTTTCGACTGAAGTTCTGGGCTATAAAGGGTCGAAGGTCGAGTTTGGCGAGACCATCACCAGCCCGATGTATGAGTTTAAAACGCCGGCTGACAACGAGGAAGAGTTTAAGATGGTTATCTTCAACGATATCCATGACCGGCCGCAGATTATTCCGCAACTGCTGTACCGTCATGGCTACACCGGTAATAAGCGGGATTATGATTTTGTGGTGTTCAACGGCGACTGTTTTGATCACGTTTCGGATGAACGCCAGATGGTCGATCACCTGATTAAGCCGACGGTGGATATTTTCGCCACGGAACTACCCTTCATCCTGATCCAGGGCAACCACGAATGTCGGGGCAGTTTTTCCCGGCATATACCGGCGTATTATGCATATCCGGAAGGTAAGTACTACTACGCTTTTACGCGGGGACCGGTCCGTTTCGTGATTCTGGATTCGGGTGAAGACAAAACCGATAATAGTGTGGAGTACGGAGGCTTATCCGCCTTTGACCGGTATCGGGAAACGCAGAAGAAATGGCTGGAAAAAGAAATAGAAAGCAGTGAGTTCAAAAAGGCTGCATTCCGGGTAGTTCTGATCCATATTTCTCCGTATCACTCGGGGGACTGGCATGGCCCTATGCACTGCCAGGAGGTATTCGGCCCGTTGCTGAACAAAGGGCGTATTGACCTGCAGATTTCAGGGCATACGCACCGCTACAAAACCCATGATCCGGATGCGAGCCATAACTATCCCATCGTGATCGGTGGAGGGCCGCTGGAGGGTAACCGGACCCTGATAAAACTTCACGCGACGACTAAAGAGCTTAACCTGAAAATGATTCGTGACGATGGCGAGGTTGTTGGTAAATATACCTTACCGCGTAAAGGTCAGAGCCTGACGGAAAATGTGCCCAGCTCATCTAAAAAATAATTCTTCATCGATTACCCATCCTATGCGTACGATTCTTAGCCTGTTTTTTAGTATAGTCTCGATAGTAGCCTGTGCCAACGATGGACCAGACGGCCGGCCCGCCAAACGGGTCAAAAGCCTGAAGGTAATGACTTACAATATTCACCACTGCAATCCGCCCTCAGCGGGAAACAAGATCGATGTACCGGCTATCGCCCAGGTTATTCGTAAAGAAAAGCCTGATTTTGTAGCCTTGCAGGAGGTCGACGTTAACACCGAACGGTCCGGCAAAGGAATGCATCAAGCCCGCGAACTCGCCAGGTTGACCGGTATGCACTATTTCTTTTCCAAGGCCATCGACCATCAGGGCGGAGATTATGGCGTGGCGGTGCTGTCGCGATTCCCTATTCTCGACTCAACCCGGTTTATTCTGCCGGTAGACCCGGTCCTTGGGGGCGAAACCCGCACCATTGCTGCGGTTACGGTAGAAATTGCCAAAGGCAAACGGGTGATCTTTGCTAGTACCCACCTCGATCTGAAAGAACCGAACCGCATCAGTCAGTCGGAGCGTATTATTGCTCATTTTAAAGACTCAGGTCTGCCGATGATCATTGGGGGTGATTTTAACGCCCGACCCGAAAGCCCGGTGATTAAACTTTGGGACCAGCATTTTACCCGGAGTTGTCAGGAGTGCGCGCCTACCATACCGGTAGAAAAGCCTAACCGCACCATTGACTTTATCATGTTCAAGCCGGATGGGGCCTTCAAAGGCCAGTCGACCCGGGTGATTGATGAGCAATACGCATCTGATCACCTGCCGGTTGTGGCGGAGTTGAAGGTTAACTAGCCTTGTAGCCGTCGACACATAAACAGAAAAAGTCCAGGAAACCCACCCGAAAACGTTACTTCGGGTGGGTTTCCTGGTATAATGCTTCATGCGTTTAGTCCTGCTTTTCGACAATTCAACCGGCTGATTCAACAGTACGGTTTTTCTTTTTTTCGGGAGGAAGTTGCCTGCATGACCTTTGAGCAACAATCAGCAAAAAGGTTCATGAAAAACTGGTCATTCGTCTTTAGTCTCCTCTTGGCCATACCTACACTGGCGCAGGTAAAAATCGCCGGCTCTGTGACCGACACTAAAGGCGAAGCATTGCCAGGGGTCAGTGTTTTTCTTAAAGATACCTACAGTGGGGCCAGCACAAACGAGAAAGGGGAATACCGCTTCACGGCAACGGAAAAAGGCTCTCAGATGCTGGTCGTTTCGATGGTGGGCTACAAAGAGGTGCAGCAGCCAGTACAGCTTGATCAGGAGACGGTCATCGTTTCGGTTACACTGGAAGAAGCAATAAACAGGCTGGAGGGAGTCACCATTACCGCCGGGAGCTTTGAGGCCAGCGACGGGAAAAAAAGTGTGATGCTGAAGCCGCTGGATATTGTCACCACGGCCAGCGCAGTGGGTGATCTGGCGGGAGCCATCAATACCCTGCCGGGTACCCAGAAAAATGGTGAATCCGGACGGTTGTTCGTCCGGGGTGGCGCCAGCAACGAAGCGCGGCTGTTCATCGACGGTCTGTACGTGCAGAATCCGTTTCAATTGTCGGCCCCCAACCTGCCAACCCGCACTCGCTTCTCACCGTTTATCTTCAAGGGCACCAACTTCAGTACCGGCGGATACTCGGCAGAATATGGTCAGGCGCTTAGTTCCACCCTCGTACTCAATACCATCGACTACCCCGCCCGGACGCAAACCGACCTGTCGTTGCTGTCGGTGGGGGGCAGCCTGTCGCATACGCAGCATAGCGAGAGAACATCGGTCACCGCAGACGCATCCTACTTTAACCTGGCACCGTATTACGGCCTCATCAGCCAGAACGTTCGCTGGACAAAGCCACCTGTATCGGCAGACGGCTCGCTGCATCTCCGGCAGAAGGTAGGGAAGCAGGGGCTGCTGAAGGTCTATTCGCTGATCAGCACCGCCCAGTCAGCCCTGTACCAGCCAGACCCGGCGAATATTGACCGGGAGCGGAGCGTAGCACTGAACAACCGCTATGTGCACCTGAACAGCAGCTATCGGGATGCTCTGAGCGCGAACTGGTGGCTGAAAGCAGGGCTGGCTTATTCTTTTCTGAATGACCAGACTCAATTGGCACCGGCCCAAATTGGCCGGAAGGAGCGGAGCCTGCACGGCAAACTAACACTGGTAAATCAGGTAAGTCAGAACATTTCACTGAACATGGGTGCCGAACTCATTGCCAGCGGTTACCGCCAGCACTACCGCGACAGTGCAGCGGCTTCACCAAAAACAGCTTTGTTTAGCGAGAACCTGGCCGGTGCGTTCATAGAGGCTGATGTGTACGTTACCCCTAAACTGGTTGCCCGTATCGGCAGCCGCACCGAATACTCTACGCTGCTGCAGCGGGGTAACTGGTCACCCCGCATCAATCTGGCCTATAAAACCGGCCTTTATAGCCAGGTGTCACTGGCTTACGGTTCATTCTACCAGAGTCCGGAGAATGATTTGCTAATCCGGAGTAGCCGGCTGGATTTTGAACGGGCCAATCACTTCATTCTTAACTTCCAGCGTGTTCGCCAGAAGCAGGTACTCCGGGTAGAGACCTATTACAAGCAGTACGAACACCTGGTAAAGTTTGACAAAGCGGGTTCAAGGAGGTACGACAACAACGGTTATGGCTATGCGCAGGGCGTGGATCTGTTCTGGCGGGACACCAAAACCTGGCGGGGTACGGATTACTGGGTGTCGTATTCGTTCATCGATACAAAACGAAACTACCGCGACCTGTCGGCATTACAAACCCCTTCGTTTGCGTCGGCGCATAACCTATCTATTGTTTTTAAACGATTTATTGCCCCTTTGAAATCGCAGGTAGGCTTTACCAATTCCGTCACCAGCGGCCGGCCCTATTCAGACCCGAACGTAAGTGAAGGGGAGATGCGAAAAACACCCGTTTACCACGACCTGAGCGTCAACTGGAGTTACCTGCACCGGTCCAACATCATTTTGTACGCATCGGTCAGCAACGTCACGGGCCGCAAAAATACCTTCGGTTACCTCTACAACCCAACCCCGGACGAAACTGGTATTTATCGCCGTCGGGAGATTGGGCAGGGTGCAACCCGGTTCGTATTCGTCGGACTGCTGGTTACCTTTTCAACAGACAAAACCGCTAATCAATTAAACAACCTCTAATACCTAAAATCATGAAACTGATTAAACAAGTAGTCGTCCTGTTGACCTTAACCCTGTTCACTACCTTCACCGCGTTTGGCGAAGACGGCGTTTATGAAAAGGCAATGGCCAAAGCCATTGAAACGCTATATACCACTAAACAGGTGGATGAACTGATCCCGGTTGCCAACCAGTTCAACCTGATCGCCCGGAAGGAAACCAGCCAATGGCTGCCGCTGTATTACGAAGCCTTATCGTACCTTTGGCTGGCAGGCCGGTCGAAGAACGCAGCCAAACAGAGCGGTTATCTGAACCAGGCCCAGGCGGTGCTGGACAAAGCGCAGACGCTGAAGCCCAACGATTCGGAGTTGGTCACGCTACAGGGGTATCTGTACATGATTACCGTAGCCAGTGACCCGGCCACGTACGGCCCTACGCTGGCTGGTAAGGCCATCGGCACATTGCAGAAAGCCCATCAGCTTAACCCGGAGAATCCCAGGGCTATGCTGCTGCTGGGCCAGATGCAGATCGGTACGGCGCAGTATATGGGCGGTTCCACCACTGAACCTTGCGAATTAGTTGCAAAATCACGTTCTTTTTTCGCAAAAGAGCAGGGCCAGACCGATCTGATGCCACGCTGGGGGCAGTCGATGGTAGGGAAGGTGATAGAGGGGTGTGGGCGGTAAGCTTTATAAAATGTTCATTTTATGTCCAATCAATCAGCCAGTCGTGTCCATCCTTTGCTACTCTTTAGCCTGCTCTGGCTGATGGGCATTCCTACAGGTTACCTGAACTGCCGGTCCTGTTACTCGTCCTGGGAGGGTGCGCTGACCATGTCTATTTTTACGGGAGCGTTCTGGGCGTTTCTCTGGACGGGTAACGGGCTGCTTACCGATTATCTGAATACGAAAATTGACTGGGTACGCGAGCCCGGCAAGCGGTTTCTCGCCGGTATCGTGGGTACTGTTATTTTTTCGGCCATCATTATCTTACTGATCAATGCCGCTTTTCATATTATCTGGCTTGGAAAATCTGCTACAGGGTTCTTTGCTGACAGTGGAGTCATAGGGTCTTTTATCAGTTCATTTATGATTACCACACTGGTGTCGCTGTTCCTGCACGGGAGGTCCTTTTTGTTCTCCTGGCGGCAGTCGGCTATCAATGAGGAACGGCTGAGTGCCGAGATCTTGTCGTCGAGGTACGAGTCACTGAAGAGTCAGGTCAACCCGCATTTCCTGTTCAACAGTCTGAACGCCCTCACCAGCCTGGTGTACAAAGACCAGGATCAGGCGGTATTGTTTATCCGGAAACTGGCCGATGTGTACCGGTATGTGCTGGACACGCGGGATACTGAATTGGTGCCGCTTCGCCATGAACTGGCCTTTGTCAATGATTATGTATTCCTCCAGAAAATCCGCTACGACGAAAGCCTGCAAATCGACATCCGGGTTGACTCCATGTTAAATAGTCACATACCGCCCCTGGCACTGCAGATGCTGCTGGAGAATGCGGTAAAACATAATATCATTTCGGAAGATGATCCCTTGCAGGTTGAGGTGTTCATTGAACAGGATTATTTGGTGGTGCGGAACAACCTCCAACCGAAGAGTACGATGGAGGAAAATACGGGCCTGGGTCTGCAAAATATCGCTGCCCGGTACGAATTTCTGTCTAACCGAAAGGTCCTGGTCGAGGCCACACCGAAATACTTTGTCGTAAAGCTGCCTATCCTGCGTAGTCAGCCCAGCCCCGAAATCACTGCCGTTACCTCATGAATGTACTGATTATTGAAGACGAAAAACTGGCCGCCGAACGACTCCAGCAACTGGTAGAACAGCTGGATGAAGCCATCACCGTACTGGCACGCGTAGATTCAGTAAAGAAGGCGGTGCAGTATCTGTCGGCAAATCCCCCGCTGGATTTGATCTTTATGGACATTCAACTGGCTGATGGCTTAAGCTTTGATATTTTTGAGCGGGTCGAGGTAGCGTGTCCGGTAATCTTTACCACCGCCTACAACGAATACGCCATCAAAGCCTTTAAGGTAAACAGCATCGATTACCTGCTGAAGCCGATTCAGGAGTCCGATTTACAACAGGCGTATGTCAAGTTCCGGAAGCTGAGTCCGCAGGAACGGCTGTCGCGGCAGCAGGAGAGCATCGTCAAGCTCGACGAAGCGTTCCAGCGCTTGACCAGACAATACAAAAGTCGCTTTGTGGTAAAGGTGGGGGAGCACCTGCATTTTGTGCCCGTTGAGCAGATCGACTGCTTCTTTAGCCGGGATAAAGGCACCTTTATTCAACGGAGTGATAAACGAAATCTGGTGATCGATTATCCGCTGGAGGTAGTCGAGGAGTTGGTGAATCCGACGTTGTTTTTCCGGGTAAGCCGGAAGTTTGTTGTCAATCTCAACGCCATCAGGGATGTAGTGGCGTATTCCAACAGCCGGCTGCGCCTGTTCCTGAAAAGCGGGGAGCCGGAAGAAATCATTGTGAGCCGGGAAAAGGTGCAGGCCTTCCGGGACTGGCTGGACAGCTAGCTCAGAGCTGTTACACAGAGATACGCAGAGAAGCACGGAGGTATATTAAAAAACTCTGTGTACCTCTGTGTATTCTCTGCGTATCTCTGTGTAATAACCCTAACTTTGCTTGCAAAGAACCGCTATGAAAGAGTTTTCGCACCTGGACCCCAAAGGCAATCCCTCTATTGTCGACATCAGCGATAAGAAAGTAACCAAACGCTCAGCCCGCGCCCGCAGCGTTGTGGTGCTGGGCGAGGAGGTAATGAAGTTGCTGGATGGTAACGATATTCATACCCGCAAGGGGCCTGTCTTCCAGACCGCCATCATTGCCGGTACCATGGCGGCCAAGCGTACCGATGATCTGATTCCCCTTTGCCACTCCTTAGGCCTGGAAAACTGCCATATCACCATCGTGACACGAGGCCACGACGCGATTATTGACTGCCACGTCACCACCGAAGGGAAAACCGGTGTGGAGATGGAAGCCCTGGTTGGAGCCTCGGTGGCAGCCCTCACGATCTACGACATGTGCAAAGCGATTTCGCACGATATAGTGATTTCTGAAACGAAGTTGATGGAAAAAACCGGTGGCAAACATGACTTCCGACGCGACAACTAAACAGCATACCAAACATGCAAAGCTGGGCCGGCCGGCGCTGGGTACCTTTGCCCGCACCGAACTGGCTATTCTGGGTACGCCCTGCGGCAACATCAAAAAACTGGCGTACGAATTGACCCAACGGCTGAGCGCCGAAGCAACGGTCGCCTACGTAGATGCCGACCATAAAGGGGAAGATACCGTAGAAACGATACCGGCGCTGTCGGCGGGGGCTTCTATGGTGTTTACCGATAAAATTACCTTTAATCGCTTCGACCTGAGCCGGCCGCTCAACGACTACCAGTGGAAGCCGCTGTTTACCGATTATGACCTGGTGCTGGTCAACGGCAATCATTTTACCGCTCAGGTTCAGATTGCGGTGGTCGACCCGAAGAAGCCGCTGGAGAAAAAACTGGACCGGTTGACCGACGTACAACTCCTGTTACTGAAAGATACCGACACCGTTCCCGACTACCTGCAAACGCACCTTGGCGAGAAGCTGTCGGGTATCCCCATGTATCACTTTGACGAAACCGACCGTATTGCCGACTGGGTGCAGGCGTATGTACGGCAGCAGGCGGCCCCCTTGCTGGGGCTGGTGCTGACCGGTGGGCAAAGTACCCGTATGGGCCGCGATAAAGCTACGCTGGCGTACCATGGGAAACCCCAGCGGGAATATGCCTCCGACCTCCTGGCAAAATACTGCGAAGAGGTATACTGGTCCGTCAACGCCGAACAGGCGGCTGAACTGAACGGCCAGACGCAACCCTATATCACCGATTCCTTTTTGGGCTTAGGTCCGTTGGGTGGTATTTTGTCGGCGTTCCGGCAGCGTCCGGATGCAGCCTGGCTGGTGTTGGCCTGCGATTTACCATTGCTGTCCGAAAAAAGTCTGGATGCGCTTGTGGCCGGGCGTAACCGTTCCAAAATGGCCACGGCGTTTCTGGACTCCGACGGGCGTTTTCCCGAGCCGCTGGTCAGCATCTGGGAGCCCCGTGCTTACCCGGTACTGCTGCAATTCCTGGCGATGGGCCACTCTTGCCCCCGCAAAGCGCTCATCAACAGTGATATTGCGCTGCTGAATGCGCCAGACGTGCAGGAACTCACCAATGTTAATGATCCCGCGACTATGCAGGCCGTGTCGGCGCAGCTAAACGAATAACATATTCTGCAAACGAGCGGTTGTATGTCTCAGCCAGCTTCCCGGCCGGCTTTTAACCAAAACGGTCACTTTAAAAAGCCAGTCGCGAGGCTGGCTGAGACATATGAAACGTACCTGTACCCGTCTGGTGGCAGCAGCCATCTGGTTATTGTCGGCCTCCTCCGTCATCGCGCAACCCTCCGTAACCGACCTGCGTGAATTCAGCCGGCAGCGTTACCAGCACCAGAAGGCCCTGAGCCTGACACTGGGCGGATATGCCGTAGCCAATATGGCCGTGAGTGGCATAGCAGCCACGCAGACCACTGGCGAAACTAAATACTTTCACCGCATGAATACCTACTGGAATGCGGTAAATGCAGGCATAGCGGGTATCGGGTTACTCGGTCTGCGCAACCGGCCCGAAAACGAATCGCTGGGTCAGGCGGTGCGGCAGCATGAAAACATCAAACAGTTTCTACTCTTAAACGCCGGTCTGGATGTCGCTTACATAGCCGGTGGCCTCTGGCTGATGGAGCGGGGCAACAACCGGCCCGATCAGCGGGATAAGCTAAGGGGATTTGGCAAAGCTGTTCTGGTGAACGGGGGCTTTCTGTTAGCCTTTGATGTCGTCAATTATTTCATCTTTAAAGGGCGTGATAAGCGCCAGCAGCAGTTGCTGGAAATTTCTCCCATCGGCGGTCGTATCGTACTGCCGATAAAGTAAAGTATATTTAGGGTTTACAATACCCTCAACGCCCTTCAGGGGTTTGGGGAATAACTATGAATCAGGACGAACGATTTTTACGCGAAGCCATCCGGCTGGCCCGTGAAGGTATGAACAGCGGGCAGGGCGGCCCGTTTGGAGCCGTTGTCGTGAAAGACGGCGAAATCATTGGCAGTGGCCCCAACCGGGTAACGTCGACCAATGACCCCACCGCCCATGCCGAAGTGGTGGCCATCCGCGATGCCTGCGAACACTTAGGTACCTTTCAACTGGAGGCCTGCACCTTATACGCATCCTGCGAGCCCTGCCCCATGTGCCTCGGTGCTATCTATTGGGCGCGTCCGAGTCGGGTAGTGTACGCTGCCCGCCACGCTGATGCCGCCGAAGCCGGTTTCGACGACTCATTCATTTATGAGGAAATAGTCAAACCCCATGAGCACCGACGCATTCCCATGCAGCAGATGCTCGCCGACGAAGCCAAAACTGTTTTTAAGGAGTGGATAGTAAAGGGCAGTAAAATACCATATTAGCCTTGTCTTCTCACCATATTGTACGCGACAAACAGGAGCCGGCTTTGTTAATTGCCAACGGCGAAGGCTGTGATCCGGAGCTGCTGGGGCAGTTGCTGGAGTGGAGCCCCTTTGTGGTGGTGCTCGACCATGCCATTTGGCGGGTGTTCGCGCTGGACATCAAAGTAGATGTGCTGCTGGGCGATTTTGACCGGAAAGTAGATCTGGACACCGTTCGGGAGCGGCAATATCCCATTGAGATTGTGCATGCGCCCGACCAGGACAAAACGGATCTGGAGAAGGGCATTGAACTGCTGATCGAACGCGGGTTCCCGGCGGTCAACATCGTCTGGGCTACCGGCCGCCGGGCTGATCACTCGATTACGAATATGACCAACATTGTGCGGTACAAAGACCAGATCCGCATCGTCATGTACGACGACTACTCCAAAATCTTTCCCCTGCACCAGACCTTCGAGAAATGGTACACCAAAGGCACGCCCATCTCGCTGATTCCGGTAGGCAAAGCAGACGGTATTGTCTCTCAGGGCTTGAAGTACAATCTGCACGACGAAGCCCTCATACTGGGCTACCGTGCCGGAAACAGTAACGAAGCGGCCGACGACGGCTTCGTCCGCATATCTGCCCGCGAAGGCGACCTGCTGATTATGGAGTGTTGGGATTGATGGAGTATGGCTAACGACAGAAGATACTTATTCCCTGTTATTACCGCCATGGTTTGTGTTCTACTATATATGTTATATATGTGGTTGCAGCCAGTATATACTTATATTGTATTGGATAAGAGATTTGATGCCCACCAGTATAATGCTTTATTTCAATTTATGGCAGGGCAAACACAATCGTTGGCCGTGTACTTTCCATTTAATGGGCGTTTGCTAGTGCCTTTCCTGGCTAGTTTGATCTCCTCCTATGATGCAGTCTTTGCTTTTCAATGGATAAACGCCATCAGTATTATAATTACTTTTGGTTTTTTGATTTACCTATGGAACCAGGAGAATCTTCACCCGGCCGCTATCGCTGCTGGTAGTCTCTGGTTTTTTGTTCACTGGAAAGGTCCAGTCCGGATGTACCTGCCAGACCCTATAACAGCCGATGTGCCAGGGTACTGGCTGCTTACTCTATGGATAATTCTATTGAACCGGTTTACTGGAGGGTTTTGGCAGTGGAGTGTCTTAATTATTACCGCCTGTCTTGGTACACTTCAGAAAGAATCGTTTATCGGTATAACAGCCGCATCCATATTGTGGTGGGTGTGGAAACAAAAAAAGGAGGGCTTTCCGGTTCAGGTTCAATGGCCTATACTCACAATTGTCCTTACTATAATTACCCGAGCGCTGGCAAGTTTTTATTTTCCTCCGGTGATACAGGGGTGGAAACAAAGTTCATTCATTACCGTAATCAAATCGCTTTGGCTGTATATCCTCGAACCGCAACGGGTGCTTCTACTTCCAATGTGGTGGCTAATGGCTTATGGAGTCTTCTGGATAGGTTTGCTGCTGACAAACGTTAAAAGGGATTTGTTTTATATTCTCAGTATAACAGGAATCTTGCTCAGCGCTGTCGGAGGTAATGATGTTTCGCGGTATGCCACTACTTTTTTTCCGGTCTTAATGACCCTTATTCTCCGGGGGGTAACAGCTTCAAAAAATCCTGGGCAAATGGCTGCCCTTATTTTACTGGCATCCCTACCCCTCTCCCGCTTCTGGGAACTTGAACCGGATCTAGGCAGATTTCCTCAGCAACGTTATCAGTGGTGTGTTGAGTGCTGGTCATTGGCTGAGACAGGACTCTGGGCAACCTACATTTTGCTGACCGGCTGGGTCCTTTATTTGAACAATAAAAGACAACAATTGCGGCTTAGCGAATCAGAATAAGCTTGCCGGTTTGTTTGTTCTGCGCCCCTTCACCGAGCGGCAGGTCTGTTCCCTGATTGCTGATCGTTAGCCGGAAAAGATACATGCCGGGAGCCACACGGGCGCTATTCTCATCGGTCCCATCCCAGAACCATTCATTTAAACCAATACGGACTGGTTTTTGAAACCGACGTATGGGACGACCATTTATGTCGGTAATCTGCCAGACGGCCTCATCCGGAGCCTGGGAGCCGGAAAGCTGAAAGGAAATCCTCACCCGATCGGTAAACGGATTCGGATAGGTGCTGATGGATTCTACCTGGGGAGCGCTATTAACCCTGAAGGTAACCTGATAGGGTGGCGCAACATTGCCGGCCATGTCCCGGCCTCTGGCAGTTAACTGGTAGCTCCCGTCCGCTAATCTGTCAGAAACATAAGTAAGGCTGAATTCATTCGTCGCTGCGTTTGCCTGCTGTTTTACGTTTGGATTCAGCCAGTTAATACGTCGTGCCGGACATTTTTCGCACGGACCCTCCAGATAAAGATCAATACCACTGGTATCCTGACGAATCAGGTATTTGTTTTCATCGGTAAGTTTAAGGGCAATTAGGGGAGTAGCGGAAACCACATCGCCGTCTTTAATTCGGGCCTCATCAATGGACACCTCTAAAACGGGTGCCCACTTATCCGGTACCACATAGAACGGCACATCAAACGTATTATTTAAATACGACTGTTCGGCCTGAAGCTGCGGGTTAACGGTTACCACAAGTTGATTCTGACCGGGTATCCCCCTGGTTTCTACAGGAATGCTCAGGTTCGTAGTTAAGCCAGGTTCCGGTGCCGGCATTCGCTTATCAACCGTTCCGGCTTGCGCTGAATTTTCGCTGTACAATGTATACCGAACCAATACCGAGTCGGTAAATGACCGGGCAGACAGGTTGGTAAAGTTGACCAGTAAGGTAGTTTTCTCGCCTTGCTGTAGGGTAGGGCCTATTGGTTTTGCAGCAAAAGCATACCCTTCAGGGACACCGATATAAGCTACCTGCCAGTCGCGAAAAACTGACTCCTGACTTTTCAGGCGTAGAAAAGGATACCGTTCGGATGAGATGGAACTGAGCGACGTAGACCGGTTGCCAGTACGCAGAAGTAGCGTTTCACGACCGGCTTTATCGATGCCCCAGATCTCAACCGGGGCAGGTGAGGTTGATTGGCGGGTCCAGGTCAGGTGCTCCCAGGATTGGGCGGGTCCGATGGCTGGGGTTTCAGTGGCGGTTGGGGTCACCGTGTTTCTGGCAAACTGCTCCGGACGGCGTTGCCACCAGCCTTCCGGACCGTCTTGCATAATGGTAAAGGAACTTGTTACCCAGTCAGATTCTCTTTCTGTTGCCTGCCCGGCGCGTTTTACCCGCCAGAAATAGGTAGTATTTTGCGTTGGCAGTGTTGGTTTCCACTGGATAAGTGCGCCTGCCAGGAGTGTAGCCGATTGAACCGCCGAACTGGTAAACTGAGCCGTTGTATCCAGTTCAAGGATGTACTGTTGGATTTCGTCTCTGAACGTCTGGGCTACTAAGGTCAGCGAACGTGAGCCGTTGGCCGGGACCTTTAGCAAACTAAACGCTTCCGGCAACAGCGGAACGATGGCCGGACCTGGCAGATTGACCTCTACCCAGGCTTCATTGTTCCCGAACGTTTCTTCCGCAATAAGTTCATCCGGGTTAATGCGGGCCGTAAATCGGTTGATGCCAAAACTATTCCGGTCGTTGGGAATGGTTATCAGAAAGGTGTCTTTAAACGCGACCGCTTCAGGAACGGTACTATTGTAAACACCAAGGGTTTGTCCATTACTTCCACTCCGGCGAATGCGTATGGTGAGCGGAGTCTTACGGTGTAAGCCAGCGTTTTGAACGATCAGTCTGACAGAAACCGAATCACTCAGGGTGTTCAGTGCCTTACCGTCAGCCGCCGTCACCTGAATATCGCTGGTCTCCAACGCATAATCTGGTTTGCGGAGTGGAAACAACCGAACGGCAGGGTCACCTTGCAGCACCAACTGATGGGTGTTGGTTATATCGAGCGGGAAAGGTTGATTCGTTACGATCCGACGGTTCGTTTCCTGCTGTATAGTACCTATGGATTGGTGCATGAACAGGCTATCGGACAACACTTCGTAAAAATGAGTGGTATAATTATTCAGGTAGTAAGGAAAACCTAAGTGACTCTGGGCAATTACGGCGACGGCTCCCCGGTTCGGGGTTAAAATCCAGTCGGCACCGATGGTGGCTAGTCCGAAAAAGAAATTTCCGACCGCACAGCCGTTCATCAGCAGCATCGGATAGCGGCCTTTATTCCGGTAACCGAGCAGGTCGTTTGATACCAACCCAATATCCAGATCGGTCACCCATAAGCTCGAATGGCCAAAGAACGTCATAAAGCCAACACCCTCGTTAACCGGAGCAGACAGGTTGACGTACTCGACATCATCGTCGGATTTCTTCGATAACGTGCTTACCTGACTGCCCAACGCCGATTGTTCGACAATACGCTTGTATCCTTCTACATATCCACGAAACTGAACCAGTTCTGAGGCCGATCGACCCCCACTCAAATGAAGAATACGCTTTCGCCAAAGTTGGTCTCCCGAAACAGATTCGTGCTCTTTTACTTTATTCAGGTAACCAATAATCTCCGCCGGTGTGGCTGCGTTGACCCGGCCCGTCGGGATGGCTGGTAAATCTTCTGGCTGGTTGTTCAGACCGGCACTGAACAGGGCATCCGATGGCGGAAAACCGTAAGTGGGCACAAGATCAAGCAAGCTTTGCTGCCCGTTTTTCCGGACACCCGGCGCACTGCGCCCCCGGCCGAGCAGCAAAAGATACTGTACCGGCGCTTTCTGAAGCCGGTAATCCAAAAAGCGCCGGATGGCCAGCGGGTGCCGCTCCCCGTAGCTAAACTGGTTGAACAACTGCGCAACATCCACCGATAAGGTGTCAAACGAACCGCCATCCTGCGATGCTCTGTAAGAGGCATAGGCTTTTACGGCATCCGGTACATTACCGGCAGGTTTCATCAAACTGCTATGGGTAATAATCAGGTAGTTCGCCTTAGCCACATCCAGGGGCTGGAATCGAACGGGTTGAATAGCCGAAACCGCAGTGGGTTGGCTGAAGGCAATGACGGTTCGGCCGGTTGCCGTATTTGGCACAAGCATTCGGGGGGCCGTGCCCTGGCGGTTACTGCTGAGACGGATGGGAGCGGAGGGATCGGTTATGTCTAAAAAGCTGGTGCCCGTTGCCGCATCTGTTAATTCCAGGAGCGATTTCCCGGCCGGATTAGGCGCTAGCTTAAATTGCCTGAAGGGTAGGCCGGCCATCAGGAGCCGTTGTGGATACCTGACAAGCAGGTACGATAAAGAATATTTATCGTCTGACGTACCTTGGGAGATGGTAGTCAGAATGAGTTGGCCGTTACTGGTTATTCGGTCCCAACTGACCGGGTATTTAGCGGTTTTATTTTCGTACAGACTGAACGATGCCCGACCCAGGGTCTGACGGTTCGTAACTGAGCCAGCCAAAAGTTCAATGGTATGGAAGGAGTGCTCCCGGCCTGTCAGCAGCCACTCTGCCGTAGGGGATGGTCCACTTTGAACCACATTCGTCAATGTAAACGACTGCTCGGCAGGCTGTCCCTGCTTAAGAATTGGACCTGACCATCCTTCACCCGTTTCGTAATGGCAATATTCAATCTTGCTTAGGATGCCGTGCGGATAGCCTGTATACTCGTCCGTAAATACCCGCAATTCCTCGGCCCAGTGAAACGGCTCTGGTGTCAGGCCGGTAACGTCGGTATCGGTTGAGGTGGCCATGCGCTTGCCGGACTTGCCGTCGAGTCGCCAGGTCAGAAAATAGGCGGTGGAGTCGGAGAAAAGGCTGTAGTATTTATGGGGCTGGGCGCTGGCGGGGCGGTAAAGCAGGGAGTCCTGGGTACCATCGTTACCCCGACCGTAGAATTCTATATAGTCTGAACTATCAAACTTTTTATTGGCTTCGCCCTGAACGTGAATGGCCTGCTCGACTCCCCGGTGAAAAAGCTGAATAGTGCTGGGGTCAATGGTATCCACAAGAAGTCCTGCGTTCTGAAGCTGGGCATATGTGATGCGGTAGAGGCCCGGTTGGGCAATGGGAATCTTATAGTAAGTCTGCTGGTAATTGATCCATTCATTGCCGAAGCGGACGGTTTGGGCCGGCAACCGCGTGACAAACAGAAGTAGACATACAAACAAGGTAACAAAACGCATCATATCCGGTAGGCAAAACAAGGCTTTAAAGTTACATATTTTTTCGCTTCCATCCGTGTAGCTGGGACCGACGTTCAACCCGGCTTTTATCCGCTGATCCATAAATGATAATCTTTTTTATAAAGTACCTTGCATAACAAAGTACCTTACACTACCTTTGTTTCATCAATGGTACAAAAAGCACATACGCACCATGAATATAGAAAACGCTCAGGTGCAGATGCGGAAAGGAATTCTGGAATTCTGCATACTGCACATTATCTCAAGAGGGGAAGTATATGCCTCCGACATGCTGGACGAGCTCACCTCGGCCCGTATCATGGTCGTAGAAGGCACGCTGTACCCCCTGCTGACCCGGCTCAAAAACGCCGGACTGCTCGATTACAAATGGGTAGAGTCTACGTCGGGGCCCCCGCGTAAATACTATATCCTAACGGACCTTGGCCGTACTTCGCTGAATGCGCTGGATGAAACCTGGAAAGAGTTGGCAGAATCTGTTAACTTGATCGTCGGTAAGACGAACCAGCATCGAAAGGTTGTTAACGAACACCACGAAGCGCTGGACGTTGATTCGCCAGGCAACCGGCCCAATCAGCCGGGATTATCCGCAACTGACCTGTAAACGACCTCTTAACCTACTCACATAGTCTATCTCATAAGGATTTTTCAACCATGAAAAAGACAATCAGTATCAATATCAGCGGGGTCATCTTCCATATTGAAGAGGACGGCTACGATAAACTGAAAAGTTACCTGTCTTCGATTCAGCAATATTTCTCCGGCTACGAAGACAGTCAGGAAATAGTAACCGATATCGAGAACCGGATTGCCGAGAAACTGCTGGCCAAACTGAAGGCAGCCGAAAAACAGGCGATCTCCATCGAAGATGTCAACGAACTCATCAGCGCCATGGGTACCGTAGCCGACTTCGAAGCGGTCGAAGAAGAAGAGGTACTGGTGGGAGGCAGCCGCCAGTATGCCGCCGATAACGGTTATACCACAACCGGTGGGCCACAACCCGGCGCATCGGGGCGTCAGTCGGCGGCCGGCATTGGTGCTTCGTCAACCACCACGGCTCCTCCGCGCAAGCTGTACCGCGACCTTAACCGGAAAACCATCGCCGGCGTCGCTTCGGGTATTGCCCACTATTTCAACATCGACCCGGTATGGGTGCGTTTGTTGTTCCTGACACTGGTGCTGGGCCTGCCGCCGTTCAGCGAAGCCGTTTTCAACAATGGGGGCGGGTTCTTCAGCGGTCTGGCCGGCTTTACCCTCCTGTTTTATATTGCCATGTGGATCGCCTTCCCCGGTTCCATGCAACTGGAGGAGGATAAGTCCATCAAAAAGTTTTACCGGAACCCCGACGATAAAGTGCTGGGCGGTGTTGCCTCTGGTCTGGCGGCCTACTTCGGTATTGATCCGGGCGTAGTCCGGCTGCTGTTCGTACTGGGTATTGTGTTCTTCGGGGTAGGGTTCCTGGCGTATATTATCCTCTGGATCATTTCGCCGGAGGCCCAGACCCTCACCGAGAAAATGGAGATGAAGGGGCAGCCGATTACGCTGACTAACATCGAGCATAACATCAAGCGGAGTCTCAATATCAACGACAGTGCCGAGGAAAGTACCATTACCAAAGTATTGTTGTTCCCCTTCCGGTTCATTGCCGTTATTGTGAATGGCCTGGGTCGTGCTTTGGGCCCCTTTCTGGGTGGCTTGGTAGCAGTAATCCGGGTATTCGTCGGGGTTATTATGCTGGTTGTTGCCTTTGCCCTGATGGTGGCGGCTCTGGCCGTGGCAGGTGTCGGGCTGGGGATCAGCAGCGGAGCTACGTTCGGCGACAGTGATTTTCCGCTGCATCTGCTCCGGCAGGACATTGGTGCCCCGCTGATCATGGCCGGTTTTGTGGCGGTATTTCTGCCGTTCCTGGCGCTGGCGATACTCGGTGTCATGCTGATTACCCGACGGACCATGGTAAGCAGCCGTACCGCCCTGACGTTGCTGGGTGTCTGGCTGGTGAGCATAATCATCCTGTCGGCCACGGTTCCGAACGTGGTCGCCAACTTCCGGAGAACCTCCTCGGTAGAAGAAACGAAAACCTTAACGGTAGCGGGTACGCCTACGTTTGATCTGAACCGGATTGATGCCGATTACATGGACTCTCCCGGTATTCGTCTCGAAGGCTACGAAGGTGCCGATTACCGGCTGGTGCAGACGTTTAAGGCCAAAGGCCGCACCAGAGCCGAAGCTGAAGCCAACGCCCGTACCATCACGTATAACGTGACCAGCCGCGATTCCGTCATCCGGTTCGACGATGGCCTCGAACTGGCCGCCAACGCCCGCTTCCGGGTTCAGGAACTGGACATGAACCTGTATATTCCGTATGATAAACCGTTCCGTATGACGGAGAGCTTCGCCCGCTACATCCGTAACGAATTCGGCAACAGGGAGATGGAGCGTATGAACCAGACAGTATGGCAGTTCACCAGAGCCGAAGGACTGGTCAGCCTTAACTTCCCCCGGGAGCTGAACCGCGATAGAAACGGCGATTCAGACGATGACTTGGATAACCTGACGGATGAAGTCGAAAACATCCTGGACGAAGAGTTAGGTGACGATTTCTCTACCCAGGGCGAATATACCCGTCAGTTTGATGTGTCGTCATTCAAGAGTGTGAATGCATCCGGGGCTTTTTCGATCCGGATCGTTAAAGGCGATACCTTCAAGGTGGTAGCCGACGGCCGGGAACGGGACATTAATGACCTGCGGGTAAAAGTCGACGGTGACCAGCTCGAGGTGTCGCTCGACCGGAGCGGCCTGTTCAACTGGAAAGATACCAAACGCATCGGCCTGACCGTCACGATGCCCGCCATTAGTGAATTGAAGCTTTCGGGAGCCTCCCGCTCCATGCTGGCCGGTTTTGGCCAGATGGACGATCTGACGATCGACCTGTCCGGTGCCTGCCGGTCGGTGGTTGATGGCGATGTTCAGAAGCTGGCGGTTGATCTGTCGGGCGCATCGAAGGCCATCCTGAAAGGGCGGGCCGATGTGCTTGACGCTCAGATCGGCGGAGCCAGCAAGATGGATGCCACCGGAATGGACGTTCGCCGGGCCACCGTAGAGGCCGGCGGAGCCAGTAGTGCCGATATGGGCCAGGTGGAGTCGCTGGAGTCCAAAACATCGGGAGCCAGCAAAATACGCCGGCGGGGAGGAGATGTGGAATAAAACATGGGAGGCTATTGCAACTATCCGAATCGTTTTCCCATCTTTATCCAAACAATCCATTATACGCTATCATGAGTAAATACACGATTGGCAACCGTTCCCTTTGGATAGTGGGAGCGTTGCTTACTGTTTTTTCGTTGTTGTCGTTTACCGCCCGCCATACCCTGGTTGCCACGCTTCAGGACGAAACCCGTACGTTTTCGGTGCGTGATTTTGACCGGCTGGATGTGGGTAGCGCCATGGAAATAACGGTTCGTCAGGGCAGCACCTTCAGCGTAACGGCCAGCGGTCGCAAGAGCGATCTGGATGACCTGGAGGCATCGGTTACCGGTGGTAAATTACGCGTCCGGTACCGCGACAGCCGCTGGAATTCCAATCGCAAGCGCGTAAAGCTGGACATTGCCATGCCGCAGCTGCGCGGAGCCGACTTCTCGGGCGCATCCCGCTCTACGGTAACTGGTTTCCGAAATCAGGGCACGTTTGATCTGGAAGTCTCCGGAGCCTCAACCTCCACCGTCGAAGTGGATGCGACGCGCCTTAACCTGGATCTGTCGGGTGCTTCCAACCTTACCCTGACCGGTAAGGCCGAAACCCTGGCCGGTGAAGTTTCCGGCGCATCATCGCTGAAATCCTTTGACATGAGTCTGAAAGACGCCAGCCTGGAATTATCAGGTGCCAGCTCGGCACGGGTAAACGTAACCGGGAAACTGAACGTCGACGCCAGCGGGGCCAGCAGTGTCCGCTACCGGGGGGCTGCTGCCGTCCGCTCCAATACCTCCGGGGCCAGTTCGGTCCGTTCCGAAGGCTAACGCCTTTATTAGGAAAGCGCTTGACAGGAAGCAGCCTATCCGGGCTGCTTCTTTTCTTTTGTAAGGAATTTCGGCCGGAAAAAAAGGTTAGGGCAGCCAGTTCTAATTTTTTTCTAATACGCATCTTTTATATTTCCTTCAGCCGATACTTTATCTTTGGCTGGCCCCAAGCGGTTTTGGTGATGAACACGAAGAAAATTCTGATTATTGAAGACGACCGGCGGATTGCCCAGAACATTAGCCGGGGCTTGCAGCAGGAAGGGTACGAAACAGAAATTGCCTACGAGGGGTACAATGGCCGTAATCTGGCCCTGAGTCAGGAGTTTGATCTGGTCATTCTCGATATCAGCCTGCCCGGTCTGAATGGTTACGAAATTTGCCGTAATCTTCGCGAGCAGAAACCGTATCTGCCGGTCATCATGCTGACCGCCCTTGGCGAGATGGAAGATAAGGTAGAAGGGTTCCGGCTCGGGGCCGACGATTACCTGGTAAAACCCTTTGATTTTCGGGAACTGACCGCCCGCATCAACGCCTGTCTGCGCCGGTCGGAGATGCTGAACATCCATAAACACGAGGAAGTGCTGCAGGTTGCCGATCTGATCGTTAACGTAACGACTAAAACTGTTCAGCGTGGCACCAAATTTATTGAGCTGACGGCGCGGGAGTTTGCCCTGCTGGAATACCTGGTACGGAACAAAGGCCGGGTTGTTTCTAAAACTGATCTGGGCGAACAAGTCTGGAACCTGAACTTCGACCCCGGCACCAACGTGGTGGAAGTGTATATCAACTACCTCCGGAAGAAAATCGATAAAGACTTTGAGCCAAAGTTGATTCATACCCGGTCGGGCATGGGCTATGTGCTTAAAGAAGACTAACAGCCATGCAGATTAAAACCCGCATTGCGCTCCAGTTCTCCTCAATTGTCGCTGCCATTCTGGTGGTATTCTCGCTGGTTATCTACTTCATCTCCTCAACGTACCGGCAGGAAGAATTCTACGAACGGCTCAGGAGCAAGGCGCTTACGACGGTACGTTACCTGATTGACGTCAAAGAGATCAGCGAAGAACTGCTCCGGATTATCGATAAGAATAGCCTTACCGCCCTACTTAATGAGAAGGTCCTGATCTTCGATGAGCAGAACCGGCTGATTTATTCCAGCGTCGATGATGAGGTGGTGGCTTATCCCAAAGGAATTATCAATACGGCACGGGAACAAAGGGAAATTGAAACGGTCTACGGTGATCTGGAAGTTGTGGCCTTTCTCTATGAGGAAGATAACCGCAGCGTGGTTGTGCTGGCAATGGCTCACGATAAATTTGGGAAAAGTAAGCTGGGAAACCTGCGAAATACCCTGATCTGGGGTCTATTGGTTGGCCTGAGCGTAACCATCGGTCTGGGTATTTTCTTTGCGGGGCAGTCGCTGCGGCCCATCAGCCGGATCAATGAGCAGATTTCAACCATTACGGCCCGTAATCTCCGGAACCGATTGGATGAAGGCAACCGGAAAGACGAAATTGCGCATCTGGCCATCAACTTCAACCGGGTGCTGCAGCGGCTGGATCAGGCGTTTGAGCAACAGCGCAGTTTTGTGTCCCATGCCTCCCACGAACTGCGAACGCCCCTGGCCGCCCTCAAATCAGAAATTCAGATTGGCCTGCGGCAACGACATAGTGCAGACGAGTACCAGGCTATTCTGGAGAACCTGATGAGCGATACCGACCGGCTGATCAGCCTGACCAACAACCTGCTTTTTCTGGCGCGCACGCTCGAAAACATCAGCCAGATGCCGCTCGCTGCCGTTCGGGTGGAAGATGTGCTTTTTCTGGCTAAAGAAGAACTCGTTACTGCCAAACCCGGCTATCAGATCGATATTGATTACGAAAACCTGCCTGACGCCGAAACGGAAACCATGGTGCGCGGCAATGAAGAACTGCTGAAACGGGTGCTGTTGAATCTGCTCGATAATGCGTGTAAGTATTCGGCCGATAACCGGGCTAAGGTGCGTATCCGGACAGACGAGCGGCTCTGTACCGTGACCGTAAAGGACAACGGCATCGGTATTTCCGAAAAGGATCAGGAGAACATTTTTCAGCCATTTTACCGGGCCGCCAATGCCGTGGGGTACGATGGCTTTGGGGTGGGCCTTTCCATCTGCCAGAAGATCATTGAATTGCACCAGGGCGTGATTTCGGTAACCAGCCGGCTGCACCACGGCAGTAGCTTCATCATCCAGATTCCGCACCTCTGAACACCGTAGCCAGAGGTGTTTTCGGGCCGTTTAGGAATCTAATTTTATTCTAATTTTTTTCTAACCGTTTTCCAAGTATAGTTTCCTACCTTTCGGCAACAGTTAACAAGACGAACTTTAGTGAGCCTTCACTACCAGTAACGGTCGTTGGGATCCTATTCCGGCGATACTACTCAAAAAGGGTTGAGTTTAGGTTACGTTAATCCAGGATTATCGAATAGCCATTCCCACTAGGGGATGGCTATTTTTTTGCCCGCGAATACCGTAGTTTTGCGGCATAAACGCACTTCATTTCAATGCCACAACCCAAACACGCCGAAGATTCCCTGACGGTCATGACCGAGATGGTCTTGCCGAACGATACCAACACCCTTAATAACCTGATGGGAGGCCGCCTGCTGCACTGGATGGACATTGCAGCCGCCATTGCCGCCCAGAAACACTCCAACCGCACCGTCGTTACGGCCTCCGTCGATAATGTGTCCTTCTCCGAACCCATCAAACTGGGCAATATCGTAACCATGAAAGCGCAGGTGACGCGGGCGTTTAACTCCTCCATGGAGGTGTTTATTGAAGTCTGGGCCGAAGATATTCCGGCGGGTATCCGGGTCAGTACCAACCGCGCTTTCTACACCTTTGTGGCCGTCGATCAGAGCGGCCGGCCCATAGAGGTACCACAGGTGATACCGGATAATGAAGAGGAACAGGCGCGTTTTGACAGTGCCCTGCGTCGTCGTCAGCTCCGGCTGGTACTCGCCGGCCGCATGAAACCGCAGGAAGCAACCGAACTCCGGGCGTTGCTGGCAGCCGATTAAGCTCATTTTATTCATGTATACCTATGCAGGCTCCCAAGTCGGTTAATGCCTCCCGTACCACATTGACGGAACTGATGATTCCGTCCTACGCTAATTTTGGCGGTAAAATACATGGCGGTATTTTGCTGTCGCTGATGGATAAAGTCGCTTATGCCTGTGCCGCCAAGCATTCGGGTAACTACTGCGTTACGGTATCGGTAGAAGGGGTGGAGTTCCGGCAACCGGTCGAGGTCGGGGAACTGGTCTCCCTGATGGCGTCCGTTAATTATGTCGGACGTACCTCGCTGGTGGTTGGCATCAAAGTCGTTGCCGAGAACGTGCGGACCGGCCTGGTCAAGCACACCAATACCTCTTACTTCACCATGGTGGCAAAAGGCGATGACAACCGCCCGACGGAAGTGCCGCCCTTATTGCTGGAGACGACGGAGGACATCCGGCGCTTTCTGGAGGCCATGACCCGCAAAGAACTAAAGGGGCAGTACCAGGAGCGGTTTGATAACGAGCGAAACCGCCTGCGTCTGACGGATGACCTCGGCCGGCTGGCCGATGAGCGTTGCATAATAGGAATAAAGCCAGCCTGACCTTATCACAATCAGGCCGGCTTTTCAGCTTCTATTAATTGGCTAACCGCAGCGACTGCCAGGCTACGAGCTTCCAGTCGTTGCCCCGCTTGATGTACACATCGGTGTAGCGGAGGCTCATGTTTTTCGTTTCGTTGTTGCTGGTGACGTTAACGGCCGCTTTGCCGTTAATGATGGCCGTGTTGCCATACACCCGCACCGTCTGCTCCTGTACATCAATCGCGTTGTACTTCGTTTTGCCGTCTTTCAGCGACTGAATAAAGGATTGCTTGCTGTCGGTCACCCCGCTGGAGTGGGTATAGGTCAGGTCGTTGTCGAGCACCTGATCGAGAACGGCAAAATTGTTGGCAACCTGGGCGGCAAAGCGCTTCTGTTCAGCATCTTTAACGGTTTGCTCCGGCGATTGCGCCTGGGCAAACGAAATTAATAGGGTCAGGGAAAGAATGAGCAGGTACTGCATAGGGTCTGGTTTTAATGGATACTGTATAATGAAAAATGAGGACTGAATATACTCATGCTACACATATAGTCAATCCTCATTTTTTCCAGATCGATTCACCGTCCCGGATGGTAACCGACTCGGATGCCGTTGTCGAGGGTCAGGAGTAGGGGTTCAAAACAATTCGCGGGCAATCTTCACGATGTTGTCGGACTTTCCCATCGTATAAAAATGCAGCACCGGTACCCCGGCGGCCATCAATTCCCGGCTCTGCAGGACAGACCACTCGATGCCTACCTGCCGGGCCTGTTCGTCGTTCTCGCAGGCCTGTACGGCTTTTACCAGGTCTTCGGGCATGTCGAGGTAAAAGATCTTCGGCAATACGGTCAGCTGTTTGCGGGTACTCAGCGGTTTCAGCCCCGGAATGATGGGCACGGTGATGCCCGCCTGGCGGCATTTGTCGACAAAATCGAAGAACTTCCGGTTGTCGAAAAACATCTGCGTCACAATGTAATCTGCCCCCTTATCTACCTTCTGCTTCAGGTACTTAAAATCAGACGTGTGGTCAACTGCTTCAAAGTGTTTCTCGGGATAACCCGCCACCCCAATGCAGAAATCACTGCTCGACAGGGCCGTATCGCCTTCGTGCAGGTAAATGCCCTTGTTCATGTTGCAGACCTGCTCCACCAGTTCGCTGGCGTAGGAGTAGCCGTTTTCTTTCGGTTTGAACGTGTTAAATGGCTTGGCCGGGTCACCGCGCAACACCAGTACATTGTCGATGCCAAGGTAATGCAGGTCAATCAGGAAGTCCTCCGTTTCTTCTTTGGTAAAACCCCCGCAGAGCACATGCGGTACCGGATCAACGTTGAAGCGGTGCATGATGGCCGAGCAGATACCGACCGTACCCGGCCGTTTGCGGGTAACGATCTTTTTGATGGTACCGTCGGGCATGGGCTGCTCAATGTATTCTTCGCGGTGGTAGGTCACATCGATAAACGGCGGTTTGAACTCCATCAGGGGCTCTATATTGTCGAGGAGGTTCTTCAGGTTGTCTCCCTTTATGGGCGGGATCACTTCAAGGGAAAAAATAGGTTTGCCGTTGGCGTTACGGATATGGTCGGTAATCTTGGTCATTGCTGGTTGGGTAGGGCCGCGTTTTCCCGGTAGCCTGGCTCCGGCAGGCGGACCGGCCGCTGACCCGCAAATTTAGCAGAATAAACATTGACGCTCACATAAATGCCGCTGGCCATGCCGTTGGTCCAGGGCTGAATGGTTAGCCGGCTGAGGCCCTCCGAGCGGTTTTTTACCTCGTGCAGTTTGGGAACACCCCAGCCGATGAGGGAGCCAAATGCCGCTCCGGCCAGCAGGTCGGTCGGGTAGTGGCGACCGGCAGCGTACCGAAAGTAGGCAGTTGCGGTGGCCAGGGTAAGCGTACCCGTCCAGACTACCGGCTTCAGTCGCGAGTCCGGAAAGTAGTGCTGGAATACCTCCGAAGCAAACAGGGCCGAGGCAAAGGCATTGGCGGTATGGCCCGAGAAAAACGACCGCCGTGCATCTTTGATGAATTTCTCTTCAAGCGGAACATCCGGATTATACAAAAACGGGCGGTTGCGCCGGATACCGTTCTTGATTGAGCGCTGAATGCCGTTGTTCAGCGCCAGGGTTTCAATGAACATCACGGGCACAATGGTCCAGTTGTCGCGCTTAATGGTGGGTAACCATACCAGTCCGGCAGAGCCCAGGCTGGCCAGTAGGGTTACATCACTGGCTAATTTGGCGGGGGGCGACCAGTTGTAGGTGGCACCCCGGTCAATGGCCCGGACATTGAACCGATCGAGGCTAAGAATCTCATCTTCCTCCAAAGGGAGTAAACTCAAACCCAGTCCGTAAGCGGTACCCATTGAAACGGCACCGGCACCGAGCAGAATAGCTTCTTTTTTCCATTCGAGCCGGTACGGCGACTGGCTCCAGCCGGTGAGGGTGTAGAGCGTGAAGATAAAGGAGAAAACAAATCGGGGGGTAGTTGATTTTTGCATAACGTTGGTTTAGCGTACCCAGATAACCTGTAGCGGCTGGCCCAGCCGGACCAGGCGGCCTTCTACCTCCGGATAACCCATTTCCCGGTATAGATTGTTAAAATATCGGAGCGAACCGCCCGATGGGGCCGCATTGTCGACCGGCGCACTTTCATATTGCACCAGCACCAGGCTGCCGTCGGGCCGGTGAACTACGCGGTGCGGGGCCTGCTGGGGCCGCTGCCGGCTCAGAATACTCCGGTCGGTATCGATGCGCAGCCGGGGGTTGAAGAGGTCCCGCAGGTCGGGGTGACGAATGATCTGGCCCAGGCTTTGGCGTAAGTCCTCGCACTCGGCGATACGGACGATGCCCTCGCTGACCAGCCGGCGCAGCGTTTTGTCGATGCAGTCGGGTCCTTTGATGAGGCTCAGGGCGGCACAGACTTTGCGGTCCCATTCCCTGGTCTTTTCAAAGGTTTGCACATCAAACACGCGCTCGGCCTGGCGCCGGAGCTGCAGGTCGCGGTGCCGCTCCCCACTGATGATCTTTTCCAGTTGAATTTCTTCGCCGTCCGGGTGTTTCCGGGGCTTGGAGAATGCCTGGTGGCAGTCGGACAGCACGTAGGTAGACCGCCCTTCTTCCCAGCCGCACTGCAGCGCGGTATCGCTGTTCAGGTAGGCGTGCAGCCAGTACGCTACCGTGTTGTGCGTCTGCCCTTTGGAGAAATCCTTCTGCTCGCTGATGATGTACATCCGGTCGGTGGCCCGCGTAAAGGCCACATAAAGCAGGTTCATATTTTCAATAAACGTGCGGGTCTTTTCGTTGTCGAGCTGCCGGGTTATGGCCTCGGGGGTGTTTTTTAACTCCTTTCCATTGGTGACGGGTGCTGTCTCCAGCCGGATTCGGCCGCCGTCGGCACCTGCCAGTTCCAGCGCCGGTGCCGGTACCCCTTCCAGATCCAGCCATAGGGTATGGTCATTGCTGAGGGTAACCTGCCAGTTGGCAAACGGAATAATGACAACCGGGTACTCCAGCCCTTTGGCTTTGTGAATGGTCTGGATGCTGATAGCGTCCTGCGACTCGCCTTCACCCACCGAGACCTTCTCCTGCGCAACCTCCCAGTAGGTCAGGAAATCGGCAAGGTGGCCGCTTTGCCGTTGACAGAAAGTAAGGACCTCGTCGAGGAAACGAAACAGGAACGGGCTATTTTCGGCTTTGTCGAACAACCGGAACTGCCAGGCCAGTTTTTCGACCAGTTCATACACGTTCAACTGCCGCAGCGCCACATCGTCAAGGGGATACCCGTGGTTGGTCAGGTAGTCGTACACCGCCGAGACATCTGATTCTGCGATGATCCGGAGTTCTTCGGTTTGCTTGTCGTCAGGGAAAACACCCTGGATGAAGCGGCAGAACAGGTACAGCACCTCGTAGCGGAATAGTTTCTGGTCGGGGCGATTGAGCAGTTGCATAACCGTGACCAGCCACTTCACCGGGTCTGAGAACTGGAGCGACAGCGAGTCGGCCGAGACCAGCGGAATGCCGTGGGCGTTCAGTTCGTTGGCAATGGCTTTGGCGTCTTTTTTCCGGCGGCACAGGATCGCCATATCGCCGTAGCGGTAACCTTCGCTACAGGCAGCTTCGATATGCGCCATCGTTTTCGCCAGCATGACGGCTGTCAGGTCCATTTCCTCTGTTTTAGCAACAAAATCGAGCTGAATATGCCCCTCGGGCCGGGCGCGGAGTGAGGGCTCCTGGTGAAACAGTCGCCCAGTATCGAATACTTCGGCGATTTTGCCGTGTTCGCCATCGTAGCGCCGGGCCACAAACTCAAAGAACTGATTATTGAATTCGACGATGGGCCGGGCGCTGCGCCAGTTGGTACCCAGCACCTGGCTTTCCAGCTGACCATCCAGGCTGCCGATGCGCTCGGCGGTCCAGCCGGAGCCGTGCGCCAGCCGGAGCTGACCCAGGTCCTGGCGGTGCAGGGCCACAATCTGGTCCATATCACCCCCCCGGAAGCGGTAGATGGCCTGCTTGCCATCACCCACGGCGAGATTGAAATGCTGGAACGCCAGCGCGTTTTCGATCAGCGGCAGCAGGTTGGCAAACTGAAGTTTAGAAGTATCCTGAAACTCATCGATCAGGATGTGAAAGTATTTGGTACCGAGCCGCTCGTACAGAAACGGTACCGGCTCAGAGGCTACGATGGACTGAATTTTCTTGTTGAATTCCGAGATATGCACCCGGCCATCCTGCCGCAGCAAGGCATCAAATTCAAGGCGGATCTGCTTCAGCAGGGCCAGTTTCTGCAGGTGGGGCAGCAGGCATTCATACAGGGCATACGCTTGCTGGCAGGTTGCCCGTAACGTGTCAATCTGCGAAAAACAGGCGCATAGCTCATCCACCATGCCATCAATCAGGCCCTGGATGGGTAGTGGCGTATTGGCAAGATACCAGTCTTGGGTATCGACTGTTTTGCGGTGGGTAGCCGTTGGCTCTTTATGCAGGTCTTTCTGGCAAATCGTTTTAAAGAACGCAGCAATGCTGTTTTTCTTGCCTTTAAAATCCTCTTCACTCAACCCCGTGTCTGTGATTCGCTTCCAGGCCTGCTGCGCGAGCCGGAGAATATCAGCTTCGTAGGTATGGTTATGGGTAAGTATCTGCTGGCGGATTTTCCGGATGTCGGCGGGGGATAGTTCCTGCACCCGGTTGACGGCTTCGTAGTACTGATCGGAGGTGAGGTTTTTGCCGAATTCCTTCAGCCTTTCGGGGAGCTGATTCCAGTTGTCGCCGTCCTTGGCGGTTTCGGTGAAATAGTCGCTCAGAATGTCGGTGATTTCCTCCATCTCCTCAGTACCGGCCTTTTCAATGAGGTTGTCGATGGCTAGTTCAAACACCTCATCCGTCTCCATTTCAACCTCGAAGGAATAGGGCAGACCCAGTTCGTCGGTGAAGGCGGTTACTAGCCGCTGCATGAAGCTGTCGATGGTGGTGACCGAAAAATCGGAGTAATTGTGCAGAATGGCCCGGAAAACCTGAGCTGCTTTCAGACAAACTTCTCTCCGGGCGGTTTCCGACGCGTCACTTCCCGCTGCATGCCCATATAATTCTGCTACCAGATCAGTCAGCAGGGGCGAATCGGTGCCGTCGGCAAAAGCGCGGAGTTCTTTCAGAATCCGTTCCTTCATTTCGTTGGCGGCCGCGTTGGTAAACGTGATCGCCAGAATGTGTTTAAAGTACCGGTCGTCCTGCTTCGGGTCCAGCGCCAGCTTCAGGTATTCTTTGGTCAGCGTGTAAGTTTTGCCCGAACCGGCCGAGGAACTATAAATCTTGAACATAGGGTGGCTTGCCGTTTGTCGCTGGTAAAGATAGGACGGTGACGGCGAAAAGCGAAGAAACCATTCGGCAATCGGCAGACAGATTGGTGGCTACTGATCCAGTAGTTTGTTTTTCAGGACATACCGGATCAGCGCAGCGGTATTCTTACACCCGAGTTTGCCAAGAATATTTTTTCGATGGGTATTTACCGTCAGGGGACTTAGGTACAGCCGGGCGGCAATCTGTTCGTTGGTCATACCCTCTGCGATCATGGCCACAATTTCGCGCTCCCGTTGGGTAAGTGGTTCCATCAGCGGGTTAGCGGAGGCTTTCCGACCGGCTACTCCCTCCAGCAGCACCGGAGCCAGTTCGGCGCTAATGTATATTTCGCCCCGGCTCACCATCTCCAGGGCGTGCCGGAGTTCGGCAATGCCGGTATTTTTGATCAGGTATCCATCGGCCCCGGCCTGCAGCATCTTCCGGATCGTGCTGTAATCACCCATCATGCTAACCGCCAGTACTTTTACCACCGGAGAGGTTTTCTTCAGTCGCCTGGTAGTTTCTATGCCGTTCAGTTCGGGCATTTCAATATCCATCAGCACGCACTCTACCCGGTTGTTTTGTAAAAAAGCCAGTACCTCGTAGCCATTGTGGGCTTCTCCTACCACTTCCCAGCCTTCGATTCGGTCAATCAACAGGCGCATGCCATCCAGAAAAAGCTGGTGGTCGTCGGCGAGGAGCAGGGATCGGGTCATAGTTGTTTGCAGCATCAGCGACCGGAGCACCGGCTTGTTGGTTGAATTGTCAGGCAATGCATGAGTCAGCGAATAAATACCCCATTCGGCGTATTCTCAAGGGGGAAATACCCCTTTCTACACCTGTTTTACCCCCATCCTTCTACAGACTGGTGATAAACCGGTATAGCGGTCCGGTGATCCGGACCGTGAAAGTCAGGCTTAGCCGCCAGATCGGACTTATTCGGAATCGGGAAGGAAAAGGAGAGTAATCCGGTCTGGCTCCGTGTGCACATGACCGGTAAATAAACAAAGCAAACGGATTCCTGCAAGAGGTAGGGTGACCATTCAATAAAACAGGTAGAAACCCGTAGGAAAACCACCAAGGCAGGAACTGAGTGGTTAGGGTAGACTTTACAGATTCAGCCGCAGGCCGATACCTGACTGTATATTAAAAAACAGGGGCGACGGCAGTGCTTCGGCGTACAAACCTACTTCCAGAAAAACCGATAATGGGCGATTGGGCAGAAAATATTCTGCACCCGCTACGCCCGAACCGCCCAGCGAAAGCCGGGTTTCGTATTCGTTGACGTAGGCCAGCCGGTCGGGATAATACCGGCGGCTGTTCACCTGGCCGCCAATTCCGTAGTAACCGTGAAAGCTGTCTTTTCCGAACAGCCGGTTGTGGAACAGGTAGTGGCCCTGGAGCGTAATACCCACACTCCGGTATGCGCCCCGCAGGTAATCGCGATTGTTGCCGTACAGGCCACCGAAGGTACCGATGTTGAGGTCGAAGGCCCGGTTTTCGGCAAAGTATTTACGTACGTTTATACCGGCCGGTTCGCCCAGCCGGAAACCGATCGCCCAATTGGTATATTGTGCGTTGGCTTTGTCTGCCAAGGTCATGCAAGCCAGTAAGACCATCACCGCAACAAGGTACTTCTTTCTCATAAGGCAATACATCCGGCGAACGAATCCGTTCGCCTGTTCTGGTTTATAGAGTAACGAATAAAGCGTATAGTTTGGTAAACAGTTTTGAATTGAGGATTAGGCCCTTTCGAGTACCTTCATCTGGCTCAGTACCTCCAGCAGCCGGCTATTTTCGTCGGCTGTGCCGACGGTGATCCGCAGACACCCTTCGCAGAGCTTTACCTTCGACCGGTCCCGCACAATAACCTGCTGGCTGATCAGGTGATCAAATACCGTTTTGGCATCCGGGCCGCCAGGCTGGTCGAACCTGACCAGCAGGAAGTTAGCGTCTGACGGGTACACCTGCTGTACCAGGGGCAAAGAAAGCAGTTTTTCGGATAGTACGGCCCGTTCGGCCAAAATCTTAGCAACCATTTCCTCTTTTTGGGTAACGTGGTCAATGGCGTCCAGGGCCAGTTCCTGCGTAGGAGCGCTGATGTTGTACGGCGGCTTAATTTTGTTCAGCACCCGGATTAGCTCCTCAGAGGCAAAGCACATGCCCAGGCGCAGCGCGGCCAGGCCCCAGGCTTTGGAAAACGTTTGCAGCACCACCAGATTCGGAAACTGGTCGAGCAGCGCGGTCATGGATTCTGTATCGGCAAAGTCGATGTAGGCTTCGTCCACAACGACCAGCCCGTTAAATTGCTCCAGCAGCGACAGCACCGCCTGCCGGTCGATCAGGTTGCCGGTTGGGTTGTTGGGTGAGCAGACAAACAGCAGCTTCGTATTCTCCTGAATAGCCGCCAACACCACCGGGAGGTCGATCTGGAAGCCGGGCGTGAGCGGTATCCGGATGAGGGGAACATTGTTAATGTTGGCGCTGACTTCATACATACCGTACGTGGGCGGCATAACCAGCACACTGTCCTGCTCTGGCGTACAGGTCGCCCGGATCAGCAGGTCAATGGGTTCATCGCTGCCGTTGCCCAGAAAGATCTGTTCCGGCCGAACACCTTTCAACGGAGCCAGACGCTCCTTGATGGCCCATTGGTACGGATCGGGATACCGGTTGTAATTGGCCACCGTGGCCGAGCCCAGAGCATTTTCGTTGGCGTCCAGGAACACACCTTCCCTACCGGTATATTCGTCGCGGGCGGAGGAGTAGGGGGTTAGCGAGAGGATGTGCGGACGGAGAATGGAGTTCAGCTTAAAGTTCATGATAAAGTTGGATGGAGTAAACAGGCAGTCTCCTGACAGGCAAAGGTAAAGAGGGAATCCAGCGTCTCCAAACGTTAACAGTTACTGGACAGTTCAGAGACTAACCGGCAATTATCACATTTAAAGGCGATGTAGTCATTGAACGTAGCTTCTGGAATTAACCAGTCACCTCCGCAACCGGGGCATTTTCGGGCTTCATCTTTTTTGCGCCCCCAGGCTCGCCAGTTCATCAGGAAATAATAGGTTGGTACGCCTGTTGAGGCCTCAATCCGGCGGCAAACCTCGCGTCCTTCTTTCGACAGGGTTGACTCTGCATCCTGCATTTGCCGCAGGGTCGATTGCTCACCGATCGTTCCGATGGACCAGAGCGTATAGATACTTTCGTAGTTCGATAGCCAGAGAGTAACGTTCTGGTAAGATTGGTAATCGGTTGTAAACGGAATTCGGTACAAGGGAATCGGCTCGTACGTGTCGCCACATTTTAACGGCGAAAATTCCCTGTATTTTAAGATAAACCAACTGGACTTCTCCGGAACTTCATAGTCGGCAGCGCGCACCTCCGTACCGGTGTGGACAAAGGTTATGGTACGCTTTAGGTGCGCTTCGAGTCGGGTAATGATACTGCTGCAAACCGGCATCCGGTATTTTTCATCCAAAGAGTCCATCGCCGGACACACTACCGGTATCCTGGCTATATTGCCTTCCTGCGTACATTGAAAACTGCTGCTGAGTATTTGGGAAGTCTCCTCCAGATAACCGAGAATCATTTTACATTCTTCGTCTACATACCCGTCATACGCTGCCTCGGATAAATCCAGTTGGATGTCGAACGTATACATGAGTCTTGTTGTCAGAGTTCCTTTTTCATAATAACCATACCCCGGTATTCGGGCTTCATCACCGGAAAGTCGAGGTGGTGAGTGCCGCAGTGCACAAAGCCGTTCTGCCGGTAAAAGGCGATGGCTTCGGTGCTGCTGTCCATGGCCTTCAGCCAGATCAGCGACTTCTGGTGCTGCCGGGCGATGTCAATGATTTGTTGCATGACGGCCTTCCCCACGCCCTGGCCGGTAGCGGCCCGTTCGATATAGATCCGTTCCAGTTCCAGTGCGTTCAACCCCTCATGGCCCGGTAGCGGTTCATGTAGCTTCAGCTTGACAAAGCCCACCGGTTGCTGGGCGGCCAGAATAAGGTAATACCGGTGGTTTGGGTGGCTCATGTCCTCCCGCAACACCTCCGGGGTAAAGCACTTGCCGACATACCAGGAACCTCCGTCGAACCAGAGGTGGGTATAGTGATCATTGTAGGCCCGAACGGCTACCCTGGCTACCTGCGGTGCCGCATCGGCAGTTACTGGTTTCAGTTCGATAACCTTTGCCGATGTAATTGCTTGTTCGGGTAGATCTGGTTCGCTAGTCACAGTACTCTTCTTTGAACGCCAGTGCATCGTCCTTCACTGATTTGTTGATGACCGGCTGGTATGTGATGCTGGTGCGGGTGCTCACCGACGGCGACTGGTAGTCCTCGTCAATCCGCCGGATCAGGTACGTCTGCTGATCCACCCAGAGCTGGGCTTTCTTCTTCCCCCAAACCAGGGCTTCGAGCTGGTAACAGGGCTTGCCATCCTGCGTAGCCGTCCCGATCAGTTTTACCGATTGCAGCTTTTTAGGGTCCCAACTGGCTTTGATCGGCTCATTCAGGAGCATACCCGGTATTTTTCGGGCTGCGGTGCCGGAGCCTTCGGAAATGGCCGTTAAAGCCGCACCCAGGGAAGGCTCATGCGTCGAGGCCCGGTCCTTGTGCTGTGACTTCAGCATCCGGGTATTCTTGCCATCGGAAACAACCAGGTAGCAGGTTTTACGGTTGGTAAACATGACCGACTTACTCTGCTCGTAGCGGAATTTAAAGCGGTTGGCCGGCCGTACAAAAGCCGTTTCAAAGGAGAGTGTACTGGTATGGTTCGGCTCCTTGTCTCCCTTTTCGGTGTACCAGGTCGTTACGGTGCCGGCATCCTGGTAGGTCTGTGCGGTAGCGTAGGCTTTCCGCATCCGGTCATAGATCTGCTCGGCGGTGGGCTGCTGGCCATGGGCAGCAATGCCTGTCAGTACTACCAGGGTTGTAAGAATTCCTTTCTGCATGCCAATCGGTTTGGGTTAAAGTTGACAAATTTGCCGTACGAAATTACTCTATTGACGCTAAGCGGATGCTGACGGCGTGCTTATGGGCCCGCAGCGATTCGGCTTCCGCCATCGCTTCTATGGTTTTACCTAAACGCTGCAACCCCTCCGGTGTGATGGACTGAACCGTGATTTTCTTCACAAAGCTATCCAGCGACACCCCGCTATACGCCCTGGCGAAGCCATTGGTCGGCAGCGTGTGGTTGGTGCCGGAGGCATAATCACCGGCCGATTCCGGGGTGAAATTGCCGAGGAAAATAGAGCCGGCATTGATGATCCGCTCGGCTACCGCTTCGGCGTTTTCTACGCTCAGGATCAGGTGCTCAGCGGCATACTGGTTCAGCAGGTCAATAGCCTCATCTTCCGTTTCGACCAGGATTGCCTTGCTGTTGGCAATGGCTTTTGCCGCCATATCCCGGCGCGGCAGGTTTTCGAGTTGCGTGGTTAAGACCAGATTGGTGTTCATGATGAGCTTCTTGCTGGTAGAGACCAGTAGGACCTGACTATCAACGCCGTGTTCAGCCTGCGACAGCAGGTCGGCGGCTACAAAGGCGGGTATGGCGGTATCGTCGGCGTACACGGCCACTTCCGAGGGGCCGGCCGGCATGTCAATGGCGATGCCCTCCTTAGCTACCAGCATTTTGGCCGCTGTGACGTACTGGTTGCCCGGACCGAAAATCTTGTAGACCTGCGGCACGGTTTCGGTGCCGTAGGCCATGGCCGCAATGGCCTGCGCTCCGCCTACCCGGAACACCCGGCGAATGCCCACCAGATGCGCGGCAAACAGAATGGCCGGGTGGTTGCTGGGGGTACACAGAATAACCTCTTTGCAGCCCGCCAACTGCGCTGGTACGCCCAGCATCAGCACCGTCGAGAACAGCGGTGCCGTGCCACCGGGTATATACAACCCTACTTTTTCGATGCCTACACTTTTGCGCCAGCAGGTTACCCCCGGCATCGTTTCAATTTTCTCGATAGGCTGCCGCTGGGCCTCGTGAAACGTCCGGATGTTCTGGTAGGCCTGCCGGATAGCCGTTTTCAACTCGTCGGTAAGCTGGGTCTGGGCATTGGCCAGTTCAGTCTCCTCCAGAACAAAACCCGGCTCCGTCAGGTCAATCTTATCAAACTTAAGGCTTAGCGTCCGAAGTGCGGCATCGCCGTCCCGGCGCACCTGCTCCAGAATCGGGGCTACCACCTGTTCAATCTCTTCGGACCGTTGCACCGGCCGGGCCAGCAACGCCGGCCACTCGGTGCGGGAAGGAAAGGCAATTATGTTCATAATTCCTTTTCAGTTTATCATTTTCTCAATCGGAATGACCAGAATGCCCTGGGCACCGGCGGCCCGGATGGCTTCAATGTTCTCCCAGAAGTCGTTTTCGTTGATGACGGAATGAACCGAACTCCAGCCTTCCATGGCCAGCGGCACCACCGTTGGGCTTTTCATGCCGGGTATCAGACTGATGATATCGGGAATGGCGTTGTTGGGAGCGTTCAACAAAATGTACTTGTTGTTTTTAGCGGCCTGCACGGCTTTGATGCGGAACAGCAACTTCTCCAGAATAACCTGCTGCTCATCGTTCAGGGTATTGTTGGCGACCAGAATGGCCTCCGAGCGGAAGATGGTTTCTACTTCCTTCAGGCCATTGCTCAGCAGCGTGCTGCCCGAACTGACGATGTCGCAGACGGCCTCCGCCAGCCCGATGCTGGGGGCAATCTCGACCGAGCCACTAATCTCGTGGATATTCGCCTGTACGCCCTGCTCCGCCAGGTAGTTGCCCAGCAGCCGGGGGTATGAGGTAGCGATGTTTTTGCCGTGGAGGTCGCTGATACTGCTCCAGCTTTCGCTCCGGGGAATGGCAATGGACAGGCGGCATTTGGAGAAGCCTAGCCGGTGGACGGTCTGCACGCTCCGGGCCGACTCCACGGCCACGTTTTCACCCACAATGCCGAGGTCGGCCACGCCATCCTCAACGTACCCCGGAATATCATCGTCGCGCAGAAACAGAAACTCCGCCGGGAAGTTAGACGAAACCGATTTGAGCTTGCCGGTGCCGTAGTCGAACCGGATGCCACATTCTTTGAAAAGCTGGTATGAATCTTCGCTGAGCCTGCCGGATTTCTGCAAGGCAATACGAATCAGGGTAGTCATATGCGGTTTGGTGTTTGAAATTGACCCGGATGCCCCAGGAGCGGGCAGTCGGTAAAGCGGTAACGAACAGGCTGGTTCCGGCGGTTAGCCGTGCAGAAAGCCATGATGATGGCAATGTCGGAAGGAGAGATGTAGCGCCTGCTGGAAAATCATGCCGTAAAGGTAGGCGTACCGGCGGTTATATGCAACTGTCCTGGCAATTCGGTGATTCACGAGTCTGCCGCAACCAGGTAACTGGCTCGTTCTCTAAGCGCCGGCGAAACCAGACACCTGCTGAGCGTACCGTTGCCACAATAGAACAGTAGATTGTCACTTCTTTCACTTACCTTTAAGTATACTTCGTAAGGAGAACTTTTTTATGTTGGATTCATATGTTAATCAACTCTCTTCAGCTACTCTGCTGAGTATTGTGGAGAGTAGCCAGAACGGAATTGTCGTTCTGACCGCTGTTCGCGGGGAAAAAGAGATTATTGAGGATTTTGAGGTCATATACAGTAATACGCAGGCTAAAAAGCAGCTGGGGCTGGCCGAGGAGCAGGTGTTGAATAAGCGGTTGACGGCAATTTTTCCGAGTCCGTACGAGTTGCTGTTCCGGTTTAAGCAGGTTGTGGAGACCGGCTTGCCCGAGCGCTTCGAGTTGCCTTACAACCTGGCAACGGCCCTGCCTTCGATCTGGTACGAGTGTGCCGTGACGAAGCAGGATGATGGCGTAGTGGTGACGCTGACGGATATTACCCGGCAGAAGCAGGCCTTTCAGCGGGCCGATCGCATGATTACCCGGCTGCACAGCGTGCTGGACAGTTCGCCGGCGGCTGTGTGCCTGATGGATGCCATGCGCGACCCCGAGACGGTTATTACTGATTTCCGGTTTGTCACCCTCAATAATTTCTTCAGCCAGATGGTGGAACGGCCGGTGGAGGCCCTGATCGGCGAACGGTTCCTGTCGATTTTTACGAGTGCCAGCAGCAACGGACTACTGGAAACTTTCATCCAGGTGGTTCAGACCGGCATTCCTTTCTTCATTGATATCTACCTGGAAGAGCCAGCGCTTCAGGGCTGGTATAACGTAACGGCCGTGAAGCAGGCCGATGGTCTGGCCGTGACCATGCTCGATATAAAGGATCGGAAAGAGATTGCCCGGCTGCGGGCCGCCGAAGAGAAACTGCGGGAGCGGGAACACTTTATCTGCCAGGTGGTTCAGTCTACTCCCGACGTTATCAGCGTGCTGGATCTGGACAAAAAAGAATTTATCTACCTGAACAAGGGTACTGACCTCGATGACCCGGACAGCCTGGAAGCGACCCCGGCCATTTGTTATACCGAGGTGCTGACGTTGATTCATCCGGACGACCGGGCTCTGGTAGAAGCCTATAACGAAAGTTTCCGGACGCTCCCCGACGGCGAGTTCAACACCGTGGAGTACCGGGTGATGGACGAGACGGATACCCCAGTCTGGTATAAAGCCAGGGGACGGGTATTTAAACGGGACCATGCCGGCCGGGCTACGCAGCGCCTGTGCATTTCGCAGGATATTACCCAGCAGGTGCTGGCCGGGCAGCAAATCCGCGAAACAGCGGAGCGGCTGCAGGCTGTCCTGGATGGCGCACCCGTTGGCATTGGGATGCTGGTGCCGGTCAGGGATGCGCAAGGGCAGACAGTCGATTTCTGGACCCGGGCGCTGAATCCCCGGTTTGCCCTTCGCAAAGGGCATAGCATGAGCGATATGCTGGTCCACCCGTTTTCGGACCTGTTTCCGACTTTTCACCGGAGCGACCTGTTCAATCAACTGGTGCAGGTAGCCGACCTAAACCATTCCTTCCGGAAGGAAATGTACATCAACGACGGCCGCACCAAAGGCTGGTACCAACTTTCTGCCATTCGGGAAGGCGATAGCGTCATTGTCACTTCCGTGGATATATCCGACCGGAAGCAGGCTGAAGATACGGTGCAGCAGATGCTGAACGGCTCTATGGCTGCCATTGCTCAATTGAAGGCAGTCCGGGATACCGATGGTGCCGTGGTCGATTTCGTGGTGAAAGCCGTGAACGTAGCCGGTGAGGAACTGACCCGCCTGCCCGCCGACGACCTGATTGGGCAGCCGATCCAGGACGTTCTGTCGGAGGATATGGCTCCGCTGTACGATGATCTCGTTGATGTGCTGATTACCGGGCAGCCCCTGCGGATGCAGTTTGAGCTTACTTATGAGCAGGTCGACTACTGGTTCGATCTTTCGGTGGTGAAGCAGGACGATGGCCTGATTCTGACCTGCCTCGACGTGTCGGAAATCCGGCGGGTGCAGCAGCAACTGGAAACCACCATCGGTGAATTAAAGCGTTCCTACGGTACACTGGAGCACCTTGCCCTGATTGCTTCCCATGACCTCCAGGAGCCGCTGCGGACTATTCAGGCTTTAGGCGACATCGTGATCAGCCAATATGCTGATCAATCTGGTGCCGGTAACGTCGAGATTGTTCATCGCATGCAGCGCTCGGCGAGTCAGATGCAATTGCTGGTAAACGATCTGCTCACCTACTCGCGCCTGATACTCCCCCAGCAGGCCTTCCAGAAAATAAATCTGGAAACGCTGGTGCAGGAGATCCTCGCCGAACTGAGCGGTCAGATTCAGGAGAAGCGCGCTCAGGTGGTGGTGGAATCGCTGCCGGTAATCCGGGGTGGTGTGGCCCAGTGGCGGTTGCTGGTGCATAACCTGGTTGCCAACTCCCTGCTGTGTAGCCGGCCCGGTATTGCTCCCGAGGTGCAGATCCGGTCACGCACCATCGCCGGCCGTGCCGCCGGCGGTATTGCCGGTTTAGAGGCCAACAGAACCTATTATGAAATCAGAATATCGGATAATGGTATTGGGTTCGATGCCAATGAGGACCCGGACCATATTTTTGATCTCTCGCAACGGCTGCATCCGGAAACCGGCCAGGCCGGTACTGGTATCGGGCTGGCGGTGTGTAAGCGGGTGGTAGAAAACCACGGTGGTATCATTATAGCGCAGCGTACTCCGGGAGAGGGAACCACATTTCTGATCTATATACCGGTCTCAGGTCGACAGCTCTGAACGACGTGACCATTAGATGAGAGTCGCTTTACCGGTTCGGGCCTGCCCGGCTTATCCGGCATTGACAGCCGGCGAATGGATCAGAGCGTAACCGGGCCGGTTTCCAGCCACTCCCGGCGAAACAGCAGCACCAGATCCTGCAGCTCGTTTATGGCCGAGGGCTTGGTGATGTACATATCGGCCTTCAGCCGTCTGGCAAGGGCTTTGTCAAATTCGTCGTCCGATGTGCTGTAAATCACAATGGGAATATCCTGGTACGCTGTGTTACCTCTCATGGCTTTCAGCACCTCCCAGCCGTCCATGCGGGGCATATTGATGTCGAGCAAAACAAGATCCGGCTTGTCTGTCTGGTGGTTCAGGTGATCGAGGAATTCTACACCGTCGCTGGCAAACTCTACTTTACAGTCGGGATAACTGTCCCGAAAGGCAAGCTGGAGAAAGAAGCGGTCATCCTCATCATCATCGGCAACCAGAACCAGGGGATTTTTATTCTCCATGAGCAGAAGCGTTTAGCCGCTAAAGCTAAGATTTAATCAATTTATCCCCAAATAAAATACAAAAGAAGAACAACGGCCCTTCCAGCGGGCCGTATCATAAATCCACGGGCTCCTGGTTAACTCTTACCAACATACGTTGTTGACATCACGCTAACGTTAAAATTTTTAATCCACTATGACAGCTCCCAAAGGTAAACTTATTCCGATAGGAGGAAGCGAAGCCAGAGAAACCAGTGAAGAAGCGACGAACAGTGAGATCCGGCAACGGGATTTTTTTGGCTCCGGTATTCTCAAGACCTTTCTTAACGAAATTGATAAGTCAAATCCCCGGATTGAAGTCATACCGGCGGCCTCTGAAGTGCCGGAGGAAATGGGGAAACAATATGAAAAGGCTTTCTCCGATCTGGGTGTCAAAAAGATACACATCATGTATATCAAGGACTCGGCGGATGCAGATAACCCAGAAAACCTGGAACGGCTGGAAAAAGCCGATGCCGTGCTGTTTACCGGAGGAGACCAGACGAACCTGATTGACAAGCTGCTCGACACGGAGTTTATCAAGAAGTTGCAGGATGAGTACGTGAATCGGGATTTGGTCATTGCAGGGACCAGCGCCGGAGCAGCCGCCATGTCGAGACTGGTCATCCGGGAAGGAAAAAGCGCGGAGTCGCTGATAAAAGGCATGGTGGAAACTGAAAAAGGCTTGTCTTTGCTGCCGGGTGTGATTGTTGATACCCACTTTATGGAACGGGGTCGCCTGCCCCGGCTGACGGAGGCCCTGCTGCGGAATCCCGGCCTCATTGGGGTTGGTCTGTGTATAGATACCGGCGTGGTCATTACCGAAGGAAATAAAATGCGGGCTATTGGTTCCGGGGGCGCTTTTGTGGTCTTAACCGATGAGTCTACCTATACGAATTATCATAAGGTGCCCGAGATGGAGTCGGTTTATCTGGACAACCTGAAGGTGCATATCCTGGCCAACGGTGCCGGTTTTCTGCTGAACGAACGCCAGTTTGTGCCGAGTGAGCCGGTCAGTGAAGTGAAGTAAAGGCAGTGAATAAAAAGAGTCCGGCCAGAAAATCAGTGCTTTCTGACCGGACTTCTTATAAGCAGCACCACCAACAACGCCGGTGGCTGCCTTTACCCTGGGTCTACGCTAAAAAGGCATCTATAAATCAACCTAATCAAATCTTCCTGCTCCTGTTTTGGTCCCCGGTTTCGCGCTTCAGGTACGAACCTGAGGCTGAAACCGGGGTTAACTCGTAGTGAGTGGCAGAAGAATGAACCCGGCCAAGTGCCGAACTCATTTGCGTCGAATCGAATTCTTTTCAGAACCTGATTATAAAACTCGGACGCTGTAATTGCGGAACAATTATGGCCGGCGAAGTAAGGAAACGGCCCCGCACCAGTTACCTGTTTTCCTCAGGCTGGTTATCAGGGGTGGTGCTGTCACGGGTATTGCCACCGGCCAGCCCTCCGCCACCGGGCATGCCGCTGCCAGCCCCTGATCCAGGACCTGAAGCCGCCGGATTTCCGCCATCAATCAGCCCGCCACGGGTGCCGGTCCCCAGACTACCGCCGGCCATGCCGCCCTCGAGATGGGTTACCACCGTGCCGTCAATGTCCTCACTGTCCCTGTTTATGTCGGGATCATTATCGTCCCGATCCAGGTCGGTCTTATACAATCGCTGTCCCATGTTGGCCATGCCTGCACCGGTACCGGCACCCGTGCCTCCGCCCGTACCGCCATCGGCCATACCACCCCCAGAACCGGTTGCCATACTGCCGCCGGAGCCGGCCCCGGTATCACCGCCCATGCCGCTGTCGGTGCCGCCCCCGTTACTTTCCATACCGCCATCGGTACCCGCAGCGGTGCGGCCGGCAATACCCCCGCCGGTACCGCCGTCAGTCATGCCTCCGCCGGTGCTGTTGCCCATGCCGGCTCCAGCGGCTGCGTTGCCGCCCGTAGCGCCATCCGTCATACCACCCCCGTTACCGGCCTCATCCGTTGGGGCATACATTCTGATTTGTGCTTTCATACAATTTGACGATTTTCTTAGTAAGACTAACCAGGAGCCCTTCCGTTTTCTTTCCTTATGGAATGGCAGTTCAAACGGACAGGAGCGCGTGCTATTGGCTAATTTTAATCTGGCGAAAACGTTTTTTTGTTATTTTTGAAAGAACCGCCTACACAGATTCGCTACCAGTTCATACAATAAACCAGTTCAGTTATACCGTTGTGGTTCTCCTGAACAGCAGCGGTACATCACAGCGTCAGTTCTTTTCAACGTTTGAAGACTGTACGATCAACGTTACAAAGCATGAATCTACTCACTGATTACCTGCGCTATCCGGCGCTGATTTCGCATCTGACCGGGGCCGATAATTATACGTGGCTTTCCTTCCTGAATGGTAAGAAAGTGCTGTTATCCAAGCCGATTTGTTATTTTGAGAAGCGCTTGCCCCACTTTATCCGGGTGCATAAAACGGCGGTTGTTAATCCGGCGTATATTGAGGACCTTCAGTGCCCTCCGCGCCGGAAAATGGCGGGGGCCGTTCATATGAAATGCGGCACGGTACTGCCTGTCGGACGCCGTCGCTGGGCGCAGGTAGTTGAACTACTGCAGCAACCGCTTTCCAAAGAGACCTACCTGGTCCGGGATTCGGGTGAGCAGGTGCCGGCGCTAACTTTTTCCCGTAGGGAAACAAGCAAAGGTCGTCGGGTCTTTATTATCATCAAGGATGATATGCGGGCGCTTTTATTTCAGAAACTGATGGAAGAAAAATGGCCGGATTATGAACTGATCTTTTTTGAAAACGGCCCGGCCATGCGTCAAATGCTGGTTGCCTGCACGGACCGTCAGTTGCCGGCAGCCATCATTCTCGACCTTAGCAAATCCTGTGCGGATATGCAGAAAACACTGAGTTTTGTAAAGTCAACAAGCCGGCTGCAGCATTTACCAATTCTGGCGTTTACCCCCTCCGTTTCGGATGCGAATCAAAACTACAACCTCGGGGTAAATGCCGTCATTAAGACGCCGACCGATATTATGCTGTTTACCCAGGCAGTGGAAAAAGTAGGAAATTACTGGTTCTCAGTAGCTGCTTTACCGAATTCCTGCGACTTGCAGAAGGTCAACGTCTAATAACGTAGTCTTGTATACGTAAGGAAGTGACGTATCCTAACGTCACTTCCTTCTTATTTACTGGTAAAACGGGAAATCAGGCAAGGTTACCGTTTCCCACCAGTATTCCTTGATAACCTGAAAACAGTGCAACCATTCCTGGTATTGCGTTGGCTTTACCAGATAGGAATTAATGCCCTGACGGTACGACTCTGCAATATCCTGTGGATTATTGGAGTGACTCAAAACCACAACAGGTATTCTATCAAAGGGTGGATCCAGCTTCTTTATCTGATTCAGCAGTTGCCAGCCGTCTTTCCGGTCTGGCAGGTATAAATCCATCAATATCAGTTTGGGTGGTACTTCAGCCCGGTTTGAGCAGGTCGTCAGATAATCCAGCGTTTGAGCAGCACTTGTTGTTACTACTGGTTCCACTTCGGTAAAGTTTTCCTGCATCGCTTTCTGCATAAAAACCCAATGGTCAGGGTTATCTTCAACAACCAGCACTTTGGGAGCTACACGGGAACGGACCAGGGTTTGAGCGCCATTATATAAATGCATAGAAGAATTTAGGATGGACACGAATACAAAGATACGGTATTCTACTTGTTACATAGATAGGAGATAGATTTTTTGTCGGCTATTCTGGCAGGCAAAACGCCCTTAAACGAGCAAATTATCGTAAGAAAGCGGGGGCGTGGACCGAATCCTAACAGCAGCTGGTCAATTCAGGCATTATGTCACCGATCTGCTGTTATGTAGGTGTCATTCGGGGATACTTTTACAGTGTAAGCCAGAGGAGCAGAACAGATGATAAATCGAGTAAGGGTATTATCCCTGCTATTGGCTCGTAATCAGTATTAAGATATAACGTTCTGGGGGTACATAACTATCAGGTGAGGCCGGCACCTGGAGGCTGGTCCGCCTGATAGCTTATGTTGTTTGCCTCCTAAATGAATATACCGGATATGATAGTAAGCTATGGCCAGCAGATTGGTGAGTTAGTAGAGGGCTTAACCTGGAAGAGCGCCATTGAGAGCCCAGTTGTGGCGGTAAGCGTTCCTTTTTGTAAAGTGCAGTGGTGGAATCTGATGGGCTATCGGGAGAAGACGGATCCCTTTGAGCACCTGCTTAGTATCAGTTGGGATATAAATCCCTCGGCCTGGTACCAGTTAACCAGACTCTTTGGTAGCCTGCCCAATGTTGAGTCTTCCCTGATGGCATCGTATAAATGCCCCTGTTTACAACCGCTGTATTGTCGCTATTTGCTAATGAACAATGGCCTGAAGTGGGTCGGTGTAAGAGTTTATGTAGTTGAGACCGAATAAACCAGCCAGAGGGTATGGCATTATTTGTAGACCATTTGCCATTATCGATAGCGTTGCTGTCGGTGATGGCCATGTTTATGGCTGGAATTCTCGTCAAGCTAGAAGATAGAAATAAAGCGCGAAAGCGGCTTAAAAAGAAGTTGAAAAAAAATAGACTTAAAGTTCGGATGTAGACTCTTGGTTTTTGACAGTTATTTTCTTGGTTCAAGGTAATTACAGTCAGGCACCCCATTCTGTAGGGTGCCTGATTTTTATATGTTAACGTATAGTACTTAGAGTTTGAAAAAGACAATTAAAAATGGCTTAAAGTCAAGCAGATGATAACCGGTCAGGGTTCCGGATAAAAAGTAAAATAAAACTATCTGTAAAGGAACAAAAATTCTATAGTTATTGTAGGGCTTGCGTAGGAAGTATCCGGTTTTATTCCAATATTTGTGATGCTAAACTGGATAAAATCCAGAGATTAGTCCACCGTATTCAAATTAGCTAGTTCATAGCGTCTCCCGGTTCAGTTTCCTAAAGAACTGAACCTTCATGAAAAGACCGGTCTTGTTAGAATACCGGCCACCTGACAAAACATAAATCATACGCGATTGCCTGTTTGTAAAAGCAGGTTTATCGTACCCGTGTCCTCTGCTACTTCTCAGGAAGAATCAGGGTAACCAGGTTTCTGTGTCGCATCCCGACAGAGGAGCATTTAAGTTTGCCAGAATGGAGAACAGCGTATAAACACATATACCTAATGCGTAACGGTTATCTTGCTTTAGTAGCGGAACAGACTGATGAGAAATCAGTAAACATTCCGGGATTCGATCTCAATGAACCTTCCTCTTATCCGGTGGTGGTGTACCCTTCCGGAATGAAATTACTGGAAACCCTTTCCAAACAACCTGTTGTTTCGCTTCCAGAATATATTGTACTGGATCTTGGCAAAGTGGAAGATGAGGATCTGGAAGCCATCCGGATCTTGAAAGCCGATGAGCGATTCCGGTCTATCCCGGTTCTGACCCGTCGCCTGACTAGTTCACGTCGTTCCATCTATCATCTGGATCCGCCCGCGACTAAGTCACTTCCGTTTGTGCCCTATCAGTAAAGCTACCGGTTCACGCACCGGTCCACATTTCGAGGCAATTTGGTACAAGGCTAATCCAGACTGATCCTATTTTATGAACCAGCAGGCCGGCAGAATATTGTATGGGTCGGTCGGCAGATAATACCCTTACTTTGTTATTTTTGTAGTTTATGCCTCATTCATAACTGACGCTAAACTACATGAAAAAACGTTTCCTGATGCTCCTGATGGCTGCCGGTCTCGCCCTTCCCGGCTGGTCGCAGGTGACTTTCCCGCTTAATGGGGTCTATGACGAACGGCCCGGCGTGTATGCTTTCACCAACGCTACGATCGTTATTGACCCCCAGACCACCCTCGATAACGCGACGCTCCTGATTCGCAACGGTATCATTGAAGCGGTGGGCAAAGATGTGAAGCTGCCCGCTGGTGCTGTAGTAACCAACCTCCAGGGCAAGCGCATCTACCCAGCCCTGATTGACCTCGAATCTACGTACGGTATGCCCGAGGTAAAACGGGCCCCGGGTCAGGGCGGCCGGGCACCCCAGCAACACGAATCAAACAAAAAAGGCGCCTACTACTGGAACCAGGCCATCCAGCCGGAAACCGACGCCAGCCAGTTGTTCAAGGTAACCGAACAAAGCGCCGACGAACTACGCAAACTCGGTTTCGGTGCCGTGTTGACCCACCACCACGACGGCATTGCGCGGGGGAACGGTGCCCTGGTTTCGCTGGCCGACGACCGCGAAAACACGGTAATGCTGCGGGCGGGCGTTTCGGCGCATTACTCTTTCAGTAAAGGTACCTCCACGCAGGCATATCCTAATTCGCCAATGGGTTCGGTGGCCCTGCTTCGACAGGCATTTTATGATGCCGACTGGTACAAACGGGGTGGGGCTAAAGAGCAGGCCAACCTGTCGCTGGATGCGCTGAGCAAACAGAAAAGCATACCTCAGATTTTTGAAGCGCCGGACAAATTCGGTATCCTGCGGGCCGATAAGATCGGGGATGAATTCGGCATTCAGTTTATTGTAAAAGGTACCGGCGATGAATACCAGCGGCTCGATGAGGTAAAAGCCACCGGCGCTTCGCTGATTGTGCCGCTTGCCTTTCCGCAGGCCTACGATGTTGAAGATGCCTGGGATGCCGATAACGTCTCCCTGGCCGAACTGAAGCACTGGGAGATGGCCCCCGCCAATGCCGGTATGCTGGCGAAGGCGAATATTCCTTTTGCCCTGACAGCTGCCGGCCTGCGCAACAAAGCCGATTTCTGGAACAACCTGCGGAAGGCCATTGAATACGGTCTGCCCGAAGCTAAAGCGCTGGAAGCGTTGACTACGGCTCCGGCCCGGCTGATCAAAGCCGATGATCTGCTGAGTACCCTGCAAAAAGGCAAACTGGCCAATTTCATCATCACCTCGGGTAATCTGTTCAGTCCCGATAATATCATCTACGAAAACTGGATTCGCGGAAACCGGCATATCGTCAACGATAAGAGCGTGGCCGACCTGCGGGGAACGTATACCCTGACCATTGGCAACCAGAAGAACCTGAAACTGCTGATTACTGGCAAGTCGGTCGAGAAGCCGGAGTACCAGATCACGGTGAACGATACGACCCGACTAACGCCGAAAGTGGCCGTAAGCAATGACCTGCTGTCGATCCAGGTGCAACTGGACAAGAAACCCGGCACCGGGACCACCCGCCTGACTGGCTATCGTGAGAACGGAAGCCTGAAAGGCGACGGCACGCTGCCCGACGGCACGCCGGTAAAATGGACCGCTACGCTGGCACAGGCGTATCAGCCCACGGCCACCAAAGCGGATACCAGCAAGGTGAACAAGCCCGAAATTGGTAAGCCCCTCTACCCGTTTGTGGGCATGGGGAATACCGAAAAACCGAAAGCCGAGACGCTGCTGATCCGCAACGCTACCGTCTGGACCAACGAAAAAGATGGTATCATGGGCAGTACTGATGTGCTGGTGCAAAACGGCAAAATCGCTCAGGTCGGCAAAAATCTGGCCGCTCCGGCCGGCGCGAAAGTCATTGACGGTACGGGTAAGCACCTGACCAATGGCATCATTGACGAGCACTCGCACATTGCCCTTTTCTCCGTAAACGAAGGCGGACAGAGCAGTTCGGCCGAGGTGCGGATGGGTGACGTGGTCAATTCCGACGACATCAACATCTACCGCCAACTGGCCGGGGGGGTAACGTCTTCGCAGTTGCTGCACGGCTCGGCCAACTCCATCGGCGGACAGTCGGCGCTGATTAAGTTAAAGTGGGGTGAGTCGCCGGAAAATATGCTGATTAAAGGAACTGACGGTTTTATCAAGTTTGCCCTGGGCGAGAACGTGAAGCAGTCCAACTGGGGTATTGCCAACCCGACCCGGTTCCCGCAGACCCGGATGGGCGTTGAGCAGGTGTACTTCGACCATTTTGTGCGGGCCCGTGAGTACGACAATGCCTGGAAGAAATACAATGCCCTGCCGGCCAAAGAAAAGCTGAACGCCGTGCCGCCCCGACGGGATATTGAGCTGGACGCCCTGGCCGAAATTCTGAATAAGAAGCGTTTTATCACCTGCCACAGCTACGTGCAGTCGGAGATCAATATGCTGATGAAAGTAGCCGATTCGCTGGGCTTTAAAGTAAATACCTTCACGCACATTCTGGAAGGCTACAAAGTAGCGGACAAAATGGCCAAACACGGTGCCGGTGGTTCTTCCTTTGCCGACTGGTGGGCGTACAAAATGGAGGTAAAAGACGCCATTCCGTACAATGCCGCTCTGATGCAGCGCGAAGGCGTGACGGTGTCCATCAACTCCGACGATGCCGAAATGGCCCGCCGGTTGAACCAGGAAGCTGCCAAAACAGTCGAGTATGGTGGTATTGCCGAAGAAGACGCCTGGAAAATGGTGACGCTGAACCCCGCCAAACTGCTTCACCTCGACAACCGGCTGGGCAGCATCCGGGCCGGTAAAGATGCCGACCTGGTTCTCTGGAACAACAACCCGCTGTCGGTTTACGCCCGTCCGGAGAAAACGATCATCGACGGCGCCATCTATTTTGACCTGCAGGCCGAAGACCAGAAGCGCGGGGAGATGCAGAAAGAACGCGCCCGCCTGATTCAGAAAATGCTGACGGCCAAAGTCGGTGGGGCCCCGACCCAGCGGCCGACCTTCCGCCGGGCCCGCATGTTCCACTGCGAAGATGTGGAAGGGATTATGGCCGAAGGAGAGACGGAGCACAAGCACTAGACCCAGGTAAAAAGACCCAAAAATTAACATGAAAAAAATAGTAGCATCTATACTGGTTCTGACAACGCTTCAGAGTTTCGCGCAGAACCCGGCCCCGGCCCGGCCGCAGATCCGGCCGGTGGCGCTGACCGGCGGCACCATTCACATTGGCAACGGCCAGGTAATCAACAACGGTACCGTTGTGTTCGATAAGGGCGTAATCACCGCCGTTGGCGACGCCAGTACGCCCATCGACCGCAACAATACCGATGTTTATAACATTGCCGGCAAACACCTCTATCCGGGGCTGATTTCGCCGGCATCGACGGTTGGCTTACAGGAAGTAGCGTCGGTAAAAGCGACGCTGGACTACAATGAGATTGGGGTTCTGAACTCAAACGTGCGGGCGCTCATTGCCTACAATACCGATTCGGAGGTCATCCCAACCATTCGCAACAACGGCGTGCTGCTGACGCAGGCCATGCCCTCGGGCGGTACCATATCCGGTAGTTCGTCGATCATGCATACCGACGGCTGGAACTGGGAAGATGCCGTACTGAAAGCCGACGATGGCCTTTGGCTTAACTGGCCCGGCTACCTGTCGCGGGAGTTCAACATGGAGGATTTCTCGGCCAGTCTGAAGAAGAACGACAAGCGGAATGAAGCCATCGCCGTGCTGAAGGCCACGTTTGCCGACGCCAAAGCCTACGCCGAACTCACCAATGCAGACCCGGTAAACCTGAAGTTGGAGGCCATGCGCGGGTTATTTACCGGTAGCCGCAATCTGTACATCCGGGCCGGTTACGGGAAAGACATTATCGAAGCCATCAAATTTGCGAAGGAGATGGGCGTGAAGAAGCCGGTCATCGTCGGTGGCGAAGAATCGTACCGGGTTGTCGATTTTCTGAAGGAAAACAACGTCCCTGTTATCCTGAGCGAAGTACACCGGCTGCCCGGCCGGCAGGACGAAGATGTGGATATGCCGTATAAACTGCCGGGTGTTCTGCAAAAAGCGGGTATCCTGGTCAGTCTGAGCTACCCCGACGAGTGGTGGCGGACGCGCAACCTGCCGTTCCTGGCCGGAACTGCCGCCGGTTTCGGCATCCCTGACCGCGAGGATGCCCTAAAGCTGATCACGTCCAACAGCGCCCAAATTATGGGCGTGGACCATCTGGTGGGTACGCTGGAGAAAGGGAAGCAGGCTACCCTGTTTGTCTCAAAAGGCGATGCGCTCGATATGCGCACCAACGTCGTTGAAATGGCTTTCATCCAGGGCCGTAACGTCAACCTCGACGACAAGCACAAGCGGCTGTACGAGAAGTACCAGGAGAAGTACGGCCACAAACGCCCGTTGGCGGAGAAGAGGTAAGTTTCGGCCGCAGGGCGGGCCGACGCTTCGGAGCTGACCCGGACAATCAAAAGCGAGCCGACTATGCGTCGGCTCGCTTTTTTTTAGAACTTTGCGGGCGTTTAAGGGCCATCTGTCAACAGCCAGCGCATGATCCGTATCTTCCAGCAGGACGAAACCTCCGTACGTAAAATAAAAGACCTGGATTCTTTTTCCGATACCGAGCATACGCTTTGGGTTGACCTGCAAAACCCCTCCGGCCAGGAAATCAAAAGCGTGGAGGAGAAGTTCGACGTCGACTTTCTGACGCAGCAGGAGCAGGCCGAGATCGAGAGCAGTTCGCGGTACATTGAGGAAGACGAATACCTGATTGCCAACTCCAACTTTCTGATTCCGGATAAAGAGCAGCGGTACCTGAACGTGCCCGTCAGCTTTATGCTCAAAGACGATGTGCTCTTTACGTACCGCAACAATGCCGACCTGAAATCATTTGCCGATACCGTCAAGAAAATCAAATCCAAACGGGCCGTCTTTCGCGATGGGGCCCAGATCCTGATCAACATCTTTGAGTCCCGCATCGACTACGACGCCGACCTGGTCGAGATGGTGGCCCAGGAAGTAAAGGCCATCAACAAACAACTGGACCTGGATGCGCAACTGGATCGTGAAATGCTGCTGAAGATTAACGATTATCAGGAATTGACCATGTCAATCCGGGAGAATATCGTGGATAAACAGCGGGTGATTTCGTCCATGATCCGGAGTGACGGCTGGTTCAACGATGCCGAGCAAGCCAGGTTGCGGACGCTGATCAAAGACATCAATTCACTGATTGATCATACCAATTTCATCTTCGAGCGGCTGGAATTTCTGCAGGATACCTTTCTGGGTCTGGTAAACCTGGAGCAGAACCGGATCATCAAGATCTTTACCGTCGTTTCTATCGTTTTCCTGCCCCCGACGCTGATCGCGAGTATTTACGGCATGAACTTCGACATAATGCCGGAATTGCACATGACCTTTGGCTATGCCCTGGCGCTGGGGCTGATGTTTCTGTCTTCGCTGGTAACCCTGTACATTTTCCGCAAGAAGAAGTGGCTGTAACGCACTGCGTGGTAAGGTGGTAGGGCTACCAGTCGGCGGTAGCCCTTCAGCGCTCCACACTCACGCGGCTGATAACCGGCCAGTGATCAGAGACATATACCTCACCATTCACAATGGGCAGGTAATCGTGCCGTTTAACGCTAATAGCTGGACCGACCAGGATAAAATCGATGGCCGGTCCCGGCTTACCCTTACCAAAGCCGTTGAAAGAGGCTGTACCGCCGGTATGCGCTTCTTCCGAAAGGCGTTCGGTATTGATCAGGCGGAAGTTGGCATCGGTGGTTAGGGTCTGAATAGCGGGAGAGGCCTCCGGGGAATTAAAATCGCCGGTCAGGATCACCGGCAGGCCGGCGCTGAGTTCCTTGATCTTGCGAATCAGTAACCTGGAGCTGTTTTGCCGAGCCTGTTCGCCAATGTGGTCGTAGTGCGTGTTGATGACGAACAGCTTACGGCCGGAGCGTTTTTCCCGAAACTGCCCGTAAGTGGCTACCCTGGTGATGGCGGCATCCCAATTTTTACTGCCTGGTACATCCGGCGTTTCCGACAGCCAGAAGGTGCCTTGGGTGAGTACCTCAAATTTGTCTTTGTTGTAAAAAATGGGAGAGAATTCGCCCTTGGTTTTTCCATCGTCACGGCCAACGCCAATCCAGGCGTACTGGGGCAGTTGCTGCTGCAAATCGTAGATCTGCCCGGCCAGCGCTTCCTGTAAACCAGCGAAATCAACCTGGTAATCGGTAAATACCTTAGCGGCCATCTCTTTGCGGTTCGGCCAGGCATTAAGGCCATCTTGCGGGTTGTTGTACCGGATATTGAAGGAAAGAATATTGAGCGGCAGCGGGCGGTTCTGCTGGGCCGGGGCGATACCGGAGAAAAGCATCAGTAAGGCAGGAAGCAGGTATAGTTTCATGCAAGGTTGACGATTGATACTGGATAAATAATGGTTTTTGGAATGAACACAACTGTAAAAGCGCTGGTGCGGGTTTATTTTACCGTTAATGGCACCATAAAATCAAAATTGACCTATATTCATCAGCCCTGGGCTTTTTCATAGTACTTTCGGTCTTTTGTCGAGAGCCGCCCCGGCTCACCCACACTGTTTTATGTTATCCTCACCAGATACTCCTCTTTCTCTGGACATGAACGGCTTACTGAATCAGGCTCCCTTTGGTGCCTTGATTTTTACGGCAACCGATAGTTCCGGGACCCTTGATGACTATAAACTCACCTATGCCAATCAGACGGCGGTCTGGCTGCTGGGTCGGCCGGCCAATAGCCTGCCGGGGCTGGCGCTGGCCGACCTGCTGCCTTCAACCATTGAGCTAACGACCGCGAATCTGCTCCGGAGCCAGTATGTAGGGCAGCCGGTGCATTTTGTCTGGTTGAACCAGGCCGGGCAGGGCCAGCAGACACGGTGGCTGGAGGCTTCGTTTCGGGAGCTTGACCACGGGATCGCCATGTACCTGCGCGATGTCACGGACGAGCATCCGGAGGCCGTCGGAAAACGCACCGAAGTGGAATTGCTGCGGGCCGTCATCAACAACTCGCTGAACGGGCTGATGCACTGCGAGGCTATCCGCAATGACGAAGGAACGATCATTGATTTTCGGGTCAATATCCACAACCAATCTATGACTGGCCTCACCGGTGTGCCGGGCTCTACCGCCAGGGTGAATACCTTTACGGGCCTGGACCCGTTCGTGATTTCGTCCGGCCTGATGGATGGGTACAGCCGGGTGGCCGTTACCGGCGAACCCCTGCGGGTATCGTACTACTACGAACCGATTGACCGTTGGCTCGATGTGTCGGCGGCCAGACTGGACGATGGCATTGTGGTGTCACTGGTGGATATTACCATGGCGCGGCAGGCGGTACGCGAGAAACAGCAGAATGCCGAGTGGCTCGCCAGACTGTACAACAGTTCCATCAACGGCATTGTAATTCTGCAGGCGGTGCGGGATGAGCAGGGGCAAATCGTCGACCTGGTTTATCAACGCGTCAACCGGGTGGCCGAGCGGATTCTGGGTTACCCCTCCGGGTATATGAATGGCCGGAAAATACTGGAAATTTTTCCGGCGGTAAAAACTACCGGTGTGTTTGACCAGTACGTCCACACCATTGAAACCGGTGAAGCCAGACGCGTTGAACTCCATTACCCGTTTGATGGTCTGGAGATCTGGTTTGACCTCTCGTTCCAGAAACTGGAAGACGGTATCGTCATCAGCTTCCTCGATATAACGCCCATCAAGAAAGCCTCCATACGGCTGGAAGAACAGGCTCAGCTGCTGAACGGAATCCTGGATGGTTCGCTCAGCGCTATTCTGTGGTTAACGGCTATCCGGAGTGAAACGGGCGAGGTAGAAGACTTCCGCATCGAGACGGTGAACCAGGCGGCCAGCCAACTATTGAAAACGCCACTGGAAGGGCTGGTCCAGCAACGAATGCTGCCTCTCTTTCCGGGTGCTATGTCAACCGGCCTGTTCGACCGCTTCAGCCGGGTGCTGGCATCTGGCCAGCCCGAGCGCTTTGAGCAGGTCTACCAACAGGATGGTCAGAATGGCTGGTACGATGCGTCGGTAACCAAACTGAACGATGGCGTGGTGCTGACGTTTCAGGAGATTACCGATAAAAAGCTGGCCCAGTTGCAACTGGAGGAGTCGGTGCAGCAGTTGAAGCGTTCCAACGAAAACCTGGAGCAGTTTGCGTACGTGGCGTCGCACGATCTGAAGGAGCCGCTGCGCAAAATCACCGCCTTTGGCGATGTATTGCAAAGTCAGTTTGGTCATCAGTTGGGGAGCCAGGGGCAGGATCTGATCCGGCGTATGCAGCAGGCCGCCGACCGAATGAATACCCTCATCCGGGATCTGCTGTCATACTCCCGCCTGGCTACCAAAGCCAGAAACCGGGAGCGGGTCGATCTGCAAACGGTCGTTACCGACGTGCTGACCGACCTCGAACAGGTAATCCGGGAAAAAGATGCCGACATTCAGGTGGCCGAATTACCGACTGTGGTTGGTGACGGATCGCAATTGGGGCAGCTGTTTCAAAATCTGCTGAGCAATGCCCTGAAGTTCGTGGCCGACGGAACGCCCCCCCGCATCCGGATCGGCTGCGAAGCCGTAGCGGGTCAGCGTATTCCGGCCTTTGTTGCGCTCGCCCCTAAAGAGCAGTACTGGAAAATCACCATATCCGATAACGGCATCGGGTTCGATCCCAAATATGCCGACCGGATTTTTGAGGTATTCCAGCGACTGCACGGCCGCGGCCAGTACGAAGGTACCGGCGTGGGGCTGGCCATTAGCCGGAAAGTGGTCGAAAACCACCGGGGAGCCATCACGGTCGATAGCCAGCCGGGTGTGGGAACGACGTTTTACGTGTACCTGCCACAGGCCTAAGCCGCCAGGCTTGCCGGTGTTTTGTTGAACCGGAAGAAGCAGTAACTACAAAAACTGCTCAGGGCCGTCAGCAAATGCCAAAGCGCATGGCCCTGAAAGAACGAGTACGGATCGCAACCTACCTTTTGTACATCCAGCGTCCGGATGTAGATGGCCAAAACCACCAGCACCAGGCTCAGCAGCACCACCCAAATGGAGCGTTGGGCCCGGAACTGGGCATAATGGATCACCATACCGGCGTTCAGCAGCAGAATCAGGGCGGGGACTAACCGGGCGCTGGGTACCAGCCGAGCGAGGGGTAAAAACATGCCAATCGCTACAAGGACCGCGGCTATCCAGAGCCATTGCTGGGTGCTGCTCAGCCGGATGCGGTGGCCGAGGTGATAACCGGTAATCCCCAGCAGCGTAAGCAGGATGCTGTAGGTGGCGTTCATATCTACCCGCTGGCCCAGGTAGGTCAGCGAAGCATGAAAAAACGCACTCCCGATACTGAGATAGATAAAGCAGACTCCCATCAGCGCAGACAGCAGGGGGAAGCCAGCTAACCGGTTGGGAGTGTGGCTGGTCCGGTAGCGGTTGTCCTGCCGGGCAACCAGCAGGATGAGGACGCCAAAGAAGAAGTAAGCCAGGTTGGAGTACGTGTTTACAGGCTGGTGGAAGAAGCGCTGGGGGTGATTGAACTCGCAATACTCCACCGTCAGGGCCGACTGGCTGACTTTCATGGCCGACCACACGCTGGCCGTCAGGGTTTTATCCAGCCCAGCCCAACCGATTAGCATGAGGATGGTGGCTACGCCTGCCTGTAAAATTAACCTGGATAAAACGGCGGTCGGCATGGTCTGAATTGGGTGTAAAGCTGAATTTAAGCGACACTTCGTTAAAATGAGCCTGGTTACCGGACACGCGCTACCGGGTAGCGGTTGTGGGTCGGTTCGTAATAAGGTGAGTTTTGGTAGACAAACTCCAGTTGGGCGGCTGCGCTTTCGGCAAACGCTTTGTCGGCGGCTTTGCGTTCATCCAGTTTTCGGCGCACCTCGGGATGGTGTTTCAGGTAATCGGCGGCTGCGTCTTCAAACACATAGTCGGAGAAGTGTTCTTTCTGACCCAGTATGCTGTCGAAGAAGTTCCAGGCAAAAAACGAATCCACGCCCTGCGGCTCCAGCGTTTCTACTATATAGCGGTTTGCCGGCTGGTTGACCGGGATCAGATAATCGCCTTTGTAGTAGGGTAGTTGCCGGCGCTCGGTACGTACCTGCACCCCCGTATGCAGGTAATGCCCTTCGTAGGGGCGCTGGCCGGTTTTGTAATCGGCAATGTAGTAAACCTCCACCTCCAGGGTAATGTCGCGGGCCAGCGGCTGCATCTGCACACCGTTGCGCTTCAGCCGGTCGATCACCTCGCTCCAGCCCTGCGGAATGACGTAGGCGGTGGGCTTTTGCACCTGCACATCCGGTACGAACGTATTCCAGTAGGGAATCTGCTTCGAGAAAGGAGCGGAGCGGTCGTACCACAACCGGCGCAGACCCGATACCTCGCTGGGTTTATAGCGGGCGGCATAGCCCCGGAACGTGATCGAGTCGACTTTCGACCGGTCGGGTTTGTAGCTGACCGTGAAGGTTGTTTGCCGGCTTACGGCTGCATCGGCCTCTCGCTTGTTGGTGGTAAGCTGCGTAGCGTCACGCTGGATCAGTCGCAGGGCTTCTTCCATAAACGCTAGCGTGCCCTTCACGCGGGAGGGGTAATCTTTCAGCATATGCAGCTCCACCACAAAGCCGATGCAGTTGAACAGGGCTGCGTAGCCCGAACTGTAGCGGGGGGCGTCATTGAACCCGGCAATGCCGCTCTCGGGGGTGTCGGTAAAATTGTTGACGTACGGCACCGGCTCGAAGCCCCGGCTGGTCAGCGCTTTGTCCAGTTCCGGTTGCAGGGTTTTGGTCATATAGCCGGACACCATCGGGTGCAACTTGTCTTTCTGGGTGGCAAAATAAGTCAGGATATGCTGGTAGTCGGCCCCGTTGCTGGTATGGTTGTCGATCAGAACATGCGGCTTGTAAGTCTGGAATATCCGCTGCCAGGACACTGCGTTCTTGGAATCCGCTTTGATGAAATCCCGGTTGAGGTCGTAGTTGCGGGCATTACCCCGGAAGCCATATTCTACCGGCCCGTTCTGGTTAACCCGCGATACGCCCCGGTTCAGGCTACCGCCAACATTGTATACCGGCACAATACCAATCAGCACATTTGGGGGAACTCGGTTGGCCTTGAGCATCTCACGGGCCCAGATCATGCTGGCGTCAATGCCTTCGGGTTCGCCGGGGTGGATACCGTTGTTGACCAGCAGCATGACCTTACCCGGAGTGGGGGTAAAGCGTTTATCCGCCGACAGCAGCAACAGGTGCAGTGGTTTGCCGATGTCGGTGGTGCCGGCTTCAATCAGTTTCGCCTGGTCGTACTGCCGGTCGAGTTGCTGGTAGAATGCGATGATCTCGGGGTAGGTAGCCGTCTCCTGGCCGTTGGTTCGTTCGTAGCGGGTGAGGAGGGAAGGGGCGGTCTGGGAATAAAGGAGGAATGGGAAAAGGAGGAGGGCGATCAGTAGGAAAATGAGTCGGGCGGTCATAGACGAATTCAATTGTGACATCCGGCAAAGTTCTCGAAAAATTGCGTTGCCCCTGCAATTTCTGACCGTTTACGTACTGTTTGTGGCTCAGTTCGTGATCGGTAAACGGCTTACCATGATTACCGGCGAATTTAGCAGACCGAAACAATCTATCCATAAACATCATTCACGATCATGACAAACGGAAAAATAATCCTGGTAACCGGTGCCACCGGCAAGCAGGGTGGGGCCCTTGTCCGGCATCTGTTGACAACTGACTTCAAAGTTCGGGCGCTCACCCGTAACGTAAACAGCGAATCAGCCCGCAGGCTTCAGGCGCAGGGGGTTGAGGTGGTTCAGGGCGATCAGGAAGACAAAGCCAGCCTGGAGCGGGCGCTTAACGGTGTCTACGGCGTATTTTCCGTACAGAACTTCTGGGAAAAAGGCGTAGGCTATGCCGGTGAAATCCGGCAGGCCCGCAACCTGATTGATGCCTCCGTGCAGGCAGGTGTCAACCATTTTGTGCAGGCTTCCATTGCCGATGCGGCTGCGGCCAAGGGCGTTATGCACTGGGAGAGCAAGGCAGCCATTGAAAGATACATCGACCAGATAGGGTTGCCCCGCACGTTTCTGCGGGCGGTGTTCTTTATGGAGAATTTCTTCGATCCGAAATCCGGATCTGTTCTGTTTCCCATGCTGGCGGGTACGCTGCATCCCAATACCCGTTTCCATATGGTAGCCGTGGATGATATTGGTGCTATGGGCGCTTTTATCTTCCAGAATCCGCAGGTGTATATTGGTCAGGCTCAGGATGTAGCCGGTGACCAGTTAACGCTCGCCGAAATCAGGGCAACGTTTGAGCAGATCACCGGCCGCAAAACTCCGGCCTATACCATTCCCAAATGGATATCGCGGTTGATGATCAGCGATATGGTGAAGCAACTGGAGTGGAATAACAAGCCCGGCTGGTCGGTCGACATGAATACCTTACGGGCTGTTTTCCCAAATCTGACCAGCTTTGCAGAATTCCTGAGCCAACACCAGACTAAGCAGACCGCCGGCCGGATCACGGTTTGACCACCAGCGCCGGATCGACCGTGACGATGACGCGCCGGTAGCTGAACAAATTGGGCGTGCCATTGTCGCGAACTTCGCAGATCAGGTGAATGGTAACAGGTTTGTCGACCTTGGGAGCGATAAAGCGAACGCTGGACGTTTTGCTGGCGCTGAGGGTAACCGCTCCGGAGTACGTACCGGCTTCCTTGTAGACAAACCAGTTGAACGAAACGGCATTCCCGTCCGGGTCGGTGGTGCCGGTAGCGTCGGCTGTTACGGTGGCTTCGGGCGCTACCGTCATCCGGACAATGGCTTTGCTCTTGTCGCCCTGCAAGGCTACCACCGGGTTATGGTTCGCTTCGGCGTAGGTACGGGCCACGCACCAGTCCATGCGGGCGGCAAAATCATGCTGAAAGGCTTCGCGCCAGCGCCAGATGGTGGCCTGGTCAGAAACATGGATTTTACCGTCTTCGGTAACTACTTCGTCGCGGGAGTCCTGGGAGTTGGTCCAGATCGGGTGGGTCTCAGCGTAGCTCTGGTACCAGACATAGCGGCCACCCCAGCCGCCGTAGGCCGGACTGATGCTGCTGCCCAGCCCGTTGTCGATCAGGCTCAGAAACGATGGGGTGTCGCCTTCCATGATGTACTCCAGCCGGGGGTAAAATTCGCCCAGTGGGCCGTGGTTTTTCATTACGTGCTGCTCCAGCCAGGGGTTGTCTACCAGGGAAAACTTGTGCATCGGCCCGTTTTTATAATGCCGGTCGCCGGAAATACCCGACCAGGTTGCCCGGTAGTATTCACGCCAGTCGTTATTGCTGGGACTAACCACGTAGAACAAACCGGGAAACTCCAGCCGCATCCAGCGGCCGGCATCGTCCTGATCAGAGATGGAGTACACGCGTAGTTTAGCCACAAACTGGTCCAGGGCGGCTTTGCTGCGCGCTTGGCGGACTTCCCAGAGTGCCTGAGCCAGGCAGTTGGCTCCGCCCCAGACGCTGATCCAGATGTGCCGGTCATCGGCGCGATCAACTGCCTTGATGATTAACTGGGAGCCCGACGAGCTTTTACCAGGCCCCACACCCTCCATTCCGAAGAGAGGCAGGTGTTCAGCAACGCCGTTCATCAGGTGCGCCTGGGTCGGGAAACCCGGTGCGTGTTTCAGCAGGTTATCACGTACCTGTCCGTAGCGGTTTACTGCTTCCACCAGCTTGTCTTTCCGCACTTTGCCGCGCAGGTGGGTAGAGGTGGTGGCAATCATGCCCTCCACATCATACTCGTTGGCGTAGACCAGAAATCGCACCAGCGACTCCTGATCGTCCGGTTCGTTAGTTACGTCGGTCAGGACGATCACGCGCGGTTTAGGGACTTTCTCAAAACTGGCTGCCGGAATGGGTTGGGCAAATACCTGACTGGCAAACAGGAATAATACTGTCGTGAACAGGCTGGTTATAGACTTATTACGGGACATAAGGGTATGGTTATCTTAGTTTCAGGTAACCAAGATATAGGCAAATAGCCAGAAGTTTGTTATCCGGTTCCCGAGTCGACGGTGTAAACAAACAAGTCTTTGCCCCATTGCTTCACATGAATTTCCGTGGCACCGGGGAAACTACGGATACCACTCCGCACAGCATCGTCAACCGTACCTTCTACATCGCCACTGCCGAGGGCTTGCTCACCCTGCCAGGCAGAATAGGTCAGACGCTTTCCGTCGATAATCTCGAAAACGTCCTGTTCGATGAGGTCGAACATAAACCTGGTTTTTCCCGTATTCAGGTAATCATTAATATGCCAGTGGCTCTGGCTGTACACGACGGTTATCTCGTCTTCCTCCGACCAGAGTTCAATCGCGTCTCCACCAGTTTCCTCCTCAATCTTGCCCAGCAGATAGTTTTCGGTCTCTTTAATTTGGATACCCTTTACGCCCAGCGATTGGTATTGCTCCAGAAACGCACATAAGTCGCGAACGAATTGGTCTAGTTGCTCTTTTTCAATCATGGATAGAATAGGCTGCGTGATGTGTGAATATAGTGAAGTCTTTTAGTTTACCCGCTTCCGTTCTTCCTCCGACCCAGTGCTGCGTTTGCTGTTGACGCTTACCTTCTGGTTGCCAAACTCCCTTGTATAAGTCAGCCGCACCACGCGAGGTTCACTGAAGTTAAACCATAAACGGGTATCCAGCGATAAGGCCGGAATTTGCGTGATAGTACTATATCGGGCGGTCCAGAATAAATCGCTGACCGACAGGTTCAGCGTGCCCCGGTTAGCCGAAAATTTCTTCTGGATACCAAGGGCTACCTCACCCAGCGACAGCGACCGGCTGAAGCCCTCAATGGCCGGCGCGATGTAATAGGCCGTCAACTCGGCGGTAAACTGCCGGGGCAGCCGGAACGTATGCGCCGTATTGATCTGCCCGCCGAACTGCCCAAGCCGGTACTGCTGGCTGTTGCGGGTGTACTGCACCTGCGCCTGGGTCGCCATCAGGCTGTTCTGACTCTGCCACCAGCGGGTGATGGTGATGGGTAGCGTCAACGTCAGGGTCAGGGCATCGCCGTAGTCGAGGTTGTCGGCCCGGAGGGTAAGCGAATTGGAGGCCGGGTCGACGAACGGAACAAAGCGGCTCATAGGACTACGGTCGTGGCTGTACCGCAGGGCGACCGTATATTGGTTGAAGGAGTAGGACGCATTGAAAATGTCGGCAAAGGTAGGTTGCAGACCCGTATTGCCGGTCATGAAGAATTTGGGGTCGAAGAAGATACTGAACGACGCCAGCAGGTCGAACGGCGGACGGGTAATCCGGCGACTGTACGAAAACTGGTAGTTGTGTTTATCGTCGATCTTCCGGGAGAACAGCATGTTGGGGAACAGGCTCCAGTACCGGCGATTCACCAGTGGTGCCTCCGCTTTGTCGCGCATGATGCTGCGGGTGTACTCCGTACGCAGCCCAAGCACCAGCGTGGTTTTCTCCGAGACACGGGTGTTTAGACTGGCGTAAGCCGCCCCGATCTTTTCGTTCAGCCGGTCGCGCCGGTTAAACGCCGAATCAGCCTGCCAGCCAGTAATCTCCAGCCAATCGCGGGTAATTTCGTTGGTGAGCCGGAACTGCGAACCTTTAATGCCTAGTTCGAGGGTACTCTTCGGCCACAGTTTACGGCTGTAATCGGCCTTCACCACCCCGGCCCGGATTGGCGTTAGCTTCAGTACATTGAAGCGCTCCTGCCGGCTATCGGTCTGCCCCTCGCTACGGTAATTATTAAGGTATTCATACGGATTGTTGTTATAATAGTCTAGATAGTCGGCGTCGACGGTCAGGGTATGGTCGGGCGCAAACTGGTGGCGAAGGTTCACGTTCCCCATGGCATGTTTCCAATGGTTGAGTTCGTGCATGCTGCCGTCGATAAAGCTCAGGCTGCCGGGCCGCGTAATCGCGGTATGGTTGCGCGAGTCGGTTGTGAACCGGTTGGAGTACCCCGACAACAACACCCCTACGGTCGTTTTGGCACTGAGCTGAATATCGGTTCCCAGGCGAAAAGTATGCACCACACGTTGCCACGTACGGTTGATGAACAAGTCGGTGCGGGTGAAAGCGCCATCAGCCGGAATTGTCCGCTCATTAATCAGCCGCTGAAAGCCTTTGTCATTGACCAGCGAATAAGTAGCGTAGAGGTTGACCCGGCCCTGCTGATGGTTCAGGTTCAGTGAGCCGCCATAGCGTGGGTACCAGCCGTAGCCGCCCGTGAGGCTGTATTGGCCGTTGGTGCCGTCCTGCTCCGGCCTATGGGCGTTTTTCTTCAGGACGATGTTAATCAGCCCCGCATCGCCTTCAGCATCGAACCGAGCGGGTGGGTTGACAAAAATCTCAATTTTGTCGACGGTACTGGCGGGCATACCGCTCAACTGCTGAAGCACCACCGAGAGGGGCAGGCGGCTCAGTTTCCCGTCGATCATTACGGCTACGTTGGCTTTCCCCTGCATGGACAGCGCGTTGCTCTGCCGGTTGACCGACAGGCCCGGTGCCCGTTCCAGCACGTCGAGTACATTGCCTCCGGACGAGGTAATACTGCTCTGCACGTTTACGACCAGCCGGTCCATCTGCTGTTCAAACAAGGGCTTTTTGGCGGTAACCTGTACCTCACTGAGTTCCTTGGTATCCTGTGCTACCTGTAGTACCGCCAGCGTGGGCGCTGGAGCATTGGTCGTGATGGTGAACGGGGTAGAGTACGTTTTCCGGTACCCGACCATCGTCGCCATAAGCAGGTAACTACCCGGCGGTACTCCGTCCAGGCTGTAGACGCCCGCATCGCTGGCCACCATACCTTTCACAACGGTAGAGTCTTCGGCTTTTAACAAATGGACATTGGCAAACGCCAGTGGCTTGCCGCCAGCCTCCTGTACCTGGCCCCTGATTTGTGACTGGCCATAAACATTTGTAACGATCGCCAGCAAAATCAGCAACCATTTTGGCAGATTGGTAGTCGTTCTCATATGGTTAAATGAAGGAAGGTTCTTGTAAAGAGCTTTAATACAAGAAGTTAGTCGAAAAACAGCTGCGTTGCGCAAACTTTTGAGCGAAAGGCAGGCTGCTGCGAAAGGGGAATCCAGCTGCGGAGTGACTTTTTGTTTTGTCCGGTACTTTTCATAATATCAGGCAGTTATATGCCGGTTGCCGATATTTCTCTTCCGGGAACGCGCATGCACTCAAACCGCTTAACCTCTGCCTTATGCCACTGAATCGTTTTTCGTATGCGCTTCTGCTGGGTTGTGTCTTGCTGACTGCTCCGCTCCGGGCGCAGCAGATTGATACCACGTACAACCAGAAAATAAAAGAATACACCACTGACCCCCGGTTCCTTCCCACCTCGGTTTTGAACCTGCCCGATGATCCCAGGGTACCGTCACCCCGAAAGCATTTTGGCCAGATCATTGGTACACCCGGAATCCTGCACCGCACAACGGAGATTTACGGGTATTATCAGAAGCTGGCGCAAGCGTCACCCAACCTGACCATGCAGCACGTGAGTACCACCGAAGAAGGCCGGCCCATTCAGCTGGTGGCCATTGGCAGTGAGGATGCCATCAAACGGCTGGACCATTACAAAAAGCAACTGGCGCTGCTGGCCGATCCGCGCCAAGTGGGTAATCAGGATGTATCAAAAATTATCGGTGACAGCAAGCTGGTGTATTACCTGAACGGGGGTATGCACTCGCCGGAAATGGGCTCGCCCGAGATGTTGATGGAACTGGCGTACCGGCTCATTACCAGCCAGGCGGAAGAGATTAAAACCATCCGCGACAACATCATTGTGCTCATCAATCCCATCTCCGAACCCGACGGTTGGGATAAGCAGGTCGACTGGTATTACCGCTTTACCAAAAATCGGAAGGAGTACGACGATGGCTTCCCCAAGTCTCCGCCGTATTGGGGTAAATACACCGTACACGACAACAACCGCGACGGCCTGCAGGTATCGCAGGCCATCACCAAAGCCATTTACAGGATCTACTACGACTGGCACCCCACCGTGATGCTCGACCTGCACGAGTCGGTACCGCTGCTGTATATCTCTACCGGTACCGGACCCTACAACGAGACCATCGACCCGATCACCATCGGCGAGTGGCAGATCATGGCCAACCACGACATTACGACCATGGCGGCCCAAGGTATACCAGGTGTTTTTACCTGGGCGTTCTACGACGGCTGGTATCCGGGTTACGGTATCTGGGTGGCCAACAACCATAACTCCGTCGGCCGCTTTTACGAAACCTTCGGCAATGCGGGCGCCAACACCTACCTGCGCGATCTGGCCGAGCAGAAATACGCCGGTGACCCCGCCACCACCAAGGAATGGTACCGCCCGGCCCCGCCCACCGAAAAAGTCTACTGGTCGTACCGCAACAACATCAACTACATGCAGGCGGGCGTGCTGGCGTCGCTGTCGTACGCGGCCAATAACCGGCGGTTGCTGCTTAATAACTTTTACCAGAAAGGCGTAAACAACCTCCGGAAAGGTACCAACGAGACACCCCGCGCCTTTGTGATTCCCCAAAAGCAGCGCGATCCGGCCATGGCTGCTTACCTGGTCAACCAGCTCCGGACGCAGGCTATCGAGGTCCACAGAGCCGAGTCGGGCCCGAACCAGGGTGACTATGTCGTGCTGCTGAACCAGCCCTACCGCAACCTGGCCGTGTCATTGCTGACCAAACAGAATTATCCCAAAGAAGCCAAATTTCCGCCTTACGATGACATCGCCTGGACGCTGGGTTACCTGAACGGTGTAGAGGTCAAAGCCGAAGACAGCGTGAAGTACGCACCGGCCGACCTGCGGCTGGTCAGCGATGAGGTCAGGTATGCCGGAAAGATCGACGGTGAGGGCACCAGCTTTATGCTCAACTACAAGGCCCAGAACACCGTGTTACCCGCCATGTACTGGCTGAAGACCCAGGCCAAACAGGGGAAAGCTGTTGTGCTGGATACCAAATCGGTACTGGATAAAGATACACTGGCCGCCGGAGCGGTTTTGTTCAGAGGCTTAACCGCCGATCAGGCACGGCGAATGTCAACTCAGTTCGGGCTTGACCTGAAAGCGATCAAAACGGAACCGGAAGGGCTGGGTGCGCCCTTGCGGCAGCATGAGGTCAGTTTACCCCGCGTAGCCATCTACCACACCTGGTACTACACCCAGGACGAAGGCTGGGCACGGTATACCTTCGAGCAGCGCGGCATTCCGTACACCTCCATCCACAAAGACCACCTGAAAGCGGGCGACCTGCGCAAGAAATTCGATGTCATTCTGATTCCCCGGCTGGTAGGTTCGGCCGCCAATTTCATCCACGAGATCGACCGGAAGCATGGGCCGCTGCCATTCACCAAAACCACCGAGTTTCCGGCCCACGGCTTTCCCGATGCTACGGCCGATATGACGGGTGGACCCGGCTTTGAAGGGTTACAGCAACTAAAGCAGTTTGTCGAGGCCGGTGGGGTGCTAGTCACGCTGGACAATTCGTCGGCCATTATTACCGAGACGGGTATTGTCCGCGATCTGGAGCCGTACAATGCCATGGCTGCGGGCTTGTTTCATCCCGGCTCGGTGGTGCAGGTAAAAGCCCGCAGACCCGAGCATCCGGTGCTGTACGGCTTCCCCGAAACCTTCCCGATTTTCCGGGGGAACGGGCCGCTGCTACAAACGCGCAAATACAACCGCGACCTGATGCTGCTCCAGTATGGCACCAAACCGCTGAAAGACGAGGAAGAATACAAAGGACTGATTATGGGGATGCCCGACCGTAAACCCGTAAAACCCGCTGACCCGAAAACTACGCCCAAAGAGCCTTCCTACGTGCTGTCCGGTATGGTGCGCAACGAGCAGGCCATCATCGGCCACGGCGGCATCTTCAACGTGCCGGTAGGGGCCGGGCGCGTCATCGCCTTCACCTTCGATCCGTTGCACCGCTACCTGAACCACCACGATGCCCCACTGCTCTGGAACGTCCTCATCAACTGGAACCACCTGGACACGCCCGCCAACCCGGCAGCGGTGACGGAGTTGGGGAGTGGTAGCGATAAGGCAAAATCGGGTGGGGGGCATTAAATAACGAAGCCTTGGAAGAGTCGGTCCGGGTAAACCGAAACTAAACTGTTTACCCGGATTGGCTCTACCGTTCACTAAATTCAATGCTATAATTCTCCATCATTCCGTTTCTTTCTTTTATTTTCTGGTCAATTTCGGGCTTGTCCGCCCAGCGACTCAGCGTTATATCATCGTGAATGGTTATCACTCCTCCTAAACCCTTCCCTGTATGGATTCGCTGAAAATCCGCATCCCCGGCAGAGTCATCAACAACAGTCCGGACGATGAAGCATACGCAACGTTGCCGGACAGCCGGCTTCAGATAGAAAAAACGTATGAGATCAGCGCGACTACCCGTGGGGAGGCTGCGTCTGCGGCCCCGGAGGTTCTCGATGAACAGAAGGTAGTTCAGTTTGAGTTTACCGACGGCACCGTCTGGCTTGGCGACTACACCACCATCGAAGACATATTTCCCGGTACGTCGGCACAGGTCAGAAGCGTGGAGGCCGGCGAAAAGGACATCATCGACATACCCGTCGAACTGGCAACCGGGGATCAGAGCCGGGGTGATCTGCTGCAAAAAGTGGTGCTGAAAGTGGTGAAAATCTTCACCAAAAAAGCCGTGCTGCCGCCCCTGATCCGCACCCTGGCCGAAAACTTCGAGAAGCGAATGCTGGACAACCGGTCGGGCGTGTACCGGCTGACGGAGGAAACCGTGGATGGGAAGAAGGTCCTAACGCTCGTAAAGCCGGAGTTTGAGCCCGATGCCCATTACCTGCTGTTTATCCACGGTACGGCCTCGTCTACGCTGGGCGCGTTCAGCAAATTACAAGGGTCAAAAGCCTGGGAGTTGATGCACCGGACGTTTGGCCGACGGATACTGGCCTTTGAGCACGAAACTCTCACTAAAAGCGCAGCCGAAAACGTGCTGGATCTGGTACAGCAGTTGCCGGAAAAAGCCGCGCTGACCATTATCAGCCATTCGCGGGGTGGGCTGGTAGGCGATATTCTGAACCGATATTGCGCCGGCGACGGGGCACCGGATGGGTTTTCGGCCAAGGAGAAAAATTTTCTGCGCCGGCAGGACCGGACCGGCGACCTCGATTGTCTGGAAAAGATAGACGAAGCCATCCGGTCGAAAACCCTCACCATCGACAAATTTATCCGCGTGGCTTCCAGCGCAAGCGGCACTACGCTGGCCTCTAAACGGCTGGATATTTACTTCAATGTCATCGCCAACCTGATTGGGATGGCTACCGGGCAGGCGGCCAATCCGGTGTTTGTGGCCCTAAAGGAACTGATCGTGGCCCTGATCGAAAGCAAGGGCGATGCCTCGTCGCTGCCGGGGCTGGAGGTGCAGAACCCGAAGTCGCCGTTCAATCAGATGCTGAACAATGCGGCCCCCGAAACCACCATCGACACGCCCCTGCTGGTCATTGCCGGTGATTCCCGGCTGAGTCTGCGGTGGCAGGCCATCAAAGTAGCCCTGGCCAATGTGTTTTTCCTGGCCGACAACGACCTGGTAGTCAACACCCGCTCCATGTACAACGGAGCCAAACGCGCCGACGGCCGGGTGCAGTATTTCTTCGACCAGGGCGGCACCGTCGATCATTTCAACTATTTCGGCAACGCCCATACCCAGACCGCCCTGTTTCACGCCTTGCAAACCCCGGCCGGGCTGCCCGCGCCGAGCTTTACGAGACTGGACAGCCGGGACTTTACCAAACAGGAAATCCGCAACATCCAACTGTCGCTGCCGGGCGGCAAAGTGTTTGAAGATAAAGTGTCGGGCAGCAAACCCATTGTGGTGCTACTGCCGGGTATCATGGGCAGCACGCTGACGGTCCGCAACGACTTGGTATGGATCAATTACTGGGGTTTTGTGGGCGGGAGCCTGACCAGTCTGGCGTATTCGCCGGCCAACAACCCCAACGTGCGGGCCGACGGCCTGGTGGGTAGTTCGTACCGGAAGCTTACCGAGTACCTGAAACGGGACTACGACGTGGTCACCTTCCCGTTCGACTGGCGTACCGATATGGCCGCCAATGCCTCAGCCCTGAACCAGAAACTGCTTGACCTGATGAAGTTCCGGCAGCCGGTTAAGCTGGTCGGCCACTCCATGGGTGGGGTACTCATCCGCGATTTTATCCTCAACTTCGACAGCACCTGGCAGGTGCTAAAAGCCACCCGCGATTTCAGGCTGCTGTTCCTCGGCTCTCCGCTGGGCGGGTCGTTCCGTATTCCGTACGTGCTGTTCGGGCTGGATTCGCTCATCAACACGCTGGATATGGTGGATTTGACTAACTCGCAGAGAGACCTGCTGGAGGTGTTCTCGAAGTTCCCCGGCATACTCAGCCTGCTGCCGCTGACCACCGATGGTGACTATGATTTTGCCAGTCCGGATACATGGGAAATCATGCGGAACGCTTTCGGTGATGCCAGGTGGCCGATTCCCCCCAAAAACCTGCTGGATGAGTTCAGAACGTACCGGGATACCATTCTCGACAGGATCAGCCGGAACCAGCTCGATCTCGGCGAGGCTATGTACATTGCCGGACAGGCTCGGCACGGTCAGCAGACCGTGAGCGGCTACCGCATTGAAAACCGGACTACCCTGCTTGGCCCCCGCCGGGAACTGGTTTTTCTGGCCACGCAGGAGGGCGACGAGAGCGTAACCTGGGACAGCGGCATACCGGCTTCGCTAAACGCGCAGAACGTGTATTACTCCGACGTGCCGCATGGCGAACTGGCCAATGATAGTAAACTGTTCGGGGCCATTGCCGATCTGCTGAGCTGGGGAGCTACCAGGCAGTTGAAACGGACCCGACCTACGGTGCGTAGCATCGATAAAGAGTTCAGGGCCAAAACCCGGATGGACTTCAACCTGACACCCGAGGGCGTCGAGAAAACCCTTTTGGGGCTGTCGTCGGAGAGTCCGTTTACGCCTGGTAGTGTTCCTATTACGGTGTCGGTCAGTAACGGCCACCTGAAATACGCAGCCTACCCGATCATGGCCGGCCACTTTGAGGACGACGGCATTCAGTTTGCCGAAGCGGCCATCGACGGGTATCTGAACGGAGAGCTAAGCCGCCGGCACCAGTTAGGGCTCTATCCGGGCCAGTTTCTGACCAGCGAGACGGTTGTTTTTGACGGAAAGACAGGCTTGAACGGAGCCTTAATTCTCGGCCTGGGCCGGCAAGGGCAACTCACCGAATTCCGGCTGGCCGCCAGCGTGGAGCAGGGGGTGGCCAACTACCTGGCCGATCTGAATAACAGGCTGATGCGGCAGCCCGACCATGCTGCACTGACGAAACCGTTTGGTATTTCGGCCCTGCTAATTGGCTCCGGCTATGGCGGTCTGCGCATCGAGAACGCCGTCCGGGCCATTATTCAGGGTACGCAGGATGCAAACGAAAAAGTCCGCCGTATCTATAAAGTACCGAGACTGATCGAAACCATCGAGTTTATTGAACTGTACAAAGACCGGGCGCTGGCCTGCGTGAAAGCCATCAACGCCATTGCCCGAGACGAAAACCGCTCACTGGCTATCTTCAGAAGCAGCACGCCCATTAAGAAGCTCACCGGCTGGCGCGAACGCCTGCCGCTCGATGATACCACCGAGTGGTGGACGCGCATCTCGGTCCGTCACCAGACGGAGGAAAAAACACCGGCCGGCAACCCGCAGCCTGTTTTGCGGTTTTCGGTATCTACCGATGCGGCCCGGTACGAAGAGCGGCCGCTGCTGACCATTGATGCAACGCTGACCAGTATGCTGGACGATTTGTCGCGGCAGAACGCCTGGTCGCCGGAACTGGCCAGGGCGATATTTGAATTGATGGTGCCTAACGACTTCAAGCCGCAGGTAAAACGGCAGAGTAATATCAACTGGATACTGGATAAGTACACTGCCGCCTTTCCCTGGGAGTTGCTGCAGGATCGGGTAGCCGGAGCCCGTCCGTTATGCGTCAGCGCCGGTATGATCCGGCAGTTGGAGACGGGCAATTTTCGGATCAACGTCACGCCGGTGGTGGAGACTACCGCCATTGTTATTGCTGATCCGGACCTGAAAAATCCCTTTATGCAGTTGCCGGCGGCTCTGGAAGAAGGGACCAAAGTGGCCGACTCGCTGGCGGTGCAGGGGTTTGCGGTCGATAAGGTTTCGGGCGGTTCGGCGGCTCAGATTCTGCAGACTTTATTCAGCAAAGATTTTAAGGTGGTGCATTTGGCAGGCCATGGGGTGTTCAATGCCGATCCCAGGCAACCAACGGGTATGCTGATCGGCCCGGATGCTTACCTGACCCCGGCGCATATCGATCAGATGAGCAACGTACCTGAGCTGGTATTTGTCAATTGCTGTTACCTGGGCAAGGCCGACGGAGTGGCCGAAGACCTCCGGCGTGACCGTTTCCGGCTGGCGGCTAATATTGGGACCCAACTTATCGAAATCGGAGTAAAAGCCGTAGTAGTAGCCGGCTGGGCCGTCGAAGATAGTGCCGCGCACACCTTTGCCGAGCGCTTTTACCAGTGCCTGTTTGAAGGTAGTCAGTTTGGCGATGCCGTGAAAAAAGCCCGCAAGTCGGTCTACGAAATACACGGGACTATCACTAATACCTGGGGGGCATACCAGTGCTACGGTGATCCGTTCTACCGGCTGTATGACAGTATCCGTAAGCCGAAGCTAACCTACGATTTTGTGATTGCGGAAGAAGCGGAAATTGAACTCAGCAACCTGCTAAATCAGACGGAGGTACGGGGCTACGATCCGGGAGAAATCCTGCAGACGATGGACGCCATTGAGCAGGCCTGCCGGCGGGATGTCATCCAGAGCGTTCGGATTACCGAGCTTCAGGCGCTGTTGTATAGTTCCCTGAATCAGTACGAACTGGCTATCGCTAAGTTTTGCGAACTCTGGAAATCCGAGAAAGCCGGTTTTTCTTTCTCTACTACCGAAAAATATTGCAACACTCAGGCCAAGTGGCAGGTGTACCAGGTAAAGCGGAACGGATTTGACGCGAAGCAGGCCAGGGCCGCCATACAGGAAGCCATTGCCGATCTGCAGCGGCTGCTTGCGTTTGGCGAAACAGCCGAAAGGTTAAATTTGATAGGGAGCAGCTATAAACGGCTGGCGTTTCTCAGTAACGACAAAGACAAACAGCAGGCATACGAACAGGCGGCTACGTATTACCAGAAGGCGTACAGGATACCCGGCAATAAAGCCAGGTATTACCCGCTCTCCAATTGGTTGTCAGTCGAAAATGCGCTGGTGCTGACTGGAACCCGCCATTGGGGCAAAAATGATATGTCGAGGAAAGGTCAGTTGGCTAAGCTGAACGAAGAGCTGGCGGTATTTACCGGAATGCAGGAAGTGGAGCGAGACTATTGGGACTGGATTGCGGAAGCTACCCTGAACCTGACCAGGCTGGTACTGGGTGATCCGGATGTTACCTACCTGGATGTCCTGGACCAATATAAATCAGCCTGGCAGGTAATTGGCAACGAGGGCCAGCGCCAGGCCGAGATCGAACACCTGGAAATACTGGCAGATGCGTTAGGGATGAGTCCCGGGAAGGCGAAAGAAAGCCTGGCTGCTGTCAGCCGCCTGAAGACCGAACTGGAAGTGCTGGTGTAGACTTCGGGGTGGGTCGGGGCCTTACTGGCGTTGGTTTAAGTCTGTAATTTTCAGGTTAGCGAGGACCAGCGCGGCTGCGGTCTTTATCTGCACCCAGTCTTTTTTCTTTTCCAACTCCGGCAGCAGCGAGTAGGGGACAAAAGCATCGCGGGTAATGCGGTTCAAGTCCCGGAAAGGCTGACCGGCTTTCCAGGTTGCATTGGCGAAACGGCACAGGAGATCTCGATCCAGAAGCAGCAGGGATTCGTCGACTATGGATTGTAAAATTTCCGATGGCCGTTTGCGCTTCAGTGTCGCCAGGTAATCAACTCCGCACTCTAAGGCGTAAAATCCGGCCAGGTTCACGGCGATTTTTTCTTCCTGACCAACCTGGGCAACCATCTCCGGTATAACCTGTTCCGGCAAAATGGCTGGTTGGGTGTCGGTGAGGTTCTGGTTGTAAGCGGCTTCCAGTTTTTGAGAAATGTCAAGGGCGAACGCTCTACTGCGAAGCATGCTGCTCAGCTGACCAAACTCCGGATCGCTGGATGGTAGCTGATTTTCTTTAGGTTCCATAATCGCCAAATCTATGAAATACCTCTAACTTTCCCTTTCCGGGGTGTCGAATGTTATTTTGGAACAAGGCTATAATGGCTGTTTCAGACGCTCATCTTCTTCTCCAACTCATTAATCACCAGATTCCAGCCGGCATCATTATCGGGCTTGCCAATGCTGATGACGTTCTTCTTCGTCTCCCCGGAATCGTCGGTTTGCTGAAACTGGGCCAGTTCGGTGCGTTGCCAGCCACAGGGCTGGAGTTCGATAAAGAAGAATTTGGACTTGCTGTCTTCCAGTTGTTTAATGGCCAGCGGAATTTCGGTTTTCATGATGTATTCGGTCGCCAGAAAATCGGGGCTGAGCAGGAAGATAACCACGTCGGAGTTCTTCATTTCGTTCCGGATGGCATCGTCCCATTTGGAGCCGGATTCGATCATGCGGTCGTACCAGGGGTCGATGATGCCGTTGGATTTCAGGATTTCCAGGTGTGTCACGAATCGCCGGATGAAATCGGCGTTTTTGGACGAGTAGGAGATGAACAGCTTTTTGGGCAGTTGCTCAAAGTCCATGAGGTGCTTGAAGTCGTTTACGCTAAAGGTTTTGCCGTTTTGGGTAAACTCAAAGCGCTTATTGGCGGCTTCGTCGCGGAGGTACTGCACATCGAAAAATTCGCTGCTGTTGACGGAGATTTCCTTGCTCACGGTCCAGCCTTTGTTCAACTCATCCAGCGTGGCTTCAATCTCGCGTTCCAGCCCGTTTTTCCGGAAAGGGGTCATGGTCCAGATGTTGACGATGCCCCTGGTCGTATCTTTCAGCAGTTCGACAAACACCATTTGTTTGCCGGTGCCTTCGCCCCGGCTGACGATGATGCCGTTGCGCCAGAAAGGAAAGTTGCGTATCCCGGCCGAGGTATCGATACTGGCCCCCTTCAGGTAGCGCGCAAACAGGTTCAGCAGCAGCGTTTTGTGGAAATAGGCGCGGTACAGGTAACGCAAATTGTTGTGGGTGAAGGCGTTCAGGAAAAAGGCCACCGATGAATCGGGTTTGACGGGCAGAAACTGCGGGGCCAGGTACTCGGTGTCGTTGATTTTCAGAATCGAGTTGTTGCGCAGCAGGAGCGCCAGTACGTCTTCGTGATGTTCTATGTGGCTGACCTGCTCTTTCCGGAAAAAGCCTTTATCGTTGCCTCGTTTGGCTACATCCATGATTTCCTTGATCAGCTCGTTCAACCGGTTGATCCGGGTGAATACCACGCCGTCGTCTTCGGAGCGTTTGTCGTAAAAGACAATGCCGATGGCGTTCAGGATCTGGGCGATGATCTGCGCGTTCTCCTTGGTAAACCTCACCGCCGGGTCGTTGATGATGTCCTGACAGGCTTTCCAGAACTCGTCCAGCGACACGGCCCGGAAGGGTTGCGGCTGGTTCAGGTAGTGGTCGATGATTTTGTACTCAAACTCGATCAACTGGCGGCCGGTCAGGTTCAGCGCATTCAGGTAGTCACTCAGCACCTCAAACAGGATGCCGGTACGTTTCTGTTTCGTCAGCGAGAGGTTGAAATAACCGGCAATGTTGGGGTATCGCTCCGAGAGCGTTTTCTGATCCAATCGGCCCTCCTCCAGGTCGATCTTGTTTTGCAGGACCAGCACGGGCGCCGAGTTGCCCGATCTGGGTATGGCCTGGGTCGATGGCTGAAATGAGGGCCGGAATTTGTCAATCAGGTTATAATTGATCGATTCCAGCCAGTATTCGAGCGGAAAGTTTTCGTAAACGAGCGCATCCGCCTGACCCGCTACGGCTTCCGTTTCGACCGAGTAGTTATTGGTCGTGGTATCCCACAGCAAAATATAGGCCGTATCGTGCGAGTAGTACATCCGGTGGGAGTCGTGGTAGTAATCCTGCCCGCCGAAATCGAAAATATTGACCTTCATCAACGTACCCGACTCCGATCTCAGAAAGGGTGCATCCCAACTTTTAATATCCAGCAGATGGGTGGAGTTGTGGTTGGGGGTCAGATCTGCACCCCGCAGAAATTCGCTGAAATTGGTTTTGCCTACCTTGCTGTTGCCGACCAGAATAAACTTGACGATTTCGAGCTTGCGGGTACCGTAGGTTTTAGCATCCGCGAAGTACTTAAGCACCGCCGACCGGCCCTTTTCAATCACTTCAATAGACGGTTCTGCCAGGGTTGAATTATCCTTGATAAAAATGCCCTGTTCGCTGTCGTCATAACTATAGTGCAGGGCAACGTTCAGGCCATTTTTTATATGGATCAGCAGGGGCTTAATGGAGATAATCTGGTTGTTGGTCAGCGTGATCCGTTTCAGGTTGGGTAACTGGCTCAGTTCGTCGAGTCGCTGGAGCCGGTTGTGCCCCATGTACAGGGTGGTTAGGAGTTGCAGGTGGGTAATGCCGGCCAGACTGTCGATCTGGTTAGACGATAAGCCCAGTAGTTTCAGCTCTGTATTTTTCTCCAGATTTTCAATCCGGCCAATTTTGTTGAATTGCAGATCGAGCACCTGAAGCCGGGTCAACGTATCCAGATGCTCGATCCGCTCCAGTTCGTTGTAGGTCATACTCAGCACTTTCAGCCTGGTCAGCGTCTCCAGGTTCTCAATTTTCCGGATGGCGTTGCGGTCCAGGTACAGTTCTTCCAGCTCGGTCATTTCCAGTAGGTCGCGGGGAATGGTTGTGAGGTTGCACTCTACAAGTTTCAGGGTGCCGGTTTTCTTTTCTTTTTCCTGCCGTATCAGTTCCAGCGCCCGGCTGTTCTGCTTCAGTTGCGCAATCGCCGTCAACGCACCGGCTATTTCGGTATAGGCATCTTCCCGGTTCAGAAACTCCTTAATGGGCTTGCCAAACCGGGGCAGCGCCTGAAACTCGGCGATGGGCGTTTGGCCCCAGGCACACTCCTCCAGAATAATCGGAATTACTTTAATGGCCGGATCACGCTTACCCCTTGCCAGAATCTCCGCCAGCTCGGGGTCTTTCCGGGTCGACTGCAGGTAGTTCTCCGAAACCAGCAGCAGGTACACATCGGCCTGCTGGCGAATCTCCTGTAGCCGCTGCTCCCAAACGTCACCCGGCATCAGGTTTTCGTCGGAGGAGAAGCGAACCGGCTCTTCGGTGGACCCAATAAATCGTTCGAGTTCCTGTTTGATCGATGCGTCGCGGTGAGAATACGATACAAAAACCTGTAAGGGCGGGGTTTGGTCAGCCAGTTTCATGGCGCAGATCGGGTTAGGTTGGGAAAAATTTAGCAATTATTCCGCAGCAACGGGCTGCTTCACCGGAAAAATGTTGTGCGAAGCGACACCGGATAGTGGACCACAAACAGCAGAGGCCGGACCATGGCCAACTGGGATCCGGCAGGTCTTCCGTCTATCGTTCAGCGGCTGAAATCGTCCAACCATGAGTAGTGCGACGGCTGATTGGCCTTTGTTAGGACGAGATCTTCTAACCTGCATGCAACGAAGAATATTTGTTAAAAATACCGGTATGCTGGCGGCAGCCGTGACTGCCGTCGGCTCCGATGCCTTTGCGTTATCGCAACCAGCACAGCCCCTGGCCAAAAACAAACTGCCCAAATGGAAGGGATTTAACCTGCTGGACTTCTTTTCGCCGAACCCGGCCGGGCAGCGGATCAAAACCACCGACGAGCACCTGAAATGGATGCGCGACTGGGGCTTTGACTTTGTGCGGGTGCCCATGGCATACCCGTCCTATCTGAAATTCGACCGCAGCCGGAATATAAAACCCGAGGAGGTGTACCAGATTGACGAGCAGGCGGTGGAAAAGATTGACAATCTGGTGCAAATGGCGCACAAACACGGCCTGCACGTCAGCCTGAACCTGCACCGGGCACCCGGCTACTGCATCAATGCCGGTTTTCATGAACCGTATAACCTCTGGACGGATCAACCGGCGCTGGATGCGTTCTGCTTTCACTGGAACATGTGGGCGAAGCGGTACAAAAACGTATCGGCCAAAAAGATCAGCTTCGACCTGCTGAACGAGCCTAACATGCGGGAGGATATGAATGATCAGCACTCCAAAAGCAGCCCCGTGCCGGGAGATGTGTACCGTAAAGTAGCCATTGCCGCGTCGGATGCGATCTGGAAGGAGAACAAAAAGGCGCTGATTATTGCCGACGGCAACCGGGGCGGTTCAGCCGTGGTGCAGGAACTGGCCGACCTGAACATTGGGCAAAGCTGCCGGGGCTACAATCCGGGTATCATCTCGCACTACAAAGCCCCCTGGGCCAATAAAGACCCGGAAAACCTGCCGGAACCCAAATGGCCGGGACAGGTGGGCGACCGCTACCTCAGCCGCCAACTACTGGAAGAACATTACAAGCCCTGGATAGACCTGAAGAATCAGGGCGTTGGGGTCCACTGTGGCGAGTGCGGAGCCTGGAACAAAACCCCGCATGATGTATTTCGGGCCTGGTTCGGCGATGTGCTGGACATTCTGTCGTCCAACGGCATCGGCTTTGCCCTGTGGGAGTTTATTGGCTCGTTCGGCGTCCTGAACTCTGGCCGTACCGACGTGGCCTACGAAGACTGGCACGGCTACAAACTGGACCGCAAGCTGCTGGAATTGATGCAAAAAGCGTAGAGCGGAAGCCTTAAGCGAGTCCGGATACCTTAGGTTGATGCCCCGGTTGCCCAGGGGATATTAGCTGCTGTAGTCCAGAACCCTGGCGGCTGCCAGAGCGAGCGCATTGATTGTATCAATTTCCGCTTGCGAGGGTTGGCGTTTCTCGCGGAAATAGGTGCCAAACGTACCTAAAACTTTGCCATCATAATTCTTGATCGGGGTGCTCCAGGCCGAAACGAATCCTATGGATAAGGGAAGATGACGTAACTCGGCCCATTTATCACCCTGGAGGAAATCAGAAGTTATTACCATTGAACCCGTTGCCGCAGCAGCCGCGCAGGTGCCAACCCTGGCATTCGGTTTAAGGCCATCAATAGCCGTCAGGTAGTCATACGGTAGTCCGGGAGAAGCACCGTTGCGAAGCAAACCCTCGCTATCCAGCACGAGAATTGATGAAACGGAATCATTGCCGGATGCGAGTTCAGCGGCATGGACAAGGTGCGCCAGGATTTTAGGTCTGGCGACACCTTCTTCCAGCATTTGTAATGCTTCCAGCACGGTTGTTTCAACAATTTCTGATGTCATCCATCCCAACAATTTGACTACTTAACGAAATAAACAACCAACATACTGAAATTATTCTACCTATTCAATAGAGTCTGTTTACTTAAATGGGAATTTATTATCGACAGGTCATTTCGGTTTCGTTTACCATAATCGGTTCATCGTTACGCAAGTCGGGTTATTTTGCTCAGTCCTCAATTGCCTCAATCCCAAGTTCTTTAAGACGTTCCAGGTGATCCTGCATAGCCCTGAGCTGTTCCGGGGTATGACCCTGCCAGTCGGTAACCTCACCGGTGACCCGAAGCGGATCACGGGTACGGTACGACTTTGTGGGGTTTCCGGGGTATTTCTTGTCCGTCAGGTTGGGGTCATCCTCAATCGGGCCGGTCGGCTCTACGATATAGATTCTGCCCCGCCCTTCGCCCAGGGCCAGTTCGGCTCCCCAAACAGCCGCATCCAGGGTGGCGGTCAGGTACACATAGGCCGCCTGCTTCCGTATGCCGTAGTTTGAACGGAAGCCAGGCCCGATCAGGTCCCCCGGCTTCAGGTTGGCCTTCGTGCCATGATAGAATGGCTGTAAATGCAGGTCTTGGTTAGACGCTGCCGGCTTGTCAGCCGGTCTGTCTGTTACCATTATCGTTACACCGGTTGTGGTTGAATGATAATATTAATGATTCTGCACGACCCAACAAACTTGTTAATCAAAAAGTGGCTCCTAACTTGCGGCCCGACTCAAACAGAAAAAACGTAAAGCGGTTTTGTAACGGAAACCAGGTAGAGAATAGATAACATATGCCTTCAGGATTTTTTGCTTTATTAGATGATATTTCGGCGTTGGTAAAAGTAAGCGCTGCCAGTTTAGACGATGTGCCTACCCAGGTTGCCAAAACGACCGGAAAAGTTTCGGGTATTGTCATTGACGATACGGCGGTTACCCCCAAGTATGTCGTGGGCCTCGATCCGTCCCGTGAGCTTTCCATTATTTACCGCATTGCCAAAAAATCGCTGATCAATAAACTGCTTATTTTAAGTCCGGCGGCCTTGCTGCTCGGGTACTTTGCCCCCTGGGCCATTACGCCAATTTTAATGGTAGGGGGTGCCTATTTATGCTACGAAGGGTACGAAAAAGTGCATTCTATGTTTAGCAAGCACCACGATGAGCCCATTGAAAGCGAGGCAGTAAAAGTAATTACGCCGGAGGAATTGGAACAGGAACGGGTTACGGGTGCGGTTCGCACGGATATTATCTTATCGGCAGAAATTATGGCCATTGCGTATAGCCAGGTAACGGGCCAGCCAATTGTAAACCAGATTGTGGTGATGCTGGCCGTGGCGGTTTTTATTACCGTGGCCGTGTATGGGTTTGTGGGCCTGATTGTGAAAGCGGACGATTTTGGGGTTCACCTGGCCCAGGAAAAACACCACCCGGCTACGCAAAAAATTGGTCGTGGTATTGTAACGTTTATGCCGCGCTTCCTGGCTATCCTGGGCTATGTGGGTACGGCAGCCATGCTTTGGGTCGGTGCCGAAATCATTGCCCATGGCATACCATATACCAATCAGTTACTGCACGATTTAGAACATGCCTTAGCTGCCATACCGGCAATAGCCTGGTTGGCCAAAGTGCTGGTTAGTGCTATTGCAGGACTGATGATTGGTTTTGTCGTTGATAAGCTTGTAAAACTGGTAAAGCTGATTTTGCCGGACAAACGGGTGGCAAAAAATGCAGCATAGCCAAAGCAGCAAACCTGCGCCAAGGCAGCTGGACGTCTTGGCGCAGGTGTACAACTTTTATCGACCTCCCTCCGTATACTTCGCTGGAGCGTTGTTCTTGGGCATGGTTTTCTGAATGAACTTTCGCAGGTTTTCGTTGCTGGAGGCCAGGTCTTCTTTGCGCAGGTACATCATGTGGCCACTGCGGTAACCTTCCCAGTCCATGCGGTCTTTCAGCTTACCGCCGGCGTCCATCTGCCACAGGTTGTACTTGGCGTTGAAGTAATCGCAGGCGCCATCGTAATAGCCGGATTGTACCAGCACGTGCAGGTAGGGGTTCTGGGCCATGGCCTGCCGCAGGTTCTCGCCGGTCTGGTTGTTGGTATTGTCCCAGGGGCGCACCGGCCCAAACATGTAATATTTCAGGTCGGTCTTGTAGTTGAGCTCTTCGCGCATAAACAGGTTGATGGCGGGCGTAAACGAGTGCAGCCAGGATGTCAGCTCGGAGTTATAATCGGGGGCGATACCCGCATCCTTGCTGTCCATACCCAGGTAGCGCGAGTCGAGCCGGCCGACGGTTTGTCCCCGGTCGCGGAGGAGTTCTTTCCAGAAGAATTGGGTGGGTACATCCAGGTTCTGCTGCATCACGGCTTTCTCCGACAGACCCGAGTAGCGGGCGACTCTGGCGGCTATCTCTTTCCGCTTCTGGTCGCTCAGCGCACCCCCCATGGCCAGCGCGGGCAGGTACTCGGCCATGGTAAACGTCTCGACCTCCGGCAATATTTCGGTCAGGTCTTTCTTCTGCAGATCGGGCGGAAGCATTTTGTGGTACCAGGCCGTGGCGGTAAAGTAGGGCAGTTTCAGGGCTCCCTGAGCCGGACCGGCGCGGTTGATGCCCAGATCGGTGGGGGATACCAGCACCACGCCGTTCAGGTACATCCAGTGGCTGTTTTGCAGCTCCAGCGCCAGACCTGATACCCGCGTGGTGCCGTAGCTTTCGCCGATCAGGTATTTGGGCGACGCCCAGCGGTTGTAGCGGCTCACAAAGGTATTGATCCAGTCGGCGAGGTATTTGATATCCTGATTAACGCCAAAAAAGAGCTTGGCCGCCGGAACATCTTTGTTGGCGGGACGGGAGAAACCGGTATTCACTGGGTCGACGTACACAATGTCGGCCACATCCAGAATGGAGTGCGGGTTGTCTTTGATACCGTACGGCTGAACGGGGTAGCCCTCGTCGTCTACTTTCAGGATGCGCGGGCCGGTATAGCCGATCATCATCCAGACCGAGGCCGTACCGGGGCCGCCGTTAAACGAGATGACCAGCGGCCGGGTCGAACGGTCGGCAACATCGGAGCGCTCGAAATACGTGAAAAACACACCGGCAACGGGTTTGCCGTCTTCGTCCCAGACCGGAATGGTGCCGGCCGTGGCTTTGTAGGGAACCCGCTGGCCTTTAATGGTGACCTGACCGCTGGTGACCACCTGCGAGTCAAGGTTCAGCGTGCGGCTTTTGGCCTGCCCAATGAATGTTTCTTCCTTCGGAGCAGGTTTGTCTTTATCGGTGGCCGGCTTCTGGGCGTAGCTGCCGGATAGCGTCAGGCAAACAGCCAGACCGAGTAGTAACGTTTTATTCATGATCCTAAGAATTCACAGGCAATAGCGGCCTGCCACAATAAGGTGGGTACTTTTCCGGTGAAGATAAATAAATTTGCTGAATGTAAATTTATTTACCAAAATAACGATATATAAAGTCATAAGCTAAATGGTTAAAATCTCTCTATACTGCCAAAAAAAGCCTTTTTTGTTGCCTTCATTATTGGTTTATTTCGTCTTAGTGCTTGTACCTTTTAGGGGTAGTTTGTACCTTTATCGTATCCTGATGCAAGGGATTCTAATACGAGGTACAAATCTTAGAGCTAAGGAACATGAATGTATCATTACGCGAAAAGCCAATCAGCGACGGGCGCAAAAGTCTTTACCTTGACTTTTATCCTGCCATCCTGCACCCTGACACCGGCAAGCTTACACGTCGGGAATTTTTAGGACTGTATATTTACGCCAAACCCCGTTTGGAGCTTGAACGGCAACACAACAAGGAAACCCGGCTGTTAGGCGAAAACATACGCGCTCAGCGGCAACTGGAGGCCCAACGCGGGTATTATGGTTTCCTCAGCAAGAAAGCGGAAAATAAAGACTTTTTGGCCTACTTCCATGAACTAGCTAAAAAACAGAAGTCAGAAGGGATTTTTAAAGGTAGCCGTAACAGTTGGATGAGCGTTTACCGCCACCTGCATTTGTTCACTGATGGTCAGTTAATGAGCAATGACGTTACCGAAGAGTTTTGCCGTAACTTCAGAGAGTACCTGACCTCAGCCACTTCTTTAACCCTGCCTAAGTATGGCCGCGAATCCAGCCGAAGCCCTGAAAGTCGCAAACTAAATCATAATTCCGCCGTTGCCTACTACACCGTTTTCAAAGCCTCTTTAAAGCGGGCCGTTGATGATAAGATACTAGCCGCCGACCCCTCACAGAAGGTAAAGCGGCTTACCCGAAAAGAAACGCAGAGGGAGTTTTTAAACCTTGCCGAACTGCAAGCCCTTGCCCGTACCGAGTGCGACTTACCCGACCTGAAGAGGGCCGCGCTGTTTTCCGCCCTCACTGGCTTACGTTACAGCGATATTGCAAAGCTGGTTTGGTCGGAGGTGTATTCTGATGAGACGGGCCATTACCTACGCTTTACGCAAAAGAAAACCGAAGGGGTAGAAACCATGCCGTTATCTGATTCGGCCTATCAGCTTTTAGGCCAGCCGGGAACGGCAACCGAAAAGGTATTCCCCCGTCTTGCCTATTCGCCCTGGCAGAACCAGAAGCTACAGTTATGGGTATTTGCGGCAGGCATTCACCGGCCTATTACCTTTCATGCGTTCCGGCATACGTTCGCTACGCTTCAGCTTCAGCAAGGAACCGACATCTACACCATATCCAAGCTACTTGGACACCGCGATATAGCCACTACGCAGATATACGCTAAGATCATCGATCAGCAGAAGCGGGACGCTGTAAATCGGCTAAAGATTGACCTGTAAGTTATTCTCACGTTTTTTACCTCTAACCGCTTCAGTTTATGCAAAAAACTACCCAAAAGGCTAAGGACAATTACGGACAGCTAGCAGGCAAGGATATTAACGCAGAGGCTATAGTTAATCAATCGGTAAGTGGCAGTGGCAATCAGGTAACCGGTACAGGTAGGGATATGATAAGAATTACCCAAATAGGCAACGGCAACATAAACGCAGGCACAGGGGGGAAAAATTACGTTCGGCAAATTCACCACCACAATTACTACCACAACGCCCCGCCCGAACTGCATACTGCATTGACCTACCTTATCGCTAAGATTGAAACCTTAGAGCGAAAAATAGATGCACTATCAGCAGAGGTAAAGCAGCTGAGGCAACCCCAGGCAACAGAACTGCTTAATACCCTGAATTAATCCTAAACCCGGTATCCTGGAACAATACCGGCTTACTTATTACCTCAACATCTGGAGCAATGGAACAAGAGGAACAACCCATTATACCAAAGCCAAAGCCCGTTAATCTGGTTGAACTAGCACTCAGAGAACTAGGAACAACCCCTTACACCAAAGAGAATCAAATAATCTACATTGAACGACGGATTCGTAAGGCCATAGAACACTGGTTGCCTATTCACATAATTAGGATTAAGGCCGATTTAACCTTACTGGCAAACCCCGCACAGGAAACACTACCTTTTCTGCAAAGTCAATTAGAGCAGGCCGGACAGACGCTAAAGGAGTTTGACAACTGGAGAACTCTTAGAACGCAGAGCCTTGAGCAGCTAGTTATTCACCTTATCAGCTACAGCCATTTCATACTAGATCATAACAAAGAATGGCTGATGCAGGAGACCGCGCTAGGAGCAAATGAGTACGTAGAAGGCTGGAAAGAGTTCCTAGACTGCACATTACCAGAAGTGAGAAGATACGAGGAGGCTTGCGGCTTGTCTGCTTATATTGACTGGCTTAAACAGGAAATTGAGTCTAAACAAAACCCAAAAGCAGCTTCTATCCCGCTGTTACCAGAAGTTAACCTAAAGAGGCTAGAATATGCCTACCCGGTAAAAGTTGCTATGGACGAACTAGAAGTACCAAAGCCCTTTACCATTGACAATCTGATTGCTGATGTAGAACGCCGAATGCAGGAGGAGGAAAGCTTATACGGCATAATAGATGCATCCATCCTGAAGGAAGAAATAAAAGCAGAGCTAAGGCAACAGATCAACCCCTCAGAGGAAGCATTACCCTACCTGAAAGGCATTTACAGCCGGTATTTTGATTTCCTGAAAGCGAATAATCCAAGCTGGATAGAGGCAACAAAGCTAAGCCGACAGCAGGCCAGCAAAGAAATTGCAGAATGGGGTTTTCCTATTCCTGAAAAGCTAACCAGCCCCTTAACCTTTCCTGTTATTACAGATCAGGTAGAACTACGGCAAGCCTGGCTTACATTCCGGCAAGCCACTAATCAGGACGTTGTGTACTACAGCCACGCTTACGCCTGGTTAGATTTTCTGGAGTGGCTAAAAACGGAAATGACCAAGCAAACAACCCCTCAGCCGATCAGCCAGCCGCAAGAGCCGACAGCCACCGCAGCCAGTGAGCAGCAGAACGGTAAAGCAGATCAGCCGCCAACCTCAGCCGTATTCATTGTCCCTGAAGCCAGAGCCGGACTATATGAGGAAATTACCCCCTATGTAGATGAGGCTGAACGGTCCGTCCTTAGAGGGCTTTTAGAGGGGGCCACCTTAGAGAAGCCTATTACTATACACTGCCAGCAAAACGAATTTGCCAAAGTCTTTCATCTGTATTTGAAGGCATACCAGATTACCCGTAAAGGCAAGCTTTTTGCTCACTGGTTATGTTCAAATTTTCAGCGTAACGATGGGGGGAAAATAGTACCTCTTACGCCAAGTACGATGGAAGCCCATATGTAAGGGAAATGGCTACCTAAGTCTTAATTTACCGTCTCCGTTGTTTCTACTTTGTTTCTCCGTTAGGGCTTTCCGGTATTGAGTCGGATAGCCCTTCTTTTTGTCTTTTGCGTCGGTACTAACGAACACCGACCAATGACAGTAGACTTTCAAAAACTCGTAGAAGATGTCAGCGGCATAAAAGATATGCTACTGACGCTAACCGCCCGACTGGACAATCAGCAGCCAGCCACCGCCCCGCCCGCTGATGAGATTCTAACCGTAGGACAGGCAGCGGATTTATTAGACCTGACCACCGCAACGGTTTACGGCCTGGTTTGGGAACGTAAGATACCCTTTGCCAAACAGGGTAAACGGCTTTACTTCAGCAGGCAGGAGTTAACAGAGTGGATACGTTCAGGCAGGCAGAAAACCTCAGCCGAACTTACCCAGGAAGCCCGCCAACTAATCGAGCATAGGCAGACCCGCCGAACCCGTTCCAAAGAAGCTAAGAGCAAAGGAGGGCTAACGGCAGCATGAAGCCTATAGCCCTTGCCGATGCCAACGGCCTGCAACTTTCCCCCGCTGAAACCGTCGAACTATTCTTACTCCTCAACAGAGTAGCCGAAAAGAGAACCACTGAGGAGGACCGCCGTTTTGCCTACACCCTGCTTTTACGTTCAGCCAGCCTTTACCCCGGCTACGCTGAAACGACCCGCCAAAAGCCACTAATCCGGCCTACACACGGCAGAGGGAAAGGAGGCAGGCTGTGAACCAATATTTGCAGGAGCTTATCAGGCTTGACCTTGAAGCCAAACGGCTGAAGTGTCCCAATGTTCCGGCCTTTGCCATTAAGCCAACCAAGTACAGCGATAAGACCGCTAACGACCTTACCCGCGCTATCATTCGCTGTATTGAACTGTATGGAGGTTATGCCGTACGGGTACAAACGCAAGGCCAATTCAATGAAAAGTTAGGCCGATGGACAAAGGGAACTACAAAGACAGGTACGGCAGACATTCACGGCATTTACAACGGCCAACACCTCAGCATAGAGGTTAAGATAGGCCGCGACAGGCAGAGCGAAGCCCAACGCAGGACCGCCGATCAGGTTAGCCGTTCAGGAGGCCTGTATTTTATCGCTAAAGACTTTGAATCCTTCTGGCAATGGTTTCATGCCATTGACGCAAACAGCCCCACCAACACCGCTTTTCAGCACCAGCCCGTAACACAAAAAGAAAGGAGGCCCGAATGAGCAGCTTTGCAGCATTACCCACCGAACCCCCTGGAGCGTTGGAACAGTCCGAAGATACGGCTTATTCCCAGGCTTCACAACCTGACGTTATCGACGAACTTGAGGCAACAATCAGCTACGATGCTGAGCAGGCTAAAGACATGAGGCCAACGGTAGTTGTCCTTAAGCCAGATTACGAGGTTGCTATTGACCTATGGCTTTTCAAATTCAACCCAAAAGCAGAGGTTTGGGGGTTTGCCGGAATTTACCGAGATGGAGCGTTAAGGGTACTGGAGCTAAAGGGATATTACAAACGCTACCGGCCCGACGAAAACAGCTTTTACTTTATTCAGTCTGAGGAAAACATCATTCATGAGGTCATTACAACCCGAATGCTGGATTCTGTAAAAGCATATGTCGAGGCAGACCGGACGCATATAAAACAGGGACCGTATGAAGCCACGTATGAGGCCCGCAGCGAAACGCTAAAGCGGCAGGTACACTTACTCTTTAACGACCGCTTCTTACAATCCCTGGCCACCCACACAAGGCCAATCCTGCAGGACACAAAAGACCGCTGTTTTATTCCCTTCAAGAATGGCATAGTTGAGGTAACGGCTAAAGGTATTCGTTTACTGCCTTATTCGATGCTAGATAAATCCTGTGTCTGGAGAACCCACGTAATTCAGCGGGACTTTAAGCCAAACGCGCCTACACATTGCCACTTTGCCACATTTCACCGGAATGTATCTAATGATGAGCCGGACCGAATAAAGTCGATGATGTCGGCAACCGGCTACCTGATACACCACTATAACAGCCCCTCAGACGGACAGGCCGTAATTCTCTATGATGAAGAGATAACAGACGGTAAGACACCCCAGGGAGGAACCGGAAAAGGAGTATTCTGTAAGGCTACGGCTCAGTTTAGGCCCGTTGCTGTAATCGATGGTAAGAAGTTTGACCCAAACGACCGCTTCTGTTTTCAGCAGGTCAACTTAGATACGGTCATTATTCAAATCGATGACCCAGACCGAAAGAAGTTTTCCTTTGAACGGTTTTATTCTGTCCTGACTGAAGGGATAACGGTAGAAAAGAAAAACGAACACGCCTTTAAAATTCCTCTTCTGGAGAGTCCCAAAATTGTTATCAGCACCAACTCGGTTTTGGAAAGTGAAGGGTCCTCCAATATCCGGAGGCAGTTCGTTTTAGAGTTCTCCGACTACTACAAAAAGCGTATAAAGTTTGGGGAAAAGTCTAACCCTATCGTTGACGTTCACGGCTGTACATTCTTCACCGATGATTGGGACGATGACGAATGGAGCCGGTTTGACCGCTACATGGTCGACTGTGTGCATACGTACCTAAAGGACGGATTACAACCGTACAAGTCCCGCAATGTAGCCGCCAACCGCCTGAAGCAAATCACTGGAGACGACTTTTTTGATTGGGTAACGACCTGTGATGAGGGAGCCGGTTTAGTGCCAGATCGGGAGTACCAGACCGCCGAACTGTTCAACGATTTTAAGACCCGCTATGCAATTGACGATCTAAAGCAGCGAGGGTTTACCAACAAGATCAAAGCCTATGCAGCCAGTAAAGGGCTAACCTATAAAGTCAGTCCTGATAAGAAGATACCTAAGTTTTCTCTCCTCAAACAATAGGGGTTAGGGGTTAAGAAAGCCTATTATTATTGGGTATATATATTTTGAGGTAAAAACAGAAAAAACATACATACCCCTCTATAATAGTATCCTTAACCCCTAACCCCCGTTTTTGATTTTGTAAAGCGCTTATTTACAGTAGGCTATAAAAATAGCAGCAAGGAATTAAGACAAAAGCAGCTTACACCCGTAGTGATGAGGTCAACCAAAATTATGCAGCCGAAAACCTACCGTTATCAGCTTCACTCCAAAGCAGGGAAGATCAATTGTCCTGATTGCGGAGAGAGACACAAACGCACCCTCAGCCGGTATATTGATACCCAGACCGGAGAGGCATTACCTGAATGGTTCGGACGTTGTGACAGGCTGGATAATTGCGGTTACAGCCTCAGCCCTTACGACAAAGGACCGTCGGGAATGAGCTACGCTGATGAGGTCAGAGAGCAGGACCGGCAAGAGTGGAAAAGCCGCCAACCGATCAGGCCGACCCTCAGAAGCCCCAAAGCCTCAGCAGCCCCAAACCCGCCAAAGGTTGCAGCCTCAGCAAAGCCCGCCCAGCCTATCTGCAGCTTTCCTGATGAGGTGTACCGCCAAACGCTGACAGCCTACCACCGCAACAACTTTGCCCGCCTGCTATGGCAACAGTTCGGCATAGGAGCCGGTAACGAATTACTAGAACGCTTCAGAGTGGGAACCCTCAGCCGTTGGCCCTACACCGGAGAGGCAGGAGGAACAATCTTTTGGATTGTTGATGAGCAAGGGAAAGCCAGAGGTGGAGAGTTAAAACTTTTTGGCCCTGATGGACATACCCTTGATAAAAGTTGGGTTCATACTGCCTTAACTCAGAAATACAAAAAGAACCGTCAACCCGTACCTGACTGGCTAACCGATTACAGCAACAACGCCCCTAAATGCCCCTTTCCTTTTGGCCTTCACCAGTTAGCGACCGAACCGACAGATAAGCCCGTTGCTATTGTGGAAGCCTGCAAAACAGCGGTCCTGTGTTCGGGCTATTTCCCGGCTTTTATTTGGATGGCTACCGTTGGGCTATCTTATCTTAAAGAAGAACGCTTACAGCCCTTAAAAAGCCGTTCTATTGTCCTGTATCCTGATGCCAGTACCACCGGCAATGCTTACCAGACCTGGAGCCGCAAAGCTGAGGAGCTAAGAGCCGTTGGCTATAAGATCAGCGTATCTGATTACCTGGAGAAGCGGGCAACGCCAGAGGAGAAAGCAGCCGGATACGACCTGGCAGATTACCTCCTCAAAAGAGGTAGAGGCTACCCGCCTGAATGGGATAACCTACCAGATCAGCAGCCAACCCACCGGCTAATTATCAGCCCCAGGCTGAGGGAACTTGCCCCGGCATTGGCTGAATGGTTAGGTATTGATATTGATGAGGTGAAGCTATGGGGCTTTGCCCCAATCCTATAAGCCTGTTAACTCTTATCAGTATGAGATACACCCAACGAACAACCGTTAAATTTAGGCAGGGTTACCCCGCAACGACTGTTTACTTTCGTATCTGCAAATACACAAAACAGTGGTATTGCTCACCTGAACGCAGAGGTAACTATTCCCCCATTGGAGCCGAATTGCTACGATTAGAACGAGCCGCCCGCAAACTGTCATGCCTTGTATTCTTTCGCCAATGTCCCGAAACCAAGCAATACTTCACCACCCGCGACCCTAACCAGCGCTGGAGTGATGAGGGCAGACGGATTTGTGAGCAGCGGGAAAAAGAGAAGAAAGCGGTACTATGGCAGCGGTATAAAGACCGCCCAGAGGTCAGAGCTAAACGCAAAGAACAGGACCGGATGAGGAACGGAACCGAACGGCGAAAGGCAAGCCAGCGCACCTGGAGAGAAGCCAAAAAGAGCAGTTAGTAGGGCAGACCACCCCACCGCTAAGGGTATGAAGTTAGTTTAGTGTCAAAATTATTACCCCCCCCCCAGGGGGGCTAAAGTAGTCCTCAAAAAAACGCCTTTTTGTACACCGCTGATGCCCTAAAAAAAATCCGTGTCAAAATTCGTTTGGTTTTCTTTCACTGGTAACATGGAAATATACCCCGTAAATCAGCCCTAATACGCCGTTTTTAAGTCCATAGATCAGCAAAATACAAATCATAAAAGGTAAAAAACTGCCATAAACTGCCATTTATTGCCCTATTTTATGCCATTTTCAGCACTTTTTGAGCCTTAAAACAGGCATTTACAGGCTATTCAACCCCTATTCAGACCCATTTCAGTAGGTCTGTTTTTGTAGCTTTTCTGCCTTTCCAGAGCCTACAGCGGCTTTTTGTGTGGAGGTATACCCCCCCCGGTAATTTTGCACGCGTTTACTTGCGCCTGGTCATGCGGTCGTATTTAATGAAGTCGGCAGAGATGCAAACCACCCCCCGGCCTTTGCCTAAGTGAATAGGGCATTGTAATTTGTGTAGCACACATTCTGTAACCCAATGGGACTAGAGATCAGAAACGGCAGACCCTATTATTACCGCAAGGTCAGAAGAGACGGTAAAGTTACCTCTGAGTACGCAGGCAGCGGCATAGTAGCCGAATACGCTGCATTGATGGATGAGGCAGACCGACCCGACAAAGAACAGCAACGGGAAAGCAGTCGACAGCAGCGAGAAGCTGACCGTAAAGCCGATCAGGAGTTACTAAGCCTGGAGCAATCATTAAACGAGTTATTCACCGCCGTAGCCCTGGCCAATGGCTACCACAAAGTAAAACGACAATGGAGAAAGAAACGCCAGCGGTAAACCCACCGGCTCAAACTAATCAGGAAAGGTTAGAAGAAGCTAAACAGGTTAACGACCGCCTGTATGACCTGATGCACCGATGTAACAACCCGGCCAAACCTGACCCCCAGGCCAGAAAGGAGCTAAACAGCTTTATTGCTGAGGGAGGGCCAATCGTTACCGAAATAATGAAACGGCAGAACGGACTTTACAGCTACGCGCTAAGCCAGCGAATAGATAAATACGGTGGAACCGATGCCTTCAAAGAAACAATCCTATTCAAGTGCAATGACCTTAGAGATAGGCTAGGGTATCAGGACGCTAACCAGCTTGAACGGCTTGCTATTGCTCAGGTTGTTCTTTGTTGGCTAAACCTTCACCTAACCGAGTTAGGCTATAGCGATGCCTTTTCACGGTCCCTTACCTTGACATTGGGTATCTACTGGGAGAAGCGGTTAACAATGGCTAGTAAACGCTATAACAAGGCACTGGAGACGCTTTCTAAAATGCGTAAGATGAAGCTTACCGTTCAGATCAACAACGCCCAAAACCAGATAGTAAACAACGGGTAAGGCTACGCGCCCGCGTAGTGACCCCCGAAAAATCTACAGTTCGCAGGAAACAGGCTTTTTTACCTTTTTTCTGGAGTCGAAAAACTCTTCAGCCGCGAACAGTAAAGCCGTTGCCGTACGACCCTAAAACAATACTGCCAACTGCTAAAACCTATATAGGCCCGTTGGCAGTTGGCAGTATCAGCAGACCAGCCAACCGACCAACCAGAGCAGCAAGGCCAATCCAATAAGGCAGGCAATGTAAGGAGCTAGTAAGCGGAGGTACTTTATCAGCTTCATACGCTGGAGACGCTGACACCTGGAAGCGGTCACAACTTGGAGCAAAAAGCCCAAAAAGCTGTTAGTTTGTCGTTTTTAGTGCCTTATTTGTACCTTAACTTTTGTGTACTTCAATAAGTGCAAGATTTACAGGCAGTTACTATAAAACTATAATTTTCTGAATGCAAACCAGCCAGATCATAGCCAATTTGGGTATCGAAGCCTTGAACCCAATGCAGGAAGCTGCCCACCAGGCGATTTTACAGGATACCGATACGTTCCTGATTGCCCCCACCGGTTCCGGTAAGACGGTGGCCTTTCTGTTACCCATTCTGCGGCTGCTTGACCCTGACCAGTCGGGCGTTCAGTGCCTGGTGCTGGCACCGTCGCGGGAGTTGGCGCTCCAGATCGAGCAGGTCTGGCGTAAAATGGCGACCGGCTTTAAAGTCAACGTCTGCTATGGCGGGCACCCCATGGCCGTCGAAATCCAGAGCCTGAGCCAGCCGCCGGCCCTGCTGATCGGCACGCCCGGCCGTGTTGCCGACCACCTGGACCGGGGCACCGTCGATCTGTCGGCCGTGCATACGCTGGTGCTGGATGAGTTCGACAAATCGCTGGAACTGGGCTTTCACGACCAGATGGCGTTTATTGTTGAAGGCCTGACAGGGCTGCGCAAACGCGTGCTGGTCTCGGCCACCGCCGGCGTTCGGATTCCCTCGTTTGTCGGGTTACGGTCGCCAACCAAACTCACGTTTGAGCGCGAAGAAGAGGCCGGGAGTTTGGCCATGAAACTGGTTCTGTCAGACGAGGAAGACAAACGAACCACGCTGATTAACCTGCTCGGTTCATTCAACGGGGAGGCCGCCCTGATCTTCTGCAACCTGCGGGAAACCGCCGAGGACGTCAGTGATGCCTTGAAGCGCAAAGGGTTTTACGTCACCTTTTACCACGGTGGCCTGGAGCAGGACGACCGCGAACGGGCCCTGATCCAGTTCCGGAACGGCAGCATTCCGTACCTGGTCACCACCGATCTGGCAGCCCGTGGGCTGGATATTCCCGAGATGAAGCACGTGATTCATTACCAGCTGCCCATGCACCAGCACGAGTTTCTGCACCGCAACGGCCGCACGGCCCGCATGCACGCGTCGGGTACGGGGTACGTGCTGCTCCACCCCCAGGAGCCGCGACCACCTTACCTGGATGCGTCGATGGAGGAGTTGGCGGTAGCTTCGCAAAATTTCCGGCCGGAGCCGCCGGAGTTTGTAACCGTGTATATCAGTGGTGGCAAGAAGAACAAGCTGAACAAAGTCGATATCGTCGGCTTTTTCTCGCAGAAAGGGGGGCTGGAGAAAGGCGACCTGGGGCTAATTGACGTGAAGGACTTTATCTCGTTTGCTGCCGTCAACCGGCGTAAAGTGAACGACCTGCTGGCGCGTATCAAAGACGAAAAAATGAAAGGCAAAAAGTATAAAATTGAGGTAGCCCGGTAGGGTGTTGGTAGACTGGTTGATTGGTTCATTAGTTAACTGGGTGTTCGGAAAACCAATAAACCAATTTACCAGTTAACCATTGAACGAATCAATCAACAAAACCATGTCATTTTACTCAACCCGGCCCGAAGACCTGCTGTTTGATGCTGCCCGCAAAGGGGATGTCGACTACCTTAAGCAACTTGTAGAGGCCGGAACGGATATGAACATCCAGGATCGTAAGGGTTTTACGCCACTCATCATTGCCGCCTACGATGGCCACCTGGAAGCTGCCCGCCTGCTGCTCGACGCCAACGCCGACGTAAATGCCCAGGATGCCAGCGGCAACACGGCCCTGATGGGCGTCAGCTTCAAGGGCTACGCCGATATTGCCCAACTGCTGCTGGAACGGGGTGCCGACGTGAATCTCCAGAACGGCAACGGTGGCACCGCCCTGATGTTTGCCACCATGTTTGGTCGTAACCAACTCGTCAAACTCCTGCTCGAAAACGGGGCCGACCGCTACATCCAGGATCTCCGGGGCCAGACCGCCCACGACATCGCCATGATGCAGGGGAACGAAGAAGCGCTGACGATGTTATAGGCTTGATCCGGTAAGGGTCGTATCACCTTCAAATTTGAGCCGGCGTTATCTCAACGAATCTGAGGTAGCTCCGGCTTACCTTTTGCAAGCATTCAACTCACGGTTAACTGAGCCGATAAGCGAGTTAATCTGCCGGACCGATTTTGTGTTTTTTGGGTTCAGAAGTATTCTCTTCGTTCTTCACCTGCGTTTTAAATATAATTAATACCGGTTCAAGGGGCGTTTTTCACGGTTCGGTGTTAAGGTTGCCGGAGAACTCATGAATAAAGCAAAACTTTGTCATGCCCAATGGGGCAACGGCGTATCTCACGCTGGAAAAAACAACCACATCCACACGATCACTCATGAAAACGTATGCATTCCTGATGCTGGCTGCGCTAATCAGCCTGGCATCCTGTAAAGATGGAGAAGTAGGTCCGCAGGGACCAAAGGGCGATACCGGTGCCCAGGGTCCTAAAGGGGATACCGGCGCTCAGGGTCCGAAAGGTGATCCGGGTATTCCAGGTACCGGCAGCGCCTGGAGTTATATCTACGAAAAGCAGTCGTCAAACGTGATGGCCGGAGGGCCCGTGTATGATGCCACTACCAAACAATACACGTCCTTTGGCCGCAAATCATTTACTCCCGAGAAGTATGCCACCATTGCCGACAAGGGTGTTGTGCTGGTTTACCTGCGGGATGGCGTTAATGCCTGGACGCTCAGTACGATAACCACCCACTTTGTGATCAGCGATTTGGAAACACAGGGTGCCCGCATCGAGACAGTCGCACGGACTGAACGGGATAAAGTAGAGGTAACGGCGAAATTCATTAATGATTTGAACAATGACCAGTCGCTTAAAAACTACCGATTTGATGTCAAGATCATTCTGATTGAGCCAACGGCAACGGTCGTCAACGACATTCGGACGGGTCGGCTGGACCTGACCAATAGTCAGGCTGTTGAGAAGTATCTGACCATTCAAAAACAGCAGTTGATTCGATAAGCGCTTTACGTACCCAGAAAACCCAGGCTCTTCGCATCACTGTGAAGAGCCTGGGTTTTCTGGGTATTCTGCCATCCCGCAGAAATTGAATGGCAAAGCCTACTTTCCCGGTCGCGACGGGCGAACCTCGATCTTACTCGGCAGCGTGCGCGGGTGCATACGAAGAATGTCCAGCACCAGGTGACCGATGTCTTCCGGTTGAATCTTCCAGGCATCTTTTTCGCTGGGTTCGTGGTTGTTGAAGTGCGTAGCCACCGAGCCGGGCATAATGGTGCTTACTTTGATGCCTTCATTGCGCAGGTCGAGCATAACGGCCTGCGTAAAGCCGACCAGTCCAAATTTGCTGGCGTTGTAGGCGGCACCATTCTCAAAGAAGTTGGTACCGGCCAGGCTGGCAATGGTAATAAAGTAGCCCTCTGATTCCTTTAGGGCGGCAATAGAGGCTTTGGCAGAGTAGAATACGCCGGTCAGGTTGATGTCGATGGTTTCGTGCCATTGCTCGGGCGTCAGTTCCTGAATCGGGGCGAAATGCCCGATACCGGCATTGGCGATAACGTAATCCAGCCGGCCCCATTGTTGCAGGATGGTGTCTACGGCCCGCTGCTGCGAAGCCAGATCCCGAACGTCTGCTTCAATGCCGATGGCGGTGGCCCGGTCGGCCTGCGCCAGGTGAATGTTGTTGAGTTTAGCAGCCGCTTCGTCCGCAGCCTGCTGAAAGCGGCTTGTAACGGCTACGTTTACGCCTTCCTTGATGAGTACTTCGGCAACGCCGTAGCCAATGCCTTTGGAGCCGCCGGTAATAAGGGCTGTCTTTCTGATGTCTGCCATGGTTTGGGTGACTGGTTAATTGGTTGATTCATTGGCTGGAGTGCCAGCTTACCTGGATTTGGTTAAACAGGCCAGGGAACCTTAAAAATAACGGTTGTGGGCGGTGAAGGTTTACCGGTCAGGGACAATTTGGCGCAACGGGATACGGCATCCGATTGGAAAGCAGGTCAATAATGAATAGAATTGCTGCATGATTACCTACCGCGAAGCCTTACCGGTCGATGCCGAGCCTATTGCCCAACTCCATGCCCGAAGCTGGCGACATGCCTACCGGGGGATTCTGTCTGACGATTACCTCGATAGTAATGCGCTGGACGATCGCCGGGCCCTATGGCAGGAACGCTTTAATCGGCCGGCCTATAGTCAGTATATCCTGACGGCCATCGAAGACGATCAGATCAAAGGATTTGTCTGCGTGTACCGGGATTATGATGAGCAGTGGGGAGCCCTGGTGGATAATTTGCACGTAAGCCGGGAGTTGAAAGGACAGGGAATTGGTAGTGAACTGTTGCGTGGTGCAGCGCGCTGGGTTCGCCAGACCAGTTCGCATCCGGGCCTGCATCTGTGGGTGTTTGAGCAGAATCTGGCGGCCCGGCGGTTTTACGGTTATCTGGGTGGTGAGAGCGTTGAACGGGCTGTTAAGGCAAATCCTGGCGGGGGAGATGCCGTCTCGCTCCGGTACGTCTGGCGGACAGTAGATTCCCTGCTTTAACTACTTAGAACAACGATCAGGTAATTTCCTGTACACGGTACATCGTATGTTAAAAGCTGTTCTAGCCGGGGTGGTTCTTTGTTTGCTGCAGTGGCCGCTGCTGCCATCGATTCAGTCAAAAGTATATACCTGGCGGGAAACCCCGGTCATCCGGAAAGCTAACTCCGAACAGCGAAAGATTCTGGACGGAGAAACACTGGACTTCCGGCATATGGCGGTCCATGCGACTACGCTGCCGGCGCATCAGGCTCCGCACCCGGCGCACAAACACAATGACGAAGAACTCATCATCATCAAAGAAGGTGAGCTGACCGTAACCATCGAAGGGAAGACAAAAACGCTCGGTCCCGGCAGTGTCGCCCTGATGATGCCCGGCGACGAACATGGCTTCGAAAACAAGGGGGATAAACCGGCGACCTACTATGTCATGCGCTATGAGTCAAAGGAGCCGGTGGATCTGGAGCGGGGCCAGAAAGCCGGCGGCTCATTCTGGGTCGATTGGAACGAGGTAGCTTTTAAACCCCATGACAAAGGCGGTATCCGGCGCATGTTTGACCGCGCTACGGCCATGACCAAACGCTTTGAGATGCACGTCACCACCCTGAACCAGGGATTATGGAGCCACCCGCCCCACACGCACCGGGCCGCCGAGATCCTGCTGATGATCGACAATAACGCGCAGGAGAGCATCAACGGCGTTCTGCAACCAGCTACCACCGGCGACCTGATCTTTCTGGAGTCCAGCGTTCCGCACGCTATCCAGAACACCAGCCCCGGTGCCTGCACCTACTTCGCCTTCCAATTCGAGTGAAGAGAGAGGAGTGATGAGTTAAGAGTGATGAGCGATGAGTTGCTGGCGCGTCAACTTAACTCATCACTCAACAGTCCTCCGCATCGGCAGAATGATGTGGAAGGTAGCGCCCTGGCCTTCCCGGGCCTCGGCCCAGATCCCGCCCTGGTGGTTGTTGACGATCCGCTGGCAGAGGGCTAATCCGATACCGGTACCTTCGTACTGTTGCCGGTGGTGGAGTCGCTGAAAAAGGCCGAAGATCTTGTCGGCAAACGCCGGTTCAAAGCCAATACCATTGTCGGCTACGATAATCTCACAATGCGGCAGCCGGTGATTCAGCGTTTCAAAACCGTTAACCTCCTGCGCCGACAGTTGCCGGCTGGTGATGGTAATGACCGGCGGTACACCCTCCCTGGTAAACTTAAGCGAATTGCTGATCAGGTTGTAAAAAAGCTGATTCATCTGCAGGGGAACGGCGTCGATGGTGCCTAAATCCCGGTACTCAACCCGCCCGTTTTTCTGGGTCAGCAGCAGGTCGAAGTCCTTCAGGACGGTGGCAATGGTCTCGTTCAGGTCTACCTCCGCAACGGACTGCGCATTGTGGTTGATGCGCGAAAAGTCAAGGATGTTTTTGATGAGCACCGACATGCGGTTTGCCGACTCCTCGATTTTGTGCAGGTACCGGCGGCTTTCGGCGCCAATGTCCTCCTGAAATCGTTCGGTCAGCAGGCCGGAGTAGATCTGAATTTTGCGCAGGGGCTCCTGCAGATCGTGTGATGCCACGTAGGCGTAGCGCTCCAGTTCCTGGTTTGACTGCTGAAGCTGGAGGTTCGATTTCTTGAGTTCTTCCGTCCGTAACTGCACCAGTTTTTCCAGCGCCTGCTCGGTCATGCGCTGGGCGGTAATGTCCTGCGATGTGCCCCGGACCAGGTACGGAACCCCCTCGTCGGTGAAAAATACCCTGGCCTGCGTGTGGAGGATGCGTTCTTCGCCGGTCTGCTGGTTGATAATGCGATACTCCAGGTCCATCCGGCCACCCGACACCGGGTTCAGGGCCGCCTGAAACCGCCGGTCAAGTTCCGCCACGTCGTCGGGATGCATGCACCGGGCAATCACTTCCGGCGTAACCGCTTCCGTGACGCCCAGCCACGTTTTCGTGCGGTCGGCGGTGGTCATTTTGCCCGTCACCAGGTTGTTGGTCCAGGTGGCCAGTTCCGCCAGGTCAACGGCTTCGCGGAGGCTTTCTTCGGCTTCCTTCAGCTGCCGGTTAGCCAGTACCGATTGGGTAACATCCACCGCCATGTTCAGGATAGCGTATACGTTGCCGTCGGCATCCCGCAGGGGTTTGTAGGTAAAATTGAAGTAGAAGGTCTGCAGTTTTCCGTCGACCATCAGGTTGGCCTGGTCTTCGGTCGCCTGGTAGGCAACACCGGTGGTATATACCTGAGTCAGCAGCTGGTAGAAGGGCTGGCCCTCCAGTTCCGGCAGAGCCTCACGCAGCTTTTTGCCGATGACGGAGGCATCTTTGCCCCAGAGTTTCAGCATGGCCTCATTGGCGAGCTGAATCACCATGTCCGGGCCCGAATACACGGCCGTGGCCATGGGCGCGTCCAGCACTAGGTTTTTGAAACGCTTCTCACTTTCTTCCAGTTCTTTTCGGGCCTGCACCTGCAACGTCACTTCGGTGGCAACGACCATGATCCCGTTGATGGAGCCGCTGGCTTCCCGAACGGGGGCATACACGAAGTTAAAGAAACAATCTTCCAGCCGGCCTTTGCGCTGGAGCTGAGCCAGCACTTCGTAGCCGTAGTGCGCGTTGCCGGATTGGTAAACCCCTTCGAGCAGTTCAACAAAACCCTGCCCTTCAATTTCCGGCAGCGCTTCCAGCAGGGGCTTGCCGATGATCTCCGGCCCTTTCCCCCACAGGTTGAGAATGGCTTCGTTGGCCGATTCAATAACCAGCGTCTCTCCCCGCAACAGGCCAATGGCCATGGGGGCCTGCATGATCATGCTGCGGAACCGGGCTTCGCTTTCAACCAGAGCCTGCTGGGTGGCCAGTTCAGGGCGCATATCCCGCATCACGGCTCCTACCGCTACCGGATTGCCGCTGTCGGGGTCATCGATGCGAATGGTGTTGTTGAAAACGGGAAAGATTTCGCCGGTCTTAAGGTGGCGAACCAGCATCACCCCCGACCAGCGCCCCGTATTCATCACCGACGGTAATACTTCCTGTTCTACAAGCGGGAAATGCTCGGGCGCGTGGAGTTCAGAAATCGGCGTCTCCAGCACCTCCTGTTCGTTTTCGAAACCCAGCATGTCCCGACCGGCTTTGTTCAGGTAGGAGTTACGACCGTCCAGTTCCAGGATCGACATCAGCTCGATGCTGTTATCGACCAGGGCCAGCATTTTTCGCTGTGCTTCCTGGGCGATCAGTTCCGGCCGGAGGTCGCGCATGGTAAATCCCCGGCCAATGGGCTTGCCGGTATGCGGATCATCAATCCGGATGCCGCTGGCGTGGCACGGTATGAGTTCACCGGTTTTAAAATGCCGGAGGGTTACGCGTCCCGACCAGGATCCCTGGCTCAGCAGGGTTGGTACGGCAACATCCCTGATCACGCTGAATTGGTCGGGGGTGTAAAACTCGGGTACGGTCTGTCCGGCGGTACTTCCTTCGTCCAGCCCGACCAGGTCCCGGCCCGCCCGGTTGATGTACACCACCTGACCTTCCAGCGTGGCAATGGCCATAAAGCTGAGGCTGTTGTCGACCAGCGCCTGTAACCGCTGCTGGTCCTCCCGCAGCGCCACATCCTGGGTGATGTCCTGGACAATGGAAAACAGGCTTTCGGGCTGTCCGGCATCACCCGGATTGACGGTCGTATGGAGGCTGATCCAGATGACCCGCTTGTCTTTGCGGACGCACCGATGGCGCGTGACCAGCGAGCCTGACCGGTTGGCGGCCAGGTCGGCCAGTTGATGCTGAATACGGAGCATATCTTCGGGATGCGTTATCAGCGTAAAAGACCTGGCGAGGAGATCGTCCGGTTCGTACCCCGTCATCCGGCAGAATGCCTGGTTAACTTCGACAAAGTTGCCGGTGGGGTCGGAGACGACGATGCCGACCGCTGCATGCTGAAACGCACTCTGATACCAATTCCCGGCTTGACGATGGGCGTTCTCTTTACCGGTTCTGATAGGGGTATAGTCGTTGGTCATTCCTGTCGGGTTGCTCCTGCCTGGATTAAGAGGGACGAAACTACATGTTTCAATCGGTATTCATTCGCCTGTATATAACTTTTCCTGCCCGCCATAGGAATGTCCATCCGGTAAAAACTTATTTTGTTGCCTGTTAACTGGTGTAATCCGCGTAACTTCATCAACAACTGCCATAAATTAGCGTTTTAGGAATATACGATGTAATTAGCAACAACCATTCATACTTGATTTAATGGAGAAAGAGCCCAATAGCCTGTTGCAGCAGCTGAGCAGGCTCCTTGTTCCGAAGGTCCCGCAACAGTCGGGTGGGGCTGCCAATGTGGTTACCAATGAGCGTATCCTCGGCGAACTGGCAGACTGTTTCAAAACGTCCCTGCTGGCGGAGAGTGTAGGGCATAGTTTGTTATTCAATACGAGCTATTTTGTGATCCTGCACCCCAAAACCTACGAAGAGCGGTTGCCGGCTCTGCCCGTGATCGTCGACGAAGCCGTGCGACGCTTTTATGAGCTGCTTCGGAAGCGCAAAGGCCCCGAAGACAAGATCATGCCGGTGGCGTCGCACTGGTATTTCAAGTTTGGGCCGGGTACGGAGTTCAACGGCCGGCTGATCGGCCGCGAAGACATCGAGGTGGTCGGCTCCCTGGCCGGGGTTTCGCTGGCGGAACCGGCCCAGCCCGAAGCGTTTTCGGCGGCCAGCGTCAAAGCTACCGTACGGGTAAAAAACACGAATATGTTCGATAAGCTGGATATCAACCAGCTTGCGTTTCAGCATATCGATTTTCGGGAAGCCGGCACTTTTGCTATTAAATTTAATCCGGAACTCGCCGGTGAAGACAAACCCCTGATCCTGCCGTCGGCTCCGCCGGTGGCCGCTCCGAAACCGGTTCATCCGTCGGCGCTGGCCCGGATCGACTGTTATATGGCCGACACAAATACCGAAAAGACGTATTGGGTGGAGGAGCGTGAAATGGTGGTAGCCCGCAAGGACCCCGACAATGAAACCTTTCCGAACTACCTGCGCCTTGACTCTCCTTATGTCTCAAATCCGCACGCCCGCATCCGGTACAACGAGGACGATGGCCGTTTTCAGATGGTATCGTACAGCCGCAACGAAACGCGGGTGAACGAGCAGGTAATCGAACGGAGCGAACCCGCCAGTCCGCAGTGGGTGGACCTGCCCGACCGGGCGCAGATCCTGCTGAACGGTGTCGTCACGCTCACTATCCATTATAACCCCAAAGGCTAGTCTGTTCAATGAATTCTTTGTTACTTTCGGCGCAGACCGACACGGGACAGCAGCGGCAGGATAACCAGGATACGTTTATCAGCACTCCGCTTTGGGGGGCGCATACGGCCCTGTTGGTGGTAATTGATGGCGTAGGGGGCTATGCCGGGGGCGACAAAGCCGCTACCATCGCCCGCGACTGCATCAGCCGCTACATGGCCACGCCCAACGGTGATCCCCTGACGATGCTGCGCGAAGCGGTCGTGTACGCCAATAACCAGATTGTTGCGTATCGGGGGCATGACCCGGCCCTGGCGCAGATGTGTTGCGTGCTGACGGCCGCCCTGGCCGATGCGCAGGCCGCTACCCTGTCGTTTGTGCACGTAGGCGATACCCGGCTGTACCGGTTCCGGCAGCATTCCGTCGAAAAGCTGACGCGGGATCATTCGCTGGTGGGTGCCCGCGAAGATGCGCAGGAACTTACCGAAGCCGAAGCCATGAACCATCCCCGGCGGAACGAAGTGCTGCGGACGGTCGGGTCCGAGCTGCACCGGGTCGATGATCCGGATTTTCTGGAGTGGGGCCAAACGAATTTCCAACCGGGCGATCAACTGCTGCTGTGCAGCGACGGATTAACGGATATGCTGACGCTGGCCCAGGTAGCGGCTGTGCTGAACCGGCCCCTGTCGCTTGACGATCAGGTAACTGAACTGATCCGGCACGCAAACGAACGAGGGGGGCAGGATAATATTACCGTGGTACTGGCGTGCTTTCCGGCGGAGAGGGCAGAAGGGGAGGGGGAAGCGCCGGCGGAGGTGCCCGTCAATAATCGTACGCAGGTGGTAACCACCTATCAAAACCAAACTGATTGAGCCCCAAGGGCCACAACCAATGCCGACTGTTAGTTTCAATACACAATTTCCGGGGTACACCATACTGGGGGAGTTAGGGCGAGGTAACGCGAGGGTCCTGAAAGCCCGCCATGTCGATACCGGCACGCTGGTGGCGATCAAGCATTTTGCTTTTAATACCGATGCGGATACGCTCCGCCGGTTTCAGCAGGAATCGGAGATCATGACCCGCATTAACCACCCTAATATAGTGGGCGTGCGGGAGATCCGGCTGGATGCGCCCCTGCCGTACCTCGTGATGGAATTGATCGAGGGCGGAAGCGTGCGTAAACTGCTCGATGAACAGAAAACCTTACCCGTCGCGACGGTAGTCCGGCTGGGCCTGCAACTGATCGAAGCGTTTAAGGCCATCCATGCGCAGGGGATTATTCACCGGGATGTCAAGCCTGAAAATATCCTGTACCGGGTGCTGCCCACCGGCGAGCTTCATTTTCTGCTCACCGACTTCGGTATTGCCCGGCTGCGCGAGCAACCCAAGACCGTAACGGGGCAGTCGCTGATGACCTACGAGTATGCCTCGCCTGAGCAGTTTGAAGACCCCGGCAGCCTGGGCGCAGCCACCGATTATTATTCCATGGGGGTGGTGCTGTACGAGTGCCTGACCGGCCGGGTGCCATTCCCGATGGGAAAAGATACCGGTATCGTTTCGTTTATGACGATGCTGCTGAATGATCCGCCACCGTCAGTAGCGTCACTGACCGATAAACCCATTGCCGGTTCGCTGGAGGACCTGTTACAGGCGCTGATGACCAAAAAAGCAGCTGACCGTCTGAGCAACCCGGATGCCGTTATTGTAGATTTGAAAAAGGCGGAAGTTGAGCAGTTGCTGCTTGAGCAGGAGGGCCGTCAGGCGGAGGTCGTCCCGGCCGGTGGTTTGGCACAGGGCGCAACCCGGCCGGTGGCAGGCGCTGTACAACCGGCCGAGACCCGGAAAGCTCCGCCCGAATTTCTGGTGCGGAAAGCTGCTCAGGAGCCAACAGACCGGACCAGCCGCCGGACGGGGTTGTGGGTGGGGCTGCTCGCGTTGGGGCTGCTGGGAGCCGGGTTGGGTACTTACTACGTTTTGTCTAAAGAACCGGAAACGACTACTGAATCGCAGCAACCAGACGCCGAGGACCAGCAGGACCTGACGGTAAATACGCCGGTCCAGACCGGAACTGTGGTGACAACGTCGAAAAAGGCACTCATCGACGAAGCGAAGCGGAAGGAAGAAGAGAGCCGGAAGCAGCAGGAACAACGGCGTCAGGAAGGGCTCAAAGCCGCTAAACGACTGGCGGTAAAAAAAGTGCCGGGGTATAAGGTTGGCCTGATAGGGGGGATCAAAAATTTACAAATCCGGCTGGATAATCCCACCAACCTCCGCTTCTCGGAGGTACAGGTACGGGTCAGTTACATTCTGGAGAACGGTAAAATCTTCAAAGCCGAACAACTGACCATTAATGACATTGAACCGAAATCCTCCAAAACAGTCAATGCGCCCGACAGCCCGCGGGGTACTAAGGTATGGCCGCGTATACTGGATTATAAATCACCGGACATCCCGCCCAAACCGGTAAAGCCGTCGGTCACGGCGGGGGCCGGTGATTCAACCGGGCAGGAACCCTGACAAACAAAGGCCGGTCTGGTTGATTCCAGACCGGCCTTTGTTTTATCCGCCCAAACAACTGATGCCGCCAGGGGTTGACAGTATAGTTGAGGTAACTGGAGAATGAGAAGCACAGTATGGCTAAATGGGTAATTAGTATTATTTCATCGACGGGGAGCTGGGGTATCGCTTTACTCATGTTCCTGGAAAATGTTTTTCCGCCTATTCCGTCGGAAGTCATCATGCCGTTAGCCGGCTATATGGTAACGAATGGAGAATTGTCCTTTATCAGCATAGTGATTGCCGGGACGGTGGGCTCGGTGTTAGGGGCACTACCGCTTTATTATGCTGGCCGGCGTATGGGTGAGCACCGGCTGAACGAATGGGCCGACCGCCACGGGTGCTGGTTGACGATTTCCAGAAACGATATTGAAAGTGCCAGCCGCTGGTTCGACCGGCACGGCGGAGTGGCCGTATTTTTCTGCCGGCTTTTGCCGGGCATACGGTCCCTTATTTCCATCCCGGCTGGTATCAAGCAAATGAATATGGCCTCTTTTCTCGCCTTTACCGCCGTGGGCTCGGCAATCTGGACGGCGGTCCTGGCATTTCTGGGCTATTGGCTGGGGAGTAGTTTTCAAAAAGTGGATGAATACCTGAACCCGATCTCCTGGGTGATATTCGGTGGCCTGGCAATCCTCTACATTGTGCGGGTCATCAAACAGCGCAGGCAGGGAGCCGCTAAACAAAACGCCTGAGTTTTTGGCTACCTCTGTGCCGGTGAGTCAATCAGGCAGAAACCTGGACAAACAAAAGCCGGTCTGGAATCAACCAGACCGGCTTTTGTTTTAATCCTCGTTGGCTTACCGGGTTTTGATATAATCGTCCCAGTTGATTTCGGCCTGGGGCCGGGCCAACTGCCGGAAAATCGTACCCCGGTCGAGGGTTACGTCCACGTTCTCGGCATTCAGCCGGTTGTAGCGACGAAGGTCGATCCACCGGTGGCCCCAGGGCTCGGCCCAGAGCGAATACCGACGCTGGAACAGGATCTCGTTGATCAGCGCGTCGCGGGTAATCGCGCCGGTGTAGGTGCCGATGTTGGCGGCTGTGCGCACCCGGTTGATGGCCGCTACGGCAGCTTCCGTATTGCCTAGTTGCGCCTGCGCTTCGGCCAGGATCAACGCCAGCTCCTCACTGCGGATAAACTTTAGTTCGCTGGTGTTGAGCGGAAAACGGCGGTCCTGGTACTGCCCCGACAGCGGTGTGCCGTCGGAGGTTACCGAAACGGGCGTGGTTCGCCGGAGGAACTTGTTGCGGACGCGCAGGTCGCCGGGAATGGTATCGCGCAATACCGATGGGTGCACCACCATCATCGTGGTCACGTTGGCATTCGGTACAAAAAACAGGGGGTTAAAAGTATCCGGTGGCGCTCCGTAGGTATGCGCCGGACCGGCATCCAGACTCCCCGTTGCGCTGTAGAACGAGTTATTGACCGCCTCGACGGCCCCCTGCCAGTCCTGCCGGTACACGGCCAGCCGGGCCGCAATGGCGCGGTTCATCTGGCGCAGCGACGCAATGGTGTTGAAGCCGTTGGCGGTAAACCCACTGGTCAGGCGGAGCGGGAAGGCTCCCGTACCCCCGTTACCGAGTTCGGTATTTCCTTCGTCGACAATGCGCTTGATCTGGGTCAGCGCTTCGTTGAGCGGGAGTACCGGCCCCGGATTTTGCGGATCACTGATGTCGATCCGCATCCCATTCTCGTATTGCCCCATGGCTACAATCAGGTACTGGTAGGCCATGATGGTTTTGGCAAAGCCCGACACCGCATTCTTCTCCTGCTCGGTAAACGTATTGGTATTACGAACGGATTCGATGACCGTCAGCGCCTGCCGGACCGCAAAGTAGGGGTTCTGGTACGTTGGCAGGTATTGGAACATATTTACCGTCGCGGTGCGGCCGTTCATGCCCAGCCAGTCGGTTTGCCAGCGCGGATCGGAGGCATTCAGGTACCAGAGTTCACGACCCATGGCCCCGAATAACATCGTCACGTTGAACACATAGTCCCGGTGGCGCGACTCCAGCCCGGTCACCAGGTTCTGCACCTGTGTGCGGGAGGCATTTTGCGACACGCTGCCCAACGACGGGTTATTCGGGTCATTAGGTGCTTCCAGTTCGAAAAAGCTGCACGAATTTGTTAGCAGCAGCCCCGCCAGCAGCGGGATATATAAAAATGTTTTTTTCATGTTTTGAAAAGCTTGGCTTAAAATTCGATTACCAGGTGGCCAAAGAAACGACGCTGTGTCGGATACGGAGCGATGTCGACTCCGGAACCGACCGCCTGAATCCCGAAAGTGGAAGTCTCGGGATCGTACCCAAAATACTTGGTAAACGTCAGCGGGTTCTGGCTCGATGCGCCAATCCGGATGCGTGAAACGCGGTTGCTGAACCAGCCCCCGAGCTTCTGAACTGGGAAGTTATAGTAAACGGCTACCTCCCGTAAGCGAACATACGACGCATCCTGCACCCAGCGGTCGGCGCCGTTGTGCGGAGCCAGGCCCCGCTGCCGGCCATTGGGCGTACCGTCGCCGTTATCATCATCGTCCCAGTCAGGTGTATTGCCGCCCGAATCCAGCAGGAACTGCGTCAGGTTAATGTTGTCGCCCCCTTCCTTCCAGTGCCAGAGCATATTCACATCCACGTTTTTGAATAGGGTAAATTCGTTCATCCAGGACATCTGAAAATCCGGCTGGCTGTTGCCCAGAAGGAAAGCGCCGGTCCGGACGCCCTGCGCCAGCGGAGTATCGTTGGCATCGGCGGCCGGGCGCGTCCCGACAATGGTGGTCGGCGCGAAGCCTTCCTGGTACAGGAACGTACCCAGCGTGGGACCGAACGCCCCTAAATTATAGGGCGGTATACCCAGGCGGGTGAGCTTCAGGTCGTTCCGCCACCACATCAGGCGCGTGTTCCAGCGGAGATTCTCGGCCTGCACCGGCACCACGCTCAGCGAGAGTTCGACACCCCGGTTCTGCAACCGGGCCAGGTTGGTGGGAATGGTGCTGATACCCACCGCCGGCGAGAGCTGCAGGTTCTGGATGTTGTTGCGGGTTTGCTTGTCGTAATAGGTGGCCTCCAGCAGGACGCGGTTGTTGTACAGGCCCAGGTCCAGACCAAACTCCAGCTCACCGGCCCGCTCGGGTTCAATCAGGCTGTTACCAGCGGCCGTGGTGACGACCGAGCCCAGCAGACCACCAATGTTGGCGGAGTTAAGCGGAGTGAATGTAGTACCAAAGGTGGGTACCCCTGCCGTTTCGCCATAAGCCACGCGTGGTTTGATCTGGGAGAACACGTTTGCCAGACCCGACGAACGGATAAAATCGAAATTGGCGACGTTAACGGCCAATGAGGCTTTCGGGAACGCCCAGAACCGGTTGGCGTCGCCGATGAGCGTTGATTTGTCCCAGCGAACGCCCACGGTGGCAATGATCTTATCGTCCCAGTTGGCTTCCTGCTGCGCAAAGACCCCTACGTCGGTCACCTTCTGAAAACGCTGGTCAAAGATTTCCTGGACGGTTCCCTGCCGCAGGTTATTCTGCCCCCCGGCCAGACCCCGCGAGCGGTTCAGCAGACGGTCTTCCCGGAAGTTCAGGCGAACTGTACCGGCCTGCGACGTAAAATTGATGTTATTGATGTTCCAGTTCAAGACCAGGGCTCCCTGCAGGTTGGTATTGACGTTTTCGGTCTTACCCCAGATCACGTCGCCCGGATTACCCTGCGCCCGCTGAAACTGCAGGTCTTCGGGCAGGTAAACCTGCGTGGTGTTCTGCGCATAGTCAAGCCCACCCTGACCGATCAGCTTCAGCACGGCCCGCTCCGATTTGAACAGATTAGCCGTCAGGCTGAAGGACTGGATGAACCGGTTTACGTTGGAGTTGTTGGTTCCCCGCTCGGTAACCGCTACCGGATTTTCCGAGAAGTACGGGTTGTCGGGGTAGCGGCCGCTGGCATCCGCAAACAGGTTAAAGTAATTAGGTACGTAGGCAATGTTATAGCCGATACTGGCCCCGGAATTGTTCTGGTTACCCGTGAAGCCCCGTTCGGTATTGGAGTTGATGAAATTGGAGCCCACCGCCAGGGTAATATCCTGCGTCAGCTTATGGTCGATATTAGCCCGGACCGAATACCGTTTGAATCCGGTACGCCGGATGATGCCTTTCTCGTCGGTGAACGCGCCCGAAATAAAGAACCGGGTTTTGTCATTCCCGCCCGACAGGCCCAGTCGGGTGTTCGACAGGGGAGCGGTATTGCCGTAGAAATACTTTTCATAGTCCCAGGTCTGCCCGTTGGCGGCCCGGAAGCGATCCAGTTCAACGGGTCGCCGGGCGGCTGCAAAGAACGTGTTGATCTTGGCCTCTGACCAGTCATCGAAACCCAGCAGCCGTTGTGCTTTGGCAAAGCCGTAGTCCTGGGCAAAAGTCAGCCGGGTGCGGCCGGCGCTGCCCCGTTTGGTGGTAATGATAATCACACCCGCATTGGCCCGCGTTCCGTAAATGGCGGCCGCCGAGGGACCTTTCAATACCTCGATGGTTTCAATGTCGTTGGGGTTGAGGTCGGAGATGCGGTTGGATGCGTCATCCTGATTTTCTATGGCCGATGCGCCCGTTACCGAACCCCGTCCGGTCCGATTGACGGCGTTGTTGGCGTATACGCCGTCGATGATGTACAGCGGCTGAGACGCACCCACCAGCGACGAAATACCACGTAACTGGATTGAAACGCCACCACCCGGTGCCCCGCCGTTGGTGTTCATGTTTACGCCCGTGAGTTTACCGTAGAGGGCATTGTCGACGGTCTGAATCTGCGTGGTACCGACAAGCTCCCGCGCCGATACGGTGGAGATGGCATTGGCCAGGTTGGAGCGTTTGATGCTGGTTGCCAGACCCGTTACAACCACTTCTTCCAGGTAGGCAACATCTTCGGACAGGGTAACATCAATGGTGCTGCCGGAGCCTGTAGCTACCTCTTTTGACTGGTAACCAATTGAAGAGAACACAAGGGTTGCGTTGGGGCGTGAGACGGCAATGCGGTAGGTGCCGTCCGCAGCGGTGGCCGTACCGGTGGAGGTGCCTTTAACGACCACATTAGCTCCCGGAATAGGCGATCCATTTTCTGCCCTGACAGTGCCGCTGATGGTATTCTGGGCGAATGCTGCGGTACCCAGCAGCCACATTCCTGTCCAAAGCATCAGCCTGACCACCAGGCGACAGGTAGTTGTTTGCATAAAGTGTATTGTTTAGATTAAGAAAGGAAATGATTGGACAATAATTAGCAGGCAAATTTATTCAGACGGATTCAATTCAAGTAGCCGAAATTATTAGAATATGATTAGAAAAGCGCTTTATTTTCCCCTGAAACAAAACAGGCACTGTTCTTCTGATGAGAACAGTGCCTGTGGAAGGCAGAAATGGTTGTATGACATTACGCAGGGCAAATCCATTACGCTGCATGTTCCGGAATTTACCGCTTCTTTTTCTTTGCGGAGAATTGCTTCTTAAATGGCCTTAATGGCTTTTTCCCTTCTGCTTTTTTAGGCACACCCAGTAGTTTTTCGATCAGATCGGGGCGGCTCATGCGATTCAGCCGGTTCCGTATCCAGTCTTTGTATTCGGGTTTATACCAGAAGAAAAAGGCGTTCTGGTTCTGCTTTTCCTCGCGGGTTTTTGCCGTTTTCACGGGTTTCAGCGTGTAGGGGTGTACGCCGGTGTAATAGATCACTTCAGCTACCGTCATCGGCGTCGGCGTAAAGTCCTGCACCTGCTCCAGTTGAAAGCCCATGTCCTTAGTTTCGGCCGCCAGGTTGGCCATGTCTTCTTCTTCGCAGCCGGGGTGCGACGAGATAAAGTACGGGATCAGCGGCTGCTTCAGGTTGTGCTTATCCGAAATCTGGTCGTACTTCTCCTTGAACTTGTGGAAATATTTGAACGACGGCTTGCGCATCACCCGCAGCGTAGCATCGGATGTATGCTCCGGCGCAACCTTAAGCCGGCCCGAGACGTGCCGGGTAATAAGCTGCTCCATGTACTCATCGTGGTTGCCGTCCTGGTTGTTCTTGTTGAAATCATCGACCAGCAGATCATAACGCACACCAGAGCCGACAAATGCTTTTTTGATCTGAGGGTTCGCGTCGACTTTCCGATAGAGTTCGGTCAGCGGCTTGTGCGAGGTATCCAGGTTGGAACAGATGACCGGGTGAATACAGCTCGGACTCTGGCATTTGGCGCAGATGGATTCATCCTTACCCTTCATCTTGTACATATTGGCCGACGGGCCGCCCAAGTCGGAGATATACCCTTTGAATTCCGGGTGTTTGGTGATCTCGTCTACCTCTTTCAGAATAGACTTTTCACTCCGCGAGGCAATGAACTTACCCTGGTGCGCCGAGATGGTGCAGAAACTACAACCGCCGAAACAGCCCCGGTGCATATTCACCGAAAACTTGATCATCTCGTAAGCCGGAATGGTACCCCGCTTCTTATACTTGGGGTGGGGCTGCCGGGTATACGGCAAGTCAAATGATTTATCAACCTCAACCTCATCCATCGTCTTGAACGGCGGGTTAATCACCAGCGTCTGGTTACCTACCTTCTGAATGATCCGGTTGGCCTGCCACTTATTCGACTCAACCTCGACAATTTTAAAATTCGCTGCGTACCTGATTTTGTCTTCCAGGCAGGTTTCGTGACTGGCCAGCTCAACGGTGTTCCAGTTATTGTAGTCCCGTAAGGTAGTACCGGGCTCGTGCAGATAGGCTACCTGGTTGATGTTGCGCATCGACGACAGCGGTACGCCTTTCTGCGCCAATTTCAGAATTTCGCGCAGGGGCTGCTCACCCATCCCGTACACCAGCAGATCGGCCCCTGAATCGTACAGAACAGACGGCATCAGTTTATCCTGCCAGTAGTCGTAATGCGTCACGCGCCGGAGCGAAGCCTCGATACCGCCGATCAGCACCGGCACATCGGGGTATAAAGTCTTAAGAATTCGGGTATAGACCGTAGTGGCGTAATCGGGCCGGAAACCTGCCTGACCACCGGGGGTATAGGAATCGTTGGAGCGCAGGCGTTTGTTGGCCGTGTAGTGGTTCACCATCGAATCCATACAGCCGGCGGTGACGCCAAAGAAGTATTTAGGCTTGCCAAACTTTTTGAAGTCCCGCAGGTCGTCTTTCCAGTTCGGTTGGGCGATAATGGCTACCCGTAATCCCTCGCTCTCCATGATGCGACCGATCACGGCCGTACCAAACGCCGGGTGGTCTACATAGGCGTCACCCGACACCAGTATAATATCCACTTCATCCCAGCCTCGCTTTTCGACTTCTTTCATCGTCAGAGGCAACCAGTCTGTAATGGGTCTTTCAATCATAGATACGAGGTACTAGAAGACGTGTAAAGATACCAGAGTATAAGGCGGGAAAGGGGGAAATAGTTCCAGGAACCCCCAACCCCCTTCAGGGGCGGTCCGCCGATGCGGTTGGGGGTAAATCATTACTTCACCGCCTGCCGGGCTATTTCCACATCCTTTGCCACCTCGGGCCGGAGTATAGCCCAGTGAAAACGGAGTTTATCGTTTTGCGCCCGGGTATTCCCCTGCTGCTCACTAAAATGCACCAGCGGCATGTCGTGGTAAATCGGCCGGGTTATGGCAACCACCTCATCCCAGTTGCGCAGGGCTTTTTCCAGGTGAGTAATAGCTTTCTGTTTGTTTATCTCGCCACCGGTGGTGCGGTAGGTCTGAAGCGCCACGGCCCCCCGTAGTTTCTCCGCGAAGTACAGGCCGAGGTTAGCCCATGCTTTTACATCAGCTACCTCGTACATCAGCGATGCGTTACCCGCCGTTTTAATTGGGGCAACCAGGCTCAGCGCCTTGCGGCAATCCTGCTCCAAACGGTCGGCCAGCACGAGCGGAGTGATTTTATTGGCCGCAAATGAACCTCCCAACGAGACGGTTTTTACGTAATCGGCCACTGATACATAATCCGGATCCAGCGGTGGGTGACTGATCTGCCGGTCGACGGAGATATATTTGACGTTTTTGTCCTGCAGCGCCATGAACCCTTCACTGTAGAGCGAGAAATCCCAGGTGAAGTCGTACGACGAGGCCAGGCGTAAAGGCGTTTTACCGGCCAGGGCCGATGCTTCCAGTAGGGTGCTGCCTGCCGGACCATACCGGCGGATAAATTCAGCCTTAAATATGGCATCGGGTGTGGCCGGGTTATACAGCAGCCGGCCCCACAGTTTATAAAACAGCCATTGCCGCTCGAAGGCGTATGTCCAGTCGACGGGCTGGGTTGTTTTGGTGAAGTAATCCTTGGCCGGTATATAGGTCTCCGAGCCAAGGATGTACCCGCCCAGGTACGGCTGGTTGTTGGTACTAATATGTTCACGGATGAACTCCGGAACGCCCCAGCGGAGGCAGAAGAAGTCCTCGTTGCGGGCGGTCCACACGATTTTATACTTCGTCGGTGTCGGTTTAAAATACGTGTCGTACAGCTTGCCGCCATGTACTTTGACCAGTTTGGGCGTCGAGTGGGCGTGCGACCAGTTGTACTTCAGATCAGCCCAGACTGGTCCTTCGAGAAACGCTAAGTCGCCTTCGGCTTCGATAGACTTGCGGGTCAGTTTCTCCGTCTCGACACTGGTGACGCCCAACGAGCCGGTGGTGCTGGAGAACGGAATGCGGTGGATCAGTTTTGATTTCCGACCAGCCTGGCGCATACCTTCGATGATGGTCGCTTTCATCCAGTCTTCGCGCTGCTGGGGTGTCATGCCGCCCATGCCTTCGCCCAGCGTCAGCCCGAAACCGGTCAACTCCGGGTACTCCTGCAAGACCTGCGTCACGCACTCGCGGGTGTAGCGCCTGACAATCGCTGAGGTATCGCCATCCACAAAATGATGATGCTCCAGATTGTTCATGGCCACATTATGGGCTTTGGCAAACTCCGGGCTCACAAAGATGTTGAACGGCACCAGGTACGTGTCGATACCCCGCTCCCTGGCCATCCGGAAAATAGCGCGGTGCAGGGTCTGCCACTCCTTCATCTCATTTTCGTTAAAGGGCGTGGCCTCCGGAAAGTTGGTCGGCCGGATCATGAAGGTATACGGGTGGAGGTTCCACAGCGATAGTACATTGAAGCGGTTCTCGACCATCATATCCAGAAAACGCTCCCAATAGGCCACATCGCGGCAGGTTTCGATATGCTGGTCGAGGGCGTAGCTGTGCCGGTAGGTATCCCAGGGCAGGTCATACTTGATGGCCCGGAACGGCAGGGTTGGGTTTTCGCTTTTCGCTTTGATCTGCGGCAGCGATACGCCGTTGCGCAGGTCTTCGGCCAACGATAGGCAGCCGTAAATTAATCCGGCCGGATCACCGCCCGTAATCCGAATGGTTTTACCTTCCGGTGCCAGCGTATAAGCCTCTTTTCCCAGTTTGCCAGCATCCAGGGTCAGGCGTATGGTGTAATCGGCCGGCGACGTAAGCGTATACCGGCGTTCCTGTAAGGCTTTTTTCAGCCGGTTAGCCGCGTAAGTGGTTTGCGGGGAGGTATCGGGGGTTTGGATATGGACCCGCTGGGCCACGGCGGTTGACGTAAATCCTACGTACGTAATAAGCAGAAGCAGTAGTTGTTTCATTCTGTGGCCAATAGTTGTACCTCGGGTTCTGTAAAAGTCGGTGGCTCAGTCAGACTACTCTTGCGCTAACCCACACCCACAAAAGTCAGTAAGTCCTTATAGATGATATTTTTCCTCCAGAACAACTGCAGCACCATGCCGATGTGCGATTTGCCCGGCAGGGTGGTAAACTTGTGCCGGATGCCAAGCTGCTGTAGCTGCCGGCGAAACTTATCCGTGCTGTTGAGGATGCTCGGATAGGTCTTTTCGCCCACGTACACCAGCATGGGTGGGGTGTCTGCCTGAAGGTGATAAAGTGGGGATACCGTCCGCCAGACAGTCGAGTCTTTGCCGAAAGGCACCAGATACTGCTCGTCGTTGGGGTACTCCATTTTCTGCAGGTAATCAAACATATCCAGTCCGCCCGGATCGTCGAGAATGGCTCCCTTGACAGGATTTGTGGCTAAGCCCCGGCCCATAAACAACGCATCGTTGGTAGCCAGCAGCGCGGCCAGACCACCCCCGGCCGAGTGCCCCATTACATAAATCCGGTTCGGGTCTCCGCCGTATCCGGCAATGTTCTGTTGGGTCCAAACAACGGCGCGTGCACAATCCTCCGCCATGGCCGGTACCGTTACGGCGGGAGCCAGCCGGTAGTTGATGATTACGCCGATGACCCCCTGCGCGGCCAGTCGCCGGCCAACAAAGGTGTATATGTTCTTGCTGCCGCTGTTCCAGCTGCCACCGTGAATGAACAGGACTACCGGATGGGATTTGTCGTCGCGGGGGCTATAGACATCGAGTGTGTGCCGGTCGGGGCTGAAGTATGGCATCCCGGTATTTATATATGGAATATCTTTGGTACGATGGCCGGCACGGGCCATGGCGCATTCATTGATCAGGAGCAGCAACGAAACCAGGACGGTGAGCGCAACCGGAATCTGCCATAGCAAGCGGAGTAGTGTCATGAAACAAGGTATTCGTAAAACTATGGGTAGTACTTATCCGACATACAACGATGCCTGGCGTCACAGCGATACAGGTGAATTTCAGGGGTCAGGCCACAAACTTAAAAAATTTGTGTCTTTCGCCTGTAATGTTTTTCAGCCTCAAACGTCTTTGTCACTGAAATGGATCTGCAAGCCTTCAAACAACGCATATTGCCCGTGCAGGGCCGGCTCTTTCGGGTCGCTCAACTGTTTCTGCGCAACCGCGAGGAAGCGGAAGATGCCATGCAGGATGTGTTGCTGAGGCTGTGGACCAACCGGCAGCAACTGGAAAGCTACCAGAGCCTTGAAGCGCTGGCGGTGAAAATGACCAAAAACCTGTGTCTGGACCGGTTGAAAGCCCATCATCACCAGAAAATAAGCAGCGGAGATGATCTGCTGGATGTTGCCGGCTCCGATGTATCGCCGTACCGGCAAGTGGAACTGGCCGACAGCGCCGGACTCATGCACCGGCTCATGGATGCGCTGCCGGAGCCGCAGAAATTGGTTCTCCACCTGCGCGATGTGGAGGAATACTCGTTTGAAGAGATCGAGGAAGTGACAGGGTATAGTGTAAACAACATTCGGGTGATGTTGTCGCGAGCTCGTCAGCGATTGCGCGATGACTACGTAAAAGCAAACAACTATGAAGCAGGACGTTGAAAAGCTGCTGGAGAAATATTACAATGGGGAGACCTCGCTGGAGGAAGAAAAGCAGCTTCGCCAGTATTTTCAGCGGGAGTCGGTTCCGGCGCATTTACAGGCGCATGCCGGCCCGTTCCGGTACTTTGCCGAAGAGCGTAACCAGCAACCATCGGAAACGGTGAATACACAACTGGCGGCCAAACTCGATGAGCCGGTACCGGTTGGCCGGGTTATAAAATTTCCGGCCTGGACGAGGCAGGTAGCGGCCAGTGTTGCCCTGCTGATCGTCGGCTTTGCGGGTGGGCTTTTTTACGGCGAATGGCAGACCCGGCAAACAGACGCTCCGGCGGTTGCTTTATCGGGTAAGGTAACCAATACAACGCCGACGTCAACCGGCCATGAAATCAAGCAGGTGCTGGCATTTGAGCAGGTGGAGACGACCTCGGCCAGCGAACGCATCCAGGCGGTCAACCAGTGTACCGAACTGGATCAGGCGGATCAGGAGATTACGCAGTTGCTCATCAATACGCTGAATTTTGATGCCAACGTGAATGTCCGGCTGGCGGCCTGTCAGGCACTGCTGCGCTTCGAAAGCGAACCGGGTGTGCGGGAAGCCCTGATCCAGTCGCTCCAGATCCAGACCGATCCGAACATCCAGATTACGCTGATCGAAGCGCTGGTGGCGATGAAGGAAAAGCGTGCGGTCAACCAGATGCAGCAGTTGCTTCGTAATCACGAGGTGCTGGACATCGTCCGGGTAAAAGCGGAAGAAGGCCTGAACGCCCTGAGCGGTAGCCCAAATTCAGTTTCCTGATTCTTAGAAAAATACAATACCAGATTAGTTTACAGTTAACCAGATCAATTCCATCAATGAAAAAACACTTGTTCACCATCGCCTTACTGGGGTGGAGCATCGGCTCCTATGCCCAGGAATACAAAGCTAAGCTGACCAATACCAGGGAAAACAAAGTTACCATCGACGGCGACGCCAGCGATTTTCAGATCGAAGGCTATAACGGCGATGAGGTCATCATCCGCGCATCGTCGGGCTACGAAGCGCCACCCGAGCGGGCCAAAGGCTTAAAGCCGCTGTACTACTCGGCGGTCGATAACTCCGGCATCGGTCTGGCGGTAACGCCGGAGGGGAAAGGGCTCCGCATCGAAAAAGCTACCCGCAAGCAGATCAAGTATACGGTCCGGCTGCCGCGTAAGGTATCGGTCCTGTACCACCAGACCAACTGGATGGGCTCCAATGTATCGGTTGCCAACATGGAGGGCGATCTGGAAATCCGGACCAACAACGCCAACATCAACCTGCAGAACGTCACCGGGCCCGTTGTGGTTAATACCACCAACGGCGAGGTAAAGGTGGTGTACTCCAGCCTGAGTCAGGATAAGCCCACTGCCATTTCAACCGTCAGCGGACCGATTGATATTACCCTACCCGGCAACGCCAAAGCGAACATGAAGCTGCGGTCTGTCACCGGCGAGATGTACACGGACTTCGACCTGGGCGTGAAGAACAACAAAGATGGCCTGGCTCGGGTAGGCGGAGGACACAGCATTGAAGGAACGGCCAATGGGGGAGGAGTCGAACTACAGCTCAATACCATTAGCAGCAACATCTATATTCGTAAACAGAAATAATTGGTCAAACGCATCTGCACCATGAAAAAGAGTCTAATTATCCTGCTGATCGGCCTGTTCATCCACCCGGTTTTTGGCCAGAAAATCATCGACAAAAAGCTGCCGTTCTCGGCCAGTCAGCTCGTCAACCTCGACTTTAAATTTGCTGATAGCATCCAGATTAATTACTGGGACAAGCAGGAAGTATCTGTGCGTATAGCAGTCACCGTTAATGGCGGGCGACTCAACGATGCTCTGATCGTCGAAACGGGCTCGACCGCCCAGGAGATCACCGTGAAAACTGATTTCGACAAAGAGATGATCAAGCAGGGTAAGCCCGAGGATTGTCCGGGGGAGAAATCGACCTGGAGTACCGAAAAGAACGGCACCCGACACACCATGTGCAGCGACATCAACTACACAGTGTATCTGCCCCGGCAGGCCAAGCTGAAGCTGGAAACCATCAACGGCAACATCGACATTCGGGGAGCTACCGAAGCGGTATCGGCCAAATCCATCAGCGGCTTTGTCGACATGAGCTGGCCTAAAGGTAAAGGCGCCGATCTGGCCATGAAAACCATCACCGGCGAAGTCTACTCCGACCTGGACATTGATCTTAAAGGCAAAAAACAGAAAAACCCGATGGTCGGTTATCAGCTCGAAGGAACCTTCAACGGCGGAGGGCCCAGAATCCAACTGGAGTCGATCAGCAATAACGTATACCTGCGGAAGAAATAAAAATACATTCCTGTTATCTCCGGCGGTAGGCCGGGTGCAACGGGAGCTACATATACTACCAAAATTGGGGATGGTGTGATTGTAGGGAGTTGTCCAACTTTGGATGTCATAAAAACTGAAGTTTATGTCATCCGTTACCCAACTTTTCGCCCTCCTCTGTTTAGCCTCTACGGCTTACGCCCAGCAAGCCATTACCGGCTCGGTGCGCGCCACCGACGGCCGGCCCCTGGCTTATGCTAATGTTCTGCTACTCCACGCCAATGATTCTTCCCTGGCCAAAGGAGCCGTTGTCAATGATAACGGCTCCTACGCCTTTGAACAACTCTCGCCCGGTCGCTACCTAGTGGCGGCCCGGATGGTAGGGTACCAGATCCGCTACTCCAGCATCGTAACCCTATCCGCCACTACGGGTACGCACCGGCTGGAACCGCTGGTGGCAACTGCTGCGGAAAAGCAACTGAACGAGGTCACCATAACGGCCCGAAAGCCCATTTTTGAGCAGCAGATCGACAAGCTGGTCATCAACCCGTCGGCCATGATTTCGGCGGCTGGTGGTACCGTGCTGGATGTGCTGGAGCGGTCGCCGGGGGTGCGCGTCGACCGGCAGAACGCGGGTATCACCCTTAGCGGGCGGCAGGGGGTGATGGTGATGATCAACGGCAAACTGTCCCGGCTGCCGCTGGAAACACTGGCGCAGATGCTCGGTGGCATGAACGCCGACAATGTCGAGAAGATCGAACTAATCACCAGTCCACCGGCGAAGTATGATGCTGAGGGAAATGCCGGGCTGATTAACATTGTCCTGAAGCGCCGGCAGGACGAAGGCACCAACGGCGGTTTCTCGCTCATGGGTGGCTACGGCAAGTACGAAAAAGCGGGCGGCAGCCTCAATGTCAATCACAACCAGGGGCGGGTCAATCTCTTCGCCAATGCTTCTTACAACTACGACAACCGCTGGTTCGACTTTTTAGCCAATCGAATCCAACCGGTACTGGACGAGTTATGGCACAATGAACAGTACTCCGACCGATACACTAAATTAGTTAACGGCGATTTTCGGGTCGGTGCCGACATTTCGCTGACCAGACGGACTACGCTTTTGGCCCAGGTGCAAGGCCTGACCAATCGTTTCGTGGCTACTTCCTATAATTCCTCCTCTACCCGATTGCTCAACGCTGGTAATCCCTTTACCGAATCTTCCTTATTGTGGTTGAGTGATAGTCGCTGGCATAACTTGGGCGGTAGTATTGGGCTGGCTCATGAGTTTGCCGGTGGCCAATCGTTCACTGTCGATGCCGATTACCAGCACTATACCAACAGCGGCCCGAATAGTCTGGAAGTTGGTCAATTTTATTCGTCAAGACCGGAAATTACGCCGGTGCAGTCGGTCAATACCACCAAGCAGACGAGTATTGACTTCTGGGTACTCAAAGCCGATTATGCGCAGCCATTGGGCAGAGGCTGGAAGCTGGAAACGGGCGTAAAGCTCAACCGCTCGGATATTGACAACGCCCTGGGGGTAGAAAAGAAAATAGACGGCCACTTTATCATTGATTCGGCCATGACGAATACAGCCATATTTTACGAAAACATCGGTGCGGTGTACGGCAGCGTATCGGGTAAGCTGGGGGCAAAGACCGATGTCCAGGGTGGATTACGGGCCGAAGCTACCCACACGAATATTCGGAACTTAGCTGGACAAAAGTTGCTGGATCGCCGGTATCTTAACCTGTTTCCGAGTGCGTCGCTGGCGCATAAATTGAGCCCTCAACACACGCTGAATCTGACCTACAGCCGACGAATTACCCGACCCGGTTATACGGACCTGACACCTAACTTCTTTTTGACCGACCCCAATACCTATTACGTTGGGAACATTAATCTGAAACCCGCCTTTACCAGCAGCATACGGGCCGGGTACCAGTACAAAAGCCGGTATTTTGTCTGGCTCGGCTACAGCCGGGAGCGCAACACTATTTTCCGGCATCAGCCAGTGATTCGCCCCGGTCGTCCCGAACTCATCCATATGGTGCAGAATTTCGACCAGGTCGATGTCTTCTCCGCCGAATTGACGTTACCGCTGACGCTTACCGACTGGTGGTCGGTGCAAAACAATGTATTGGCATTCATCCGTACGGCGCAGACGCAATTCGATGTGGCTCCTTTCTACCAGCGCAACCTGATCTGGAATGTTAATTCGGTCCATTCCTTCCGCCTGGGTAATCAACTGACGGCCGAGGTAAGTGTGCTGTACCGGTCGCTACTTCCGGCGGGCGTAATGAATCTGCGCAGCATGACCAATGTGGTGGTGGGGATACAAAAAGTATTGCCCAATAACCGGGGTCGGCTTAGTCTGACGGTAAACGATCTGTTCTGGACAAACCAGCTAAAATGGTATGTGGCCTTCCCGGAGCAGCAGATTGATTTTGAAGCCACGTTGCGTGATGCACCGCGTATTGTGAAAGTTACCTACACCCGCTCCTTTGGTAGCAAGTCGATCAAAGCGACCCGTGACCGCCGGGCTGCCGATGACGAAAAGAAACGCATATCGTTTTGAAAACGTACCTATGGGCTTTAGCCCGTTATTGCATAAACACCCCTACCGATAACGAAAAGGAATAACTATCGCTTTGATTCACAGTGTCCATTGCCTACCTTTCTCTACCTGAACCTCTTTTCCTGTTAACCTCATGCGCTCCCTCTTCATCATGCTACTGTGGGGCATCGTGCTGCCGGCGCTAAGCCAGCCGGTACTGACCATCACCGATGCCCGGACGAATACGTCCATAGAGACATACGCTTATTTCCTGGAAGACAAAACGCATAAACTGAGGTTTGATGAGGTGAGAAAAATGCCGGAGGATTCCTTTCAGACTTATACCAGCAAAGGGCCTTTCAATTTTGCCTCTCCGTCTGCTACTGTATGGGTACGGGTTGCAATCAGGAACGAGACGGATGAGGATTTATTTCTGAAGTTTCTTCAGCAATTGTATGGTTCGTGGAAAGTGTATGTACTGGATACAGAGGGTAAGTTATCAACCCATCAGGTCGGTTTGAACCAATCGGCAAGTAAGCGGCAGGTGCCCACCGCGCAACCTGTCATTCCGCTGGGCCGGCATCCGGAATTGATTTATGTGGCCGGCGAAAGAGGTATATTTAATGAGTATCTGCGAATTTCGAATGTTGGTCACACCATTTTGGAACGCAAGCAGACGGGTTTCTGGCAGGGTATAGTCGTGGGCACTTACCTTTTGCTGCTCGTGTATGCTGTTGTGTTCTGGATTCGTTTACGATTGGATGTTCTGGGTTGGTATACATTGTTTTTGTTTACCAACATCCACTGGTTTCTGCAACGAAGCGGGTACTTTTTTGAGTTTCTGAGTGACGACTCCCTATACTTTGAATTTAGCCAGTACTATCCGCAGCGGTTTGTTTTCAGTATATGCTGGGCTATTTTTCACATTAAGGTCTTACAACTTAGGAAATACAACAAATTTCTGTATTATCTGCTGATTGGCTGGATAAGCATTGATGTGCTCAACCATTCCATAGCTTCCCTCACCAGGATGTGGGGGGAGTCAGTTGCGCCTCTTAACTTGCTGCTTGCTAACATAGGTATCGACTGGGCCAGCAAGCTCATCATCACCCTTTCGTTAATGCTCATCAGCCTAATTTACGTAAGCCTGAAAAACTTTCGGCAAGTGCACTGGTATGCGTTAGCTTTCGGTTTTGGTATTTCGGCAATGCTTGTGAGCATGTTTTCGCTTTACAATATACCCTGGCTTCCGTATTATCCCTACAATTACCTGTTTGTGTTTGGCTCCGTTCTGGAAATGATAATTCTCGCCTACGCCCTGGCGGAACACGCCAATGAACATCGCCGAAAACAAACCCAAACACAGCAGCAACTCATTACCCAACTTCAGGAGAACCTACAACAGCGGGATAAGCTGCTGCGCATCCGCGACGAAATTGCCCGTGATCTCCACGACGAAGTAGGCGCTACCCTGACCAGCATTGCCATCTCCACCAAACTGGTGCAGAAGAAAGTAAACGGACAACAGCCCGAGATTCAACCCATTCTGGACCAGATCAAAGCCGATTCGGAAGAGACCATTCACAGCATTCGGGATACGGTCTGGGCCTTGAATCCGGATAATGATGCACCGGAAAAGTTTCTGGAGCGCCTGCGGTCGGTAGCGCTTCAGCTTTTGGCGAATCAGAGCATGACTCTGAGCTTCGATTGTGACCTAACTCCAACTGAACTGCCTCCATTTTCGATGGAGCAGCGCCGTAACATCTACCTGGTTTTCAAAGAAGCCATTCACAACATTGTGAAGCATGCTCAGGCCAGTCAGGTGCGGGTACAGATTCACCGGCAGGCTAAGCAGTTGCTGATTGCCGTTTCAGACGATGGACGCGGGTTTGACAAGGCGGCTCAAACCGATGGAAATGGGTTAGCCAATTTTCGGAAGCGAGCGGCTGAAGGCGGATTTTTGGTGGAAGTAAAGTCTGGAATAGGTCAGGGGACGGTGGTGAGGATGCAGGTGCCGGGGCTGGCGATAGCTGAACAAATTGGCACAAGGCTGCCACGGGCTACGTCGTTGGCTGGGCAAATAGTTCGATGAACATTCTATATTTGTCATAAACCCGCAAAACCTATTTAAACCCCTGCCAGCGCCATGAATACTCCGAACCAAAGCTGCTCAGCGTCGATAAACCGGCGTCAGTTTATTGCTACGTCTGCCCTGGCGGCAGCTTCGGCCGGCAACTTGCCAAATACGTTTGCCAAATCCGTTGCCCCAGCCAAATCCAAGCGTGATCTGGTGATGCAGGTGCTTGACAAATCGGGCAAGCCCAACTACGTACCGGCTGCCTTCTTTCTGCACTTCCCCGCCGGGCAGCATACCGGCGATGCCGCCATCAAGGCGCACCTCGACTACTTCCGGGCAACCGGTATGGATCTCGTCAAGGTGCAGTTTGAGCAGCGGTACCCCAAAACCTTAGAAGTAAAAACCCCTGCTGACTGGGCCAAAATACCGATACTTAAGGAGGAGTGGTTTGAGCCGACGCTGTACGTCATCCGGGGCCTGGTCAAAGCTGCCAAACCGGAGGCCCTGATTATACCCACGATGTACTCGCACTACCAGATGGCCAACATGGTGGTGCCCAAAGAAACCCTGCTGAAGCACGTGCAGGAAGATCCCGAAGCCGTCAGCCGGGGTATGGAGAACATCGCCTTGTCGATCATGAACTACGTGCGGGCCGCTGCCAAAGCCGGAGCCGATGGGTTTTACACCTGTTCGCAGGGTGGAGAGTCAAACGCCGTGGCCGACCGGGCGCTATTCAACCGGGTAATTAAAAATTTCGATATGCTGGTGCAGAAAGAAGTGGCCCAGCTAACGCCGGTTAACATTCTGCACGTGTGCGACTACGAAGGCGCCTACGGCGAATTTAACAACCGGTTTGCCGATTATCCCGGTCAGGTGGTAAGTGTGCCCCTGGCAGCTGAGGGTAAGCCTTTGTCCCTGAAACAGGCAGCAGACTTGTTCAACCGGCCAGTGATGGGTGGGCTGGATCGGCACGGTGTCTTGTCGACGGGAACACCGGCTGAAGTGAAGAAGGCTGTTGAGCAGGTGCTGAAGGATGCCCCTTCGCATGTGATTCTGGGGGCTAACTGTACCGTTCGCACTGATATACCCGTCCAGAACCTGCAAATGGCGATCAAAACAGCCCACGGGTTTAGGGCGTAAAAACCGATTACAGCGTCACACCCAGGTTGCGCAGCTCGTCCCAGACGAAGTGAATGCTACAAACCCGGACTCTTTCCGGAGCCAGTAAACTTTATTGGCCATTAACCAAGTAAATTTTCATTCAGATTTAAAATTTACTTGGCTAATCTGCTGTCCTACACCCTTAAAAATTGGCTACTAGTCATTTTGACCATTACGCACCACCGCACGCGAACGCAATTTACAGCCTGTTAACTCCCCAATATTGGGGATGGCGTAAGGGTTGGTCAAGCAGTAGATTTGGTTTCTTAACAAAGGTATTGATCTTCGCCCCGGCGGTGAGGGTTACTAAACCAATTTCTTATGGAAACGCAACAAATCAAAGCAGAACGTATTTTCCAACATCATTTAGAGGCTTTAAGGAATAATGATTTAGGCGAGCTCATGAAAGATTATACAGAGCAGTCTGAAGTCTGGACACCAGATGGCGAGATTGTTGGTTTAGACGCTATTGCCGCTTTCTTTTCCTACGCGTTTACCCTTTTGCCCAAAGGGAGTACGACCTTGGAGATAAAAAAGTTGACGGCTAAAGAGGACAAAGTATTTATTATCTGGACAGCCGACAGTCCGCTCGTTGCCGTCCCCTTTGCCACAGATTGTTTTGAAATTAGGCGGGGTATGATCGTATGGCAAAGCACGGCGTTTGTCATGGAACAAAAATGAATCCTGGCAGGCCGAACAAGTGCCGCTGTGTTCCTGCTAATACCGATATTTTGATATATTCGGTTGAAAAACAGCATAATTAAGCAACTTTTATTCGTGCACTTCCGATGCGAGTCCGTACGCTTCTGCTGCTCCTGTTTTTGTCAGCACCAGCCATAAGCCAGCCGGTGCTGAACATCACCTACTCCCGTAAAGCCAATCCGGTGGCACCTTATGTCTATTACCTGGAGGATTTGACCCATGCGCTGACCTATGAGCAGGTATCCCGTTTTCCGCTCGATTCGTTTAAGTCCATTAACCGGCAAAAGGCTATACAATTGGGTATACGCCTTGGTACCGTTTGGCTGCGTTTCCATATAGAAAACCGGACCGGTACGGAGCTGTTCCTCTACTCGTCGGTATGGCGATACAAGCGAATGGATGTGCATGTATTGGATGAGAATGGGAACCTTACCGTTACGCATGGCGACTCAAAGATGCCTTTCGGAAATCGGGTAGCTACCATCGCTCAATCGTTTGTATCAATAGGTAAGCGGCCTCGTACGGTTCATCTCGCCCTGACGGTTGCTCCTCAGGATTTTTTTAACGACTATTTACAGGTGACTACTCTGGGTGAGGCCATGCGTTACCAGAAAGAAACAACGTTCTGGCAAGGTGGTCTGGCCGGCGTTTATGTACTAACCTTTCTGCTCGCACTGGTATTTTTTCTGCGGCTTCGAGACCCCCTTGTTGGCTGGTACGCCTTGTTCGTGTATGTCAATGCACACTGGTTTCTGGATCGTAGTGGCTATATGCTAGAGATTTTTGGGCAAGACACCTTTTATACTCGTTTTCGTACTGTTTATCCGCTTCATCTGATTTTTGCAGCTTCATGGACAATCTTCCTGATTAAACTTACTCAGGTAGGCAAGTATTCTAAAGTACTCTACTACCTCATCATTAGCTGGCTTTGCGTAGACATACTTGATTATCTGGTGTCTGTTTTTGTTGGAATTACCGGCCAATACTATGGTCAGTACCTCACCCCGCTTCGTCGTGTACTTCACTGGATTGGTATTGAGTACGTCGGTTACATTGCCATTAATAATTGTTTTCTACTCATCAGTGTAATCTATGTGAGTGTAAAGGATTTTAAAAGGGTACGGTGGTACGCATTGGCTTTTTGTATCGGCCTTACCTCTATGATTATCGGTATTTTATCGCTATTTGAGATTGTGTGGTTGCCGTATTATCCGTTCAATAACGCTTATTTTGTTGGCTCTTTGGTAGAAATTTTCATATTGGGTCTGGTTTTGGCCGAACGCACCAGTAAGGAGCGCCAACAACAAACCATCACACAGCAGCAACTCATTACCCAACTTCAGGAGAACCTACAACAGCGAGACAAACTCCTGCGCATCCGCGACGAGATTGCCCGTGATCTCCACGACGAAGTAGGCGCTACCCTGACCAGCATCGCCATCTCCACCAAACTGGTGCAGAAGAAAGTAAACGGACAGCAGCCCGACATCCAGCCTATTCTGGCTCAGATCAAAGCCGATTCGGAAGAGACAATCCATACCATTCGCGATACAGTTTGGGCGCTCAATCCGGATAATGATGCCCCTGGAAGATTGCTGGAGCGGCTCAGGACGGTGGCGGTCACGATGCTGACTAACCAGGGTATCTTGCTGAACGTCGATTGCGATGTGGTTTCTGATGCGTTACCGCCATTTTCCATGGAGCAGCGCCGGAATATTTATCTGACCGTCAAGGAAGCCCTGCATAATATCATTAAACACGCCCAGGCTACCGGCGTTAGCCTGCAGATTGGGTTGGCAGACCGGCAACTGGAGATTACCATTTCCGACAATGGGCGGGGTTTTGATCCGGCGGCTCATACCGAAGGTAACGGTCTGCTGAATTTTCAGAAGCGGGCCGGTGACGGTAATTTCTCTGTTCAGGTAACGTCGGTCAAGGACGTTGGCACTGCGGTCGCGATCCGGGTGCCGGTGCCAGCGTTTGATGCCGTAGTCAATCATCCGTCTCCGGCCTTATGATTACCGTACTCCTGTTTGAAGACAACAAAAGCCTGCGGCAGAGCCTGAGCCGCTACTTCGAAAGTACCGACGCGGTACTGGTGACTGGTGCCTACGAAAACGCTAACGAAGCCGTTGCCAAAGTGCGCAAACACAAGCCCGATGTGGTGCTGATGGATATTCAGATGCCGGGCTTATCGGGCATCGAAGCCCTGCAGCACATTAAGGCAGTCTATCCGCAGACCAAAGTGCTGATCCACACGGTGTTTGAAGATGAACATCGCATCTTCTCGGCTATCTGCGCCGGTGCCTCGGGCTACGTGCTGAAAAGTCCGGACCCGGATGAGGTCATGCTGGCGATTCAGGATGTGTACCGGGGCGGGGCGCATATGTCGCCGGGCATTGCCGCCAAGGTGCTGCGTATGTTCCAGAACCAGTTTGTGCAGGCGCAATCCGCTTACGTAGACCTCACCACCCGCGAACGGGAGGTGCTGACCTGTATGGTAAAGGGCATGAGCTACAAGATGATTGCCGATGCCTGCGCCATCAGCTTCAACACGGTCCACCACCACATCAAGAACATCTACGAAAAACTCCACGTCAACTCTGCCCCCGAAGCCGTTGTCAAAGCGATTGCGCAGAAGCTGGTGTAAACGCCGGCCATATGGCGGTGGAATCGCCCGGTTGTCTCTTACCTCTTATGGTGGTTTTACAACTATTCAGTAGAGTCCGGGTACTACTCACGGTATTTATTTTGGAAACCGCCCTGCCTGTGTCCCACCTTTGACTCATCAAAACAACGGGGCCGCCGAAAACCGAACCGAGTAGGCATCTAAACAAATTCACACACCATCATGAACACATTACCTAATTCAACCGCAGCAACCTCAACTGGCTTTGTCGCCGTAGACTATTACCTCACCGTCCTGAAGAAGTACGCCGACTTTAACGGCCGCGCCCGCCGGAGCGAGTACTGGTATTTTGTCCTGGTTAATTTTGGCATATCGTTTACCCTGGGCTTTATCGAAGGCCTGCTCTTCGAGAGTGCCGGTATACTGAGCACCCTGTACACACTAGCCATTCTGGTGCCGTATGTGGCTGTATGTATTCGCCGGATGCACGATGTGGGCAAGAGCGGCTGGTTTGCGCTCATCCCCATCTATAACTTCATTCTGGCTATTACAGAAGGCACCAGAAGCGCCAATGAATACGGTGCCGACCCGAAGAAATAAGGTGCCGGTAAGGCAGCCGCCTGCCTGAATAGACGGAGTTCCGGCCGCGGAGGCTCTGTCACCTGGCCCGTTACGACTCGTTGCCCGTGAGTGATCCCTTACGGCTACGGGGAGTAACGGGCCTTACTTTTTATAGAAATCAGCCATTAGCTGGCGAAAGACAAGCAGGTAAGGAGCAAAGATTCGGGGTTGTTCATTAATTTGCACCCTGGGTCGCTGTTTTGACTCCCGTCACCTCCTAAGCCTGAATCGTCTATGCATAAATTGTTGTGCCTGTTTCCTATACTTGCGGTTGCTGCGCTGCTGGCGGCCGGTTTTGCTCCCCAACCCCGCCCCATTGTTCTGGCGTATGTCGGTGGGTATCGCGGACTGGTGGATACCGAACAGATTGCCGCTGAAAAATTAACACATATCAACTACGCTTTTGTCGACATCAAAGATAATCGGGCGTGGCTGCACAATCTGCGCACGGATACCACCAACTTTCGCAAACTCAACCAACTGAAGGTACGGAATCCCGACCTGAAGATCCTTATCTCCATTGGCGGTTGGACCTGGAGCGAAAATTTCTCCGACGCTGTGCTGACCGATACCTCCAGGGCGGCTTTTGCCGCTTCGGCGGTGGATATTGTCCGGCAGTACCAGTTGGACGGCATCGACATCGACTGGGAATACCCCGGCATGAAAGGAGAAGACAATGTGTTCCGGCCCGAAGACAAGGCGAACTTCACCCTTATGTTCAAAGCCCTGCGGGAGCAGCTTACCGAGCTGGGTCGGCAGACCGGCAAGACCTACCTGGTGACCACCGCCCTGCCCGGCTTTGAAGGTATCTTCACGCATACCAATATGGCCGAAGCCCAGCAGTACCTGGATTTTATCAACGTGATGTCCTACGACTTTTTCACCGGCGGACCTAACGCCGGGCACCATACGAACCTCTACCCAACCGGGCGGGTCACGAACGAAAGCTCCGGTGACCGGGCCGTACAGTTGTATCTACAGAATGGGGTTCCTGCCGAAAAACTGGTGCTGGGCATCGCCTTCTATGGCCGGGCGTGGCAGTTGCAGAACGATGATCCGAAAGCGCATCCGCGCACCATTACGAAAGTCGAGCGGGGCGGTGGCTATACGTTCATCAAAGACAGTCTGCTGACGAACCCCTCCTATAAACGCTATTGGGACCGGCAAGCCAAAGCGCCCTACCTGTACAATGCCAATCTGAAGCGCTTTATCTCGTACGATGACGAAAAATCGGTAAAGGCCAAGGTTCGTTACGTGAAAAAGAACGGCCTGGCCGGTGTCATGTTCTGGGAGTACTTCAGTGACCCCAAAACGTACCTGCTGAGCGAGATTGACCGCCGGATTCGGTAAGGAGGTCAGACGTTTTTCCGGTTCAGGTAATTAACCCGCTTCAGTCCTGCTGTGAAGGTAGCTTTTCGGGGGGAGTTGCTGAACCTTGCCGGCGGGCAATCCGGTACGTGACCTGAATCACAACGTTGTTTTTAGCGGATGCCGACTGCGGGGTAAAGATGCCCTTTTCAAAAGAAGCCGGATTGTAGTTGGTCTGGTTCACCCAGCCAAGCTGTAGCGTCAGGGCGTTATTTAGCTGGTAACCAATTCCGGCATACAGGCGGTTTCGCTCAAAGGTAGGCCCCGTCGGATTCAGGAAAATCTCGTCGAATGCCGACAGAAAGAATGTATTGCTGGTAATGGTCCGCTTATTCACGGGCAAAAACATATTCAGGCGATACCGGATGCGGTTGCGGAATGACTGCGAATCATCGCGGAAGGTAAACCACCGTTGCTCTACGCGGTACCGGTGCTCAAACCGCAGCCGGTCCAGAAAATGGTTGATGACCAGTTGTTGCCAGAACCGTTTTTCGGTATTGAGCGGGCCGTCGGTCAATTCCTTGTAATCATAAGTGGCGTAGCGGCCCCCGGCCAGCGTAAAGGTGAAACTGGGGCTCAGGTCGTAGCTGATGCCACCTTTCAGCTCATAATAGAAAAACTCCCGGAACAGCGTGTTGCTCCGGCCCTGTACTTCGGCGAAACCACCCCATTTTTTAGGGCCACCCGGTACGGAAAGCGTGCCGATAAACCAGGTACCCAGCGGCTCGCTGGGCAGGGGCGTGGTTTGCGCAAAGGCACCGATTAGGGTAGAAGTAGTCAGTAAAAGACCGAGTATGCGTCTGGTCAGGGCAGCGTAAGTCGTGAACACGGAGGGCCTGAAGTTAACTATAGCAAAGGTAAAGGTGGGAACGGAAAGTTAATCCGGTGCCTGTCTGTTTTTTGACATTGCCCACTTCCCGCCAATAGGAAACGTTTAGTTGAGTGTCATGGATAGACAAGTCCACCCAAAGCTCCCATTAGCTGCGTTTTGGCTCGTAATGAAGTACAACAATTCCGCAGTCAAAGGCCGTAGCGCGGATTAAGGTTAGCTGCTGGTTAGCATCAAGCTCCCTGAAAATGACCATTCCTTGCCCAATGGCCGTGGGGTTGATAAATAAATGATATTCGTCAATCAGCCCCTGTCTGATTAGTGCCGATACAAACGTGGCACCCCCATACGCAATAATGTCTTTTCCGTTTTGGCTTTTCAGGGCATTGATTTCTTCGGTAAGGTCACCTTTCGCCAACACCGTATTGGCCCAGACTGGCTCGTCCAGCGTTTTGGTAAAAACAACTTTGTGGGTATCGGTAAATTTTCTGCCGGCCGAAAACTCAGGATTATGCGGATCGGCCGCTACCGATGCCCAATACGGGATAAAGCCCTGAGCAAGATTCCGGCCAAGCACGATGCAGTCGACGGGCTTGGTAAGATTGGTTACGTAGTTTTTCAATGCATCGTCCCAGTTATACGTCATCCAGTCCATTTCCCCATTTGGGCCTGCTATGTATCCGTTGAGGGTTGTTTGCACCTGAAGCTTTAATTTTCTCATTGCAGTTTGGTTGTGTGCCTGTTTGCAAAGGTAACTACCCATGCGGCAACTAACGGGGATTACGCCAACAAATAGCACTATAGGAAGCTGGGGTCTCGAGAACTTGGTCGATCCCGCCTACCGCAATGAAACGCTTGTTTCTACAGGGTTATTATCGTGGGTAGACAGTCAACAGTCATTCAAAACCATAAACAACCAGCAAGAACGCTCGAATGGTTCGCAAATTGGTGTTCTCACACAAGACTGTCAGGAATGGGTAGCCGCCGGCGGGCGCTTACAACGTCATTTTCTTCTCTCCGGCATCCACACCCTTCAGGAATTTGATGAGTCCCTTCATGTAGGTCTGCTGATCGTCGTACATGGCCATGTGGCTGCCGTTGGGGCAATGCAGGTAGCTGCCGTTGGGAAGTTGGGTTGCCATCCACTTCATATGGGCCGGGTCCATGGTATCGTGCTGGGCACCAATTACCAACGTCGGCACGGTGATTTTGGGTAAGTCGGCTTTGCGGTCCCACTTTGCCAGTTTGCCGGCAATGCCAAATTCACTTGGCCCCTGCATGGTCACGTAGAGCGACTGATTCATCTTGCCGTTGGCACGCTGCATGGGTTCCGGCCACTGGTCCAGCGGCAATCGGCAGAAGTGCTGGGTATAGTAATTCGGTACGAGAAGTTCCATGTAGCGCGGGTCGCTGTAGGCTCCTTTGGCTTCCAGAGCCCGGATTTCCTTCAGCACGGCCGGGTCCATCTGCTTCGCCAATACCTCATCGGCGTATTTGCCGTACTCCGGGCAGCTAGCCATCATGTTGGAGATGATCAGCCCCTTGAGGTTACTGCCATACTTCAGCGCGTATTCCATCGCCAGGATACCGCCCCAGGAGTGGCCCAGCAGGTAGAAGTTATCTGTCGACAAGCCCAGGGCGGTACGGACCTGCTCCACTTCTTCCACGTAGCGGGGCAGATCCCAGAAGGCCGTGTCTTTAGGGTTGTCTGAATTGCCGGTACCAAGCTGGTCGTAGTAGATAAACTCAATACCTTCGGCGGGCAGGAAGCTTTCCATCCCTTCGAAGTACTCGTGCGTAGAACCGGGGCCGCCGTTGAGCAGCAGGAGTTTGACGGTTGGGTTGTTGCCGAAACGTTTAGTCCAAACGTTGAGTTTTCCTTTCGGCGTCTGGATGGGGATGATTCGAACGCCCCCGTCGGCTACTCCGCTTGTGTCTGCTGCAAAGTAGGTTTTCAGCGTGGCCTCGTTATTGACCGTGTCGGTTTTCGTGGATTGGCAGGACCAGAGCAGGCCGATGGCTCCGAGGAACAGAAAGGAGAGGTATTTCATAGCAGGAAGAAGAGGTGAGTTTGTTCCCAAGTATAGACACTTTTCGACAATATTCCAGAGGTTCGATTACCCAAACTGTGGCCATGCTATCCAGGGCAATCTTTTCTAAGAAGAAATTCAGCTATTAAGCGTAAACTGCCGAGGGCTGCAAAGTCGCAACCCTCGGTGAAGCAGTTAGCTAATCGTCATGTCCAGCCTGGCACCAGTAGTCAGCGGGTAGCCCGTGCTAATGAGGAACGGACACCCATGGCAACAAACACAAGCCACGCTACACAAGCCAGCACAAAGATTCGCTGGGTGAGCCCCTGTAGGACCGTGTCAAGGACCATGGAAACGATAAAGGAGATAAAGATGATGGCCACAATAACCAGGGCGGTAGTTGCCATCCAGCGTAATAATGGCATTTTTTGGAAGCGGAGCGAGAGCAGCAGGGACGCAGCCATCAGGGCAAGAAAGGCAACCATGGCTGCCATAAGATGAATCTGACCGGAAGAGGTTACCGGCTCCACTCCTTCGTCAATCGGAAATATGCCATCCAGCATCACGCTAACTCCCCATATCGTGAGTAAGGCGATTCCGGCTTTCCACACCAACCCACCCGCGTTTTCCAGCCGAAAAAGAGCCAGCACCAGCAGGAGAGAGCCGGCCCCCAGAGCTAGAAAACCCGCCGTCAGCAGGTACCCAAACGACCCCACGCCGTACTCGCTGATGAAACGAATCGTGGGGTCAAACTCCGGACTGATCAGGTGAAGAAGCAGGACAGCACCGGTAAACGTTAGCGTGCCGACCCCACTCAACAGGGTTAATAGCCGAATGGATTCGAGATTTTCGCGGGAGAGGGTACCAGCTGCAGGAGTCATGGCTTACCTGATTAAGGATTTGACTGTAATGTTACCTCAATGTAGCTAAGCCAGACGCCTGTTTCTTAAACCATTTATTTAACGGTAAGCGGTTGAAAGTGATTGGCCAATTTTCAGTTGTGTGTTCGTCAGAAGTGAAACAAATAGTGTTTAAAAATCCGTATTCGCGTCCTTGATGTCCATTTCTTTAATCCAGATGTTGCGGTAGAGTACATCGTGGCCTTCGGCCTGGAGTTTCAGGCCGCCGGGCGCATCGGTGATGCCTTTGCCGCCATTGTTGCCGCCATCCATGCCGGAGTTGGGGCCACCCCAGACCTGGTTGATCTTCTGGTTGGTATGTACCTTTTTGCCGTTGAAGTACATCGTCACCATGGCCGGTTCGGTGCGCTGGCCGTTCTGGAAGCGGGCGGCCCGGAACAGGATGTCGTAGGCGTTCCACTTGCCTACGCCATTGTAAGCGAAGTACGGCGAAGGCGATTCGTTGATGACTGCGGCCATACCGTGCGAGGTGGTGTCTCCGTCGAGCACCTGAATCTCGTAGCGGTTTTGCAGGTAAACGCCACTGTTGCCGCCGGGCTTACTGATGTAGAACTCCACGTGCAGGCGAAAGTCGCGGAAAGGCTTCTTGGTCACAATGTCGGCGGCTCCGTATTTACCACCGGCACCGGCGGGGTCGTTGCTGCTCATGGCTGTGCCAGCACCGGCCGGATCTTTCACGATTTCCCACTTAATGGGCAGGCTGGCAGCTAGTCGTGGCCCTTGCCAGTAGGTCCATTTGTCGTCGAGCATCTGGCGCGAACCGTCAAACAGCACTTCGGCGCCTTTGGGCGGTCTGGTGCCTACGCCAACGGGTTCTTTGAGAATAGTTGTGGCTGTTAAACCAACGGTAATGGCCAGAAGGGTAGTGGTTAGGGTACTGCGGAATAAGGTGGGCATATCGGTTGTTACGTGTTATTGATTGGCTAAGGTAGTGTTTATTTCGGCCACTGCGCTAGGGGTTGAACCGGTTTCGTGGCATTACCAGCGGTTTTTTCCGGGAGTAGCAACACCGTGATTGCTCCTTTGGAACTGGCCGGCATCGGGGCATCGAACGTCAGCAGCGTGGTGCCTGGGTTAGGGGCATCGTAGTCGTGCGAAGGATTGGTGGGTGAGGTTTTGAGCGTTATACCCGCCGGTTCCTGTACCTGCAAAATCAGTTTTTTGCCGTCTTTAGTGAGTTCGGCCCGGTTGGGAGCCGTAATTTTTACGTCGGCCGGCGTGAGCATTGTCCACCGCACAAGGGTCTCTTTCGGCAGCGTTTCCACCTCATCCCGAACGACTACGTAGGCTTTGTCGACAATGGCAATGCCGCGGTTTGCTTTGGCCAGGGAGTTTTTATACGCCTGGGTTATATCCGTGGTGGCACTGGTAAAGGACGGCGAAGCAGACGTACTGGTCATCGGGGCAAAGCTCTCCACCACCTGCAGCTCGTTGTTAACCGTTAGCGTGTTATGAACAAAGTTATTGTAGCGGTATACCTGCCAGCGTTGGGCGTTCTGATCCCGGCCCCAAAGCTGCACACCTTTTGACTCCAGCGAGTTATAATCCTGCATGCCGAAATCCATTGCCCACCGCACGCCGTCGGCCTCCATCACAAACGAGCCAATATCCATATGGGCATGACTGGCCGATGGGGAGCCGGCTTTCAGGCCGACAAATATAGCGGCCGGATCGCTCCACGACGATCGCATCAGCGCTACCGGATTCTTGCCGCCCCCTGTCCACAACAGGCTTTTGGGTTCAGCTACGTTGTTCAGGTCAATGCCTCCACCCCAAATTAGGGTAGCCGGCAGCAGGCGGTTGTTTACGAACTTGCCGGCACCGTCCTTCGTTAAGCGGTCCCGTTCTACCCACAGCAGGGAGGGGTCGTTTAATTTGGAAGCAAACCAGAACATAGCAGGCTGTAAGCTACCGCCGGTTCCGGCATCTGAGTAGTTGAACGAACTGCCGGTGGGCCCGGTCATGTTGGCCAGATACCCCGCCGTTTTCAGAAAGCCGGGTTGCTGCGAAACGCCAAAATCCTTCCCAAACGCTTTTTCGAGGGCGCTGATGAACATGACGTTGAAACCGGTTCCGTAACCCCAGTAGCCATAGCCTTCCGGATAGGCCCCTTCCGGTGCATATTCCTTCATTGGGAGAACAATGGTTTCAATGGCGCGGTTGAAAACCTTCCGGGCCAGTTCGGGCTGATCCTCATAAATGGCCAGCGCTCCATAGGTCATACCCGCATTGCAGACCTGATTCCAGTTGTTGGTCACTTTCAGAAAGCCATTGTATTTTGAGTCGAACGAGGGCTCAATTCCTTTTTTTAGAATGGCTTCTTTGATGGTTGCCCGCGACTGGGCGGACAGGCCCTTGTGCAGCCAGTCGTAACCGATGGCAGCCGCCATGGTCATTTCGGCCACATCCAGAAAGTGAGACGGATTCCAGTCGCTAAAGGCAGAAATGGCCAGTAATTCTTTTTCCCCCCGCTGCAGGTATTTAGGCTGCTGGGTCATCCGGTATGCATAGGAGAGGAAGAATAGCCGGCGCAGGGCTTCCCGGGATTTGTCCAGCAGCCGGCGGCCAATCTGAATCCGTTCTACCGGGGCTACCGTGAGCAGATTGTCGCATTCCGTCAGGATGGCCTGGTGAAAGTTGTTCCAGGTTGGATTGGCCCCGATCGTTCGCTTCAGGGCCTGCTCTTCACCCTGGAGTAGCAGAATGCGGGGATGATCGGGTAGCTTTACCGATGGGCCAATGGGGTCGGCCTGCGCCAGGGCAGATGCCCGGATCAGACACAGAAGTAGTGCCGTTTTCAGGAAAAATATCAGCGGTTTCATGTTGGTAAGGGCTTTCTGTACAAAGATGAGGACCAGCCTTTTATACCGCTCCTGAAAACCTATTAAGGCTTATAAGCAGAAAAGGCCGGTAGCCCGGCCTTTTCACGTGATGCTTTGTTACTTATTTTGACGCCAGTTGTACAGCGGCATTTTTCTGGGCGATATCGTTGTGGATCTTCGGTACCGTCTTCAGGTACTCGTAAATAGCGCCTACCTCATAATCAGACATACTCGGGCGGGGAGCCATCGGCTGGCGCAGCATAGAGCCGTCGGGCCGGACGCCATACTTTACCGCCTGGACAAACTGCTCTCTGGTATATTTTCTGGCGATTCCAGTCTCTTCATCAAACGTCAGGTTGGCCGTATAGACCGGCTTCCCATCAGGTCCGATCAGCTCGATACCGCCACCATAGAAACCCTTCGACTTTTCGGGATTTACTTTATCCTGCTGAATCATGTCGCCCGAATGGCAGGCATAGCAATCGGCTACGGCATTAGCGGTATACCGGCCAAAAGCCACCTGGTCGGTGCTGTCGGGAGCCAATATCGGCTGCTGTGGGTACTCTGCCGGCTTCATAATGGTATTCGCCAGGACTTTGGAGAAGAAGCTATACTCGATTTCCGGCGCTTCATTCTTGCTGGGCTGAACCGGAAAGCGGTCAGAACGCAGCCACGCTACCACCGATTTCACATCTTCGTCGGACATCAGCGTGTATTTAGGCATTACGCCGGCAAACGTACCATCGGGTCTGATGCCTGTGCGCAGAAAGTAGATAATATCGCCGTCGGTCCATTTACCAATGCCTTTCTCGGAATCCTGCGTAATGTTCTTGGAATAGATTTTTCCAAACAGGGCAGGCACATCGTCCATATGTTTGCCGGTAAGCCGGTTCTCCTGATCGGCATGGCAGGCCATACACTGCAAGTGGGCAATGGCTTCGCCCCGCTGAATCCGGGCCGGGGTACGCTCCACCGTAATTTTGGGGGTAACGGGCGGCTCGTAGGTTGGAATCCCGGTAACCAATACGTATCCGCAGAAGGCTGCCAGCAGCAAGACCAGGCTTCCCAGCCCAATGCCGATAATCTTCAATGCCTTTTTCATGGTAATGGTGTGATTAGAAGGTTGTTAGTCACTAGTCAGTAGTAAATGTGGCACCTTGCCTGCTGGTTTCCAGCCTGAATTGCCCTGAAACGGAAAAAGCCCGCTTTGAACTGGCTCAAAGTGGGCTTTAATTGATTTGACCTAATCTTATCGTAGGAACATACTACCGTTACTCATCCATTAGCGATAGGGTTATTTCTGACGAAATCGTTAGTTTCTTATGTTTTGATTTAGCTTCTGCAACAATGTATGACAATTTTTCTAACTGCTTTTTTAACTCAGGAATCCTTCTTACTGCAGTTTCATCTTGCTTTCCGAACCGTTCTTGTGAACTAAAATTCTTCATTTGATGAAAGTGAATTTTAGTTAAAAAAATATTCGTTAAAACTTCTCGTGCTTCTTCAACGGAGAAATCGCCTTCAATTAAGTTTAACGTTTCAATGTCAATCTCAGTCATTGTGCATGCTTGCATAGTATTTTTCAGTTAAGTGAATTGTAGTTTCAGTAAAGGATTCTACACCTCAGGTGAAAGTCATGGCACAAAAGTCAGTGACAAATACTATAAATGAAAATTTATATATTTGATAAATGGCATAAGAGATATTTATGATATATACTTTGCATGTAAGATTAGCCACTTTTTACTCAAAACACCTCATGTCTGATACTTTGCAAAGAGACCGTCTGTTTACCGAATCAGGTTGGCGAAGCTTTCGATCAGTTCACGAGGAGCGCCTATCTCGCGCTGGTACGCGTGGTAAAAAGCCATATCGATTGGTCTGAATCGCTCCGCCTGTTTGGCCTCTGACCATCCTGATCGTAGGCTGATGAGGGCACCTGGATACTGCTGGTGAAGAGTTAACAGCACTTGTTGAATCTTTTTTTGTACAGGAACTGATATCGATTTTTTGAGCAGTACGGGACCAAGTGGAATTTCACCTGATAGCCAGATAAGTTTGACCTGCCGGGTAGCCAGGGAATCCCGGTGAATAGCCTTGTAGTATTCTTCGCTGCCAAACGCGGCCAGGTCTGTTTGTCCGTCTATCACTTGCTGAACGGCGGCCGCATGGGTTTTGCTGTAAGTTACCTGTTTAAACTGTTTCTCGGGTTGGGTAATACCTGATCCGTACAGGAATGCCCTCGGTATCAGGTTGCCGGACGTAGACGTTTCACTGACGAACGTCATGCGGTAAAGAGCCGATCGGTCTTTTAGCTGCGTCAGGTTGTCAATAGGCAGCGACTTACGGGCAATAAGGGCTGTCTTATAGTTGTCGCGGGTAGAGGAGGCTGTCTGAAGGGCTGCAACCGGTATATACTGCTGGTCGTTTCGGTTTGTGAGCAGCAGATAGCCAAAGGTGCTGATCAGGGCAATATCAACCTCTCCGGCCTCCAGACCCTGAATGAACGCTGATACGTTCGGATAGCTTTTGATATCGACCGGCAGGCCTAGCTCCCTGCTGAGCGCCGAGGCCAGCGGCTGAATATTTTGCAGCCGGTTGTTATCGGCGTAGGTGTATGTGGCTAAGGTTAACTTTTTCGGTTGCGCATAGGTCAATACGGTGACTAAGCAAAATACCAGGAAGACCAGGCGTTTGGCTGAAGAAGCATTCATGTGGTGTGGATTTACAAATGGATTCCGCAAAACTACGTCTCCCGCCTTTGCGAACGTAAAGCTGTTAGTAATCGGTAAAGGGTGTCGGGTCAGCTTGCCGAAAATAAATCCTGATAATGCGGAGACGGCGCGAAGATGCCGCCACTTTTCTGATAGTAGTCGTCGGTCAGCTCGAATACCCCCTTCCGTACTTTTGTCCAGGACGCCGATGCGTAAGGGTGATACTGGGCCAGTGTATGCCAGTTCCTGTAGTACTGGTGGCCGTTGGCTTCCTGCAGGCCGATGCTCATGCCGGGGAAGGGGGGCAGCCGGGCCGCTACGTTTTTGTTCCAGTCAACCAGAATGGGGTTCACGGTCAGATCGGCGCAGAAACAAGGTACCTTTTTTTCGTAAGCGAGCTGCGCAATCTTCATGGTCATGCTGAGGGTCTTGGCAATGGCTTTGACGGCAATGGCCGAATACCCCAGCTCGATGCGCCGGGCGGCATCCTCTACGGTATGGGCGCTCTCGTCGGCGGCAACCCGGACACCCAGATCGCCTACGTATTCCTCTACGTGTTCCGGGAAGGGTTCTTCGATGACGGCAATCTGGTCGAAAGCCCCAATCTTTTGGGCGTGGTCCAGAAAGCGCAGCAGTGTTTCTTTTTTCTCGTACCGGCCGTTGGCATCGAAGTAGTACGGGATTTTGCCGCTTTGGGTGTACGGCGTTTCGTAGTGGCCGATTGCTTTATGAAGGGCCGTCAGAAAGGCAATGTCCTTCCCGATCATCTCCTGCTGCGTACCGGCGGAGCCCGTTTTGAGTTTCAGGATAAAATAGCCCTGGTCGGCGGCCGCTTTGATCGCGTCGGGCGTGGTGCCAACGGCGAAGGCCGGAATGCTGGCTACCTTGGTATGACGGTAGGACAGACCCGGCTTATACCGGGCCGGAATCATATCATCGAAGGTCTTTATGCCGTTCTCCTGCGCGTAGAGCAGCCAGGCAGCATTATCGACGCTAACGAGGGCATTCAGAGCGAAGGTCTTCCGCAGATCGGGGTTACTGGTGATTTTTTTGGCGTAGGCAAATACCTCTGGCAAGAGGGTATCCAGGAGTTCCACCGGATTGGTAAACGAGGTGCCTTTGATGAGCTGAAGAGCGCGGTCGGTGACGGCGTACATCAGGGCATTCCCCGCCCGTTCCGAATGGGCGGCAAACACGGTTGAGTCTGACCACAATACACCCTGGGTGCACAGGCCTACTTTCCGGATACCCGATTCGCTCTCCAGTAAAGCTGCCGTCTGCCAGCTCTCCGTGATAGCACTGCCTTTGAAACGGTAGGGAATCAGCGGCTCCCGCTCAAACGTAGAATCGACCCGTTTAATGCGGATGGTGGTAACTGGTAGCGTGGTGGTCGTGTCCCGGGCGAGGGCAGTTATGGAGGGATTCAGGCCCAGCGTCAGTAAGGCACCCGACTGCTGGATGAAATCACGGCGACTGAAACGATTGCTTCTGGTAGTTGGGTGCTGCATAAAGAGCCTAGAGTAGTAAACGGATACGCGAGATGTCCTGATATAAACAAAAGCCGTGGCGCAATCTACCCATTACCATTGTGCGGACAATTTATACGATTCGGCTCCACATCCTGTCAGTTCAGGCAGATTCACGTTGGCAGCGGAAGCTGGTCCGCTGATCTTTGTCTGACAAACATCCCATAACTATCTCCCATGCAAACCTTTTTTGATCAGTACATCGACCTGGCCGTTCTGGCGCTTTGTTTTGTGTTTACCATCATTAACATGATCAGGATGGTCCGTCAGGCTGCGGTACCTGTCCGGATAGTACCCGCCATTCTGCTGGTCTTTGGTGCCACGGCCATCGCCAGCTTTCTCGGTTTCGGCCACCTGTTTGAAATCAGCTTTCATGCCGTAGAACGGATGATAACCGGTACGTTTACATTCGACTTCAGGTTTTATTCGCTGATCCTGCTGGGCATGGTCCTGCTTTCGCTCAGCGTCCGGATGCTTCGCCAGATTACTGGGTTGTTCCAGGGTGTGCCGGGCAGTCAAATGGCTATTATTAAAACAATGGTGCTGATTGTAGTCGTTAGCGCGCCTACAGGGGCGTTTTCGCCGATCGGCTTTGTCCCTTCCATCGCCTGCGCTATTTCCCTGCTGGGCTTACCGTTTGCGTTAAAAGGAGGGGTAGCCGCTCCGATTGAGGAGGAAATAGCGGTTTACTAAGCTGACTTGTCAGCGCTCAATAGCGGCCGCGAATCTATCCGCTGACTTTGCTGTCGTACAACCTGCGCAGAGCGGTATTGCTTTACCTGTTCGTATTCGCCAGCATCATAGACCCTTCGAGTTGTTGTTTCAGATAGGCAGTAAAACGGCCACTATCTCGATAGGTCAAATGTATCCCATCCGTTGTTACGTAGGGTTCCTGCGGCAGTTTTATGTGCGTATAAGCCGGCTCCGGAAAGTATTCACAAATGTATCGGCGAATCTGTCGCGCTACAGGAAGTGTCTGTAGTTCAGCCTCAGTAGGTACTTCAAAGAAAACCACGCTGGCCCCCCGCTGTCGAAGTAAGTTGACTTGGTTTTTGATTTCACCGAAAATACATCGAAACTCCGAGTCTGCCTGGGTTTGTTGGTGGCTGGTAAATTCATAAATTGTTCTCTGCCGTACGGCGGAGTCTACCCGAAAAGCAGTTTCAGGGATAATGGTCCTTGTTTTACCGTAATGCCAATCACGCACGAGTGCTTTAAGGACGCCGACCGGTTGGTATTTCTGCCTGAAAAACGGTAAGTATTTTTTAGCCGTTTGCCAGTACGAACCGTCTGCTACGTTGCTCAGAAAATCTGATTTTGGCAGGCTGAGCGTATTGATCTCAATTAGAATTAATTTGGGCGTACGATCACTCATCGTTATCAATTGTAGGCCTTCCCGTGCCGATAATCCGCCGAATGACAGATCCCGACAACCGTTCGGCAGACTATCCAAAAGCAAACGACTACTTAAAGAGGAGCCAAGTATAAGTGTATCAAAATTTTGCTTTGATTCATATAGAAACTCCTCCGCCTTTACAATATTCCGCTGTTCTATCGTTTGAGCTGAGCGGCTTATTGTATGCCCGAATTTGTGGATCCAACTGCTATAAACTACCAGTAAAAGAAAGGTTACCAGTAAGGTTTTACGCATCATTTCGTGAAAAGATTTATTTCCTCAGATTCTGTTCATTTTTTATCAAGTAAATAAAATACACCCGGTAAATGAGCTGCCCTAGAATTGGAAATAGATAAAAGTACTACTGGAACCACTATTGGTGATGATCATGAACAACATAAAACTATTGATAGCTACATCCAAATGAGGCCATTGCGCCGACAACGCCTGCTGGTTTGCTCCCTGTTTTCGAAGCAGATAAAACCAATGATAAGCTAAAACCGGTATAGAATATACGGCGATAAAGCCAACGCTTAATACTTCGTGTGGCTTTCGAGAGTTCATAAAAAGGGAGCGCCCATACGCCAGTACATGGTCAAAATCAGGCAGCCGGAATAGCAGCCACGCGAACGTGACATAGCCAAATACAAGAACAACTTTAACAGCCTGTAACCAGGAAGCACGGGGCAGGCGAATGTAATCCCTGACCAGCCGTTCTCCTGCCAGCGCCAGGCCGTGGGCAAGTCCCCACACGGCGTAGCTCCAGGCGGCCCCGTGCCATAAACCCCCTAACACCATTGTCAGTAACAGGTTTATATACGTCCGTACGGGACCGCGTCGGTTGCCTCCCAGCGGAATGTATAAATACTCACGTAAAAAACTTGACAGCGAAATGTGCCAGCGTCGCCAGAAGTCTGAAAATGACGTAGCCATGTATGGAAAATTAAAATTTATTGGAAACCGGTAGCCGAACAGAGCCGCAAGGCCTAAGGCTATGAGCGAGTAACCGGCAAAATCAGCGAATATCTGCATCGAATAGCCAAAGAGAAGCGCGATCAATGTGAACGAGGATACCGTTTCGAAATAGGGGTAAGTCATCAACACCGTGTAATCTTTGAGATTGTCGGCAACGACCATCTTCAAAAAGTAGCCAAGCACCAGTGTTCGGAAGCAATACTCCCACTGGACATCTTTTAATAACTTCGGGCTGATTTGAGGTAAGAAAAAATGAGCTTTTACGATGGGTCCGGCTATCAGCTGGGGAAAAAACGCCTTGAATAATAAAACTGTTCGGGCATGTTTAATCAGACTCCGGGCAATCAGCGTTCGGTACTCGTTCACCTCGCGGTTGCGGTAGGTATCTACAATCAGACTAATGCCCTGAAATGTAAAAAATGAGATGCCAATAGGCAGAGGGAGACTGACCAGCCATTCGCCTAAGGCGGTGCCGGATGGAAAAAAAGTCTCACCAAGCAGCGGACCATATTTGTAAAAGCATAGGATCGATAGATTGCCCACTACTCCACAGATAGCAATTGTTTTTCTCAACGATTGGCGACCAAATACGACGAAATAGCTGGTCAGAATGTTGATCAATACTGACAATAATAATAGCCAGAGTAGGTCAGCCTGGCCATAGGCGTAAAAAAGGAGACTGGCAATAATTAATAGTGGAACCTGCCAGCGGCCAACGCCAGGGAAGTAGTATAAACAGAAAGTAATCAGCAGGAGCCTGATGAATTCAAAACTGTTGTACAGCATACACCATAGGCGCTATTTTTTTAGATGGTCTTATAGACAATCTTTGCAAAGCAACCAATAAGAATTATGTTTAAATATAAGATTAGTGAATATAAAGGAGATGAAAAGTAATATAAAAATTTAAACATTTTTATTAAATGGTTACTATCCAAAAATAACTCAACAAAATCGATGGAGTTGTCTGATTTCTGTAAAACTAATTAACATGCAGTTCGGCTGAAGGTATTGATGAACGACTTATTTTAAGACCGGTATATTCAAACTTTTTGCCTTTTTGCGGAATGCCAAGGTAGCAGATGGCCTGCTGAAAATGAGCCCGTGTCAGAATATTCTCTGCAATACTCAACAGCCGGTCGAGCACCGACCGGGGTGCCGAAGCCTTTACTTCGGCCAGCACCGCTTGCCGCTCCGGATTGTTTACGGCCGGTAGCAGGTAGCGGTACGTGATAGCCACATCGGTCGGCGAAGTGTTGGCCAGAATCTGCTGATTCATATCCGTGAGTTCCTCGTCCGTACATAGCGCGTAGACCTTTTCGGCCGTGTCGGTCTCCTCTTCGTCCAGTTGGGTGAGGTATAGGGCCACAAAGCGGTTCAGCGACAGATAAAACGCGTAGCCCAACTGATTCTTCAGGCGGTCAGGGCTGTTGACAACCTCGTTCAACTGAGCCAGCAGTTCGTTTAGCATCCGCTCCATTTTCTCGTGCTGTTCGCAATCATGCGCAGCCATCCCCGACGATTTGGCGTCCAGCATGGGCAGGCAGTACATATCTTCGTTGTATGCGTGCTGCTGTAGAAAGTGGGTCATCTCACCAAACTGAGTCAGGAGACTGGCCACGTCGCCGGCGCTGGTGAAGTCCGTGTAACCAGCCTGGTAGGCGGTGTTGAACAGGGCTTTCCGGATCGCTTTATGGATCGTGCGGAAGGTGTCGGGGCGGTTGTGCGTGTTCATAGCCTTTGTTGTATGGTGGTGTGGAGATCTCGCTTTGTGCTTAATTAAAACTAGAAACTCTTTTCCGAATTTTCAATGGTATTTTGACTAAACGGAAAAAGTGGCTCGTTAACTGTCAAAAACGCTGTCTGAATGGGAAACAGACCGGGCAATCTACGTTTCGTCGGTACGCTTCACCGGTGGAGTCGTAAAATGGGTCGGATTTGTTTTGGTGACGGAAACATCAAGTTAGTTTATGGCGGGTGCAAACAGGAACCGGAGTTACCGGAAATCCTGCAGTAGACTGGTTGAAACATCGGTCCGACAGCGGATTTGTCCTATCTTTGTGGCTATATTGGTCGGTCATTTGGCACCACCAGCCTTAGACGACCTTACATGATATATGAAAAAAACGACCCTTTTTCAACGTCTGGGCCCGCACCTGCTCTTTGTGCTGGCCTTATTTTTGCTCGCATCCATCTATTTTTTACCGGCCTGGCAGGGGAAAGTCATCAATATGCCCGATACCCAGCAGAGTCTGGCAGCCGCCCGCGAAATCCGGGAGGTAAAGGAACAAACCGGCCACGCTCCGCTCTGGACCAATGTGCTGTTCAGCGGGATGCCGTCGTATATGGTGAGTTTTCCCAACCCAACAGCCTTTGTGGGTATGGCCGCGCTGGCCGTTAAAGCCATGTTTCCGGTGCCAGTGATTCTGCTGTTCATGCAGATGCTGGGTATGTATATTCTGATGATCGTTCTGGGAGCCGGCGGCTGGCTGGGCGTTTTAGGGGCGGTTACCTTTGCCTTTGGTACCTACAACCTGGTTAGCATTGAAGCCGGCCACATCTCCAAAGTGTATGCGCTGGCTTACGCGCCGGGTATTCTGGCGGGCGTAATTCAGGCTTTGAGGGGCCGCTACGTGGCCGGTATGGCGCTGACGGCCTTATTTCTGTGTCTAGAGTTCGGGTCCAATCACCTCCAGATTACCTACTACCTGTTTCTGATCCTGGGCATCTACGTTGTTTTTCGGGCGGTGGAACTGGTGCGGGAAGGAAACGTCCGGCAACTGGCGCTGGGCCTGGCTGCCCTCCTGGTAGCCGGGGCCATTGGGGCTGGTAGCTGGAGCACCCGCCTGCTGGCCGTTAATCAGTATTCAAAAGAAACCATCCGGGGCCGCTCGGAACTGACGGCTACCACTACGAGCCAGGGGCAGGACAAGGATCAGACCAACTCGCGGGCCACTTCCGACGGCCTGACCGAAGACTATGCCTTTACCTACAGCTACGGCAAGCTGGAAACCTTTACCCTGCTGGTGCCGGGGTTTATCGGCGGTGGATCGGGCGGAGGGCTTACCACCAGCTCCAATCTGTACCAGGCCATGACGGGGCGGGGTGTCGACCCGGCCGCAGCCAAGCAGTTTGTGGAGCAGGGCGCACCGGTGTACTGGGGAGACCAGCCGATTGTGGGCGGTCCGGCCTATGCCGGTGCCATCATGGTGTTTTTGTTTGTGCTGGGTATGCTCATCAGCCGCAACCGCCTGAAATGGTTTGCGCTCGGGGTTACCCTGTTGCTGATCATGATTGCCTGGGGCAAAAACTTTATGCTGCTCAACGGCTTCCTGTTCAACTATTTTCCGTACTTCAACAAGTTCCGGGCCATGACCATGACCCTGGCCCTGGTGCAGATCTTTATCGGCATGGGTGCCGTGCTGGGGCTTCAGGAGATTGCCCGCCGGAACCTGACTTTTGCCGATTTAAAGAAGCCGTTTCTGATCAGCCTGGGCGCTACGGGTGGGCTGGCGATGCTGTTCGCCCTGCTGGGTGGAACACTGTTCGACTTCCGGGCCGCAAACGATACGCAGGTTTTTACGCAGATATTCGGGGATGCCAACCTGGGTAATGAGATGTTGCGGGCCCTGATCAGCGACCGGCAGAGCCTGTTGCGCAGCGATGCGTTCCGGTCGTTTATCTTTATCGGGCTGGCGGCCGGCCTGCTGTGGCTGTACCTGAACAAGCGACTGAAACCAGCCCTGTTCTACCCCTTACTGGTTGGGCTGGTTGTTATTGATCTGTTTCTGATCGATAAGCGCTGGGTGAACAACGCCGATTTTGTGTCGAAATCTGTTATCCAGAACCAATACGAACCGACTGCCGCCGATCAGCAGATCCTGCAGGATACGGCCATGAGTTACCGGGTGCTGGACAACACGACCAATTTCATGAGCAGCAACAATGCCTCGCAGTACCATAAATCCATCGGGGGCTACAACCCCGCCCGCCTGCGCCGGTACGATGAGTTAATGCAGTATGGCTTTCAGAAGAACCCGGTGGGTATTCTGAATATGCTCAATGCGCGGTATGTTATCCGGCAGGACCAGAACGGCCCCGCTGTGCAGCATAATGCCGAAGCGCTGGGGAACGCCTGGTTTGTGGGAACCGCACGGCTGGTCGATAATGCCGATCAGGAAATGGCCGCTCTGCAGTCGCTGAATCCGAAAGATACCGCTGTGGTGGATAAACGCTTTGCCAACCAGTTGGCCGGCCTGAACTTTCCGCTCAATACCACGGGTAACGCCATCCGGCTGACATCCTATCAGCCGGAGCATCTGAAGTACAGCAGCCAGGCCAGTTCCGATCAGCTGGCGGTATTCTCCGAGGTCTATTACCGGGGCGATTCAGACTGGAACGCTTACATCGACGGGCGTAAAGTGCCCCACTTCCGGGCCAACTACGTTTTGCGGGCCATGCGGGTGCCAGCCGGTAAGCACATCATTGAATTTAAGTTTGAGCCTCCCGTGATCGCCGTCGGCAACACCATCGACCTGGTGGCCAATAGCCTGCTCCTGGGTCTGCTGGTGCTGGGACTGGTGGTGGCTGCCCGGTCAAAAAGCCGGGATGAGGAGGATGACCTGGGTGCATCGGCTCCAGAGTCCCGACCGGCAACCGGTACGGTAGCGGAGCCGGCTAAGACGAAAACTAAAGGAACCGCCAGATCCTGATGGTGTTTCACTCGATTGGTCATGGTCCGGTTATGCCTGCATAGCCGGACCACGTTGTTTATAGGGAAGTAGCCATCGACTCCTACTCATCGTTAACCGGATTACCTGCATTACGATGTATATTTGACAGGCTGTTTGCGAAGTTGTCTGCTAACCCGAAACCGTGCTGAGACCGAATCTCATCGGAATGATTATCTGGATACTGAGCCTGGCAGGCGGTAGCGGGTCGGCATTTGCCCAATGCACCACGCCAAATACATTCACGGGTTCGCTCCGGATCCGAAACGGAATTGGCTGTGTGCCGCTCACGGTTCGCACTACCAGTGATCTGACCGGTGTCCGCAATGTCCGGTACATTTATGACTACAACGGCCGGAATGAAGCAGCCACCACTACCGATTCGACCCATACCTATACGCGCCCCGGCTTGTATCAGATCCTGCAGTTTTCGGAGAAAGACGGATTACCGCTACGGGCCTGCGGGACAGTGATGGTGTACGATACCGTACCGCCGGTTTTTTCGCTGAGCACCTGCCGTAACGATGTTAGCCTGACGATCCCTAACGCCAGTTCCTACCCATACGATTTCTTCCTGGTCAACTGGGGCGACGGACAAACCGATACCCTCCGGGCAACCGGACCCACTGCTGCCCATTCGTACCGCGATAACGCCACCCGGCAAGTTACCGTCCAGGGATCTTTCCGGTACGCCAGCTGCGGGGGGAAAACCAGCCAGACCTTTAGGCCGGCCTCAGCGGCCCAGGTGCCGTTTATCCGGGAGGTGGTGCGCACCGCCCCCCAGACGCTTCAACTTACGATCAGTAATGCCGGTAATGTGCGGGTGCGGGTCCAGCAAAAAGGCCCTGATGGTCTTTATTCGGCGGTCGCTCCAATCGTCGATGGCTCCTCCGTCCAGGTCCGCGTTGGTAATGACACTACCAGCATTAGCTGCTTCCGGCTGGTACTGGCAGATACCTGTGTCGCGGCTACCCCCTCCGGCGACGTGTGCTACGAACCACCCATCAAAACGGCCGAACCCGCATCGGCAGGCTGGTTTCTGCCGGATGCGTTTACCCCGAATGGCGATGGCGTCAACGATCGGTTTGGCGTATTGGGAACCATACCGGCTGGGCGGTTCCGGCTGACTATTTTTGACCGGTGGGGGCGGGTGGTGTTCGACACCGACGATGCCGCCCGGTACTGGGACGGAACCCAGGCTGGGCAACCCGCTGCCAGCGGCATTTACGTCTATAAAGCAGAAATACAGGAAACTGGCGCGCCCTTGCGCCGAAAAACCGGCACCGTACTGGTTGTCCGGTAAATCAGTTCAGCCGTTCTAACGCTGTTAAGTTTTGCCTGGCTTCCTCGTAAGTCGGGTTCATGGCAATGGCCTGGCGGATATCGGCGACAGCACCGGCCCGATCACCCAGGTTAAACCGGCACACCCCCCGATTGTGCCAGGCAGTGGCATTGGCGGGTTGCCGGTCGATGGTCCGGGTATAATCGTCGAGGGCGGCCTGGTACTGTTTGGCCTGGAGGTGGGCGAAGGCCCGTTGCGGCAGCACCAGCGTATCTTTATAGGGCATCAACTGCAGGGCTTTTGTGAAATCCGGAACAGCCGCTGCGGGATTCAGCTTCAGCCGGGTCAGGCCCCGGTTATAATACGTATCGCCCTGGGTACTGTCCAGGCGCAGGGCCTGATCGTACATCGCGAGGGCTTTTTGGGGCTCTCCTTTCAGGCCGTATACGTTTCCTAAGCCTTCGTAGATCCGAAAGCGATTGGAGCCATCTTTAAGGGCTGCGGTGAAATGCAATTCGGCCTGGTCAAGCTGGTTTTGTTTCCCGTAGTAAGTAGCCAGCCGTTCGTGGATCTGATCATCCTCAGGGTAATACCGCAGGGCGTTGGTCCAGAGCGTTTCGGTATTCTGCCAGACGGCTACCTGTTGGATGGTCAGGTAGAAAAAAACGACGGCAAAAAGTCCGGCGCCCACCCGCCAGGCCATGCGATTGGTGGGATTCGATCGGCTGAACTGCTCAAAACAAGCCACAAGCATGAACAACAGGCCGAAATAGGCCAGATAGCTGTAGCGGTCGGCCATCAGGGCGGTGCCGACGGTCATAAACTGCAGGACCAGCACAATGGTTACCAGAAAAAAGCTCATACCAAACGCCACCACGCGTCGGTTGTGTCTGAAGGCCCATGCCATCACTACCAGATAAAGCAGAAAAGCGACTGGCCCCAGCCAGTACGCAGGGGGTATTTTGGTCACATCGGCCGGGTAGGGGTACAGCGCCGACAAGCCGTAGGGTATAACCAGTTTGATGAGGTAGAGCAGAAACCCGTAGGAGCCATAGACCAGCCACCGAAGGGCAAACGGCTCCTGGCCAAGCGCTTCTTTTTGTTGGCCCGCCATGGTCAGCAGGCCGTAAAAATTACCGCCCCCCTGCACATTTACCGCCAGCCAGCCGAAAAACAGCGCAGCGGCAAAGAAGGGAGCTTTGCCCGTAAGACTCGCCCGGCTCAGCGGCCGACGCCCCTGTATATAGTCGAGGAGCAGCAGCACCAGCGGCAGCACTACCGCCATCGCTTTGGATAGGCACGCCAGTACAAACAAGCCGAATGTAATGAGAAACCAGCTTTTGTGCCCGGTTGTCTGGTAGCGAAGGTAGCTCAGGCAGGCCAGCAGAAAAAAGCAGGTATACAGCACATCTTTCCGCTCCGACACCCAGACAACCGACTCTACGTGCATGGGGTGCAGTCCCCACAGCAGGGCCGTAAAAAAGCCGATCCACTGGTTGCGCCGGCTAAGTTGGTAGGCCAGCGCGAACACCAGACCTGTATTCAGTACGTGCAGCAGGGTGTTGGTTACGATGAAGGAGGTGGCTTTCGGGCCGAACAGCGCTGCGTTGGCCGCCAGCGTCATCATGGTCAGCGGGTGGTAATTTAGCGCAACCGGCATTTGCCAGAGGGCTTTCAGGCCGGCGATCGAGGGCTGGCGTACGTACAGATTCTCGACCACGTATTCCATATCGTCCCAATCGACAAACTCGTTGCCGAAACCAAACGAGTAGGCAATGAAAACCAGCAGGGCGGCCGTAGCCATCAGCCCGTAACGACCGGCCGGCGATAGTTTTGGGCCCCGATGCGGTACCGGAGCGACTTTTCCGGCCAGGGGTGCAGCGGTTACCGGCGCGTTGGTACCGGCTTTACGGGATGCTGTTTTAACAGGTCTGGCTTTTGCCATACGGGTTGGTTTGGGGTCAGGTCGTTAACAAAACTATCCGATCGGTGGCGTATTGTCAAGGTTCCACCACAAACAGAAGCCCCCGCAGCAAACTGCGGGGGCTTCCGAAGATAGGGCGATCCTTCCTTAACTTTTGTTCTGTCCGGCGGCTTTTTCAGCCTGACCCTTCTCGGCGGCCGGTCGGCGGGTGTTGCCGAAGGTGCCGCGCCAGATTTTACCTCGTTTTGATTTTCGATCTCCTTTTCCCATAAAAAACTTGGTTTTACGAATTAGCAGGGGTGCAAAATAGGCAATAGTCCCACACGGATCAACCCACTGGCTTAATTCACCGTGCCGTTCTTCAGGTTTCTCTCCAGAAAGTCGGTGTACTGCTGATAGAGCAGCAGGTAGCTGGGGCTATTGTAGGCCACGCCATGGGCACCCGGCGGGTAAATGCGCAACTCATGATCTTTGCCGTTGTCGATCAGGTTTTTCACGAGCTGCATGGTGTTGCGCAGGTGTACGTTTTCGTCCATGGCCGAGTGGGCAATAAACATCTTGCCTTTCAGGTTTTTGGCGTACGAGGTAACGGCGCTCTGGCGGTACTTCTCGTCATTTTCGGGCAGAAGTCCCATGTAGCGCTCGGTATAAATGCTGTCGTACAGCCGCCAGTCGGTCACGGGCGCGCCCACAATCGAGACGCGAAATACATCTGGGTAGGTCAGCATGGTGTAGCTGCTGGTATACCCGCCGTAGCTGTGACCGCGAATGCCCATCCGGGCGCCATCAACCCATGGCTGCGTGGCCAGGTACCGTGCGGCTTCGGCAAAGTCTTTGCTTTCGTACTGCCCTAATTTTTCGTACACCATTTTTTCGAAACGCCGGCCGTAGCCCCCGCTGCCCCGGTTGTTGACCCCCACAACCACATACCCTTGCTGCGCCAGGTACTGATGCCAGGCCGACGAGGCAAAATCATTGTAGACCGACTGGGCACCCGGACCTCCGTATACATCAATCAGCACCGGGTACTTACGCGAGGCCGTGAAGTCGGACGGCCGGATAATGGAGATGTCGATCTTCTGGCCGTCGGAGGTCGTAAAACTCGTCAGTTCCTTTGGGGCGTAGGCGAGGTTGTTCATCAACTCTCTGACCCGGCTGTTTTCTTCCAGCGTCCGGATCTTCTGTCCTTTGGTATCCCAGAGTTCTACCTGCGTGGGCGTCGATACGTTGGAGTAGCGGTCGATGTAGTACTGGCTGTTGGGCGAGAAGTCCACCGTATGCCTGCCAGGGGTTTGCGTCAGTCTGCGCTTGTTGCGGCCGTCGAAATCCACCACGTACAACTGGCGCTCCAGGGGAGACTGTTCTGTAGCGGTATAGTAGACTTTTTTGTTTTTGGCGTCGATCTGGTGAACGTAGGTTACCTCCCAGTTGCCTTTGGTGACCTGGTTCAGTAATTTGCCGGCATAGTCGTACCGGTAGATGTGGGCGAAGCCGTCGCGCTCCGATACCCAGAAGAAATCCTGCGAATCGGCCGGAAAATAGAAGTAGTGCATGATACCAGCGAAGAAATCAAAGACATCGATCCAGGCGTCAGACTTCTCTTCCATCAGCAGGCGGGCGTCGCCGGTGCGGGCATTGGTAAAAAACAGTTTCAGCTCATTCTGTTTGCGGTTGAGGTGTACCACAGCCAGTTGCCCTTCCTGCGAGGTCCAGTAGATGCGCGGGATGTACCCACCAGCCAGATCGACTTTCATCCACTGCTTCTGACCCGTGGTAACGTCGAGCACCCCGATCCGGACAACCGGATTGGCATCGCCCACGCGGGGGTAAGGAACCGAGTCGTAATTCTCGTCGAAGCCGGCAAAATCCGTCAGGCGGTAGATGGGTACCTGCCGCTCGTCCGACTGCCAGAAGGCAATGTATTTGCTGTCGGGCGACCAGCTCCAAGCCTGCGCCAGGCCGAACTCTTCTTCGTACACCCAGCCGAAGCGGCCGTTGTAGAAGAACCGAGCGGCATCGTTGGTCAGCTGGGTTTCTTTCTGGGTGGCAAAATCGTACACAAACAGGTTTCCGCCCCGCTCGTAGCCAACCTTGCGACCGTCGGGGGAGAGTTCGGCCGTCTGGGCGTCTTTGGCAACCAGCTTTAGGCTTTTGTCGGCAAGGGTGTAAACATAGTAGTCAGAGATGCCGGACCGGCGCCAGACCGGGCGGAAATTGCTCTGGAAAACCAGGTTCTTTGAGTCTTTCGACCACTGAAACGCGGTATAGCGAAACGGCTGGGTGGTACCGGGCAGGGTAAGCTGACTACCGTCGAAGGCGACCTCTTCACGCTGGTCTTTTGGCGAAAAGATCTTGATGCGGTTCTGGCCTTCAATGAACGAGAACCGGTTGCCGTCGTCAATCCAGTTGACGCTCCTTGGTCCCTGAGAGCCGGCCAGTTGGCTACCGGTGCTGAGGGCCTGCGCCAGGTCGGTAAAGCGCTGCTTCTGCTGGGCCTGCGCCAGAGGACCGGCGAGTAGCCATAAAAGAATGAAGTGTAAGTATGAGAATCGATGCTGCATAGAATAGGTCTTGAAATCAGGAAAAAATCTATCAAACATAACGAAAAAGAGCCTATCCTTAGCGTCCGGCAGGGTAATATGCCTCGGCTGTGCGATCCCGTAATTGAACGAAGGTGACCGTGATCAGCGGTTTAAAACCCCATTGCCAGCGGTCACTGACGAGCCGTACCGCCTGAATCGGGTTGACGGCGCGATGGTTGGCATCCATGAATTGGATAAATGACGCGGTAGTGGCTTCCGGGTAGGTGAGAATGACTCCGTTTGCCAGCATGGGCGCTGAGATCTTGTGCCTGAAGTGCTTACCATCCCTTGATTCAATCTCCAGCGCCAGGGGGGGCGGCTGAAAAATAAACCGGACCAGTTGCCCGAAAAATGAATACTGCACCTGCGCCTGCAATACCTGAAGGCCGTTATACGCCGGAATCGTAATCTGGTTATTAAGCCGCGTTCTGAGGAACTGCCGGCCTGCCGTGTCGATGGGGGTTGGTCGAATTTTCCGTTTCAACAGCAGCCAATCCTGGTGCTGGTCTGCTACCTGGTAGTATTGACGCATAGCGATTTTAGTTCGCGCTTCGTCGGCAAAGGGAAAGCGGTTGTCGAGCGTACTTTTGGCAGCATGAGTAAAGAGAATGTAAGCGGGCGCTTTGGCCGACCGATAAAAGGTCGCATTCAGCGAGTCCAGGTACCGGTTCGTCACCTGATACGTTTGGAAAACCGGACGGGGACGGTAATTCAGAGTCAGGTTATTGGCATATATCAACGAAACATCCAAAGGACCTGCATCTACCGTCGACGATTTCAGCGCAGAAAGCCAGTGGGCCGGCAACTGGTTAGCCGCCGGGACTTCGGGCTTTGGCGGAGCCGGTTCGCCAAGGCTTTGCCCATAGGTTAGTAACTGCCGGAACTGGTAAACGTTAAGACCCTGCTTTACATACCGTATATTGACGTACAAGCCACACATAATAAACAGAAAAGCCGGAATCAGCATGGCTCTGGCTAACCGGACTGACTGACCGAAGAATATGATCAGGGAAACGGGTAGTAATCCCAGCTTGAAAAACAGCGCCAGGTGCCAGATGTCGGCCCGGACAAAGGCTTCTTTAAACAGAATAAATAACTGCATTCCCGCCAGTGTTACCACAAAAAGCTGATCTAACCTGCCGATTGTAACTACTTTTTTTCTGGTCTGTATCAGGTAGCCAAAAGGAATAGCAGCGGTAAGTCCGAGTAATCCAAAGCCCAGGGCCATTACCCGGTTGCTGTTGGGGGGCAGGGCATGCATGGTGTCGTTATAAGAATCAACTACCTGAAGACATACCGCAACAAAGTTTACCAGATCGGTATTCAGCCAGACCGAAGACAGCCATAGACTAAGCAGAGCAATGGCCCAGCCGAAAACCGGCCAGTACCAGGGCAGCCTCCGGGTGAGACTGTAATACGTTACGTAGGTCAGCACACATAAAAAAGTGACCAGCCCCACATTGGCTTTCACATAAAAGGTAAAGAGACTTAATAGCAGTGCGTACCCGACTAACCAGTGCCGGTTGGTGCGTAAATGATAAAACAGGACAAACAGACAAAAATAGAAGACGTAGAATGGGGGCTCACCACCAAAAACACTGTGCAGGTAGAGAACGGCCCCAACCAGCATTACCATGTTGAAGACCGTGAACCGGCGGGTGAGAAAAGCCCAGATGACGAAGCCGGTTTGAACCAGGAGCCAGGCATCATAGACGATAATCTCCCATTTTTGGGTAGCGATCGGCAGGCGGGTACTGCATAGGAAACCGAGCGGACCGTAGGTAAACGCAAATTCGGTGCCGTACCGGAGGTTGAGTAGCCGGGCGAGTTGCAGGGCAATGGACCAGGAGCCGTCGGCATTACCCATTGAAGGGGTATTGAAAACCGTCCAGTTGTCGAACGTGAGCAGGGTAATAAAAACGCAAAGGGGCTTTGTTGCATGGCTCATCCGGTGATAGCTAAACATAAAAAAGCACTGGTAACTTTGAGATCGCCAAACCATCAAAGTTTCCCCGAATGGGTACCAGTGCTCAGCGAAAGATACGCTTTTTTACGCCTAAACAAGCCGCAAAAGGCCCTAAAATTGGCAAACACTCCCAACCAGTAGCCTCTAAGCAGCCCAAAACCGCGTACCGACTGACCAATTGGCCCGCCTACAACCAGGCGCTCATCCAACGCGGTAGTCTGCAACTCTGGCTGGATCAACAGACCCTGGAAAACTGGTATTTCACCGGCCCCCAAAAGCCCGGTGGGGCCTTTCGCTATTCGCAGGCCTGTATCGAATGCGCTCTACACGTTAAGTATGTGCTAGGACTGGCTTTCCGGCAAACTCAGGGCTTCCTAACCAGTTTACTACAGACGCTCAAGCTCGACCTGAAGATACCCAGTTATACCCAATTATGCCGTCGGCAAGCTCAACTCAGCCAACAACTAGCGCCTACTCCAGCCGCTTCTACCGATTCACAGGCGGTTTACCTGGTGGTGGATAGTACGGGCGTGAAGATGTATGGAGAAGGGGAATGGAAAGTCCGTCAACATGGCTCCAGTAAACGCCGGAGCTGGCGCAAAGTGCATATCGCTTACGATGAGGCTACCAACCAGGTGTTAGCTATCGCGCTGACTAGCAGTGATGTGGATGATGCCTCTATGCTGCAACCCTTGCTCGAAGAGCTTACCATCCCCGTCAATAGAGTAGCTGCCGACGGGGCTTACGATCAAAAGAAAGTGTATGCCTACCTCCAGCAACAGCAGATTCAGGCTATCATTCCCCCGCGAGCCAATGCCATCTTGTGGACTGATCGACAAGGCCGACTCCTGGTGCACGAGCGCAACCAGGCGGTGTTGGCCATAAAAGCGCTAGGCTTGGCCGAGTGGAAATGGCAGGTGGGCTATCACCGACGCAGTAAAGCGGAAACGGGCATGTATCGGCTAAAAGTGATCTTTGGGGAACGCTTACGAAGCCGGGGTTTAGCCAGCCAGCAAGTGGAGGTGCGTATCAAGGCGGATTGCTTAAATCAGTTCTGTCGATTAGGCATGCCTATGGCCGTCAAAAAGCCTCCAACCTAGCCATGCAACAAAGCCACGCAAAGGATAAAAAGTACTCCCCGGGGTGGCCCCTTGGATTTGGCGCTCAGAGTCGTTTTTACAGTTGCCGGGAGGTGCATGATATGGATTGATCGCTACCTAAGTAACCTAAAATTAAAAACTTTTACCAATCTGAGTGATTTTTACAAAAAAAACGCATAGAAAGGCCCGGCTTTGTGTTAAACCGGGCCTTTCTATGCGCATAAAACGGCTTATTTCTGCCCCCCTGATACGGCAATCGGGCGGCTGATGAGGAGTTCTTGGACGGCCCGCTCCAGTTGCTGGTCGCGGCCTTTGGCAATTTCTTCGGGATCATTTCGAACCAGCACATCCGGCTCCAGTTGGGTGTTCTCCATGTACTTGCCGTCATTGGTGATCATGCCGACCTGCGGAATGCCGAAAACGAGCGTCGGGTCAATCTGGCTTTCCCACCAGACGGCCGTTCCGGTACCGGGTACCGGCATCCCGATCAGCTTACCGATCTTGTGGTTCTTGTACGTGTAGGGGAACATATGCGCATCGGAGTAGTTGCTTTCGCTCATCAGCACCGCCGAGGGCTTAATCCATTTGCGCATCGGCTCGTGGCCGCCTTTCTGACCGCGTGGCACCATTTCAATGTATTTTTCGCCCTTCAGGAAAGTCGCCAGATCATCGTGGAGCCAGCCGCCCCCGTTGAAGCGGGTGTCGACAATGACGGCGTCTTTACCGGCGTTTTTGCCCAGCACTTCCTCGTAAACGGTGCGGTAGCTGGGATCATTCATGCCGCGCACGTGGACGTAACCAACTTTTCCGCTTGATAAACGATCAACTTCCTTACGCCGGGTTTCAACCCACCGGCGGTAGCGAAGTTCGTTTTCTTCGCCCAGCGTTACCGGCTTCAGTAATTCCTCCCAGCGGCTATTGTCGGCGGGGTTGTAGAGTGACAGCAGGGTGTTTTTGCCGGCCTTCCGGTTGAGCAACTGGTTATAATCCATATCAGCTGTAATCGCTACGCCGTCGATCTGCTCGATGATTACGCCTGGTTTCATTTTAGACGTAGCGTTGTCGAGCGGACTGCGGGCAATCACTTCGGTCACCTTCAGACCGTTACCGGTATAGGTCTGGTCGTAAAACAGGCCCAGCGATGCGGTAGCGTCCAGGTTCTGCTGCGGATGGGCGTAGCGACCGCCCGTATGCGAGGCATTGAGTTCGCCCAGCATTTCGCTCAGCATCTCGGCAAAGTCACGGTTGTTGGTGATATAGGGCAGAAACTTCCGGTACTCTTTGTAATAGAAGTCCCAGTCAACGCCGTGCAGGTCTTTAACGTAGAATTTCTTCTGTACCTGCCGCCAGGCGTGGTCGAAGATATACGCTTTTTCCGCCAGGTAGTCGAGGTTCATCTCACCGTTAATGGTAACGGCTTCTTTTTTGCCCGACTCGGCATCAAATCTGGCAATTCCCTTCTCCGAGCGTGCAAACAGGTGTTTGCCATCCTTGCTCATTTCCAGTTGGTTGCCGACGTCTTTGGCCAGAACTTTGGTCTCGCGGGTGCGGAGTTCGGTCACCCACAAATCGGAGGTTTTCTCGAAGCGGGCCAGGTAGAACAGCTTTTCGCCGTCTTTGGATAAAACGGCGTCCGACAAACGGGAGGAGTGAATCGTGAGCCGGGCTTTCCGGTCCTCAATACCTTCCAGTTCTATCTTCAACAGCGTATCTTCTTTCTCCTTCTTATCAGCTGTAACCACCCCATTTTTGTCTTTTTTCGGATCTTTATCCGGTTCGCTTTTTTTATCTTTCTGGGTTTCTTCCTTGTCTTTCTTCTCTTTATCTTCTTTCTCCTTCAGCAGGGCAAAGTCTTCTTTGCTGAGCTTAAAGCGATCGAAGCCCTCCTTGGTGAGAAATAAGGCATATATATCACCTTCGCCACCCCAACTGGCGTGATTTTTCATGCCGTCTCGGTCGGTGAACATCAACAGGGCTTTACCGCCCATAGCCCATTTGGCCTCGCCCTCGTTGTAGCCGCTCTGAGTGAGGTTGTTTACCTCGCCTTTGCCGTCAGCCGACACCAGGCCTACCTCACTGGTAAAGATCTGATACGGTGCAAAATTGACCACAAACCACTTGCCGTCCGGCGACCACTGGTAATACTGATCACCGTCGGAGTACGAGTAATTTTTGTCGGCGGGGAGAATGGTGCGGGTGGTTTTGGTCGCCAGATTGACTACTTTCAGCACTACGCGTTCTTCAAGGTAAGCCACTTCTTTGCCGTCGGGCGAAAAGTAGGGCTGGAATTCTTCAGCAGGGGTAGCAATAACCGGTTCTTCTTTCAGGATGGTCGATGCGTAGAAGTAGGGCTCTTCTTTCCGGGAAATACTGGTTTTATACACATCCCAGTTGTTGCTGCGTTCGGCGGCATACACCAGCGAGCGGCCGTCGGGGCTGAAACTGACCGAGCGCTCCTGCTCCGGCGTATTGGTGATACGTTTGGTAATGCCCCCTTCCACTGACGTAACAAACACCTCACCCCGGACAATGAAGGCAATCTCTTTGCCGTTGGGCGAGAGGGCCATTTCGGTAGCTCCGCTGCTGATCGGGACAATCTTCTGCGATACCATGCGGCCGTCGTTCAGGATCTGAACGTCAACTTTCTTCGGCTGGCCGTTAGGGGTCATGGTGTAAATCTCGCCGTCGAAGCCGAAGCACAGGGTGCCGTTGCCGGATGCGGTCAGAAAACGGACCGGGTGTTTGCTGAAGTGCGTAATCTGGGTGCTTTGCTGGGGTTTATCCGTCGAAAACTTATGCACATTGAAGGTGCCGCTTTGCTCGCTCAGGTAATACACCTCTTTGTTAGTTGCATGGAACACCGGGTTTCGGTCCTCGCCGGCAAAGGTGGTGAGCTGGGTATGTTTACCCGACTGGGTATCGTACATCCAGATATCGCGGGCAATAGAGGAGGTATGATGTTTCCGCCAGGCATCTTCGTACCCCTTAATGTCGTGGTAGATCAGTTGCCTGCCATCCCGGCTGAACCGGGCCATTTCCGCCGGGGTAGTCAGCTCCATTCTGGTGCGGCCACCACTCACTGGTACGGTGTAAACTTCACCCAGCAGCCCTAGGGGGAACTGAGCGTTTTTAGCGTCGTCGGTGCGCACCGACGAAAAAAGGATACGCTGGTTATCGACCGTAAAATCAGTCGGCAGGTCATTGGCCGAGTGGTAGGTGAGCCGTTTCGCTTCACCGCCGGCGGCCGGCATCACAAATACGTCGAAATTGCCGTAACGGTCGGAGGCAAAGGCAATGGACTTGCCGTCGTGCGACCAGACCGGCATAAAGTCGTGACCTTCGTGAATGGTCATCGGCACCGCCTGCCCACCGGCGGCCGGTACCCGGTACAGGTCACCCTGGTAACTGAACACAATGGTTTGTCCATCAGGAGAGAGGGAAGGATAGCGCATCCAGAGCGGTTTCTGGGCGTAGGTATTCGCACACAATGCCCACGCTACCGCCATACCCAGCAAGGTAGATTTTTTCATACAGAATTTTAATGTAGTGAATGGTATCTGCAGCCGGTGATTAGTCTGCCCGGCCGGCGTATTTTAAAAGTAATTATTTTTCCGGAATAACCGGATGCCCCATAAAAAAAGCGGGAGCTGGTCATTAAACCAGCTCCGCTAAATCCATCAGAAGCGTAAAGCCTCCGCCAGAAACGAGTTAAGAAATATCAGGTGAAGCTCTTTATTACCTTGGCCGGCCACCCGCTGGGGCTGCCTGCGGTTGTTGCTGCTGCGCCCCACCACTATCTTCGCCCTGCTTCACGTCGTCGTTGTTGACCGACTTCCGCCGGCGGAACACGGGCTGGTCGAAGCCCATCTTGCCGAACCGGTAGTTGAAGTTCACCCGTACCCCCCGGTTGTAGAGCTGCGTCAGGCTGTTCTGGGTGAAGGCTGGCGTACTGAGTTCGTTGCGGATTTTGAAGGCGTTCATCAGGAAGTTTTCGGCGGCTAATCCTACGCTGCCTTTTTTGTTCTTGAAATCCTTTTTGACACCGAGGCTGTAGAAAGCAAAACCACCCTGGGTACCCTGCAACTGCACCTGCGGACCCCGCATGAAACCAAATCCCTGGACTCCCCAGCCATGTTTCATCTGCAGGCTGGTAAATAACCGGGCGCTGGCTACAAGGCCGGAGTTGCTGGCCCGCAGCGACGTATTGTTGCCATTGTTGGTCAGGTAGACATAGTAAACCTCGGTACCTCCACCAATCTGCCACTTCGAGAACAGCGTGGCATTCCCAAACAGGTTTACCCCGTACGCTTCCTGCTTACCGATGTTCTGGTAGGTCGTTGTGATAACACCTTCCTCGCTGGTGGTCCGGACACTCTCAATGGAGTTGTTGGTCTGGCGGCCGTACGCTGTCAGGTTCAGGTAAACCGATTTGATATTGGTGCTGTAGCTGGCTTCTACATTGTCGGTCAGTTCCGGTTCCAGATACGGGTTACCGATCGTGATGTTCTGCGGGTTGGCCGCATTCAGGTTCGGGTTCAGGAACTGAATCCCCGGCCGCTGCAGCCGGCGGTTGTAGGCCGCCCGCAGTGTTTTGCCACCTTTGAGCGATTTCGATATGTTAATGCTCGGGACAAAGTTGCCATAGTCGGGAAGGTCAATTGGTTGCTCCGCCCGAAAATCAGCATTGATCATGGTGTATTCGTACCGGGTTCCCAGCTTAAACGTATATTTATTTTTTGTCGAGAACGTGTAAGACACGTAAGTCGCGGCTACGTTCTGATCATAATACAGCGCGTTGGTCGGACGGTTCGGGTTGATCTGGTACGCGCCGTCTGCCCCCGAAGCGATCAGGTAGCGGTAATCGCTCTGTACCTGCCGGAAAATTCCTTTACCCCCAAACTCAATCTGCTGATTCTTGCCCAACGGCGACTGATAATCGGCCTGGATGGTGGTTTCCTGGTTGAAACTATCGTTGTCGTTGCGCTCACGGCCGAGGATACTCTGCGAGTTATCAAGCAACTGCGCAATGAAATCATTGGTCCGGTTGTTCCGGCTATATTGCGTGAGCAGACTAAACTCCTGCTGGGGCTTGCTGAGCTTGCGGGTGTAGTCGACGTTCACGTCTACTGTTCCCGACATGTCCTTAATATCAACATCGCGGTAAGAAGTCCGCATAGGAGTTACCCCAATGGTCGACATGGTCGTCAGAAACTGGGTATTGTTACCGTTGCGGGCACCATAGCGAACGCTGGCCGTGATGGCGTTGTTTTTATCGATGTCGTAGTCCCAGCCCAGGTTGTAGGTCCCGAACATAAACTGGTTGAGCGTCCGGGCTGACTGGCGAGTAATGGCCGTTACCACACCGTTCTGCATGCTGGTCTGTGTGTTGTCGAACGTGCCTTTAATGTTGTAGTTGGCCCGGCCGAAACCACTGAGCGAAAAACCCATTTTCCCCGTCCGCAGGTTGCCGTTCAGTCCCAGGTTAGAGCCCCGGTTGCCCACACCGGCATCTACGTTCAGGGTAGCGCCCTGCAGGGTATTCTTCTTGGTAATGATGTTGATGATACCGGCTGACCCTTCGGCATCGTACCGGGCTGAGGGGGAGGTGATTACCTCGACCGTCTTGATCATATCCGCGGGAATCTGCTTCAGCGCATCGGCCACGCTGCTGGCGACAATGGTCGAAGGTTTGTTGTTGATGAGTACCCGCACGTTCTGGCTGCCGCGCAGGGTGATGTTGCCATCGAGATCGACCGACAGCATCGGTACCCGGCGCATCACATCGGTGGCATCGCCCCCGCGGGTCGTTATGTCTTTTTCGGCATTGTAGACCAGCCGGTCTACCTTCTCCTCGATCATGGCGGCCTGCCCGGTTACTGTTACTTCCTGTAGCGTCCGGACTTCCGGAGCCAGAATAATATTGCCCAGGTTGATGGCGTCGTTGCGACGGTCAATTTTGATGTTCGGGATGATCTGGTTGCGGTAGCCGATAAAGGAAATCAGCAGCCGGTATTCACCGTCGGCAACTTTAGTCAGCGTAAAGCGGCCTTTATCGTCGCAAACGGTACCGTCGATGGGTTTATTGGTGGTTGGATTGATCAGCGCCACGCTGGCGTATTCTACCGGATTTCGGGTGGTGGAATCAATAATAACACCGGTGATCCGGCCGCTGCCCTTGGGCTGGTCGGCATTGGCCGTACCGGGAATGGCGGCCGCCGGTCGTTGTTGTCCTCCTCCGCCGGGGAAAGGCATTACCTGCGCCGTAACGGCCGTAGCACTTCCAAAAAGCAGAAGGAGTAATAAATTTTTCATAGGGAATGAAGTATATAGTTCAGAAAAGCGTGATAAAGATACCGCCCGGGTCAGGGATTACGTAGATGAACATGACAGACCGGGCTATTCAGCGGGTAAACCGAGGTAAAACCGGGACGAATGGTAGAGGCCTATACGAAGAGTTCGGCCCGGTCTTTCAACTCCGGGTAATCGGCCGGAGCCTGAACCTCCGGGACATCGGTTGGTTCGGTTCGTGACGTAATACGCTTGCTAATGCTGTGGCTGTGCATCTGGTCGGCCGGGAACAGGTCACCCGTAATGGCCAGCACATCACGTTCGGTCAGGTTGTCGTGCAGCCAGGCTTTTTCAGCCTCGGGCGTCAGCACGACCGGCATCCGCTGTTTGGTGTTATGGATGCGCGCCAGCAGCGGATTGGCTTCGGAGGTGAGCAGACTGAACGTGTGCAGCACTTCACCCGTTTCCGGATCGGCCCATTCATCCCAGATGCCGGCAATGGAGAAGACCTTCTGGTTTTTCAGGTTAATAAAAAACGGAAATTTCTTACTCCCGATGGTATGCCATTCGTAAAAGCCGGTTGAGGGAATCAGGCAGCGTCGGCCGGCCTGAATGGCCGAGCGGAAAGATGGCTTGTCGAATATCGTTTCGGAACGGGCGTTCAGGGTTTTGGCCCTGATTTCGTCCGCATCTTCGCGGGATTTAGCCCATTTAGGTATTAATCCCCATTGGAGCAACTGAAGTTTGCCCGGCTGCTGGTGCGTTACCACCGGCCAGTCGGGAAACTGGTAGGCATTGGCGTGATAAACAGGGTCAAAACCAGCCGGAGAATCGAGCTTGGCTTTATACCGCTTTTCCAGGGCTGGCTGGTCAACACTTAATGAATTATGAAAGCACATATAAGCAGAAATTGAATTCCACCGTGTCCCGGTTGGCGGGCATAACTGAGAAACAAATTTCATACCTCTTCTGTTGACAAAAGCCCATTATTGTGCAAAAGCGCATCCCTCTTGGTTGTCTGGTGCAGTTGGTGGTGAAAACCTGCGCTCAGGCTGAAAAAATTTAGAAGAAATTGGTTTACTAACAGGTGTGTCCTTGTGCGATTGTTCTATTGGTCTTTTAACAATGAGTCATTATGCCGTTTGATTATTCGCTCGATTACCGGACTATCAATATGCGCGAGCATCCGGAATTATACCGGGTAGGGAAGGGGGAGCAGGGTGTTTTGCTGGTAGAACCCTATAAATCAGAAATTTTGCCCCACTGGCGGTTTAAAACCCCGGAAATCGCCCGTGAGTCGGCAGAAAAAATTTACCAGCTTTTTCTGGAGTATAAAGCAGCGGATGATTTCGTAGGGATGGATATGGCCCGGAAGTTTCTGCAGATGGGCTATACCCGCTCCCGGCGCTACGCCAACCACCGCTCGGGTCAGAAATACGACGGCCCCGTACCCGACGATCAGAAAGGCCGCAGCGGGGCCCACGGCCGGGCACAATTACCCCGCGAGGAAGACCCGGTTAAAGCCGAGAGTGCCCGTATTTTTTATGGAATGTATTTATTGGCAAGGGAGGATGCAACCTACAAAAACCTGAAGAAAGCCCACCAGGAGAAATACGGCTAACTCGGGAAGAAGGGCCAAAGGGCCTGGCTAGCCGCCGTATATCAACAGGTAACCGTCCTCAAGGAGCCGGCGACCGAGAGTAAACTGAGTTACGTAAAAAACATCGTCTTTGACCACTATGCAGTACAGGGCATCATTAACTTGTCGTTGCCTGTTCAGGTAAAGCAGTGCTTCGGCTAATGTATTGAATTCTGTTACTGATGGCCCACCCTCCGCTTCCTGATCAGGTGTCCTTATGTTGCTCATTTATATCCTGGAGAAATCAGTTACAAAGATCGATAGCTTTACTATCGAAAAGATTAATTATAGGTTATAATATAAACTATATGCATAAACAAAATTTATAGCATAAGCCTATAGCTAAAATAAATATTATTGAGCAAATATTAGCCGATACCCTGAGAAATCGATCAGCTGCAAACCCTGCACAAAAGGGACTACCTCATAAAGCCCGTCGTTTTTCGATACAATACAGTAGGTTTCCTCTACGTCATTCTGTATACGACGTACATACGACAGGGCTTCCGGAAAACTGGTAAAGGCTTTCGGACTCGTCAATTCTCCTTCTTCAACACGGTCGAGCTCGCCCATCATTAAAAAACAATTATAATCTCACCTGTATTAATCTAAAATAGGGCGCTTATTGTTTTACAAGCAATACATTATTAACTCAACGGAATAAGATCCCCTACATGCTGCAGGCCAATTTGCCATATAGCCTGGTGCTGATAGACAGTGGCCAGGGTACCCCAACCGACCTTCAACAAGCGCTAACTGACCAACAGTCTAAAGTCCGGCTTTCCATTCTATCCGACAAACAGCAGGCGCTGGCCCAGCTTTCCCCGGCATCAGATAGCTTGTTTCGGCAACGTCAGGTAATCCTGTTCGATCTGGAGCCGGGACAGACTACCGATTGGGATCTGCTTCGGCGTTTGGTGACTTCTAAAGAACATCTTTCCAGTCCAATTATTGTATTAAGTAATTCTACGGAGACTGAAACCATCCGGAAGGCCTACCAGGAAGGTGCTGCTTCATTTCTGGCCCGTCCGCAGTCGGAACAGGACTGGCAGGCGCTATTTTGCTCGCTGACGCGCTACTGGTTCGAGACGGTAACCCTGCCGTAATTTTCCCCAACTCAGATAAATAGTATTACTCAGACAGTTCCTCGCTAAACTTTCAAACTTTTGCAGTAAGTAGGGGTTTAGTGGTATTATATCGAGGAGACGTTATGAAACGATTTTTCACCATCAACGAATCACTGGTCGATCTGGCCACGAAGGCTAAGGAGGGCGAAGTAATAATTATTCACCAGCGGGAGATTGAGGAGGACGATACTGATAAGGTGCATCAGTTTTTCTGGCTGCACAAGATGTGGTCTAATCGCCTGGAGCCGCTATTGAAACACGTTCAGGATTATTTTCGTCAGCAGGGCGTTACCTTCCGCTACGTAGTGCGGAAAGCGGAACACGCTCAGGCAAATGGTTAACCGACCTGACACAGCATACACAAATTATTAAAGAAAAATCCGGCTCCCTGGCCGGATTTTTCTTTATCCAGGCAGCTGCATACTTTCATAACTACGAAGGAAACCGCAACCGGGTAATTGCCCTCTCCCGAAACAGGCTTATCTTAGCCGCTCATTCAGCCTGTTTTATTTCCTGTCTGGTATCGGATGTACTTCATTGTCCGGCTGACAGCCAGAATTGGCTGAACTAAAGAACGTTAATATTTTTATGCAGCTTTTAGACGGTAAGTACCTCTCCCAACAAATCAAACAGGAAATTGCGGCTCAGGTGGCCGACATTCGCAGCCAGGGCGGCAAAATTCCGCACTTGGTGGCCATTCTGGTCGGCAACAACGGCGCCAGCGAAACCTATGTGGCCAGCAAAATGAAAAACTGCGAAGAGGTTGGTATGAAGTCCTCCCTGTTCCGGTTCGATACCTCGGTCACCGAAACCGAACTGCTCGACAAGGTACGTGCGATCAATAACGATCCCGATATCGACGGCCTGATCGTGCAGTTGCCGCTGCCCGACCACATCTCGGCCGATAAGGTTATGGAGACCATTCACCCGGCCAAGGATGTCGACGGCTTTCACCCCATCAACATCGGCCGGATGGCAAAGGGGTTACCTGCCTACATCTCGGCCACTCCGCAGGGCGTACTGGAAATGCTCAGCCGGTACAACATAGAAACGGCCGGTAAGCATTGTGTGGTGGTTGGGCGGAGCCAGATCGTTGGGTTACCCATGAGCATCCTGATGCAGCGCAATACCTATCCCGGCAATTGCACCGTAACGCTCACCCACAGCCGTACAAAAAACCTGGCGGAGATTTGCCGCTCGGCCGATATTCTGGTGGCTGCGCTGGGACGGCCGGAGTTCATCACCGGCGATATGGTTAAAGAAGGAGCCGTGGTGATCGATGTCGGACTGGAGCGGGTGCCCGACGCCACCAAAAAAAGCGGATTTGCCTTAAAAGGCGATGTTAAGTTCGATGAGGTGTCGCCAAAGGCCGGTTTTATTACGCCCGTGCCGGGTGGCGTTGGCCTGATGACCATCTGCTCGCTGATGCAGAACACCCTCAAAGCCGCCAGGGAAGAGATTTACCCGAAGCCGTAAGCAGATAAGCACGTTAAGGATATAAATACAAAGGTCAGCCTGATGATGAGGCTGACCTTTAGTCGTTTATTTAACCCAAACCCTAACTTATATGCTCAATATTTTATGTCGTGTCCTGTATTCCTCCGGTCGTTTTCGTATGCCGCCATCTGTCAGTGATGAGCGATGGCGGCATACAGTTGTCACGATATTTTGTTAAGAGGAAGTTGTGTGTGGATAGTTGTTTACCGTTTGATGAGTCAAAGTTGCACCGATCTCCTGCGTTTCTCAATATACTTTCATACGAAACGACAATTTTGGCCTCTCAACCGTATATAAGGCTGGTTCATTTGTCAAAAGCCGATGTCGATCACCAGCGGCTGAAACAGCCATTCGCCGGTGTTGAGGTTGTAAATGGTCCGGACACCGGCTTCCAGGGGCGTCCGCAGCCGCATGGGGTTAAACACAAACGTCAGGTCCAGCCCGGCGGTGCTGTATTGCCGGGTAATGGTCTGTGGCCGTCCCTGCTGTGTAACCCGGCTCTGCCCCTCGGCCGCGTCGAAGAAACCGGCGGCTTTGACCCGCTGAATATACAGCCACCGCCCCAGCGCCCAGTGGGGGTTCAGCAGGGGCAGCCGGTACTCGGCACTACCGATCCGCAACTGGTCGAAGCTGACGTATGACTGCCCGCGTGGGAAAAAGACCGCCGGACTGAACCGGTAAGTACCCCGCATCTGCTGCTGATAGCCTCCGCGTAGCCGTAACGAGTGGTGTTTAAGCAAACCCGGAAAAAACAGGCTGCCCTGCACCGCCCACAGTTCGCCGTTCAGCGAACCGCCAAATGGGGTAGTGCGCCAGGTGGCCGACAGCGCCTGCCCCCAGCGCGGAGCTACATCACGCCTGCTTTGCCGGAGAGTTCGGGAGTAGCTGAAGGCGTAGTTGACCGTATTCAGCGACCGGCCAAAGCCCACCTCGGTCAGGTACCGCACGGGCAGGTCGTAGCCGCTTACCTGCTGGTATCCGTAATTGGCCGAGAGCGTCAGGTTCTGCAGGTATTTGGATCGCGTCAGGATCAGCGGCAGCCGGAGCCCTGCCGTGAATTGATTATATTGCCATTTGTCGGTACGCAGACTGTCGAGGGGTTCGCGTCGGTCGATGTACAGGGAGGTGTTCCGGTTACCACTCTGAAACCCGAGGTCGATGATTGGGTACAGAGCCTGGTAGCTGAGATTGGCGTAGATATTACCCACCTGCTCGGGCTGATTGTAAGCGTACCCGGCCGCAAGCTGGGTGGTGCTGAGCAGGTCCTGGGACAGCACGCCCACCGTAAGAGCCTGCCCGCTGGAAGTCACAATGGGGCCCCAACTGTAGATGTTTATGGCGTTACCCAGCCGCGTGTACCGGCTACTGGGGTAAGGCGTACCCGCCGGCAGCGAATCGCTCAGCACGGCCACCGCCTGCTGGCCGTTCGGCTGCTGCGCCAGCAGCGGCCCAAAGTAACGTACTTCCCGATCCCGCACCGACGAAGCCGGCACCCACTGCGCTGGGTCGAGCGGCATTTCGGCAATGCGGTGGCCCTCTACCGTAAAGTCGTGGAAGGCCAGCTGGCGACCGCCCGGCGATACCGATACGTGGTAGGCTCCGGTTGGTCGTGAGGTAACCTGGAAGGTCTGGCCGTTGCGGGTGTCAACCCCATAGATGTTGTCGATACCCGACTGGGGAGAGTTGTACAGCACATACGGACCCCAGGGCTGCGGATGACTAATGTTTTCGTTCTGTACCGGCAGCAACGGCCGGCGTGTGTTCTCCTGCGTATTGATGGCCTCAATGGTTTTGCCCCCGTTCTTCAGCGTCACCACCAGAATAGTCTGGTTATCCTGCCAGCGGGGATGCTGGTAGAACTGGCTGTCCGGATTCTCCAGTACCTGAAGCTCCTGGCCCGTTTCGGCATCCAGCACCACCAGTCGGGTCGTATAGGCTGCATCGTTGCGAACGGCCGCAAGTTTCCGGCCGTCGGGCGACAGCGCGGCTGCGGTATACCGTCCCCGGTGGGTGAGGTGCCGCAACCGGCCGGTAGTCAGATCGAGCAACCGGATCTCCGAGTACACCCGTTGCCACCAGCGTGGATCGTACTGGTATTCAATCCAGCAGGCTTTACCGCCGGCGGCAGAAAAGTGCTGCGGATCATTGAAGAGCCCCTGCACAAAAACTTTTTTCTCATGCCCGTTGCGGCTGAGCAGCACCAGTTGCGAAATGTCACCCAGGCCGGACTTGATGGCCAGCAGGGTGCTGTCGGTCAGGTATTGCGGATACTCATAATTGGTGAATACCCGACGGGTGGTCCGGACGGGGTAGTAAGTGGCCGGGGTGATGCGAAGTCCTTCCTGCTGTTTTCGCCAGGTTTCGTCGAGGTCGGCCAGCGTTCGGCGGTACAGCTTTTCAACCCGCAGGCCGGTGGTGCGCTTGAGGCTGTTGGAGAACGAAAACGGGTATAGCGGAAACCGGTAGTAGCGGTTCAGCACATCGCTCCAGACATTGGCTCCGTAATTGCGTTTCAGGTAGGTCGTCATGAAATACCCCAGCGTGTACCAGTTCGGTACATTGTCGCGGTAGGAGCCGCCCACCGCTTTCGGATAACTGAACCGGCGGCCGGCCAGCAGGTTGGTCCGAAACCCAAGATCGAAGTAGGGTATCCGGCCCCGGCCGCTACGGGTCAGCACCGTTTCGGTGCCCACGGCATCGCCCTCAAAGAACCAGTCGGGCACCCCCTGGGTGATTCCGGCCAGGGCGGCATAGCCCAAAACCGAATACACGGCTTTGGAGAACCCCGTCAGGGCCTTTTCGTTCTGCACTACATGCCGGAACTCATGGACGGCCAACTGATCGAGCCAGTCGAGCGTACCCAGAAGAAACGGGTCCTGCGGGGGCGTCGTCACAAACTCCGACCGGCGGGGGGTTAGGGTGACAAAGCCGTTGCTGATGGTGCTTTGGTTTTGCAGGATTATGCTGATTGGTCGGGGGCGCCGGGCAAGGGATGCACTAACGGGCTCGTACACCTGCTCCAGCCGCCAGGCGGTACGCTGGGCGGTCTGCTCCAGTCCCTGCGGGTAGAGCACCCGGAAGTTAGGCGTCTTGATTCGATACCAGCGAAGACCGGTGGGGTTCTGGTCGAGAACGGGTAAGGTCTGAGCGGTGGCCGTGAGCGAAGCCAGCCAGCCCATCCAGAGAAGTGTTCGCATCATCATAGTCTATGATACGAAATAACAAATAAACCTGGTTAACGGATGGAGAGCCGGGTTTATTTATGAAAAAATTATCCTTAGAAATACTTCATCAGCGCATGGATCAGCTTCCGGACCTTATCGGTATACGGCGGGTAGATGAACTTGAAGGTACCAAAGTCGCGACGCACCACGCCCCGCTGGTTCGAAAACTCCTGGAACCCAAAGTAGCCGTTCGACTTACCGATACCGCTGTTGTTGACCCCGCCAAAAGGAATGTGCGGGTGGCTGAACTGGAGCATCGTGTCGTTGATAACGGTATCGCCGGCGGAGGTGTTTTCCAGGAAATAGTTAATGTTTTTTTGATTCCGGCTATGGATGTACAGTGCCAGTGGTTTTTCGCCGGCATTGACGTGCTGCGTTACTTCTGCTTTGTCGCGATAGGTTACCACTGGTAGCACCGGTCCGAATATCTCTTCCTGCATCACCTGCATATCAGGGGTTACGCCCTCCAGCACGGTAGGTTCAATAAAGTTGCCGGCTTCGTTCGTCTGACCGCCAACCCGTACGGTGGCTCCTTTCTCCACCGCTTCCTCAATCAGATGCCGGACCCGCTCAAAATGCCGCCTGTTTACAATCCGGGCGTAGCTGTCGGAGACCTCAATTCCACGTCCGTCGGGGTTGTACATGCGCTGGATGGCCTTCTGAAAGGCATCCAGAAACGGCGCTTTCACCGACTCATGCACCAGCAAATAATCCGGGGCAATGCAGGTCTGGCCGTTATTAAGGTATTTACCCCAGGCAATCTGCCCGGCGGCTTCGGTTATACTGGCGGTCTCGTCGACAATGGCCGGGGATTTACCGCCAAGTTCGAGTGTAACCGACGCCAGGTGTCTGGCAGCAGCTGTCATTACGATGCGGCCCACAGCCGGACTGCCCGTAAAGAAAATATGGTTAAAGGGCAGTTCCAGTAATGCCTGCGCTACAGACGCATCGCCTTCAAACAGGGCTACTTCTTCGGGCGGGAACACCTCGCTGACCATTCGTTTTAGTAAAGCGGCCGTGTTGGGCGTCAGCTCCGAGGGCTTCAACATGGCCACGTTACCGGCCGCAATGGCAGCCAGCAGGGGCTTTACCATCAGCGAGAACGGATAATTCCAGGGGGCAATAATCAGTACATTACCCTTGGGCTCGTGCCGGATGTAGCCCGTAGTGCCCACCATGCTTAGGGGCGTTGGCACCCGCTGGGGCTTCATCCACTGTTTCAGGTTGCGGATGATGAACTTAAGTTCGGAGTTTACCGCGTAAATCTCCGCCAGCGTTACTTCCGGTGCGGGTTTACGGAAATCGGCATACATGGCCTGCTGAATAGCCTGCTCATTGCTTAGTACCCATTGCTGAAGGCGTTTCAGGCGGTCGATGCGGTCGGCGGCCGTGGTCAGGGCCATGGCAGATGCGTGCCGGCGCTGCAGGGCAAAGGTGGTTTTCAGGTTTGTTGATACGTCGGTGTCAAGCGTAGCGGGATTCATTTCTGGCTTGTATAACTTTGTTAGTCAAAAGGTATAGGTAAAACACAAATTACGTCGGTTTAGCTCCAATTTATTTTTATTCGATTATTCGTTTACTTTAGCTAAAATTTTTGTCAAAACCGGCCTGATGAGCATTGTAAGCAATAACATAAAATATCTGCGCCGACTTAACGGACTCACCCAGGAGCAGTTTGCCCGCCGAATCGGCATTAAACGGTCGTTGCTCGGTGCCTACGAAGAAGCCCGCGCCAACCCAAACCTCGATAACCTGATGTCTATTGCCAGGGCGTTCAACACGACCGTTGACCAGCTCCTGAAGCAGGACCTGCGCAAAATAAGGGAAACGCCCGACCTGAGTATGCCACTTTCGCTGGAGCGCAATGCCGGTGAACGGTCCGGTGCCGAGCGGGCATCGGTGACGGCCCCACCCCCAATTTTTAAGGAACCGGCCGTGGAGGCTCCCCAGCCGCTGGCTAAAGTACTCGAAAAATACTACCGTGGCCCGGACCCTATCCGGGCGGTGGCGCAACGGGTTTTGCCCAGGCCGGTTTCCTTTAAAAATGGGTTGTCAATGCCTAATGGGAACGGCCTGCGGTCGCCAGAACCTCCATTGGCGTTCAATAATGTATATGAAAAAGCACCGATTTTCGACAAAACGGTGTTAACAGGCCGGTCAGACAATCTGAGTCCGGCTCGGGATGAGGGCGGTTCACAGCCGGCTATTCCCTACGTGCAGCAGTTCCAGTTCGGCGAATACCAGCAACGCCACCAGCAGTCTGATTACCTCAGTCACCTGCCCACCCTGCGGCTACCGTTGCTGCCGGCCGGCCACTATAGGGCGTTTGAGGCCGGACCGGACTTTACTTTTCCGGGGGCGCTGCTGATCGGGCAGTTTGTGCGCAACTGGTTTGATATTACCGATGGACGGCTATACGTTTTGATGGCCCGGCACCACGGCCTGTTGTGCAGGCGGGTATTCAACCAGGTTAAGCTGAAAGGAGTTTTGCTGCTGACGGACGAAAAATCGGCTACCGCCAGCCGGGAAGTGCCTTTGTCGGATGTACTGGAGGTATGGGAAGTCAAAGCCTTTTTCAGCCAGCATCTGCCGGAACCCGGTCCCAGCCTGGACCGCATCCGCCAGCTCGCCGACGAGTTGCGGTATGAAGTAGACCGACTCAAGTAGCCGGCAAAGAAAAAGCCCTCCAGTTGAAGGGCTATTTGCTTGAACTAAACCTATGATGAAAAACTACTTTCTTAGTTCTGTATATTCACTGCGTGAAAGTCTGATCGGAGCAAAGAAGTGGTTCTTTCTTATAAAAAGGAGCGGGCGGGCTTTTCTACTTTTCCCACCTGAAAAATTTTCCTTATCCCGGAAAACGAGTGTCACAATGGCCTACGTGGTCCGTTCGTCTGGTCTATGCTGCTGGTATTTGCCGGCCGGGGTACGTATCTGACGGCGATCGAGCCAGTTCATCACGGGGGTAGCCAGTGTACCGTGCAGGAAAATGGAGACCAGTACCGTGAAGCCGGTGATCGCCCATAGCGTTTCAGCTTCGGCAAAACCAGCTTTCTCAATGCCGAATGCCAGGTAGAAGAAGGACCCAACCCCCCGGATACCAAACCCGGCAATCACCCATCGTTCGCGCCAGGTTGTTTTGGTACCGATCAGCGTCAGCCAACCCGTCAGGGGCCGTACCACCAGTAACAGCAGCAAGCCCACCGCTGCGCCTTCCCAGGTAAGCGCGTCTAACAGTCCCCGCCCGATAGCTCCCCCGAACAGGATCAAGACAATTACGTTCAGCAACCGCTCAATCTGATCGGCAAACGAGTGCATGATCTGGTGGTATTCGTGCGTGCGTTCGTAGTCGCGAACGGTGACGGCGGCAATAAATACCGCGAGGAAACCGTACCCCTCCACCAGCTCGGTAAGACCATAGGCGCAGAAGGTAATGGCAATCACCACAAAACCATACGATTCAGGCTCGATCCGGATCTTCTTCGGCAATCCGAATATCAGGTACCCCAGCAGTTTACCGGAAAGGTATCCACCCAGGATACCCAGGCAAAGCCGGTATATAATATCTTTAAAAAACCAGTAATTCAGTTGCTCCTGCAGGCTGTCGAATGGCGGAAAAATGGCCAGCGCCAGGTACACGAACGGAAACGCCAGGCCGTCGTTAAGCCCGCCTTCACCGGTAAGGGCAAAGCGGACGTTGTCTTCGTCCCCTTTACCCGGACCCGCCACCTGCACATCTCCGGCCAGCACGGGGTCAGTTGGCGCTAGGGTGGCCGCCAGTAATACGGCCGCTGCGGGCGTAAGGCCGGCAATAGACCAGGCGGCCACCGCCAGCAGACCAATGGTGGCAATCATCATCAGGGTAGCCAGCCGGACCGGAATCCGCCAGCCTCTGAAGCTGTATGGCTTGTCAATCTTAAGACCAGTGCCGGTCAGGGCAACAATCACGCAAATCTCGGTCAGGTGAGTAGTAAACGACTGGTTCGCCATTGGGTTCGGCGTAGGCAGATCCAGCGGTAGCCAGAATACGAAAATACCGAACAAAACGAACAGGATAGGGTAAGAGAGAGGGTAGCGCTGAATGGAATAAGGTAGCCAGGCTACCGCCAGAATGGCAATTCCAAGAACGATTAGCAGGATGTTGTAAATCATAGCGTCTGCTATGAAACGGAATCGATCAGCTATTGTTCAGGCCAAAAAAAACGCCGGGCAATACCCGGCGACTTTCCTTCATTATCCACACCATTTTAATTTCTCTATGAAACGAAACCGATTTGCTTCCGCTTTCACATCACAATTTTCGGGGTCAAACCTTTAAATCGTGTTAAAACGAATTGAAAAGTTGATTAAAAATATGAAGATTTGCGCAAGGATCGTTTGTTGATTTGTCTAACCATTCTGTAACTTTCTTGTTTGACCACAAAAAGACATACCTTATTGTTCATCTAACCTCTTCACACTATGAAATTGACCTATTTCTTTACGATAAGACTTATCTGGGCTGCGTTGGTAACCGTGCTGGTATTTGGAGGGTCCGGTTGTCGCAACGATAAAGAAGATGTCATTCAGGATGCTGCCGACCTGCAAATCCCCGTTGGCGTGTACGACGCTTTTGTCGCTAAATATTCAAGGGAACAGGCACGCCAGGCAGCCTGGACAAGGGTAGGAAACTCCATTTGGGAAGGTCGCTTCATCCAGGGAAATGACGATATTTCGGAGCTTATCACCGAAAAAGGCGCTTTTCTCCAGGATTCGGGCCGGCTTATCCGGGGAACCGATATGCCCCAGCAGGCGTACCAATACCTGAATACGGCTTATCAGGGGTATAGTGTCCGGCAGGTGTACATCGGCGATACGGCACAGTCCGGTACCGGCTACCGGGTCCTGCTGGTTTACAATGACAATTCCAGAGTAAAAGTGGTCCGGTTCAACAGTGCCGGTGAGTTTATCCGCGAAGATATCATTGGCTAACCCGGCCGCACCGCAAGGGTATGAAGTCCCCGAAAGGGGACTTTTTTATTGGCTCTCAGTCGATACCCGGCCAGGATCAGTTAAAATCACCTGTACACTTTATTCGCGTATTCGAGCGAAAAAGCCCGAATATGGTTGGACTTATCTTTAGGGCGTAGGATGTTTCTGGTGGAAGCTGGTCGCATCCTGATACATTTTGGACACGGCCAGCAGCTTATCTTCCCCAAACAGTTGCCCCATAAACGTAATACTGGTTGGCAGCCCCTTGGCTGTAAAACCATTGGGCAGTACCACGCAGGGATGACCTGTCAGATTGGTTAGTGCCAGATTGCCTCCCCGGTAGGTGGGTGTAATGTACACATCGACACTCTTCATCCGGTGGGCCATGTCGTTGATTAGCTTAGTCCGAACCCGGTTCGCCTGAATGTACTCAACCGCCGGAATGAAGCGGGCGGCCCGGAAGTAATTTGGCCAGGCATTTTTACCCTGCCGGACCAGCAGGTCGTCTTTGCCGGAACGGGTCAACTCATCGAACGCAGCGGCCGCTTCGGCGCTCAGCAGAAAGGTAAGGCGGTTGGCCGGAATATCCGGTAGTTCAAAGGGAACCAGCTCGGCTCCCAGTCTCCTGAGCGTTTCCAGCGTTGCGGCATCGTTGGCTTTGGTTGGATATTCCTCATCAAAGGCTTTTTTCAGGTAACCAATCCGAACACCTTTCAGGGTGGTTAACGGCGCGTACCGGAATGGGGCGGCTATAACCGTGGGATCGTGACCGTCGGGTCCGTAGATGGCGTTGAAGACCAGCGCACAATCCTCGACCGAGCGGGTCATCGGTCCAATTTTGTCCATCGACCAGCTCAGGGCCATGGCACCATGCCGGCTTATCCGCCCGAAGGTAGGCCGCAGGCCCGTTACGCCATTGATGGTAGCAGGCGAGACAATCGACCCCAGCGTTTCGGTACCGATGGCAAACGGCAGCAGTCCGGCCGATACGGTGGAACCTGATCCTGCCGATGAACCACTGGAGCCCGTTTCGGTATTCCACGGGTTACGGGTCATGCCGCCAAACCAGACATCGCCCATGGCCAGTTCGCCCAGGGTGAGTTTGGCACAGAGCACGGCCCCCGCGTTTTCCAGGCGCTGCACCACCGTCGCATTATAGTCCAGCACCTGGTCCTTGTAGGGAACAGAGCCCCACGTAGTATTGTAACCTTTCCGGGCCAGCAGGTCTTTGGCCCCGTACGGAATGCCATGCAGCGGTCCCCGGTATTTACCGGCTCTGATCTCAGCGTCGGCCCGTCGGGCCTGCTCCAGCGCTAAGTCCTCCGTCAGGGTGACAACCGCCAGGAGTTTAGGGTTATAGGTCTTTAATCGGTTCACAAAGAATTTCGTCAGCTCTTCGGAGGTAATCTGCCGGGTGCGGATCAATTCTCCCAGTTGGGCAACGGTATAGAACGCCAGTTCGTTGCGGCTGGCCGGCAGCGTTACTCTACCCACCGCACTGGCTTTGAACGAGCTCGGGCCCTGTGGTAGGTTGAACCCGGCCGGCAGCGGATTGAAGTACAGGGCCGGGGCTACGTCATTCGGCAGGTCGATTTTGCGGATGGCCTCGTAGTCGTTGCGGGTGTCGTTCAGTTCGTCGAGCATGGAGTCCCGTTCGGTGGGGGTGAACGTGAGACCAAACACACGCGAAGCGGCATCGATCATATCCGAGGTCAGGGGCTTTTTCGGATCATCGGGGGCGGTCAGAAAAGCGCCGGCCACGAAGCTTATCGCGCAGGCCGCTAGGGGCAAAACAATCTTTCGCATCGGTTAAGAACGTTGGCTTTCAAAAAATTCGTTGTGAAGGTGTACGATCTGTGGAATCAGCAGATGGCGCTCGTCATTATAAAGGATGTAATCGGCCATTTTTAACCGCTCCTCATCGCTGATCTGGCTGTTAATGATGTGGCGAATATCCAATTCGGTCCGGTGCGGGTCCCGTCGGAGAATGCGCTGAATCCGGATGTCGACCGGTGCCTGCACGACAATGACTTTGTCGAGCGTATTACCATCGCCGGCGGCCCGCATCAGAGCGGCCTCTTTGATAACGTACGGCTGCTCACGGTGGCTTTCTGCCCAGCTGATCGTATCGGCGAAAACGCGGGGGTGGATCAGCCCGTTCAGCCGGGTGAGCAGGTCAGGATCTCTAAAAACCTGGGCCGCTACCCACGGACGGTTATACCGTCCGGCTTCGTCGTACGCCTGTCCGCCAAGTAACCGGATGATATCCGCTTTGAGAATAGGATCGTGGTTGGTCAGCCAGATCGCGCGTTTATCTGCTTCATAAACGGGGGCTCCCAGGGCTTCAAATACCCGGCAAACCGTACTTTTACCCGAGCCAATGCCACCCGTCACACCAATTTGTAAGGGACGTTGCCGGTTCATTGTGATCGGTTGGTTCGGTTTCGGGTACGACTCGTCCGGACTCCGGGCCGCTCGGTGGTCCGGTTAGCAGGCCCCGGCATGGCTGCCGATACTGTTTGGGGAGCCGTTGGCGGCAGGGGAGATAGCAGCTCAGCGACTTCAAAGCTGACAAACACGCGATTGGTGCTGGTTCGTAACTGCGGATGCTGGAAGGCCAGTATCGGTATCTCTTCGTCGTAATTATCCGAAATCCGCTTCCGGGGAATCTGCAGGCGGACGGTGTCGGGCAGGCCGCTTACCAGCCGCTCGGGACCACCCACCTGAATATGGGATGGGGTAATGTTAATGACGCTCGTAATAACAAACTGGGGTGCCATATCAATCCGGGCGCTATCGGCGATGATGCGGACTGATTTGATCATCCGGCGGTCAAAGGCAACTTCCAGGGTGTCTGCCAGCACATAATTTACCCGTACGTCCTTGATCTGGTCGGCGAAAGCGGCTGTTAGCGATGAGGTATTGATGGCCGAAGCCCGCAGCGGATTGCGCACGTAATAATCGACCGGTTTGGCCTGCAGGGGAAGCAGCGAATGGCCCAGCAGTTCCCAGCCAACGCCCGACACGTTTACGGTGATTGTTTGCGGCAGGGGAGAAACCGGAATATAAAGCGAATCATCGTAGATAAACCGGATCGGATACTCCACGTTCAGTGAGTAATAATCCCGGTTCAGGGAGTTCATCATCCAGAACAGGGCAGCCGCCAGCATACTGACCAATATTTTGGTTAGCCGGATAGGTCGGGGCGTTGGTATTGCTTTTGCCAAGGGGCTTCTCGACAATGGTTATGCCTGAGCAGGTTTGGTTGATGCTTCGCGGGAGATGGCTGTTTTCTCAAACGTCAGCTTAACCCCCCGGTCTACTTCCAGCGTGATGGTATTGCCTTCCATGGCCGCGATCCGGCCGTGGAGACCGCCGATGGTAACCACGCTGTCGCCTTTTTTCAGGTTTTCAATAAAGGATTTCTGCTCTTTTTGCTTCTTCTGCTGGGGGCGGATCATAAAGAAGTAGAAAACGCCGATGATACCTACCCACAACAATACATTGTAGATCATGGAGGTAGTTTGGTCGGGCTGGGCGGCTTGGGCCTGCAGGAGGATCAGTTGCATAGGTTCAGTGAGATTTTGAAAAGCAGGCAGTGCCGGTTCCGTTAAGCACCGGCACTGCGGGATGTTATCAGGAAACCGATTTTTGGGTAGAATCAGCTTCGGTATATTTGGGGTTTACCATAACCCTGAACTGAAGGTCGGTAATTGCCGGATCGGTGTTGGCAAAGATGCTGACCGTCTTGTACTGTTCACCGCGTTTACTCCGGCTGTTGAAGCGGACTTTGATAGACGACTCGGCACCCGGTGCGATCGGCTCACGGGGCCACTCGGGCATTGTACAACCGCACGAGGCCGTAATATTGTTGATGATGAGCGGAATGTCGCCGGTATTCACAAACTTGAATACGTGCTCCACCGTATCGCCCTCGGTAATGGTTCCGAAATCGTATACTCCTTTTTCGGCAAAGGTAAGTTTGGGCATCTTTCCGGAAGCGGTTTTTTCTTCCGATGTTTCTGCCTGCTGCTGACGATTATCACAACTAAACTGGCCAACACCAAGACTCGCGATTGCCAGTAGGTAAAGCCATTTTTTACAGGGAACGAACATGGCTGTTATGGAACGAATGAATACTTCAGGCTTTTAAGTGAATAACACAGGTTATGAATTCTGACGCTTGATCTGGGCCATCAGCCGGTCAACATCCTCCAGGAGTCGTTCGGCTTTTTCGCGGGCATCGTTTACAACCCGTTGCCCTTCGGTTTTAGCAAAGCTTTCGGGCAGATCGCTGGTCTCCAGTAAGTCGGCCAGCAGCTGCTGTAATTGCTCCCGGTACTTCGACAGGCGGTACGACAGTTTATCGCGGGTGACGGCTCCTTTCTCGGGAGCATACAGAAGACCAAAAAGAGCGCCGGTAGCGGCTCCGGTCAGAAAGAATGCCAAATCTCGGCTGTTTCTGCTCATAGCGTGTATTCAGATGAATGAGTTGTAATACTAACGAAAATCCTGAACGGTCAGGCATCAGCGGTTATCAATTAATCCGCGACCGCTCTTCCGGAGCTTGCCCTGAGCCGTCAGTTTTTCGGACAAGTTATCCAAAATTCCGTTGACAAACTTACCGCTTTTCGGTGTGCTGTAGGCTTTAGCCAGCTCAATATATTCATTAATCGTTACTTTGACCGGAATGTTTGGAAAGTTAAGCAACTCGCAAACGGCCAGTTTTAAGACAATCATATCGAGCATGGCTACGCGCTGCACATCCCAGTTTTTTAGCTGGTCGGCCAGCAGTTTTTCGTACTCATCGTCGTTCTCCAGCGCTTTCTGATACAGCGTTGTCAGAAACTGCTGGTCCTCTTCCCAGTCGTCGGTGAGCGGTTCCAGCTGGAGGCCGCCGGCGCTCTGCTCCGACTTCAGCGTCCGGATGGCGAGGCCACGGATTACTTCACTGTTCTCGGTCCAGCTCAGATCAATCTCCGCCAGAAAGTTCCGGAATACCTCATGCTTGAAGATCAGCTGACGCAGTACATGCTGAGCCAGTTGCTGATCCTCATCAGGTGTGTGGGTCCGTCGTTCGCAATAAGAACGGTAAGTGTCATCGGCTTTCAGCACTTCCCGGTAGGCTTTGCGGATAAAGTTGACTTCCTCAGACCAGTTGATGTTCCGGCGAATGGCTTCGGTTTCCAGAGGTTTGTGCGCTGCCAGCGCCTGCACGACCCGGTTTTTGTCCAGACCGGATTCCTGCGGAAAGGGTTTTTCGTCGGGGTCCGGATACTGGCGTTCCCGGTCGATGCGGGCTGCCTGACCGAGTTCGGGTAGTAACAGCAGCACCCGCAGATAGCCGCTGTAAATGCCTTTGACTTCCTCGATCAGCGTCTGGGAGAGGTGCTGACGGTCTTTTTTAGACCGAATCTGGTAAAACGTCAGGGCGTCATTGGCGGCTTTTAGCACCTTGGTGGGTGCGTCTTCATCTTCGGCCGCTTTGTTTTCCTTCACTGCATCCTGAAACAACAGGGAAGCCAGCTGCCGGAAGCCTTCCAACTGCCGGCGGTCCTGCGGTTCCATGGAGTTGAGATCCGGCTGAAACAAATCACTGATGCCGTCCAGGGCCAGTTGCTGGTTCGATAATTCCGCCTGCCGTAAGGCATACAGGGCCTGCATCACTTTAATTCTGAGTAACCGTCTGCTCAACATCCCGCCAATTCACTGTTTAGTCTGCTAACTCTACCGATAAGAAAAAGAACTTCCCGGAAAAACGTTGCAAAATTACGGCCTTTTCGCTAGTTTTCCCAACCGAAACTAAATCGCTTAACCTTATCGTCCTACTTGTACTATGTTTAATAAACGTTGGACGGCCTGCATCCGGAGTGCGTTTGTATTTATCTCCGTTGCGGGTCTGATGTCGGCTTGTAGTCCGTCTAACTATCCTTTCTTTCAGCCACAAAGTGGCTTCCGTTACGAAATTTCCGTTAATGTCTCTCCGCCGTTGATCAGTGAAACCGATTCCCTGCCGGTCGCTGCCCCATTAAAGGAAACGGCCCCTCCGGTAGGCCAGCAAAGTGAGATGACGACTACGTCACCGGCGGCCGTTTTTTCGGCTCTGCCACCCAAACCGCGCATCAGTCAGCAGCTCAGCCGGAATCCGGATGTTGCTCAGAAGCCCCGCCATGGTGTTTTTGCATGGAAAGAATCGGTACAATATGCGGAGAAGAAGCTTACACCGGCAGAGCGTAAAGCGTTTAACAAAACCCGTCGCATACCCACGCTGAACTGGATTGCACTCGGTGGAAGTCTGATCCCTTACGCTATCCTGATTCTGGCCCTGACCTCCGGTTTTGCCTGGGCTGCGGGTATGGTATTCTCGCTGGGTTCCGTGTTAGCCGGTATTGCGGGGCTCACCAAAATCAGCCGCAATCCTGAAAAATACCGGGGTAAAGGCTGGGCCATCAGCGGCATCCTGCTGGCGACCGGGTTCATGGGTATTGCCCTCCTGGCCCTGGCGGCATTGTCGACATCACGGGTAATCTGGGAGTAGCGTTTTAATGAACAATGGATAATGAGTAGCGCTAAGTATTCTCATTATCCATTGTTCATTAATCCCGTTTTGCAACCTTTCCTGCGCTGAAACTGTTACGACCGGAAAAGCCTCTCCGTCGATTGTGAAAGCACTATCCCACCTGAATAAATACCTGCTGAAATACAAATGGTACCTGATCTGGGGTACCCTGTTTACCATCATCTCCAACTTATTCGGCATTTTTCCGGCGCAGTTAGTGCGTTATTCGCTGGATCTGGTCCGGGAGACGCTGGATATCTATTACCTCTACGATAAAACGGAACTTCAGTCTGCCTTATACAAGATATTTGCCTTCAGCATTCTGTTATACGGTATCCTGATTCTGGTGATGGCGCTGTTGAAAGGTTTTTTCCTGTTTCTGGTGCGCCAGACGCTTATTGTTATGTCGCGGCATATCGAGTATGATCTCAAGAACGAAATCTACGATCACTACCAAACCTTACCCTTGAGTTTTTACCGCCGGCATAACACTGGTGACCTGATGGCCCGTATTTCCGAAGATGTCAGTAAGGTCCGGATGTACCTGGGGCCATCGATTATGTATGGCCTGAACCTGATTACCCTGTTCATTCTGGTTATATCGTACATGGTGTCGATCAACGCCAGGTTGTCGTTGTACGTGCTGCTGCCGCTGCCGCTGCTGTCTGTCGCTATTTATATTGTCAATAATATGGTGATTCGGCGGTCGGAAGAAATCCAGCGGAGTCTGTCGCGGCTGTCAACCACTGTGCAGGAGGCTTTTTCGGGTATCCGGGTGCTGAAGGCGTTTGTGAAAGAAGACAAATCGGCCGAAAACTTTGCGCGCGAAAGTGATCTGTACCGGCAGAAGTCCCTGCAACTGACCAAAGTTGATTCCCTGTTTTTTCCGCTGGTGGTGCTGCTCGTCGGGCTGAGCAATGTGCTGGTGGTGTACGTGGGCGGGCAGGAGGTTATGTCGGGCCGGCTGACGCCGGGTAATATTACCGAATTCATCCTGTATGTATACATGCTGACCTGGCCGGTGATGGCGCTGGGCTGGACTACCAGCCAGACGCAGCGGGCGGCCGCTTCCCAACAGCGGATCAATGAGTTTCTGGCGTATAAAACTGAGATCGTTTCGGAGAAGAACCTGAAACGGGAGATCGAGGGCGCGCTGGAATTCACTCACGTCAGGTTCGTGTATCCCGACTCCGGTATTGTGGCCCTGAAAGACTTCTCCATGCAGGTGAAGGCCGGTGAGTCGGTCGCCATCCTGGGGACCACGGGTTCGGGTAAGAGTACCATTGCCAACCTGTTGACCCGGATGTACGATGCCTCCTCGGGAGAAATAAAAGTAGATGGCGTTCCAATTCGGGATTATAACCTGACCTCATTGCGGGAGCAGATAGGCTATGTACCGCAGGATGTATTCCTGTTTTCCGAGAGTATCAGCAACAACGTGCGGTTTGGTAAGCCCGACATGTCGCAGGAGCGTATTGAGCAGGCCGTTCGTGATGCTGATCTCTACCAGAACATTGTTGATTTTCCGGAGGGCTTCGAAACACGCATCGGTGAGCGGGGTATTACGTTATCGGGTGGTCAGAAGCAGCGGTTGTCCATTGCCCGCGCCATTGCCCGCGACCCAAAGATCCTGATCCTGGACGATTGCCTGTCGGCGGTCGACACTAATACTGAAAACATTATTTTAAACAACTTGAAGCGGATTATGGAGAACCGCACTTCCGTCATTATCTCCCACCGCGTCTCCTCCGCCAAGCTGGCCGACAAAATTATTGTGCTGGACGATGGCGAAATCGTAGAACAGGGCTCCCACGAAGAATTGCTGGCGCATAATGGTGCCTATCGGGAGTTGTACGAGAAGCAGTTGCAGGCTGAAGAAGCGTGAGAATGGGCTAAAGTTCCAGCGTTACTCCAAACTCCGGCAGCACATCCTCTCCGGACAGCTCGACTACAGCGTTGGTTTTAATCTCGATCGAGCCGTTGGCCCGGTCGATCAGCCAGCCCGGTCGGCAGCCATTCTCCCAAGCTTTTTTTGTGAATATAACACGTACCCCCGGACTTTAGTCCGTGACCAGGCAAAATTTGTCGTTACAACTGCGCCAGCAGATACAGGACCGCCATGCGCACGGCTACCCCATTTTCCACCTGATCCAGGATGATGGAGTGGTGCGAATCGGCGGCATCGGAGGTCAGTTCGACGCCCCGGTTGATCGGGCCGGGGTGCATCAGCACAATGGGCCGGTCCAGTTCGTCCAGCATCTTTTTGTTGATGCCGTAATACAGCGAGTATTCCCGCAGAGAGGGGAAGTATTTGATCTGCTGCCGCTCCAGTTGAATCCGCAGGACGTTGGCCACATCACACCAGGCCAGGGCCTCCCGCACATTATGGGATACCGTTACACCCAACGCTCCAATGTACTTTGGAATAAGGGTAGTCGGTCCACAGACCATCACCTCAGCACCCTGCCTTTGCAGGCAGAAGATGTTGGAGAGTGCCACGCGGGAATGCAGAATATCACCGATAATGGCAATACGCTTGCCGGCAACGTCGCCCAGCTTTTCGCGGATCGAGAAAGAGTCGAGTAGTGCCTGCGTAGGGTGTTCGTGGGTACCGTCGCCGGCGTTGACCACATTGGCGTTGATACGGCTGGAGAGGTAATGCGGGGCACCGGGGCTGGCGTGGCGCATGACGATCATATCGACTTTCATGGCCAGGATGTTGTTTACCGTATCGAGCAGAGTTTCGCCTTTCTTGACCGAACTGCCAGACGCCGAAAAGTTGATCACATCGGCGGAGAGACGTTTTTCGGCCAGTTCAAAGGAAAGACGGGTACGGGTCGAATTCTCAAAAAAAACGTTGGCAATGGTAATGTCCCGGAGGGAAGGAACTTTCTTGATGGGGCGGTTGATCACATCCTTAAACTCGCGGGCCGTATCCAGAATAAGCTGAATGTCGTTTTCGGTCAGGTTCTTGATGCCCAGCAGGTGTCGGACGCTGAGTTGTTGCATGAGGTTTGTGGAGCAAAGTTTGGCAAAGATAGCGTTCGGCCTGTATGAAGTCAAAGAACCTCCTATGACAAGCCTCCTCGGGTTAAGTGGGTTATTCAACAGCGTTTAAGGTAGCTTTCGAGTAATCAACACGTTATGCCGCTTACGAACAGATTTTGACTTGCCTTAAATCTGTGATTACCTTGAAGGAAATACCTGTAATTCGTTACCTGCCAGACCATGTTCAAGCGAGCTGACTCGATTCTGGGCCGTATCCTGTCTATCTTTTCGACGCTGATGATGCTCCTGGTTGTAGCGGTTGCTACCTACCTCATGTGGTTTTATTACCAGGACCGGCACCAGTTGCAGCGGTTCGAGAACGAGGGCAAGGTAGTTCAGATAAAGGTAGATGAGGTGGAGTGGGGACGGGAGGATACCTGGCTCGACAAACTGGGCAACAGCGTGTACATCCACTTCCGGTATCAAGGAAAGCCGTATACCAGCCGGTGGGTATTTGACACCAACTGGGTAACCAGGGGTGATCGCATCCCGATGATGTACCATGCTGGTTTCGATGCCTTCCGGCAGCCGGTGTATAATGCAGCGGCTCATTCGAGTCATATCCAGTCCCGGTTGATTCGGTGGAGCGGCATTCCCTTTTACCAGAAAGACAATGTGACCCTTGGTGGGCTGGGTATTCTGGTGACCGCGTTGGTGCTGCTTACCTGTAGTCTTTTCTTTCAACTGACCGGCTGGGAGTTGTGGCAGTGGATCGGGCGGTTTGTGGCGTTTGGGTTACTCATTGTCGGAACGATCTATTTCTCGTACGATAGCTGGCAATACTTCCGGTACTACCAGCAGATCAAACAGAATGGACGGGAGACGACCGTAGTGGTAGAAGCGCTCGACCGGTCGAGGATTGGACGAGGCAGCCGCCGACGATCCCGAACGTTTGATGGCGGATTTTATCATTACCGGGCGACCGTGCAGGACGGCGGCAAAAAGCGGGTCATTCCGATTGAAAAAGACGACTACGAAACGCTAAAGCCCGGCGATAGGCTAACGGTGTTATATGATACCGGCACGGATGATATGATGCCTAAAACCTATGGCCCCGACTACTGGCAGTTTGTGACACCTGTTTTCTTTCTGGTGGTTGCACTTGGATTTGTTTGGGTGATGATGAGACCGGACCGGAAACAGGTGTTGAAGCGTTATAAACTATAGGTGTGCAGCGCGGTTGTTCCTTATCCCGTTCAATACCCCGCTGCCTGCCCGTCCTTCCTTGCATCAGAAGCGCCCTGGTAGACTTTATTGACGGCATCGTAGAGGATGGCCTGGTAGCCGCCGTAGAGGCCGAAGGAGTAGCCGATCTTGTGGCCTTTCTTCATCAACTCCCGGATGGTCTCGTACGGAAAGCCAGACTCTAGAGTGATTAGGCCGGAGTCGGCCATGCGGTCGCCCATGGGTTCGGAGGAGCCCTGGTGGTCAATGCGGGGGGCATCACCGGATTCCTGAAGGTTCATGCCGAAATCGATAAGGTTCTGGATGATCTGCACATGACCGAGGGGCTGGAAACTGCCGCCCATTACGCCGAAGCTCATATAAGGCTGCCCGTCTTTGGTGATAAAGGCCGGAATGATGGTATGAAACGGCCGTTTGTGGGGGGCAAAGGTGTTGTTCTGTCCTTCCTGTAGGGTATACATCGCCCCCCGGTTCTGGAACACAAAGCCCAGACCGTCAGGGGCCATGCCCGAACCAAAATTCAGGTAAATGCTTTGGATCAGCGACACCATATTGCCTTCGCTGTCGGCGACGGTGAGGTAGATGGTATCGCCGTTTTTCAGCGCTGGATGGCCGGCTTCCGGTTTGCTGCCCGCCAGATTGGGGTTAATCAGCTTCCGGCGTTCGGCAGCATAGTCTTTGGAAATCAGCTGGCGGACCGGTATCTGGGCAAAGTCCGGATCGGCGTAGTAGCGGGCGCGGTCTTCAAACGCCAGCTTCTTGGCTTCGGTAAACAAGTGAACGTGTTCCGGGCTGCCCCATGAGATTTTAGAGAAGTCGTAGCCTTCCAGTATATTCAGCATTTGCAGCACGGTAATACCCTGACCGTTGGGAGGTAATTCCCAGACATCGTAGCCCCGGTAATTGGTCGAGACAGGGTCGATCCAGTTGGACGTATGCTCGGCCAGATCGCGGTAGCGGAGATAGCCGCCCGCTTTTTGCATAAACTGGTCAATACTGCGGGCCATGTCGCCTTTGTAGAACGCATCCCGGCCGCCTTTCGCTATTTTCTCCAGGGTACTGGCCAAGGCAGGATTGCGGAAAATATCACCCCGCTTTGGCGCTAATCCGCCCGGTGCATACGTGTCTTTGATGTTAGGCAGGTTGCCGAAACGGGTCAGCATATCGGGCCAGAATTCGGCGGCTTCGTCGTGCAGCGGGAAACCCTGACGGGCGTAACCAATGGCCGGAGCCAGCAGTCGCTCCATGGGTTGTTTCCCAAATTTCTTATGCAACTCAAACCAGCCGTCGACGCAGCCCGGCACCGATACCGACAGCGGGCCGTTGATGGGCACCCGCGTGAGTCCCCGTTTCTTAAACTCATCCAGCGTTAAGCCGTATGGCGAACGGCCGGAGGCATTCAGGCCGTAGAGCTTTTTCGTTTTCGCATCCCACACGATAGCAAACAGGTCGCCACCGATGCCGCACATATGCGGCTCCACCACGCCCTGCACGGCATTGGCCGCAATGGCCGCGTCGATGGCGTTGCCGCCCGACCGCAGCACCGCCAGAGCCGCCTGGGTAGCGAGTGGGTGCGACGTGCAGGCCATACCGTTCTGCGCCATCACCACAGACCGCGTAGCGAAGGCTTTGCCGCTGAGCCGGTCCTGAGCCAGGGCCGGGGACGTACTGTTATAACTGAGAACAAGCAGGAAAACGAGGGTTAGGTAACGCACGGGATCAAGCACATTAAGAAGGTAAAAAGCTGCAAAATAAGGCGGAGAGCCCATTAACCGCTAGATAAATATGAAAATAAAATGTTTGATGGAAATTAGGGCATTTCAAAATTTATATTCAATTTTACTCTCAATTCAAATCAATTCTAATGCAAACAGGTAAAGTAAAATTCTTCAATGAATCCAAAGGATACGGATTCATTGTGCCAGACGGTACTGGCGAGGACATCTTCGTACACGTATCGGGCCTTATTGACCAGGTTCGCGAAAACGATCAGGTTAAATTTGAGGTGGAGAAAGGCAAAAAAGGCCTAAACGCCGTAAACGTAGAACTTATCTAATCGAAAGATTCTGAATAAATCTTGGTTTACGTACGAAGCGCTGGCGAACTCACCAGCGCTTTTTGCTTTTTAGACAACTTTATTTTTTCGTATACACCCGTACCCAATCGACCTCCATAATTCCCTGATTTGCAATGTCACTAGTCGCTAAGTTGTTGAAGTAGAGGCCACCTACGGCTATATTCAGGGTGATTCGCTGTTTCTTGCCGAAGAGGTTTGGAATGTACCCGCCTGTTTTCTCATCGACCAGCTGACCGTCCAGATAAAAGCGTAGAAAGTCTTTCGTCCAAATCAATTCGTACACGTGATAGCATGACATCAAACTGGTGGACGTGTATATATGGGATTCTGCATTCTGGACCAGGTTGACATTGGCCCGCCTTCCGTAAAAGTAGTTGGTATGATATACCTGATGTTGATCGGCATTACCCCTCGCTTCCAGAATATCAATTTCACCATTCGTGGGCCAGTTGTCACCATACGACCAGAAAGCCGGCCACATCCCTGTACCGCTTGGTAGCTTGATTCGGGCCATCATTCTGACCTGACCTTCAGTACGGGTAGGCGTAAACATGGCATTGGATTCGATCCGGGCGGAGGTGAAGCTGAAACTTTTTGGTGTGGTATCCCAGGGGTGTGTGTCTCCGGTAACGGCGGTTGCCTCCCGGGTAGCAGTAATGATGGCGTTGTCACTGGCTACCGAAACGTTTTCGGGTCTATACAATTGGAGCTCGTTATTGAAGGCACCACTCTTCCAGGCAGTCCACTTCTCACCAGACGGCTTATCGCCGGTATCGAATTCATCGGAAAATACCAGCTTCCAGCCGTCATTGGGATTTGGATAATTAGCCGGGTTGAAGTCGCATTGATCCTGGGTCGTTGTGGTAGAAGCGGCAGCGGTTATGCGGGCCGATGCGTCGGACTGTACCTGAACCAGTTCCGGCGTTGCCTGGCAGTTCCAAAGAAAAATGGCACCCAGCAGGCTTAAGCCCGCTAATTGGCCCGATAGTTGTCTTAACATACGTATGATGGAGTTTTTGATAGTGCAAGAAAACCTATGTTTTGGAATAGTAAAGTAAAAAGATAAGAAAATGACTCAACGTAACAGCAAATTTGGATTAATGATCGGTGCCGCGCTGATGCTGGCATCGGTAGGGTGCCAGTCCGATAATTTTAAAGGCAGCGAAGAGAATGGATTTTCGGCGCTGCTGGAAAAGCTGAAGGTGTTTAAACGTGATAAACCGGAAGCCCAGCTCGCGCTTCGGCGGGTCAATAAATATGCTGATTCTCTTGGTATTGACACAACGAAATATAGTGTTGCGTATAACCCGACCGAGCCTATGGCTGGGGAAGATCAGGCAACGCAAAAACTGGAGTTGCTGCTGACGGAATTACGCTACGGCGACAAGATTCCGGGCCTGGCCTATCATGGACTCCGCAAAGAGGAGAAACTGGACACCGCCTGGGTACGGTCAATGGTAACGGCGGAGACTATTTCGGGTGATGCGCTGGTCGATGAAGTAAAGCGTTCTACTCAGTTTGAGCCGTATGCGCAGTTAGTGGGGCATTATCAACAACTTCGGGGAAATACATCATCGGACACGCTGAAGGCGATCAAACGGACGCTGAATTACTATCGCTGGCTGAACCGGTTTGACTTCGATCGCTTCGTAGTAGTGAATATTCCGGCGGCTGAACTGACGATATATGATAAAGCCGGTAAGCGCCTGCTGCCGATGCAGGTAATTGTGGGCAAACAGGATACCCAAACGCCGGTGTTTACATCGCACCTGAAAGACATTATTACGTATCCGTACTGGAACGTGCCTGAGAGTATTGCCACCAAGGAGATTCTGCCGAAGATGAGACGCAATGCGTCGTTTCTTGACAGCCAGAACATGCAGGTGGTGACCCAGGCGGGTAAAGAGGTGGATCCTTATGCTATTGACTGGGCCAGCATATCACCGGAGCAGTTTGTGAAAAAATACCGTTTCCGGCAGTCGACGGGTTGCGATAACGCCCTGGGGGTGATGAAGTTTAACCTGGACAGTCCGTTTGCTATTTATCTGCACGACACCAACAGCCGCGAACTGTTTTCAACAACGGACGACCGCTGGCGGAGCCACGGCTGTATGCGGGTGCAGAAACCGGTCGAACTAGCCAACTTTCTGCTAGGATCTGATAAATTTGATACTGGTTTTCTGGACCGGTGTATGATTGATCAGAAGCCCCGGACGTTCCCGTTACCAAAACCGTTTCCGGTATTCATAACCTACAACCTGGTGGATGTAGACGAACAGGGGCAACTGACCTTCTTTCAGGATGTTTACAAAGCCGCTAAGTAAGTAGACTTTTTAATATAGTCCTGGTCGGGGAAATAAACGAACAGGCAGGTGCCGCCCTTAACGGCATCGATAATTTTCTGAGAGACATCATTCGGTACCGCCGGACAGCCCTGGCTGCGACCCAGTCGGCCTGTTCGGCGGACAAAGTCTTCACACACATAATCGGCACCGTGCAGGACAATAGCCCGCTCATAAGCATTGTCATTGAAGCCTTTCTCCAGCCCCTTCAGCTTAAGCGAAACGCCATGCTTACCTACGTACGTACCCAGCGTCTTGTAGAAACCCAGGCTTGACTTATTGGACGAGTTGACATTGGAAAAGCTGCTGGCCATCAGTTCGCCGGTGTTGCGTCCGTGCGATACAAACGTATTAAACAGGAGTTTTTTGTTTTCCAGGTCGATAACATAGAGACGCTTCTTGGTAGAAGGCTGGCTCATATCAACGATGGATATTATAGGCTTGGCATCCATCTTCTGCAAGCCCCGCAGGGCATACTCGAATACTTCCCGCTTCAGACCGGTAGCGCCCAGGTGTAGATCATCGTAGGCCCGAAACCAGGCGGAAACCGATTCGCCGGGCACAACTGGTCGCTCAGCACGTACATAATGGGCAAATGAAGAAGGAGAGAGGGTTAACAGAGTTACTGACAGACAAAGAGATATCAAGGCTTTTTTCATAAGTCCGAAAAGAGTTTTATGTTTTCAGGTTGAGGTTATTAGTTTAACGCCAATTGTGTGGAATTAATTCTACAGACCAGCTATTTTTATGTCCTGCGGGCTAATTTAATTTAAGTTTAATGAATTTGCTGCAATTAAGTTTCTGTCTGCTCCAAAAAATTATTTTTCTGCCAGTTTACCGCTTTCAAGCCAGTCTGGCTGCTCCAATGCAACATCAGATATAATTTCTTCTCTTTTAATTCTTACAACCTGTAAAGGGTAGCTACATTAAAAAATCCTCTAATTTTAGGCTTTGTAACTTTTATTAACATTTTTATAAACCTATGACAAGTAACTACTACCACTGCTGCCAACGGCTGCTCCAAAGGACATGGCTGCTGGTATTGACGCTTCTGCTGACCGGCAGCGTATGGGCACAGACGCAACGCTACACGCTTTCCGGACGGGTAACCGATGCCAGCGGACAGGGCCTGCCCGGTGTAACCGTGCAGGTAGCCGGTACAACCATCGGAACAGCGACCGATGTGGACGGCAATTATTCGTTCGCTGCTAATCTCCGGCCAGGTACGTATACCCTGAACTTCAGTGCCGTCGGCTATGGACCCACTACGGCTACCGTTTCACTCGGTAATCAGGAAACGGTCACGACCAATAGCACCCTCCGGGAAGATATTCTGAATCTGGATGAAGTGGTGGTGACGGGTTCGACCATCCGTACTACCCGGCGTGAACTCGGAAATGCCATCAACACCATCCGGACGGAGAGTCTGACCCAGACCGGTTCGGGCGGCCTGCTGAACAGCCTTCAGGGTAAGATACCCGGTGCCCAGATTGTGCAGAATTCCGGCGATCCAGCCGGTGCTCTGTCGGTGCGGCTACGCGGGGTAAAGTCGCTGTCGGGCTCGTCGGACCCACTCTATGTCATTGATGGGGTCATCGTCAGCAACGCCAGCCAGAACGTTGCGCAATTGGCCCTAACGGACCAGATCGGAATTGCCCAGCCGGGCGTTAACCGACTGGCCGATATAAACCCAACTGACATTGCCAGTATCAACGTAATCAACGGAGCCGCAGCGGCCGCCCAGTACGGATCGCGGGCGGCTAACGGGGTAGTGCTGATTACGACCAAACGCGGTCAAACCGGTGCGCCCCGGTTGTCGTTTACCACCAGCGTCAGCGTCAACGAACTGCGGAAAGGCGTTCCCATCACCACCTATCCCAAGCAGTTCGGATTTGCCGGGTTGCGGCTACACACCATAGGCGGGATCTCGGCCACCCAGATCGCCAATAATCCCGGTGTAACGACAACTGGCATTGTTCGCGATGGCGTAACCACCCAGTTGGCAACCAATCTGGTTGATGTGCAGCGATACAACTATTTTGACCAGATTTTCCGGACCGGCTACGGCACCGACAATACGCTTTCCCTGTCTGGCGGGCGCGACAACACGCAGTATTACGTCTCGTTTGGCTACCTGTACAACGAAGGTATTGTAAAAGCAACCGATTTTTCCCGCTATAACCTCCGGGCACGGCTGGACCAGCGGCTGACCAACTGGGCCAAGCTGTCGGCGGGACTGAGTTACATCAATAGCCTGTCCAATGAGAAGGCCAACGGTAACGTATTCTATAGCCCCATCAACTCGGTTACCATCACCAACAACCTCTGGGATATTACCCAGCGTGACGCAGCCGGCAACCTCCAGGCTGTAGAACCAACCCGTGTAAATCCCCTGTCCACCATCGAGGACATGACATTCACGCAGGCCGTGAACCGGACCATCAGCGACGTGCAATTAAACCTCACCCCCATAAAGGGCTTGAGTCTCGACTGGATTGTGGGTGTCGATACTTACTCGCAACTCGGTAAAAATTACATCCGGCCGTACCCGTATCAGTCGGTAGCCCAGCTGCCGCTGGAGCGCTATCCGTTTGGTTACGCGGCCACCGTGAACAACCAGGTGATGCTGTTTAATTCTGATGTGAATGCCGGCTATGAGCGGAACTTCGGCGAAGAATTTAAACTGAATGTGATAGCCGGATTTAACTACCAGTTCAGTCAGCAGGATTTCACCCAGACCAACGGACAAAACCTGGCCCCGTTTATAGAAACGGTAAGCGGAGCGGCCAGCACCACGCTGCGGTCGGGCTACGGCCTGGACCGGTTTAACCTGAGCGGTTATTTCGGACAGGCAACGCTGGGCTTCCGCAACCTGGCGTTCCTGACGGCGGCCGTTCGTCGCGACCGGTCGTCTAAGTTCTCTCCGTCGGAGACCAACCAGATTTATCCGAAGCTGAGTGCCTCGTTTGTTGTTTCAGACCTGGATTTCTGGAAAAACAGCAGTCTGTCCAATTCCTTTAATGCCCTGAAGCTACGGGCATCCTACGGAGAAGCCGGTAACCTGTCGGGTATTGGGTCATATAGCCGGTTCTGGCAGTTTCAGCCAGTGGGCTTTCTGGGCCGTAATACCATTATACCCAGTTCAATCCTGGCAAACCCCCGCGTACGTCCGGAGCGGATGGAAGAAATTGAGGGCGGAGCCGACCTGTCATTCCTGAACAACCGCGTAAACCTGACCTTCACGGCTTATCACCAGCGTATCAAAGATCTGGTGGTGAACCGCGTACTGGCTCCGTCAACGGGCGGTTCCAGCATCGTTAATAACGTGGGAGAAATGGAGAACCGGGGGTATGAAATCTCGCTGGACCTGGTGCCGGTGCGGACCAAGGACCTGACCTGGAACCTGACGTTCCTGTACAACCAGAACCGCAACAAAGTGCTCTCGCTGGGTAGCCCCACCATTGCCATCAACAATGTTGCCGGCGCACCGGTTTTCCTGATCGAAGGACAACCCGCCAGTGTCTTCTACGGCTTCCCGTATGCGCGTAAAGAAAACGGGGAGCTCCTGCTGACCACGCAGAATCTACCGCAGCGGGAGCGGGGTACCCAGGTAAGTCCAACTGAGTATACCACCCAGCGTACCGCCGAACAACCCACCGGGGCATATGTGCTGAAGGTTATCGGCAACCCGAACCCAAAATGGACCGGCTCCTTCAATAGTGACCTGACCTACAAACGGGCGTCGCTCCACATCCTGCTTGATGCTGTACAGGGCGTTCAGGTGTTCAATGCCGACAAGCGTACCCGGGAGAACGTAGGTATAGGCGAACTGGCTGAGAAGGAAATGAAGGGTGAACTGCCACGGGGGTATATCTTCTCGATCGGAACCATTGAAGAGTTTCGGGTCGACAATGGGTCGTTCGTAAAGCTGCGGGAAGTTGGACTAAGCTACCAACTGCCCAATTTTGTGCGGGCGCTGAGCAACCTGAACGTGTCGCTGATTGGCCGGAACCTGATTTCTTGGGATAAATACAATGGCTTCGATCCCGAAACAAACGCCGGTGGCACATCGGATCTGCTGCGGGGTGTCGACTTCGGAAACGTACCCATTCCGCGTACGTACCGGCTCCAACTGTCAGCTACGTTCTAAGCCTTCATCGTCCAACAACTTTTGTCAAACATTCAGAATCTAATGAAACGATATATTTTGACAACCGGTCTCGTGGCCTTACTGGTTACCCAGAACGCCTGCCGGGAGGAATACCTAAATCCGAGTGCCGCCAGCGAGCAGCAGGTGGTCAACTCGCCCAGCGGACTGATCACGCTCGCAAACGGTATGCAGTTCCGCTATACAATAGGGCGGGAGGGAGCCCTCTATAATGCCGTAGCCGCCAGTGGCCTGACTACCCGCGAGCTGCGCGTGCTGAACGCCGGTAATACCGACGAACTGTTGCTGGAGCAGGGATATAACAGTGTTCAGGGCAACAATGCCGTCATACGGAACCTGTGGACCAGTAGCCAGTTGACCCGCAATACGGCCGATATCATTCTGCAGAACGTTGACCGGGTAGTGCAGGACCCCGGCACCCGAAGTGGACTCATTGCGTATGCATCCATTTTCAAAGCGCTGTCGCTGGGTACGCTGGCTCAGTTTTTTCAACAGGCTCCGATTGTGTCAGGCACCAATGCCCAGTTTGTGACCCGCGAGCAGTTGTTGCGGGAGGCCATCCGGCAGCTGGAAGCTGCCGCAACGCTGGTAGCTGCTACCCCGGTGGCGGCCAGTTTTACCAGCCAGATTGTGCCGGGCATCGATATTCCGAATACACTACAGGCCCTGATTGCCCGCTACAGCCTGTTCGTGGGTGATTACGACAAAGCCATTGCAGCCGCCGGGCGGGTCAACCTGACCACGCGCTCGTTCTTCTCGTTCGACGAGAACAGCCGCAATCCGGTGTTTGAAGTAGCTTTTAGCAACCGCAACGTTTTTGAACCGACCAACGCAACATTCGGTCTGGCCGGGGCCCTGGCTCCCGATGCGGCCGACCGGCGACCTGACTTTTATACCCAGTCGGCGAGCACGGCCCGTAACCTGGGTACCGGTTTTTATACCGCCAATAATGCGCCGGTTCCTGTGTATCTGCCGGGAGAAATGCTGTTGATCCGTGCGGAGGCTTACGCCCGCAAAGGAGACCTGGACAACGCCATTACCGAACTGAACCGGGTTTTGACCAAGACGACCGATGCCTGGGGTATCGGGGCTGGCTTACCAGCGTATTCCGGTCCGCAAACGGCCGAAGCTGTGCTGACGGAGATTTACCGCAACCGACTGATTGAACTCGCCTATATGGGTTTCCGACTGGAGGACAGCCGTCGTTTTACCCGGTCAGGGCCGGGCTCTGCGGTGCCGCAGACCAGTCAGGAGCGGAACCGGAACTTCCTGCCGTATCCGCAGACGGAACGTTTTAACAACAGCAGTACGCCTGACGATCCGACGAACTGATTGTAACCCCGTAACCCCCAACTCCCTGAAGGGGGCTTAGCTTCGCTACTTACCAATATTGACCAAGAGTTGACTAGCAGTAGATTAACTTCTGTTCAGAATACTTGATATAGCGGAGCTGAGCCCCCTTCAGGGGGTTGGGGGTAAATAAGACATTAACCATGTTCTCCTACGAAGAAACCATCCGTAACGAACTCAAAATCTGGCAGCAGAAAATGTTGAGTCCGCCATCGGCCCTGAACCGATTGTCCAAAGGTCTGCAACGACGGATGAATAACCTCATTCCGGATAAAGTGCACCAGGCTATCACGACAGCCATTAAACAAATGACGCGGGCCGTGTTGTTTGGGGCGGGTTATACGACGCGCCAGCCCCTCACCAACGTGTCGTTTGAGTTGCGCGAAGCGGCAGTGCGTGATCGGATTGCGTTCTACAAAAAAGCCGGAGCCGCCGAAGGGGGCGTTACCGGAGCCGGAGGTATCCTGCTGGGACTGGCCGATTTTCCGCTGCTGCTGAGCCTGAAAATGAAAATGCTGTTCGACGTTGCGACGCTCTACGGCTTCTCCGTCAGCGATTATCGCGAGCGACTGTACATTATGCACATCTTTCAACTGGCGTTTTCGAGCCAGGAGCGACGGCGGGAAGTTTATCTGCAAATGGAAAACTGGGCCGAACACTGCCAGCAACTTCCCGAAGACATTAACGAATTCGATTGGCTTACTTTCCAGCAGGAGTATCGCGACTATATCGACCTGGCCAAGATGGCGCAGCTTATACCCGGAATCGGTGCGGCCGTTGGCCTGGTTGTCAACTGGCGACTACTGGACCAATTGGGAACCACCGCCATGAATGCCTACCGGATGCGGTGGCGTGAAACGGACTTCAAGGTGTTAACTAATTTATAAGATTGAAGAAAAGCACTTACTCATTCGCCAGCCTACCTGACCTCCGCGCCATCGACTGGGCAATCACGCTCGCGGCAATCAGTTGCAGGGCGTGGTATACCATGATGGGTAACAGCACGATACCCACGACGGTTGCATCCGGAAACAAAACTTTGGCCATCACGCTACCCTGGACAAGCGATTTTTTGGAGCCGCAGAAAAGAGCCGTAATCCGATCCTCACGGTTAAAGCCCTGCAACGTACTGGCCAGGTGTGTAATTCCGTATACCAGAAAAAACAGGGCCAGCATCAGAACGCTCAGGGCGATCAGATCCCAGACACTATAACCGGCGAACATATCTCGGGCAAACGACTCGCAGAAGGAGGTATAAACGATGAGCAGAATCACCGACTGGTCGAAATAGCGGATGTATTTGCGATTACGCTCAGCAAAGCCACCGAAACGTTTGTTGAGCAGCAAGCCCAGGACCACTGGTAGCAGTACCTGAAGGGTGAGCTTGCCGATGACCGGCCAGAGGTCAAATTCCAGCGAACTGGTACTCATAAATAAGCCCATCCATAAAGGTGTGATAAACACCCCAATCAGGCTGGAAATACTGGCGTTGAAAATAGCCGCGGGCAGATTGCCCCCGGCAATAGAGACCATTACCACCGATGAGGAAACCGTTGAGGGCAAGGCGGCTACGTAAAAGGCTCCCAACCACAGCAATGACTGATTTTCGGTGGCAAACACCTTCCAGACAGCCAACACCAGCAGCGGAAAGACCAGAAAGGTAGTGACGTGTACCAGCAGATGCAGCCGCCAGTTACTCAGGCCGGCCCGCAGCTTGTCCAGGTTCAGCCGCAGCCCGTAAAAGAAAAAGATAAGCGTAACACCGTAATTGGCAATACGGGATAGTGAAAGCGGCCCCTCCTGAATACCACCCGCCGGCCATAGATAAGCCAGCAGGATCATACCGGCCACGGCCAGCAGGAATCCGTCCAGGCCGGCCCGCTGAGCCAGCGACCGAATCTGAGAAATACGGGAAGCAGTTGTCGTTTGGGTAGGTTCTCCGTCAGAGGTTCTCAACAGGGCAGCAAAGCCTTAGTTTTCAGACTTTTTGAGAGAGGTACCGAACAGGAACCGAATGCCTTTTTCAACCAGCGACTGCGGCTGGGAAGATTCAGTTAAGCCGGCATTGCGGGTGCGCTTTGGTATAAACCCACGGTCACCGAACCAGGTAAGGGACTGGCTGGCTTCGGTCTTTCCTTTTTCCCGGTCGTCGCATAGCGAATCATCGCAGGCCGAGGCTCTTGTAAAAGCGGCTGTACCAACGAACAGTAACGCGCAAAGTAGGACCTTTTTCATAGAGAGACAGATTGAGGTTTACGAATCAAAGATATAACGGTTACTTAAATGAAAAAATACCTCCGGTGGTGAAAAGGTAGTTTTTAGGGATGAACTGCCGTAAACCGGGTTCGAACGTCATTATTTGTGGATGAACGGTGTCGTATACCGGCTACCAACGACCGGTTCAGGCAGCTCAACCTGGAACCCAGGTAGATCGGGTGTGGACTGATTCCCCTATTCTGGGGCATAAAAACCACGCTTTGGCAAAAAACGGCGGGAGCGTGAACCAAACTCATAAAATTTTTATGTGTTTTTTTTGTAACCTGTTCATTATGAACGTTTTATTTTTTATAGGTTAATTTGAAGCCCTGTTTGTATATAGGCCTGAAGAGACTGATTCATAGTAAGTTAGTTTGCAGGCGAGGCTTCCCCGCTTCAAGTGAATTCAACGATAATACCCACCATGGATACGCGGACAGAGTAGTTGATGCGGTAGAAAAGAAGCTGTTTGCCTGCCTCTTCAGGGACTTTTGTGGCATGGAATTTTGATACTGGTCACCTGACAGACAGTAAACAACTTAAACAGAAACGTTATGAGAGCATTAACTTTATTCGCAGCTGTGCTTATTTCGATGAGCATGGCAGGATGTGCGAACCGGTCGGCGCAGAACGCCATTGTCAATACAGACAAGAAGTTAAATCATGATTTCAGTGGGTATCGCTCATTCGCCTACGCTTCTCAGGTCGATGATCGGCTTGATCCGGGTATGTACTTCCTGAATGACCTGGTGCTGAAGGATTTGGTGCGGGATGCGGTTTCGCATGAAATGGAAAGCCGGGGTTATAAGCAAAACCGCCAGGGAGCCGACCTGGTTGTAAATTTCCGGGTGTTTGATCAGCCTACCACGCTGCGTGGGTTTACCGGTTATGGCACTACGTACTGGGGCGACATGGAAGTTCGCCAGCCGGAAGATACGGCTTCTTTCCAGGTAGAGCGGGGAACGCTCATGGTTAATATGCTGGACCGGAATACTGGTGAGGTCGTATGGCAGGGATTTGCGTCTGGTTTGATGGAAGGTAACGAATTCATCCACGGTGAAGACAAAATTAAGCAGGCCGTTCATTTGATCTTTGAGAATTATCCTCAGGAAGCTGTTCCGGTAGAACGTCGCGTTCGTCGGAATGGTGAATAATGAACAGCAGTTTTAAGCAACAGTAAAGGCTTACCGATTCCTGGTAGGCCTTTACTGTTTTATGGGGAGCAGGATCGTGAATTTAGCGCCCTGACCCGGTGCCGAATCGGCTGAAATAGTCCCCTGGTGATTCTCAACGATCTTTTTACAGAGCGACAGGCCAAATCCAAGCCCGGTTGTATTGGGGTTCAGTTTTTTCTGAATCAGGAAAACATAGTCGCGGTAGCTGTTGTCGAATCCTATACCGTTGTCGGCAAAAATGATTTTGACGAAATCCACATATTTATACTTCTCTTTGGAAGACCGGTAGCTGTTGTGCTGAATGATGCTGCAGTTCAGGTTGATTCGGGTGTTGGTATCAAGGTCCGGCCGGTGAAACTTAATCGCATTGTCGATCAGGTTGTAGAATAGAAGTTCGAGTTGTTTTGGGTTCCCTTCAATGACCGGGAGGGCTTCTTTGTTGACCGTCAGATTCGTATAACCGGTATGCAGCGTTGCCTTTTTAACCGCGCTTTCGACGATCTGATTCAAATCAACTGACGTTGATGAATCACTCTCGATATCGATAGCCACAAACTCGCGCAGGTTGGTAATCATCTGCCGGATCTGGTGGCTGGCCTGAATCGTCCGGGCAATGGCTTCATTCCCTTTCGGGGTCAGGTTCGCCTGATTCTCCATCTGCAGGAGGTCCAGAAAAGTGGTGATCTTTCGCACCGGCTCCAGCAAATCATGCGAAATAAGCTTGTTAAACTGAATTAATTCCAGATTGCGCTGTTCCAGTTGATTAACCCGCCGGTCGAGTTCTTCCTTGTAGCGCTCCAGTTCCCGCTGGGCTTTGAGCAGTTCCTCGTTTTTCAGCAGGGCGTCTTCGGCCGTTTTGCGGGCCTGGAGAATTTCCTGTTCGTATTTCTGACGCTGGTACACCGGAATACAGGCACCGATGTTAAGCGGAGTTCCACCGTTTTCACGGCGTACGGCGTTAACCAGCACGGGAACTTCGGCGCGATCCTTATTGGCCAGCGAAATAAAAATTTCTTCGGCCCTGCCGTGAAGTTTGATTAGTGGAAACAGATGCGTCTGGTAAAAAATCCGGCTGGCCAGGGTCAGCACCGACTCTACCTTACGGCCGGTGAGTTCATCCGGGGTGTAGCCCAATAGCAAGGCCAGGGTCTGATTGACCTTAACAATAATCCCCTCATCCGTAAAAACGAAAAGCCCGCAGGGTGCTATATCCAGATAATCGTTGATTGGACCTTCGTCTATAGTCATACACGTAACGCTAATGGAACGACGGTTCCAGCCAGGCATTGATGACGTCGATGGTTTCCTCGGGGGCGCTCATGTGCGGACAGTGCCCCGTCGCCTGGAGGACCCGCAGCGTGCTGCCGGGGGTATACCGGTGCATATAGTCACCAACTTCCAGCGGAGCAATCAGATCGTCGGAGCATTGCATAATGAGCGACGGCACTTTTACTTTAGCCAGATCCTGCCGGTTATCCGAGAAAAACGTTACCTCCGCAAAACGGCGGGCAATTAAAGGGTCCGTGGAACAGAAACTATCGCTAAGCTCCTGACCCAGTTCCGGCCGGTCGGGGTTCTTCATGATGACCGGTGCCAGGAAATTGGCCCAGCCGATATAGTTTTTCTCCATCGTATCGAGCAGTTCCTCAATATCTTTTCGCTCAAAGCCACCGAAATAATCGGCTCCGTCGTTAATATAGCGGGGTGAAGGACCCACAAAGATCAGTCGCTCAAACAAGTCCGGCTCTTTAATGGCGGCCAGCAGGCCGACCATACTGCTGACAGAGTGGCCGACAAAAATGACCCGGCGAAGATCAAGGGCTTCGCAGATATCGAGTACATCCTGGACGTAACCGTTCAGATTACCGTACCGGTCGGCATTATAGGCCGACAAATCTGATTTGCCGGAGCCGACATAATCGAACAATATAATTTTGTAGGTATCCTGAAACGAGGGCGCTATATACCGCCACATGTTCTGGTCGCAGCCAAAACCATGGGCAAAAAGCATGGGCTGGGTTCCGTTGCCAAACACATGTACGTTGTTTCGCGCAATAACGGTATTATTCATGGTAGTAACGTGAGTACATTAACGAGAGGCAATATACGTTCATTTTGCCAAAAAAAGAGGCCGGGACACCCAGCCGCTTTTCTTCAGAAATAATCTTATTTTGTGGAGGAAGTTAGTAGTTACACTATAGTTGATGATGAACGACCGATTTAAGACATGGCTCCGGCGGGTTGGCTGGGCAGGCTTTCTTTTCTTTCTGATCAAAGGGCTGCTCTGGCTCATTATACCTTATTTAATTGCTAAAGGGGTTTTTTCCCGGTAAAACAACAGCAATAAAAATGGCACAGTCCGAATACCATCGTTTGCTGGGTGTATTTCGTAATCCAGCCGTCCGGCAGGAACTCCGCACCCTCGACCCGGCGCGGGATTACGAGCGCATGGTCCAGTTGCTGATTGGCTACGAATTTCCGTTTGACATAAACCGGGCGCTGGAACTAGCCCTGTTTCATACCTTCGCCAGTCCGCGTATTTCTGCCCTGACCCACCGGACGGGTGAGTTTGAACACCACGGCCAGCGCCGGTACGACGATACCTCCATTCTGATTGCCCGGTTCATCCAGGATGGTCTCGACAGCGAAACCGGTCGCCGGGCTATTGAGCACATGAACCGTATTCATGGGTTTTACCGGATAGCCAACGAGGATTTCTTGTTCGTGCTGTCAACGTTCATTTTTTATCCCATCAACTGGGTCAACCGCTATGGCTGGCGTCAGCTGACGCCCCATGAAGAACAGGCATTTTACTACTTTTTCCGGGAGGTGGGCCGGCGGATGCACTTACACGATATTCCAGAAAGCCTGGACGCATTCCGGGTCTATACCGCTGCTTACGAAGCTAGCCATTTTCGGTATGCCGAAAGTAACCGGAAAGTGGCCGACGCCAATGTGCGGGTGGTGGAGGGCTGGTTTCCCCGATTTTTACGCCCCGTTGTAAAGCCGGTGTTTGCTGCGCTTATCAGTGAGCCCCTGCGTCAGGCTTTTGGATACCAGTCACCGCCGGGATGGTTCCGGGCAGCGCTGGAAGGCGCACTCTGGCTGCGGAAGTGGCCTCTCCGCTGGCTTACGTTCAAGCCGTATCCTACCCTGATTGAGAATACCTTCCACCATTCTTACCCGAAAGGCGTGCCGGACATTGAAGCCATGGGACCCGAAAAGCTGCTGAGCCGGATGAATGAGGCTCCGCCTTCTACAAAGCAGTAAGACACCCCCCGGTGGTCTGTACCAAACACTTCGCACGGCTCCCGGTTAACTGTGAACAACAAACTACACCAGCATATGGCACAGAGCAACCGGTTTTATGCACCGAACAGCGGGGAAGGCGGCCGGGGCGGAACCATCAACGACAGCAGTACCTCAAAACAGCGGTTTGCCGAGGGAAGGGGTACTACCGGTGGGGGTGGAACAACCAATGGCGGCAAAGCAGGACACCGGCGACAGCAAACCGGTGGACGCGGTAGTACGACCAACGATACAACGACCTCAAAACAGAAATTACCGCAGGGCGGGGGCACCACCGGCGGAGGAGGGACGTCTGAGGGGGGCGGCCACACCACGCAAAGCTCCACGGAAACAGGCATTCCGGGAGGGTCCAGCTAGACGGTACTGGCAAGAGCCAGGACCAGCGCCGAAATCAGGGCTGGTCTTTTTGCGGATGATCAGGAAATTGTAACTTTCGCAATCAAGCCTTTCGAACCGACTTATGCGCAGTCCTGTCAAACGTTATTCCCTAGCCATAGCCATTCTGATTGTAAGCTTTTTATGGGGCGTAGCCAGCAGTTGCCGGCTGAACCCTGATAGCCTGACTTCTCGGGACTCCGACGCCGGAGCGAGGGTAACCGCAGCTGCTGCGACTGGTAGCGTTGAGTTCTGGCTGACTACCCCCGATAAATCAGCGTTGTTTACCAAACAGGCTACAAATCTGGTATTCAGCAATACCACCAACCGCTACCTGACTATCGACGTCGACACAACCCAGACGTTTCAGTCGATCGACGGATTTGGGTTTACCCTGACCGGCGGCAGTGCTTATGTTATCAACCGGATGAGTACCGCCAGCCGCGACGCGCTGTTAACTGAGCTGTTTGGCACTACGGGTAACGCCATTGGAATCAGCTACCTGAGACTCAGCATCGGCGCGTCGGACCTCAGCCCGTCGGTCTTCTCGTATAACGATATGCCGGCCGGACAAACCGACCCTAACCTTACGAATTTCACCCTTGACATGGAACGACCGGACCTGCTGCCGGTACTGAAGCAGATTCTGACGATTAACCCGGCTGTTAAGCTGGTGGCTACTCCCTGGTCACCGCCGACCTGGATGAAAAGCAACAACAGTTCGGTTGGCGGCACCCTGAAGCCGGAGTATTACGGCTCTTACGCTAACTATTTCGTAAAATACATTCAGGCCATGAAAGCGGAGGGCATTGCCATTGACGCCATTACTGTCCAGAACGAGCCGCTGAACCCGAACAACAATCCGAGCATGTACATGACGGCCGCCGAACAGGCCAGCTTTATCAAGAACAACCTGGGTCCGGCTTTGAGAACCGCCGGCCTGACCACTAAAATTATCCTGTACGACCACAACTGCGATAACCCGAATTACCCCATCGCCATCCTGAACGACCCGGCCGCTAAGCAGTATGTCGATGGCTCCGGCTTTCACCTGTACGCCGGCGACATCAGAGCCATGTCTCAGGTACGCAACGCTCATCCTGACAAGAACCTGTATTTCACGGAACAGTATACCGGCACGAACGGCAACTTCGGCGGTGACCTGAAATGGCACCTGAAAAATGTCGTGATTGGATCTGCCCGCAACTGGAGCCGGAATGCGCTGGAGTGGAACCTGGCTACCGACACCAATTATGGCCCGCGTACCCCTGGCGGCTGCACCACCTGTCTGGGAGCCCTGACCATCGGGACCAGCGTGACGCATAATGTATCCTACTACATCATTGCCCATGCCGCCAAATTTGTCCGGCCGGGTTCCGTGCGCCTGGGTTCCAACGTGCCAGGTACCTTACACAATGTTGCGTTTAAAACGCCGGACGGGTCAAAAGTGCTGATTGTTTTAAACGAAGCCCGCAATTCACAAACCTTTAACATCAGGTTCCGGGGCAAAATTGTTTCTACCACACTAACCGGTGGGGCCGTGGGTACCTATGTCTGGAAATAGCCAATGGCGCTAAACTGCTTTACCCGACTACCCCGGCCAGGTGGTTTTTCCGCCAGAGCCACCCCAGGTACAGTGTTGCCAGCAGCGCCAGCACCGCCGACACCCCAAAAGAAGCTTCCATTCCCAGTTCCAGGTGGTTGAACAGATAGCCTGACAGAACGGCTCCGATACCGATTCCGGCTTCCAGCGCAATATACATGGTAGCCATCGCCCGGCCGCGAGTGCCTTCCGCGCTAAGGTCGGCCGTCCAGGCCTGTACGGTTGGGCTGTTCATTCCCCACGACATACCAAACAGGATACCGGCTGCGTAAAACAAAACCTGGTTGTCGGCGAGGGTGAGCACGGCCATTCCGGCCGCCAGCACCGCCGTTGATACGGCCATGACCGGCACCCGGCCATAGCGGTCTGAGGAGCGCCGGAAAGTAAGGCGGATGACCAGCGACGCAATGGTGTAGACGGTAAAGAAAAGACCTTTGTTGGTGATGCCCAGGGAACTGCTCAGCGCCGGGGCGAGGGTCAGTACCGCGCCCGATGAAAACGACTGGAGCAGCAACACGATAAAGGGCTTGGTTGCCTGTTTATCAAAGATCTCTTCTTTTTTCAGCTTTAGGAGGCTCAGTCGGAACGGCTGCTGATGGTCCAGCGTCTCGGGCATGCGGAGCAGAATCAGAATGGAAAGCAGCGCAAAAACCGAGGATATATAAAACAGGGCATCCATGGAGTAGGCGTCTGCCACCCAACTGCCAATGGCCGGCCCCAGCGACATACCCGTAGCGGTAAACAGGCCCAGGGCACCCATGGCTTCTCCCCGCCGGTCGACAGGTACCACGTCGGCCACGTAAGCAGCTGTTGCGGTAGGCTTGGTGCCTGTAGAAAAGCCGTGGAGCAACCGGAGCATCAGGAAGCCCCAAACGGTAAGCAGGTAGGGGTACAGAAAACCACACAGAAAGCAGACCACCGACCCAAATGCCATGACCGGCACCCGGCCGACGGTATCGGTGATTTTACCGCTAAAAGGGCGCGAAACACCGGCCGTGAACGTAAACAACGCAATAATTAACCCCACATATTCCCGGCCACCCAGCCCTATAAGGTAATCGGGAAGTTCAGGAATCAGCATCTGGAAACTGGCTGAGAACAGAAAGTTACTCATACAGAGCAGCCAGAAAGGAAGGGTATAAAGCGTTGAACGGGTGGAGGTAGTCGTACTGGTAATCATATTTCCCTGCAAAGCCAAAGCCGCATCTAATCGTTTAGTGAGCCAACTACGGGCTGCCCGCTTTAGTTTCCGCAGCGCCTTCACTGATTAGGAAACGGTCAGAAAGGTTTTAAAAATCCAGATAATTCTAACGCCAGTGATACGGCGGCTGCCGGCGATTAAAAGCAAGGTCCCTGCAGGTGCATACGTTATAGAGGCAGAAGGCTTCAAATTCAAGTTTCCAATCCGGTGGGTTTGCCTTACTTTTGTGCTCGAAAATTCTGTTATATGTCCCGTAATATTAAGATCGGCCTCTTTATTTTCATTTGTGTCTTGATGGCCTCCTTTTCCTTTTATGCCTGGCAGGTATTCAAAACACCGAACCTGCAGGTAGGTGAAAACGACGAAGCGTTTGAGTTGTACATTCCCCGCGGAGCAACGTATGAGACGGTAATGGATACGCTGAAGAAGCACGATGTAGTCCACGACGAAATGTCGTTCCGGTTTTTGGCCAAGCTGATGAAGTATCCCCAGAGCGTAAAATATGGCCGGTACGTGATTAAGCCTAAAACCGGAAATTATGCCGCCATTGTAAAGCTCCGGAGCGGTGATCAGGATCCGGTAAAGCTTACCTTCAACAGCATTCGTCTGAAAGAGGACCTGGTGAAGCGGATTGGCAACAAACTCGAATTTGGCACCGACACCCTGGCCGGCCTGCTCGGGGATCCAGCCGTAACGAAACAGTATGGGTTTGATACCACCACTATCGTATGCATGTTTATCCCGGATACCTATGAATTCTTCTGGACGGTAAAGCCCAAAGAATTTCTGGACCGGATGGCTAAAGAGTACAAGAATTTCTGGACCGAAGAGCGCAGGCGAAAAGCTGCCGCACTGGGCTTGTCCCAGACCGAGGTGCAGGTTCTGGCCTCCATTGTGGAGGGTGAAACTAAGAAAAACGACGAAAAGCCCCGTGTGGCCGGCGTGTACCTGAATCGCCTGAAGCAGGGCATGAAGCTGGAGGCTGACCCGACCCTGATTTTTGCGGCCCGTGATTTCAGCATCCGCCGGGTGCTGAATGTCCACAAAGGGATCAACTCACCCTACAATACGTATCGGTATGCCGGCCTGCCGCCCGGTCCGATCTACCTACCCTCGGAGTCGTCTATCGATGCCGTGCTGAACGCCGAAAATCATAACTACCTGTATTTTGTGGCCAGGGAAGATTTCTCCGGCTACCACAACTTCGCCCGTACTTATCCCGAGCATCTCGCCAACGCCCGTATTTACCAGCGTGCCCTGAACCAGCGGAAAATCATGAGATGAGCGCAGACAAGGAGTCTGCGCTCATCATGCCAGTTATGTTTAGCTACGAAGTAACCAGCCTCCGAGTCCGGTATGCCGATACCGATCAGATGGGGTATGTATATTACGGCAATTACGCCCGTTTCTACGAGATTGGGCGGGTAGAGTCCCTGCGGAGCATAGGGGTTAGTTACAAGGAACTGGAAGCCTCGGGGGTAATGATGCCGGTATACGAAATGAAAACCCGCTACCACCAGCCGGCCCGCTACGATGACCTGCTGACGGTCAAAGTAATAATTCCGCAACTTCCCGGTGCGCGCATTCTGTTTCAGTACGAAATCGTGAACCAGGAGGGGGTATTACTGAACACGGGCGAGACCACACTGGTCTTCCAGCGGGCCGATACCGGCCGGCTCTGTACCATGCCGGCCGCATGGCTGAATAAGCTAAAACCTTTTTTTTAAGGGGGTGGTTAAACGGCATAGGTAAGTTATCTACCGTACTATGTTAGAAAAGTTGAAGAACCTGGCGTTTGTGCAGCGGACTATCCTTCGACTGAAGAATACGTATGCCCTGAATTCTAAAACGACCTGGTATGACTTCCTCATTGGAATGGGTAAAAAGATCGTCGATAATGATACCAGTGAACGGGCATCTTCGGCGGCTTTTAACCTGATCCTGGCCATATTTCCGTCGTTCATCTTCCTTTTTACGCTGATTCCTTACATACCTATTGAGAATTTAGAAAAGGAAATTTTTGTGTTTCTGGCGGAGGTTATTCCGGCACCTACGTTTAAGGTCGTCGACACCACCATCCACGATATCATCAGCCGGCCAAGGGGGGGCGTGTTGTCGTTCGGTTTTCTTTTCGCTCTGTTTGCGGCTACCAACGGCGTCATGGCGCTGATGAACGCCTTTAACTCCTCCCACAAAATTGTGGAGCACCGGAGTTTTCTGAAGCGAAGACTGGTTGCGCTGGGCTTAACCTTTACCTTGACCTTTGCCCTGTTTCTGGCTATAACCGTTCTGGTGGTTGGGGGAGTGGTAACCAGTTACCTGCAGCAGCTGGGTATTTTAAGCGATATCCTGACCCGTACTGTCACGTTGGGGCGTTACCTGGTTGTTTTTGGGGTATTTGTGGGTGTAGTAGCGGTCATGTACCGGTACGGACCCGATGTAAACATGAAGTGGCGACTGATCACGCCCGGCTGCGTTACTGCATCGGTGCTGATCGTATTGACCACGTACATATTTTCTTACTATGTCTCGAATTTCAGTTCCTATAATAAAGTATACGGGTCCATCGGAACGCTCATTGCGCTGATGATCTGGATAAATCTGGTTTCGTTGATTCTGATTATCGGCTTTGAGATCAATGACTGCCTTTATAAGCTGGAAGGAGAGCGTGACCCTATCGTAGAAGAGAAAATTATCCAGCCCGAAGAACCCGCCGGAGTAACGACAACTACTTAGGCATAGGTTGTCCTTTACGTTTGACAGCCTTTGGCTATGAGTATTTTCCGTTCGATAAATAATTTACCGCAGGCAGTCGAAAATCCTCCTACTTTTATCCACTATTAATCGAATGGGTGTGAGAAACTGACGGTTTGTTCGTTTAGATAGTGTGTTGATATACCCCGATGCAGTCGATCACCGGAAAAGAAAATAATCTGCCCATGACGCCTTTCCTGAATCAGTTAAGGCCGTGGGTTTCGGTTATTTGTACCAGCTACAATCACGAAGCATTCGTTACCGATGCTCTGCATTCGGTGGTTGCCCAATGTTACCCTAATATCGAACTTATCGTGATTGATAACGCCAGCACCGACAGCACGGCCGATCGGATTCAGGCGTTTGTTCAGCAGCATCCGGCCGTGGTATTTATCCGGAACGCAGAAAACATTGGCCTTTGCCGGGCTTTCAATCAGGGCTTAAAGCTAGCGGGTGGCCGCTACGTGATCGACCTGTCTGCCGACGACGTACTGCTGCCGGGACGCATAGCCCGGCAGGTTGCCTTTTTTGAGCGTTTGCCTGAGTCCTACGCCGTTGTCTTTACCAATGCCGGGTACATAAATCCAGCCGGTAGACTGCTGGGTTACCATTACCCGATCAATGAAAAAGGGCAGGCCCGGCAGAAAGTACCATCTGGCAACGTGTTTCGTCATGTGCTGGAATCGTACTTTATTTGTACCCCCACCATGATGATACGCAAGGAGGTACTGGATGCTATTGGTGGGTACGACGAAACTCTTTGGTTTGAAGATTTCGACTTCTGGATTCGTACATCGCGCCATTACCAGTACGCCTACCTCGATGAAGTATTGACCCATAAACGCCATCTGGATGACTCCCTCTCCCGGCAGGTAATCCGCAGCGATAACCGTATTCTGCACTCCACCTTACAGGTTTGCTACAAAGCCTTCGATCACTGCGAAACCCCCGATGAGTATCGTACACTGGCCCGCCGGGTTCGTCGGTTTCTGCGTAAATGTTTTTACGCAGAACAGTTTGATCTGGCACTGCAGTTTGGCAAACTCTTACAGTATATGGAGGAGCCAGACCCGATAACGGCGGCCATTCTGCTGCTTTGCCGCCTGCGGGTTCCGGTCAACGGGGCCTACCGGCGCTACATCCAATGCCGGAATTACCCCCGTTTGCTCAGACTAAAAGCCAATCTGACCTGAGCGTGGTTATGCTCCTTAAAGTCCAGACCGTATGCCCGCTGAATTTATCCGAATACACCCTCAAACTCCCGAAGAACGCAAAATACTTCATGTAGTAAATGCCCTCCGCAATGGTGCGGTCATTATTTACCCAACCGACACGGTGTACGGTATGGGCTGCGACATCCACAACACCCGGGCGGTAGAGCGGGTAGCCCGCATCAAAGGTATCAAGCCGAACAAAAATGATTTTTCGTTTATTTGCTATGACCTGAGTCATATTGCCGATTACGCACGAGTCGGCAATCAGGCATTCAAGCTGATGAAGCGGCTGTTGCCGGGTCCCTACACATTCATCCTGGATGCCAGTAACCGGGTACCGAAAATTCTCAATGCCACCAAAAAAACGGTCGGTATTCGTGTTCCAAACAGTGCTATTCCCCGCCAGATCGTCTCCGAATTAGGCAATCCAATCATTACGACGTCAATTAAAGCTGACGATGAAATTGCGGAATATCCTACTGATCCTGAAGAGATTTTTGAACAGTATCAGCATCAGGTCGACATTGTCATTGATGGTGGCTATGGCGGAAATGTACCATCTACCATAATTGATGCCACAACGGATACCTTTGAAATTATTCGCGAAGGGCTGGGCGATTACTCGGTTTGAATTTGAGTTTTTAGTATGTTTAACGCTCAATGGTTATTCTATTTCATATGATTTTCCCCAAATCTTTTCAATTACTCGTTCTCTCAGCCCTTATTATCGGGGGGTGCCAAAACAGTTCATCCGATCAGGCCGCTAAGTCAGACCCGAATACGTCGGCCGAGGCTGCCCCCGAAACCAGTAACACAAAACTGGCGGTTAGCCGGGATACCGTGGTAACCACTGCGGCATCAACCACTCCGGCCGCGGCCGGCAAAGAGCTGACACCGTTAGACTCTCTGCGACTTATAGGTCCCAAGATCACGGGCTCTATACTGCCTGATAAGCGGATTCTGGCTTATTACGGTAACCCGCACTCGAAGAGAATGGGCGTATTGGGCGAATATCCTAAGGACGAAATGCTTCGGAGGCTGGATCGCGAAACTAAAAACTGGGAAAAAGCGGATCCGTCCAAGCCCGTTCAGCAGGCCCTTCACCTGGTGGCGATCACCGCCCAGGGTGCTCCGGGTAAAGACGGAAAATACCGGCTTCGGATGACTGATTATACCATCCGGAAAGTCATTAAGTGGGCGGCTGAGCATAACGCCATCTGTTTCCTGGATGTTCAGGTGGGCTTATCAACCCTGCAGCAGGAATTGCCCTACTTGGAGAAATACCTGACGTTACCGTATGTTCACCTGGGTATCGACCCTGAATTTTCGATGAAGACCGGTGCCCGCCCGGGTACCAAGATTGGTACGTACGATGCCGCGGACATCAACTATGCCGTTAATTTCCTGAGCCGCATTAAGCAGGAGCACAACCTGCCCACCAAAATTCTGGTGGTTCACCGTTTTACGCAGCGTATGGTGACGAACTATAAGAATATCAAACTCAACCCCAATGTGCAGATTGTTATGCACATGGACGGCTGGGGGGAGCCCGTCCTGAAGCGCGACAGCTACCGCGATTATATCAAGAAAGAAATGGTGCAGTATACCGGTTTCAAAATCTTCTACCACAATGACGTGAAGAAACCACCGCATCACCTGATGACGGCGGCAGAAGTTCTCACCGAAGATCCGAAGCCGATCTATATTCAATATCAGTAAGCTTATCAAATTAGAATGAAAAAGGAGCCGAGGGGCTCCTTTTTCATTCTAATTTGACCTGTATTCTTCCCTCATACGTTTCTTTTGTGTGTTTCCAGCGTTTGTGTGACCATAGCCAGTCGGCGGGGTGGTGCCGGATCGATTGCTCCAGCAGGTCACGATACCGCTCCAGAATGGCACCATTTGGCAACGTGTCATATGGCGGCTCGGCAATGGAGTAAAAGGTAGCCTTATAATAACCACGTCGAATCCGTACAGTCTCCAGAAAAAATACCGGCAGATTGAAGCTGCGGGCCAGCCGTTCGGTGCCGGGATAAAAGGGGGTGTCTCGGTGCAGAAACGGCATCCAGTAGCCATGCTCCGGTTGGTCAGGGACCTGGTCGGCAACCAATGCTACAATGCGGGGCATGTGCCGGCGAGCCACCATCTCCCTGGGTATTTTGTTCATCGGCAGGGGGTAAGCGCCAAAACGGGAGCGAAGCAGGTGCATTAACTTTTCGAAAAAGGGGCTCTTCAGGGGCTTGTAAACGCTGTCGACCGGCATGCCGTTCAACACGGAGGCCGACGGGATCCACTCCCAGTTGCATTGGTGCGAGGCCATCCCGATGATTGCCTGTCCCCCTGCTAAATAAGCCCTTACCGGTTCATCGTTGTGGAAGGTAACCCGCTGCGCCAGTTCGCTGGCCGGAAGGCCGGGCAGTTTGAGCGTTTCAACGATCAGGTCGGTCAGATTCCGGTAGAACTGCTTCGTCAGCCGGTTTATGGCTGCATCGGTCAGCTCCGGAAAAGAGGCTTTCATGTTTTCGCGGATCGTTCCCCGGCGGTAACGGATCAGGTAAGCCAGCAGAAAATATAACGCATTGGCCATCCCGTAAAGAACCGGGAACGGCAGTCTTGACAATAACCGAAAAAATACCATTTGAAACAGACGCTGTACCGCCCCTGGTAAGGGTTTTCGGAGCCGGTACCCCAATAATTAAATTTTTGTAAAAAAATTTGACTATACTACTTTTTTCCGTTACTTGGTAACGATTAACCCACTCTTTATTGGAAAAATACCAAACTGGAGCGGATGTCCATGAGTTGCTGATTGAACTTCATTACCTGCCCAGCCTCGATTATATGGCTGGCCTGCTGAGGTTCGATCGCGTCCGGATTGAAGCAAAAGAGCACTATCAGAAACAAAGTTACAGAAATCGCTGCTACGTTCTGACGTCAAACAAGGTAGATTGTCTGACGGTCCCGGTCCAGGACGGCACCCATAAGCAGCCAATTCGGGATGTCCGGATCGATAACCGGCAGGCCTGGCAAGACCGGCACTGGCGCTGCTTAAGCGCGGCCTATGGTAAGGCCCCTTTTTTTGAGTACTATGCACCGTACCTGGAACCGGTTATCCGGAAACAAGCTGACTTTCTGTTTGACCTGAATCTGGAGTTACTGACAATCTGTCTGCATTTGTTAGGGCAGAGGGTCGACCTGTCGCTGACAGATTGGTATGAGAAAGAGCTTTTCGGGAAGGTATTTGATGCCCGGTCACGGCTAAATGCCCGCCAGCGGGAGAGTGACTATTTATTTTACCAAAGCTGGCCCTATACTCAGAATTTTGGCAATGTATTTGTACCCAATCTGAGTATTATCGACCTTTTGTTCTGCCAGGGACCAACCGCTTTGGATGTGCTGAAAAAAAGCCAAATAAGGGTAGTGTCCTGAATGAACAAACCCAAAAAAAATTTCGTTACGCTATTGTAACGCTTACGACTGGAGACCCAAAGCGAATGGAAGCAAAATTTTCAAACCGCGTTAAAGAAGTTATATCGCTGAGCCGGGAAGAGGCACTGCGGCTGGGGCACGACTATATTGGGACGGAGCACCTGCTGCTGGGCATGATTCGCGAAGGCGAGGGGGTAGCTGTTGGGTTGCTGAAAAAATTAGGTATTTCGCTGGATGAACTCCGCGTGACCATTGAACAGGCAACCAAGGGAACGGCAACCAATAACGTAAAAAATCTGGCGAATATCCCCCTGACGCGTCAGTCGGAGAAAACGCTGAAGATCACCTACCTGGAAGCTAAGATTTTTAAAAGCCCACTCATTGGTACCGAACATCTGTTGCTTTCGATTCTGCGCGACGAGGACAACGTCGCCACTCAGATCTTAAATAAGTTCAACGTTAACTATGAAGTCATCAAGGAGATGTTAGAGTACCAATCCTCGGGCTCCCGTCCGCACATGGGACCCGAAACTGACGATGATGGCGACGATGCACGCAGCATGTTTGGCGGTGGCTCAGGCTCCGGAAAAGATCCGAAAGGCGCTGAGAAATCGCGGACCCCGGTGCTGGACAACTTTGGTCGGGATCTGACCAAGCTGGCCGAACTGGGTAAGCTGGACCCGATCGTTGGCCGCGAAAAAGAAATTGAGCGCGTAGCCCAGATCCTGAGCCGCCGGAAGAAAAACAATCCGATCCTGATTGGTGAGCCGGGTGTTGGTAAGACGGCAATTGCGGAAGGTCTGGCCCTGCGGATTGTTCAGAAGAAAGTTTCCCGCGTGCTGTTTGGCAAGCGGGTGGTGACCCTGGATCTGGCGTCGCTGGTAGCCGGTACCAAATACCGGGGCCAGTTTGAAGAACGGATGAAGGCGGTCATGAACGAACTGGAGAAATCCCCGGAAGTGATCCTGTTCATCGATGAGTTGCATACCATCGTGGGTGCCGGTGGCGCTTCGGGTTCACTCGACGCTTCGAATATGTTTAAGCCGGCGCTGGCGCGGGGTGACATCCAATGTATTGGTGCTACCACGCTGGACGAGTACCGCCAGTACATTGAGAAAGATGGTGCCCTGGCCCGTCGCTTCCAGGTCGTCATGGTTGATGCTACCTCGGTAGAAGAAACCATCGAGATTCTGAACAACATCAAGGATAAGTACGAAGATCACCACCACGTTAACTACACGCAGCAGGCCGTTGAAGCAGCCGTGAAACTGTCGGAACGCTACATCAGCGATCGCTTCCTGCCGGACAAAGCTATTGACGTACTCGACGAAGTGGGTGCCCGCGTACACATCAGCAACATTACCGTGCCCGACGATATTCTGAAGCTCGAAGAGCAGATCGAGAATATTAAGAAGGAGAAAAATCAGGTCGTGAAGAGCCAGAAGTACGAAGAGGCCGCGCAACTGCGTGATAAGGAGAAACGCCTGATCGACCAACTGGAGCGTGCCAAGCAGGCCTGGGAGGAAGATACCAAGAAGCGTCGCTACACGGTGAACGAAGACAATGTCGCCGAAGTGGTAGCCATGATGACGGGTATCCCGGTAACGAGCGTGTCCAACGACGAAGGCAAGAAACTCATCAACATGGGTGAGGAACTGAAAGGCCGGGTTATTGGTCAGAATGCCGCCATCGAGAAACTGGTGAAAGCGATCCAGCGGACGCGAGTAGGTCTGAAAGATCCGAAGAAGCCAATTGGTTCGTTTATCTTCTTAGGTCCAACGGGTGTCGGTAAGACGGAGCTGGCGAAAGTGCTGGCGTCGTACCTCTTCGATAAGGAAGACGCGCTGGTGCGGATCGATATGTCGGAGTATATGGAGAAGTTCTCCGTAAGCCGGCTGGTTGGTGCTCCTCCGGGCTACGTAGGTTACGAAGAAGGTGGTCAGCTGACGGAAAAGATTCGCCGGAAGCCATACAGTGTGGTCCTGCTCGACGAAATCGAGAAAGCGCACCCGGATGTGTTCAACATCCTGCTGCAGGTACTCGACGATGGTATCCTGACCGACGGTCTGGGCCGCCGGGTCGACTTCCGCAACACCATCATCATCATGACCTCTAACATTGGGGTTCGTGACCTGAAAGACTTCGGTTCCGGTATCGGTTTCGCTACCCGTTCCAAGTCAGAAAGTCAGGACGACCTGATGAAGAGTACGATTCAGAATGCACTCCGCAAAGCGTTCTCGCCGGAGTTCCTGAACCGTCTGGACGATGTGATCGTGTTTAACTCACTGCTGCGGGAAGACATCCACCGCATCATTGACCTGATGCTGAATAAGCTTCTGGGCCGGGTAACCAGCCTGGGCTATAAAGTCGAACTGACCGAAAAGGCAAAAGACTTCCTGGCCGAGAAAGGATACGACCCGCAGTATGGTGCCCGTCCGCTGAGCCGTGCTATTCAGAAGTACCTCGAAGACCCCGTCGCCGAGGAGATCCTGAAAGGTGAAATGGCCGAGGGCGATGTGATCCTGGCCGATTACGACGGTAGCAGCGATCAACTGACCATTACCACGCAGAGTCAGAAGGTAGTAGAATAAATACAAAGTTCAGTGAAAACCCCGATAGCTCACGCTGTTGGGGTTTTTTGCTTTAGGGCGGTTGATAAATATATATGAACAATAAAATGCATTTTAATAATAAATGTGTTCATTTATAATCTGATAGACAAACCTAAGCACATGAAAGCTATTATAACCTTAATGAGTCTCACCTTATGTACGGGTACCCTGGTAGCCCAAACAGAAAAAGGTCGGGGATTTTGGTCTAGTGGCGTTGGTGGTCAGTTGATAACAACGGAAAAGTACCTCGAACGAGGCCGGAGTATCGACGCTCAGGTATTTGTGAACAAAGGGTATTTTGTGCGGAAGGATGTGCTGGTGGGGCTGGAGGCATCGGCTCTGGGGAGTATGTTGCATAATGAACTGGGAATCGGGTATGACACGCGAAACGATAAGCTGGCCTTAACAACAAGTCTTTCTCCTTATATCCGCCGGTATTGGGGCCGGCAAAACTGGCGGGTGTATCTCGGCGGAGGCTTCTCGTTCGCCTACGACTGGGCGCAGAACAAATCGATGTCTACATCGAACCGGTTTACCCAATTACGTGATCACCGGATGCGCCTGATGCCGGAAGTCCAGGCCGGGTTTGTGTATTTTGTGAATAGCCGCTGGGGGGTAGAAGCCACCACGCGTTCGTCAGCATTCCCGCTGACCATTAGTAATCTGGGGGTGGGCGTAGTTATGGTTACTGGGGGGCGATTGCCGGCCCGGCCTTTGAAAGTGTTACCTACCCAGAATCAGTTGATGGCTACCAACTGGATGCTGGCCGGCGGTTTTTTACTGACCGATCAGATGCGGCAACTGATTCCCAGCGAAAGCAAAAATGAAGTATTCCGCCAGGAAAACAGCCGGGGCGTGTCGGTCAGTCCATCCATTGGTTACGTAGTTGCTGATCGGCTGGTCGTTGGGGTAGCGGCTCCGTTTTCCTATAATATTCTGACCGATGCTTACCTAAATACCCCTGGTCAGGCGCAGGTCAAAGTAGAGCGCTGGACGGCCGGTGTTCAGCCGTTTGTGAAAAAATATTTCACTACGCAGAAGCTAACTCCCTTTGCTGCGCTGCAGGCATCCTGGCAGTGGCAGGAAGATGGCACAACCACAGATACCTACGGAGCCAGCATCAGCGCCGGCATGGCGTACATGATTGGCACGCGTTTTATTCTGGAAGGTGAACTGGGCCGGATTGGGGGGGGCTGGTCCAAGACCCGCGACGGCGAAATCCGCCAGCACTTCGGGGATATCCGGGCCACACTGCGGCCGGGCTTATCGTTGTCCTACGCGTTTTTGTAACCTCCCTGCATCGCACGTATGGCCACTGCCTCCGAAATAAAGGCTTTTCAGAAAAATTAAGAAAATCAGTTGTAACGATTCTGCCCGGAAGTGTTAGTTTAGCGAACCAACAAAACACTTCATATGAGGGTTATTTTTGTAGCTTCCCTGCTGCTGCTGAACTTTTCATCCCCGGCCCAGACGGAAAAAGGGCGGGGTCTGCTGACCGGCAGTATCAACGTAGCCTACTCAAATGTCAATCGGGGAACCGTGGCGCCGGCCACAACCCAGGTACCGGCTTTCGATGTCCAGCTTACCAAAGGCTGGTTCGTTCGGGATCATTGGCTGTTTGGTGTATCCGTAAATGCCCGGAGCCAGTGGAGCCACACAGAAACACCTGGTGCTTCGGTATCTGCACCTGGAATGAGCTTTTATTTCCGGCGCGATTATACGTACGGGCTAAATGCTTTTGTCAGGAGGTATTGGGGAGATCAGAAGTGGCGCGTGTTTGCCGGCGGTGGGGTTGGCGGGGCTTATTCTCGAAACGATCTGAGCAGTCGGCTGAGAAGTGGTCAGGAAGGATCGCCCACCTATTTTTTCAGTAGTTCAGCATCCAATAATCGTTCAATCAGCCTCAGCCCATTCACGCAATTGGGCGCAATGTATTTCGTGGCGGATCGGCTGGGTCTGGAAGCTTTCTCGCAGTCGACAGCGTTTCCGTTCTCGTTTACCAGTTTTAATTTGGGCCTTACCCTGCTAACGGGCAGTACCGCAACCGGTTCGCTCTCACCTACGGTTACCGGGTACCAGACCCAGCGGGGGCGTTGGATTGCGGGCGGAGCAATGCAGTTGACGGGTGGCCGCTACGGCTTCAGACAGCGATCCATCACGTCCGGTACGAATACCAATTACTCCGAATCCAATGCCAGAAACAGCTCGTTTACGATCTCACCGTCGCTGGGCGTTTTTGTAAGCGACAACCTGCTTCTGGGCGTAGACATTCCAGTATCCATTCGGAACAACAAGTCGGTAAGCCAGTTCAATGTTGCCCTTTCTAAGGAAACAGAAAACATGATTGGGCTTCAGCCTTATCTGAAAAAATACATTGGCCTTAACCGGCTGCGCCCGTTTGTGGCTGGGTATGTTGGCTACCAGTGGGGTGAGCTTCGGCGTGAAAACAGAAACCAGCCTTCGTTTTCATTCGCCATCAAACAGCGTACCGTGGCTGCTGGTGGATCGTTGGGGCTGGCTTACCTGCTCCGGGAGCGGTTTATTCTGGAGGCAACGGTGGCCAGTATCACGGCAAACCGCTTTATGAATACGCCACAGCAGGCCGACCCCGAAAACCGGAGGGCCGAGGGCTGGACCTTGTCGGCAGCGGCTACGCTCCAGCCGAACTTCTCGCTACTGTACGTTTTCCGGTAATTACCGCAGAAAGGCCGTTGCTTCTACCACCTTATCGGTATTGATTACATCGACGCCAAGCTTACGGAGTTGTTTCCAGGCGTTGGTGTTGTCAGGAATAGCCCAGAAACGTATGGGTTTGCCCTGGTCGTGAGCCCGTTTGATGATTCGCTTCAGTTTATTTTTATCATCGTCGGGTAAGTCGCCGTTGCCGTCCCAGCGGGAATAGCTGCGAAAGTTATCGCTGATGAGAGCGACATGGCGGAGGGTTTCGTCATCGTACACCTCACCCGGACGGCCGTCGAACAGGATGAAGTGCGGAAAATCCACGTAGTTGTTTACCTTGGGTCGGTTGCCGCTGATGACAATTTGTATGGCGTTGGGGTTTACCTGCCGGTTAAAAACATCCATATGCTGATGGATCATCCCAACCAGTATAGGCATTACTTCCTCCGCTTTATCTTTTATGTCGATAACCAGGTTAAATGAATATTTCCGGTCCGGGCTGACTTTTCCTTTATGTTGCGTAAATAGCTGCATAATCGGGTTAAGGTAGAGCTGGTCCAGGGTGCGGCTGGTGTCAACTTCGCTGCGGGTATGGGCCACAACCAGTTTTCCGTTTACCAGAAACACATCCGCTTCAATGTAATCAGCCCGCTGCTCATAGGCTTCGGTAAACGGTCGTTTCTTTTCGTAATCATTATGAGCGTGAATCTGTTGTCCGAAGCAGAAGGTGGGCAGCAGCAGAAAAAGCAAGAGTCGCATCATGGTTGAGTCGCTATTCGATAGATTTGGGGTAAAGGGCACTAAACAAATGTAACAGGATATGGTAATAATTACTAGAGCCTCTGGTTTTTGTCTTACACCGCCAAAGGGTTAATTTTGGACCGTTCATACAAGTTTTTTTATTCCCAGACGATTGATTCAATGAGTTTACTGCAAGGAAAAGTTGCATTGATTACCGGTGCCTCGCGGGGAATCGGGCGGGCCATGGCCCTGCGTTTTGCCAAGGAAGGCGCCCAGGTAGCCTTTACCTATCTGTCGAGCGTTGAAAAAGGCCAGGCTCTGGAGGAAGAACTCAGCGCGTTTGGCGGCAAAGTAAAGGGGTATCGCTCCGACGCTTCCGATTTTAAAGCCGCCGAGGACCTGGTCAATCAGGTGGTGGCCGACTTCGGCACGCTCGATGTCCTGATCAATAATGCGGGTATTACCCGCGATGGTCTGCTGATGCGGATGTCGGAAGAACAATGGGACGCCGTTATCAACGTTAATCTAAAGTCGGTATTCAACCTGACCAAAGCCGCTATCCGACCGATGATGAAGGCCAAAGCGGGATCAATCATCAACCTGACGTCGGTAGTGGGCCTCCGGGGGAATGCCGGACAGGCTAACTACGCGGCTTCGAAAGCCGGTATCATTGGCTTTACCAAGTCGGTTGCGCTGGAACTGGGTTCCCGGAATATCCGCTCTAATGCCATAGCGCCCGGCTTCATTGAAACTGAAATGACGGGAGAGATCAACGAAAAGGCACTTGAAGAATGGAAACAGTCTATTCCGATGAAGCGCGGAGGTCAGCCCGACGAAGTTGCCGATTGTGCCCTGTTCCTGGCCTCGGACCTGTCGCGGTACATTACCGGCCAGGTGCTTCAGGTAGACGGCGGCATGTTAACTTAATTTTTAAATTACAGTAGGCAGCAGGCAGTACGCAGTTTTGTTTAGAACACTGCCACCTGCTCACTGCTTACTGCCTACTAAAACATATGCGTTCGGACCTGCTTTTACAATCATCACCCTGGTGGATCGTGGTATGCCTGCTGGTCGGGGCGGCCTATGCGGCCGCCATGTACCAGCCGCTGCCGGGCCGCAGCAATCCCGGTGGCTGGGGCAAAACGGCCAATTATGCCCTGGCCGCCCTGCGGTTCATTGTGGTTACGCTGCTTTGCCTCCTGTTGCTGAATCCACTGGTGCGGAATATCCGTTCCACCACCGAAAAAGCAAAGGTGGTGCTGGCTGTTGATAATTCTGAATCGATGATTGCCGGTGGCCGGGCTAAACTGGACCAGACGCTCAGTGCGGTGGATAAACTTCGGCAGCAACTCGCCGACCAGGGTGTGGAGGTAGCCGTGCGGACGCTCGGCGATACTGCCACCGACGTCGACCTGTCGCAACTGTCCTTTACCCGCCGGACCACCGATTTGTCGGGTCTGCTGGCCGGCATCCGGAACGACTACGAAGGCCGTCACCTGACCGATGTCGTGCTGATAACCGATGGTGTTTTCAACCAGGGCCTGTCACCCACCTTTGGGCAATACCCGTTTGCCGTCCATGCGGTTGGGGTGGGCGATACGGTGCCCAAGCGTGATGTGCAGCTAAAAGCTGCCCTGGCCAACCGGGTTGCCTACCTGGGCAACCGGTTTCCGGTCCAGGCCGAAATCGTCAGCAATGGCTATCAGGGACAAACCGGGGTAGTGGTGCTGCGGCAGGGTGGCCGCGAAGTGGGTCGCCAGACAATCAGCTTTGGTCGTCCAGAGACCTTTAGTCAGGTGACATTTCAGGCCTCTGCCGACCAGAAAGGCGTTCAGCATTATGTGGTGGAAGTATTACCACTCTCTGGTGAGTTCAGCACCCGCAACAATCGCCAGGACGTATACATTGATGTGATCGACGGAAAAGAAAAAATCCTGCTGTTGGGATTAACCCCGCACCCGGATATTAAAGCGCTTCGGTCTATCATTGAAAGGAACCAGAACTATGAACTCGACATCCGGCTGCTGACCGGCTCCACCGATCCCAATCCACCGGCCGATAAAGTATACGACCTCATTATTCTGCACCAGATTCCGGACAACAGTGGGCTGAGCAGCGGCATTTTGCAGCGGTTGCTGGCCCGCAACACCCCGGTGTTGTTTGTGTTGGGGAATCAGTCAGCACCCTCGCTGGTCAATACTCTGAATCCGGTGATGCAGATTACGGCTCAGGGGAACCAGACCGATAAGACTACCGCCCGGTTTGAGGCCAACTTCCGGCAAGTGAACCTGGACCCCACCAAACTGGAAATTCTGGAAAAACTCCCTCCGCTGCTTGTACCGTACGGTGATTACAAACTGCAACCTGGTACTGAGGTGGTGTTGTGGCAGCAGGTCGGTTCGGTAAAGACCTCCAAGCCGCTGCTGGCTTTGAACATGAGCGGTACCCGCAAGGCCGCCGTTTTGGCGGGCGAAGGCCTCTGGCAGTGGCGGCAGGAAGAATACGCACTAACCGACAAACAGGAGATTGTTGACGAACTACTGCAAAAGATCATGCAGTTTATATCGGTAAAAGAAGACAGGCGGAAGCTGCGGGTATACCCGATCCGCAACGAATTTGTGGCGGGTGAAAAGGTCATCTTCGAGACGGAGCTGTATAACAATATTTACGAACGCATCTACGACCAGCCCATTCGTCTAGAGATAACTGACGAAAAGAGCCTGACGCGAACGTTCAACTACACGCCTACAACAACCAATAGCCGCTTTGAAATAAGCCGGCTGCCGGAAGGGGTATACCGCTATCGCGCCATCTCGACGTTAAACAACCGCTCCGAGCAGGCAACGGGCCAGTTTATTGTCCGCAATCTGCAACTGGAGGCCCTGAATACCACCGCTGATCACGCCATGCTCCGGCAACTGGCCCAGCAAACCGGCGGCCGTTTTTACGGTCCCGGCAACATTGCCTCACTTGCCAGCACCTTTACCAGTCAGAAAGCACCGGACCGGCTCACCAGCACCGAAGAAATGAACGAGCTCATCAACTGGCGGTGGCTGTTCTTTGTTGTTTTGGTCTTTATCGGTGCCGAATGGGGTCTCCGGAAATTCTACGGAGGCTATTAAGAAATCGATGCGTTTTTAGAGATAAATTAAGGGAATACATCCCTTCGGAGCCAGGAGCTACTGGCTTATCACTAAAGATCCATCGCTATAACGCATCACTCAAAATGAATATAGGCGATAAAGTTCGGATGCTGCGGGCAAAGGAAGAGGGGGTAGTTACCCGCTTTCTCTCCGGCAACCAGGTTGAAATTGAAATAGAAGATGGTTTCCGCATTCCGGTCATGCGGTCGGAACTGGTGGTGGTGTCTCCGCTCGAAGCAGAGCGTCTGCTGCGACGCAACACCCACGAGCCGCAAAAGTCAGTGGCACCGGGTATCCTGTCCAACCAGGGTATCTATCTGGCGTTTGTGCCGCAGAATGACCGCGAGATGGCGTTGCACCTGATCAACAATACGGATTGGGACTTGCTTTATACCGTGGCCGAAGAGCGGGGCAATCAGGTGCGTGGCCTGCAAAGTGGCATTCTGAAGCCGAAGTCGCAGGTAAAACTAAATGAGCTTTACACGGTAGCCGGGTTCGAAAACTGGCCTACCTTTCTCGTCCAGGCACTCTGGTTCCGGGCTGCTTCAGTTGCGCTACGCCCACCGCTGGTCAAGCGGCTAAAATGCCGTGCGGCTACTTTCTACAAGAACAAACAGAATGTGCCGGTCCTGAATCAGGCCGGCCACCTCTTTCAGATCGATATTGATGAACCGGCCCCGGAAGCAGAAGCCGCTCCAAAGGTGGTAGCTCCGGAAGCCCTGAAAAAGGAAATGCTGAGCCCTAAGAGCGAACCGGCGGCCATCGCGGTGGAGCGTCCTTCCGCGGTGGTTGATCTGCACATCGAAGCATTGCTGCCGGGTGGACCGGGCAAGCGATCCAACAGCGAGTTGCTGGAACTACAGCTTCAGGCATTTGAAAAAAGTCTGGAGAATGCCATCGCCAGCGGCATGAGCGACATTACCTTTATTCACGGTGTCGGCAGCGGAGCCCTGCGTAACGAGCTCCACCGGCGCCTGGGCCGGCACCCGCACGTCCGGTATTACGAGGATGCGCAAAAACAAAAATTTGGCTATGGCGCGACGAAAGTCACCATTCGGTAATATATTCAGCCCATCGAGCCGGCTATTGGCCGGTCTTTTCTTGTTTGGGTTGTGGGTGGCTGGCTGTCAATCAGGGGGCACTCGCATCAACCCGCAAGCACCCAAAGCTTCCTATTCCCGAAACGCCATGGAGGTCCGTAACGAGCAGTTCCTGTCTACCGTCAATGTTCCTGTTTCCATCTCCATCACCGACATTGAGCGGCAGATCAACAGCCAGATAAACGGACTGATCTTTGAGGAAAATCAACTGGACGGATCGGCGCAGTCAACGACCGGCAGTACGCCCTCCTGGATCAAAGTCTGGAAGCGGGGCAACATTGCCGTTCGGGCGGGGGTAGCCGGAACCCAGGACAGCCTGTTTCATGTGACGGTACCCCTGCGCATCTGGGCCAGAGCCGGTCTGAAAGTGCTTGGCTTTACCCGCTATCAGGATACCGAGTTTGAGCTGAATATGCGCTTTGCCACGTGGTTCAGCATTGACCCGGACTGGACGGTCAATACCCAGACCCAGGCCGAGGGCTACGACTGGGTAAAGAAACCGGCCACCAGCGTTGCCGGCTTCAACATCCCCCTGACCACTCTTGTTGGCCGGTTGATTGATAAGAACCTGGGCACCATCACCCAATCGCTGGATCAGCAAGTGCGCAAAAATATCGATCTGCGGACGCCTGTGCTGAAGGTTTGGAACACCATACGGGAGCCGTACCTGGTTTCCGAAAAATACCGGACCTGGCTGATGGTGGTGCCCCGACGCATCCTAATCACTCCGTTCCGGTTTGAAGGAAACCAGATCCGATCGGCCATCGGATTGGAGGGGCATACTCTGACCACAACCGGTACCAGACCCGACGTAAAACCAGCCGTTACCCTGCCGGATTTAGTGGTTGTCAAGCAGATCAGGGATGATTTTCAGATTGGAATATTGAGTGAAGCTACTTACGAAGAAGCCGCCAGAATTGCGGCTGAAGAATTTGTGGGTAAAAACTTTTCGTTCAGCGATGGCCGGTACACCATTACCATCACCGATATGGATATGTACGGCCAGAACGATAATCTGATTATTAAGGCAGGACTGAAAGGCAGTATCACCGGGGATATTTACCTGCGCGGAAAGCCCTATTACGATGCCCAGACGAAAACCGTATCGCTCAGGGACTTGACCTATGATCTGGCCACCCAGAACATATTACAGCGGGCCGCCAACTGGCTTCTGCAGGGAACGTTTGCCCGAATGATGGAAAAGCAGTTTACGATACCCGTCGGCTCGCAGATCGACGAAATACGCACTGCCATGCAGGCCCGGTTAAGAAACAATCAATTAACGAAAGGCGTTATACTGAGCGGTAACATCGAGGAGATCAGACCCGATCAGGTATACCTGACCCCCACCGCTTTACTGGCCGTGGTTTATGCACACGGACGGGTAAGCGTGAAGGTCGACGGATTGCAATAAAAAAAGATGATAATCTTTGCGTTTGCCGTTTTTTGCTGAATCAATGCTAATTTTCTCCCAGCATCATTTTTTGAGAAAATAAGTATTTATAGATTTGCGGCAACCACGTTGCGGCAGCCGTAAGAAATTCAAGAATTGTGTTAACCTAAGCGGTACAGGTTGTCTTATCGCTTCCCGAACTGTCGGGAGGAGGAAAGTCCGGACAGCGTAGAGCACCATACTTCCTAACGGGAAGGCGGCCATCTGGAAACGGGCGGCCGACAGACAGTGTCACAGAAAATATACCGCCTTGTTGAGTAGGCAGTTTGCAGTCACCAGTTGGCAGAGTCATTCTGCAGACTGCTCACTGCAAACTGCCTACTCAACAGGGTAAGGGTGAAAAGGTGGAGTAAGAGCCCACCGCCCGGCTGGTGACAGACGGGGCACGACAAACCTTATGGGCTGAAAGACCAAATAGGCATTGGATGTGAGGCTGCTCGTCTCCGTACCCCCTGGGGATGCCAATGCGGGTAGGTCGATAGAGGTTGCCGGTGACGGCAATCCCAGATAAATGATAAGAATCCCGGACCTGGTTCGGGAAACAGAATCCGGCTTATAGACTTGTACCGTTCGGGTTGACACATAATCTATCTCATCACCATTGAAGTATAGCACGGCAAAAGGCTTATGTCATTTAACCCTGTTTTCTCATGAAGAAAAAATCTATTCACGCTTCCCTGCTTCTCCTTCTGACTCTTACGTGCGCGTACGCCCAAAACCGGTCGTACGAAGGCGAGTATAAAATGAATACCTGGTCAATTACCCTAAGTCCGGGCATTACCCAGTTTTATGGTGATCTACGTGAGCCCAATGCCGGGATCTTTGCCCGGCAGCCGGCCGGTGCCAACCTGGAATTTCCGGTGGGGGCGGGCTTATCTATAAATAAACAGCTTACCCACCTTTTTGGGCTGCAGGTTGACTTCTGGACAGGCCGGCTCAATGGTTCGAAGCGCGATATTTATAACGCCTATTTCAGAACGCCCCTGTTTTTGCAGGGAACGCTTCAAGGGTCCGTTAACCTGAAATCGCTGCTGATGGGAAGCCAGAAACTGCGCCGGTGGAAGGTAGATCTGCACGGCGGTGTTGGGTATATGTGGTATTATTCCAACGTATATGACCTCAATACCAATCGTTTGATCCGGTACAGCAACAACCGGATCGATTACAGTTCCATCACCTCGGGTGAGTGGGAAGGCGACGGTTCTCAGTTTACCCGCGATATTGTATTTCCAGTTGGTATGGCTGTCCATTATGAACTGACACGCCGGCTGGATTTGGGCCTGGATTTTACCGTCAATAATGTCAACACCGAGAAGCTGGACATGACGGTGGGTGGAGTCGACAACTCGAATCCCTCTAATATCTTCCTGTTTAAGAAAGGGGAGAGCAAGATGGATAAATGGGGGTATGCGGCTATTGCGCTGACCTACAAAATTGGTAAAAACGCCATTAAAGTCGGTAAAGACGGGCGTCACGATGCGTCGCTGGGTCGCTACCACCTTCGCTGGGCTGATCCCAAGGATCTGATCAAAGAGCCGTACAATCCGACCATGGCTGATGCCGATTCAATCGCCAAGGCCAATATGCCCAAACCCGTTGACCCGCGCCTGTACACGGATACCGATAATGATGGGGTCGCCGATCTGTTTGACAAGGAGCCGGAAACTCCACAGGGTAGCGTAGTGTCCGGAGCCGGGGTGGCCATGAACCTCGACAGTATCATCACCTCGCTGCTACGTTCCAAGTTTACGCCGGAATGTGAGGCTTTGCTCAGCAACATCGAGTTTGATACGGATAAGGCGACCATCCGGCCGGCATCGCAGGAGACGTTGCGGAAACTGGTTGAACTCTTAAATGTAAAAACCAACTGCCGGATTGTGCTAACGGGCCATGCCGATGCCAGAGCCTCCTACAATTACAACATGCAACTGTCCCGGCGCCGGGTTGATGCTGCCAAGCGATTCCTCGTACGGGCCGGTCTTACCGACCCGAGCCGGGTGACACTTGAATATTACGGCGAATACCGGCCCATTGCGCCGAACACAACCGTATCGGGTCTACAGTCGAACCGCCGGGTCGAGATCAAGATTGAGCCAATGAACACGCTGCGGGAGAAATACCCGGCCGGGTTCCGGCTGGATGGGGTGAAAAAACCATAAGTGTATTACCCTGAAATAGAAGCCGGACCTGTAAGTCCGGCTTTTTTATTGGGGGCTTTTTTGCTATCTTTGCGGACAATTTCAACAGAAGGACGAGTTCCTTCGCCGAAAATCATAAAGCAATGGCAGTTAAAATTCGTTTAGCGCGTCGTGGACGCAAAAAAATGGCGATGTACGACATCATAGTCGCGGATTCACGCTCCCCGCGCGATGGCCGATTCATTGAGAAGATCGGTTCGTACAACCCCAACACCGACCCGTCAACGGTCGTTATTAAGTCAGACCGGGCCGTACACTGGCTGATGGTAGGTGCTCAACCGACCGACACCACCCGCTCGATTCTGTCTCATGAAGGCGTGATGCTGCGTAAGCACCTCCAGGTAGGCGTTCAGAAAGGCGCTATCACCCAGGAGCAGGCTGATGAGAAGTTTACGCAGTGGAAAGAAGGCAAAGAAGGTCGCATTGCCGGTACCGCCGAATCCAAGCAGCAGCAGAAAGAGACCGAGCGTCAGGCTCGTCTGGAAGCTGAGCGCAAGGTGAACGAGGCCCGCGCCGAGGCAATTGCCAAGAAGAATAAGGTAGAAGAGCCAGTAGCAGAAGCACCGGCCGCTGAAGCTACCGAAGGCGAAGCGCAGACGGAAGAGGCTCCTGCAGTGGATGCAGCCGCTGAAACTCCTGCGGACGAAACGCCGGCCGCCGGATCGCCGGCCGCCGAATAATTTTCGCCGGAGAATTGTTATACATGAGCCTGTTCAGTCGGACAGGCTCATTGTTTTTAAAACCTATATTGACGTGACGAAAGAAGATTGTTTCCAACTGGGCCACATTACCCGTACGCACGGTACGCAGGGTGAACTGGTCTTTTACCTGGACGTAGATGAACCTTCGGCTTACGAAGAACTGGACTCGGTGCTGATCGAAGTCAAAGGCGAACTACTGCCGTATTTCATCGAGTCTATTGCGATTACTAATAAAAGCCGGGCCATTGTGGCGCTGGAAGAGGTAGAGACCATTGAGCAGGCCGAAAAGCTGATCAACTGCGCTCTATACCTGCCGCTGGACAACCTGGAGCCGATCGAGGACGAAACCCGGTTTTATTACCACGAAATTATCGGCTATCGCGTGGTTGATGCCGAGCAGGGCGAACTCGGTACTGTCAGGGCGGTATATTCCATGCCCACGCAGGACCTGATTGGTATGGAATACGAAGGGAAGGAAGTGCTGATTCCAATAAACAGTGCCATTGTGCCCTCCGTCGATCGGACGAAGCAGCAACTGAACGTGCTGCTGCCCGACGGCCTGCTGGATGTTTATATGGCCGATACCGAAAAAGAGAAGCCGGAGGTAAACGGCGACGAGGAGCATGCGGATTGACATACTAACCTGCCTGCCGAAACTGCTCGACAGCTTTTTTGCCCATTCCATTTTGCAGCGGGCCCAACAGGGTGGTTACGTGGAGGTAGTCGTGCATGATCTGCGCGACTACTCCACCGACAAACACCGGCGGGTCGATGATTACGCCTTTGGCGGAGGAGCCGGCATGGTGATGCAGATCGAGCCGATTGCCCGCTGTATCCGGGCGCTTCAGGCCGAACGTACCTATGACGAAGTCATTTACATGACGCCCGATGGCGAGCGCCTGACGCAGAAAACGGCGAATGGGCTGTCGATGAAGCAGAACCTGATCGTGCTCTGCGGCCACTACAAAGGCGTTGATGAGCGCGTACGGGAGCATTTCATTACCAAAGAGATTACCATTGGCGATTATGTGCTGTCAGGGGGAGAGCTGCCGGCGGCCGTACTCTGCGATGCCATCATCCGGCTGCTGCCCGGCGTACTCAACGACGAAACGTCGGCTCTGACCGACTCCTTCCAGGACAACCTGCTGGCACCACCGGTGTACACCCGCCCGGCCACATTTGAAGGCTGGACGGTGCCGGACGTGCTGCTTTCCGGCCATGAGGCCAATATTGACGAATGGCGGTTTCAGCAGGCCCTGGCCCGCACTCGTGACCGTCGGCCGGATCTGCTGGGGGAGAGTTAGTTCAACGCATAGCTATGTTTGCAAATAAGGCCAATGTGAGGTAGTATTACAGGAAAGTCTCAAGTTATTGCCTGACCCGCTCTTATGATAACCTTCTGCCTCTCAGTTCTTGCCCTGTTTTTGGGTTATACATTTTACGCCCGTTTCGTCGACCGGGTTTTTGGTATTGAACCGAATCGGGTAACGCCGGCACTTGCCCAATCAGATGGTGTCGATTACGTAGCTTTACCCGGCTGGCGTATCTTCCTGATCCAGTTTCTGAACATTGCCGGACTGGGGCCCATCTTTGGGGCCGTGGCCGGCGCTATGTGGGGGCCGGTGGCTTTCCTATGGATCGTGTTTGGGTCCATTTTTGCCGGTGGGGTACACGATTACTTTTCCGGGATGTTATCGGTGCGGCACCGGGGAGAGAGTGTACCGGAAATATCAGGGCACTACCTGGGTAATGGTGTAAAACAGTTTATGCGGTATTTCTCCGTGGTGCTGATGATCGTGGTGGGGGCCGTGTTCATCATGGGACCCGCTAAAATTCTGTCCGGCCTGACGGGTAACTTCGGGGGCGAAAACTTTTGGGTCTGGGTAATATTTGTGTATTATGTTATGGCCACGGTCCTGCCGATCGATAAAGTAATTGGACGCATTTACCCGCTGTTTGGGTTTGCGCTGCTGTTCATGGCGGTCGGCATTCTGGTGATGATGTTTGCCAAAGGACTCCCCATTCCTGAGCTGACGCTATCAAGTCTTACTAACCTGCACACGCAACCGGCAAAATTTCCGGTGTTCCCGATGCTATTTGTGACCATTGCCTGCGGAGCCATATCGGGTTTCCACGCTACCCAATCGCCCATGATGGCCCGGTGCCTGACCAACGAGCGGCAGGGGCGGAGCATTTTCTACGGTGCCATGGTGACCGAAGGCGTAGTGGCCCTGATCTGGGCGGCTATCGGTATGAGCTTCTACGGGAGCGTTGGCGGGTTGAACGACGTCATGACGCAGCACCAAGGCAATGCAGCCTATGTGGTCAACGAAATCTCCAATTCGCTGCTGGGTAAAATTGGCGGGGCCCTGGCAATCCTGGGGGTAGTTGCCGCACCAATCACATCGGGTGACACGGCATTCCGGAGCGCCCGGCTGATTGTCGCCGATTTTCTGCGTTACCGGCAGGGGCCTATTCAGAATCGCCTGCTGCTTAGTTTACCACTCTTCGGAGCCGGTTTCCTGCTGACCCTGATCGATTTCGCCGTTATCTGGCGCTACTTTGCCTGGACCAATCAGACGCTGGCTACCGTCGTGCTCTGGACCATTACGGCCTATCTCATCCGGGAGCGGAAACCCTATTGGGTGGGGCTGGTACCGGCGGTGTTTATGACGGCGGTCATTACGTCTTACCTGCTGGTCGCTCCGGAAGGCTTCGGTCTGTCCGTTACCGTTGCCTATCTGGCAGGAGTGGCTCTGGCTACACTCCTGCTGGCCTATACCTGGCAGTACGCCGAGCGAAGCCGCAGATCTGCGTTTCTGCCTCAGACCTGATCAGCGCCGGTTACCTGTATTCGCTCATTTCCCGAAGTCCTTCTTCCACGGTTACTACATTCTGGAAGCCTAACTGGCGACGAATTTTTGCGTCGGAAAGGGTATAGGGTAATCCTACCGTATGAATCATGGACGGATAGAAGGGGGGAGCGCCGGGGCGCTTGAACGTTCGCCAGAACCATGCCAGGAGTTCGGCCGTTCCTTTGGCAATGGGCAACGGAACAGAGCGATCAGGGACTGTTATTCCCTGCGTAGCCAGATAATCCTTTACAAACCGCTTGAACTGTAGCTTCTCGCCATCCGTTACAAAGAACACTTCTCCGCCTACGGTACTTTCCCCGGCCAGCAGAAGCGCATGACATAAATTACGGATGTGGCTGGTGACGAACAGATGGTTTCCGCCCCCAATAAACATGAGCTGCCCTTTCTGGGCGGCTTCGACAAATTGCGGTAGCGTCGATGTGTCACCTTTGCCCCAGATAATCGGCGGACGGATTACGACCGTTTGCATGGTCTCCGAATTGGCCTGAAGAAAACGTTGTTCGGCGGCAAGTTTAGTTCGTGAATACCCGTCGACCAGATTATCCGATTGAAGTCGTTCATCAGCATCCACAATAGGTTTACCATTCAGCACCACCATAGCTGTACTTAGGTAGATGCATCGGTTTACCTGGGCCTGCTTGGCGGCTTGTAGCACGTTTTCGGTACCAGTCACGTGGTCGGCCCAAAGTTCCTGTTCACTAGCCCACATATTTATAGATGCGGCCAGGTGGAATACTACAGTACAACCAGTCATACCGGTTTGTAACGCCTGAAGATCCTGCAAATCGCCCTGAACAGAAATAGCGCCAAGCTGCCGGATCTGCCCGGCCGATTTTTCCGAACGGGCCAGTGCTTTAACCACATAGCCTTTTTCCAGAAGCAACGGAATAAGGTTTCTGCCTACAAATCCTGATCCGCCCGTCACAAAAGCAGTTTTCATGGTACGTTTTGAATTTGGTTTGACTAAACAAACTTATCGGTTTTCCGGAATTTACTGTAACCTAATAAGGGAAATTGTGTACCTAGTTAGTATCCGGTTCCAAGAACGTAGAAAGCGGTTCACTTATGGTGCCCAGGCCAATAGATAAGGCAATAGGCAGAAAGCCGCATTGCTAATTATTACTGCTTTTAAGTGTATTTTTTACACTAAAATAAAATATATTTGACGGGGTGTGAAACGTCTAATAAAACAGGCTTGTATGCTTCTCAAAAATCAGATTCTGCTTACTGGTATGCTGACTATTGGTTGCCAGTTGTCGGGTTTTAGTCAAGCTCCGGATCCGTATGCCACCGTCTGGTACAACCAACTGCACCAGTCGCCCCAGCAGGAGAAGTTTCGTAAATTGGCACCTATGCCGGCCGGGGTGGTCTACATTCAGCAGCCGGGCGAAGGCGAAGCCGAAATGCGGCAACACTTCCGGACCATGAAGCAATTGGGGTTTAACGCGCTGAAACAGATCATGCCCCTGCCGACCTGGACGGTGGAGCGGATTGCGGCCATTGCGCTGGATGAGGGCATCATTCCCTGGTGGTATGGCGAGGGTGGATACGAAGCCATTACGCCGGAGCTGCTGAAAAAGCTTGGATTACCGCCGACAATGTCAATGGCCGATGCGCTGAAGCATCCAACTATTGTAAAATATCAGCACAACCAGTTGAAGGAGCGGATTCGGCGAATGGAAGAATATGCCCGTACCAGCCCGGATCAGAAATTTATGCGTACCTCCAGTGTAGCTTACGATCCGGAAATAGGCGGACGGGGACTGGAGTTGAACGAGAAGGGGGAAACCCTGTTTATCGATTGGCTGAAGAAGACCTACAAAACCGTAGAGGGCCTGAATGAAGGCTGGAATCAGGGTCATGCGGGTTTATTCCTGAACGAACAGCGCACCTTCCGGGATTGGGATGATGTAGCGGCCAACTGGCGAAAAGTAACCGGACGGGAGTACCGACACGTGCGGGATGTGCTGCGCTTCAAGGTAGAGCATAATCTGGACCGTATCCGGGCATCGGCGCAGCAGTTTCACCAGTTTGATCCGAATGCCCCCTACCGGGGCGGGGGCGAGATCGGCCTGTTTAACCCGATTGCCTGGTATGGCGTCGATATGGCGGGTATCGCCGACGTCCTGACGGATTACGGTTCCTTTTACCCTTCCATGCATTTCTCCTGGCATTTTGGGCAGGTCGGTTATGAACTGACCCGGTCGCTGTACCAGCAGGCCAGCCTGATGAGCGACCTGTTCAAGGGTGGCTGGACGGGTGGCTGGGAAAGCACCGGCGGTCCGCAGCAACTCGATGGGGAGCGCAGCGGCACCGACCAGAATGCTTATTTTGTTGAATCGGGGGAGCTGATGCAGTTGTATCTGGCCCAACTGGCGGCCGGGTTCAAAGGGTTTGGTATCTGGTGCTGGAATAGTCGCAGCGCCGGTAAGGAGGGTGGCGAGTACAGTTTACTGGACCGGAACGGGCAGGTGACGGAGCGTGCCATAGCCATCGGAAAGCTGGGCCAGGCCATGCAGCGCTGGCGGTTTGAACTGTGGAACGCCCATAAAGAGCCGGTCGTGGGAATTCTGTACGATTGGGAGAACGAAGCGCTTTGGGCTGCCATGAGCATACCTGGCCGTGACCACTACAAAGATCGGCCTATGAAAGCCAGGGTAGGGCTGGGCCGGGCGCTCACCAACGCCAACGTGCCGTTTGAGTACGTCACCCCGCAGGATCTGAAAAGTGGGCTGGGTGCCCGGTACCGGGTGCTGTACCTGCCGGGCTTCCTCTGCTTACGCACTGATCTGATGCCCGTGCTGACGGAGTATGTTCGCCAGGGGGGGCGTCTGGTTATGGATCTGCCCGGTGCCGGATACGATGAATACAGCCGCGTGCTGAAGACCGGAAAAGGCTCGCCGTTTGAACAGCTTTTTGGCGTTACGCTGGATGATTTTCAGTATGCCGGTACCAATCGCCCGATTCGTTTAGGGACTTACGACCTGAACGGCTTTGTTCTGAATTCAACCCCGACCGGGGCTCGTCCGGTTGCCACCTACAGCACCGGCCGGCCGGCTATTACGGAACATACGTTGGGGAAAGGGACGGCCGTTCTGATGGGTGTTGAAGCTTCCTCCGATTGTTTTAAGCCCGGCAATAATGCCGCCGAAGCCCTGCTGCTGACACACGCGCTGGGTACCTACAAAAGCCCGTATCACTGCCCCGATGCCATCGTTTACCGGCTGGCAGCATCCGACGCCGATCATTATTTTCTTCTGAACGACGGCCCCGCCAAAACGGTAAGACTAACATTTGGTACCCTGAAATACCAGTCCGCCCTGGATGCCATCACCGGACAGCCATTATCCCTGAATAGCCCAATCGCCCTGGAGGGCTACAGTGGCCGCTGGTTACGGTTTGTGAAGTAATGCAGGGGTTTTCAATTGTTGGTGTTACCTTGTAACCGGATAACGCCCGGTATCAGGTAATCCTTCCTGATAACCCTGAACCTTAGTTTTCAACATCCGGAATTACACTCCGGGGTACATTCATGAACCGAAGAGATTTTCTGACCCAAACTTCTCTGGCAACGGGCGGGGTGCTGTTGCTAAAAACACCCGGTACGGCAGCGCCGGTAGCCAAAGCGGCTACGAGAACGATTCTGCTGCGTTCGTCCTGGAACGATCACAACATCGGCGATCAGGGACATACACCCGGAACCCTGCGACTGCTGGAGCGTTACATCCCGGAGGCCGAAATCCTGCTCTGGCACGAAGAGCCCCGGCCCGAAACCGAAAAGATCATCACCAGACACTTTCCTAAGGTGAAGATCGTGCGGGGTAGTTTCTACGATGGCGACAAGCCGTTTGAGGGGGAGCTGAAAGACGCCTTTGACCGGGCCAGTATGTATATTGTTAACTCGGGAATGGTCTTTAATTACGGTCTGTTCGGCTACGACTGGGCCAACACCATGGCGCGGCTAACGCCGTTTTACTACTGCCTCGACCGGGGAACCCCTTTTGGTCTGTACGGTCAGTCGTTCGACAGGTTTGCCCACCCGTCGATGCCCGTTTTCAGGGATGTATTCAGCCGGGCCGCTTTTATTTACACCCGGGATGATGAGTCACGCAAATTTTTGAAGGAAAACAACTTCAAGCCGCGGGTACTGGAGTTTGGACCCGATGGCTGCTTCGGTATCGACGTGCGCGACGAAGAACGGGGACGGGCGTATCTGAAGAAGTCCGGCCTGGACGACCAGAAATTCCTGGTGGTGGTTATTCGAACCAATACAAAACACATCTACGACAAATCCGGCGGGAGTGTATTAAATCCCGCGCAGGCAACGCCCGAGCAACAGGAACAGGACCGGCAGCGGCTCGGCAAGGTACGCGAACTGATTACCACCTGGGTGCGGCAGACGGGCATGAAGGTGCTGCTGGCACCCGAAGTCAGTAAGGAAGTGGCGCAGGCCAAAACCGGGGTGTATGACCAACTACCGGCCGACATTCAAAGCAAGGTAGTCTGGCGCGATACGTTCTGGAACGCCGACGAGGCCATGTCGGTCTACGCCCGTGCTCATTCCATGTTCGGTATTGAGCCGCACTCGCTCATTATGGGGCTGGCGTTAGGGGTGCCAGTGGTGCATGCCCGGCCGCTGGCGCATGGCCTCAAAGGCTGGATGTTCCGGGATATTGGCCTGCCGGAGTGGTTGTTCGAGATTGACCAGACCCCGGCCTCGGCCATGTCGGATGAACTGATGAAAATTCACCAGAACTACCCACTGGCCAAAGAGAAGGTCAGGAAAGCCATGGCGTTTGTGGCCGACCGGCAAAAAGTAGGCATGCAGGTTATTCGAAAAAAACTTCAGTTAACCAGCTAAGTACGGATTGTCAAAAGCGCAGCGTACTATGGCGGGGGCCTTGAAAAAGGTGGCTAAGCAGTATAAGATCGCATCGTAAGTCGGATCTGGCTGTGAAAACCGGCATATACACGCAGAATGCCGGTTATTAAATAAGGGTTTGCGGAAAAAACTCGCCAAATGAGAAGAATTTGATAGTTTCACGCAGAGCCGCCAGGGCAATTCTCCAGTGGAGGATTACCTTCCGGCTTTTGTGTGAATTCAACAGCCGCACTTACTCATGCGTTTACCCTCTATCCGCTTTTTTTTCACCTGGTTACTCCTGCTTCCGCTGGTGGTTCAGGCTGCCAAACCGGTCATTGACCTGGCCGGTGTCTGGCGGTTCCGGATGGACCCCGCCGATCGGGGCATTCAGGACCGCTGGTACACCCAAAAACTACCGGAAACCATAAAGCTTCCCGGCTCAATGGCCGAAAACCGGAAGGGCAACAACATTACCCTGCAAACACAGTGGACGGCCAGCATTTACGACAGTTCCTGGTACTTCAACCCCCGGATGGCCAAATACCGGGAGCCCGAACACCTGAAGTTTCCGTTCTGGCTGACACCCGCCAAAGAATACGTCGGGCCGGCCTGGTACCAGAAGGAGGTACGGATACCCGCCGACTGGGCCAATAAACGCATTGTCTTATCGCTGGAACGGCCGCATACCGAAACCCGTGTCTGGGTGGATGAAGTAGAGATTGGATGGCAGAATAGCATGGCTGTTGCCCATGAATATGTGCTCACGGACAAACTGACGCCCGGTTCGCATACCATCACCATTCGCATAGATAACCGCATCAAAGAAATAAACGTCGGCAAGGACTCTCACAGCCTGACCGATCACACCCAGGGCAACTGGAACGGTATAGCTGGTCGGCTGGCGCTTCGGGCCGACGATAAAATCTGGATTGAAGACCTACAGGTGTATCCCAACCTGGTCCGCAAATCCGTCCGGATCATCATGCTGCTGGGCAATGCGACCCCAAAAGTACAGGGAGGTGCCGTTACCGTAACCGCCACCAGTTTCAACGCATCGCCGGTTCATGCGGTAAAGCCTATGGTAGCCAATGTGGTGCTTAAAGCCGGTGAAACCCGGCTGGAACTGGAATACCCGATGGGGGAGGATGTACAGACCTGGGACGAATTCAGGCCGGCCCTGTACCGGTTAACCGCTGAACTGAGCAGTAAAGAACTGCGCCACGAAAAGCAGGTGCAGTTCGGGATGCGGGAGTTTAAAGCCAAAGGCACCCGTTTCGAGGTAAATGGCCGGCCGGTGTTTCTGCGTGGCACGGTCAACAATTGCGAGTTTCCGCTCACCGGCTACCCGGCCATGGATGTGCCGGCCTGGGAACGAATCTTTAAAATAGCTAAGACGCACGGGCTGAACCACATGCGGTTCCACTCCTGGTGCCCGCCCGAGGCCGCTTTTATCGCGGCCGATAAGCAGGGATTCTACCTGCAACCCGAAGGACCCAGCTGGGCCAACCACGGCACCTCGCTGGGCGATGGAAAACCAATCGACAAATTTATATACGACGAAACCAACCGCATGGCGAAAGCGTACGGCAACTATGCGTCGTTTTGCATGCTGGCGTCCGGCAATGAGCCGGCCGGTCGCAATCAGGCCAACTACCTGGGCAAGTTTGTTACCTATTGGAAGGCAAAAGACAAACGCCGGGTCTATACTGGAGCCTCGGTGGGTATGAACTGGCCGCTGGTGCCGGAGAATGAGTTCATGGTCAAGTCCGGGCCGCGTGGCCTGCCGTGGGATAGGCAGCCGCAAAGCACCTGGGATTACCGCGACCGCATTTCGCTATTCCCGGTTCCCTACGTAGCCCACGAGATGGGGCAGTGGTGTGCTTACCCCAACTTCAAAGAGATTAGGAAATACACGGGCGTTTACCGGGCCAGGAATTTTGAACTGTTCCGCGAGGACCTCCAGGACCGGGGTATGGGTGACCAAGCCGACGACTTCCTGATGGCCTCGGGTAAGCTCCAGGCGCTGAGCTACAAAACCGAAATTGAAACCGCGTTACGGACACCGGGTATGGCGGGGTTCCAACTGCTCGGTCTGAATGATTTTCCGGGGCAGGGCACGGCACAGGTTGGCGTGCTGGATGCGTTCTGGGACGAAAAAGGGTACATCAGCGCCAGACAGTTCAGCCGGTTTTGCAATACTACTGTGCCGCTGGCCCGTATGTCAAAATTTGTGTACCGAAATAACGAAGTATTCAAAGCCGACCTGGAAATCGCTCACTTTGGCCCAGAGCTATTAGTCAACGCCCGAATCTCCTGGACGATTACCGATAGTCAGCGAAAGGTATTGGCCAAAGGCGCTTTTGATCCGAAGACGCTGCCTATTGGAAACGGTCTGCCCGTTGGCTCCATCAGTCTGCCGCTCGAAAATATTGAAGAGGCTGATAAGCTGAAGCTGGAAGTGACGATTGACAAAACCGCCTTTGCCAACGACTGGGACTTTTGGGTGTACCCAGCCAACTTACCGGAGCTGCCCGGCACAGATGTTTACGTTACTACTACGCTGGATACCACGGCCCGGCGCATCCTGAACGAAGGCGGCAAGGTATTTCTGGAAATGGCCGGAAAAGTAGAGGAAGGCAAAGAGGTAGCGCAGCACTTTGCGCCCGTCTTCTGGAACACCTCCTGGTTCAAAATGCGGCCCCCGCACACGCTCGGCATCCTATGCAATCCCAAACATCCGGCCTTTTTCGATTTTCCAACCGATTACCACAGCGACCTGCAATGGTGGGAGCTCGTGAACCGGGCGCAGGTGATGCTGCTGGAAGGTTTTCCGGCCGGGTTCCGACCGCTGGTGCAGCCAATTGATACCTGGTTTCTGAACCGCCGGCTGGGATTAGTGCTGGAAGCTAAGGTGGGCAAGGGGAAGCTGATGGTGTCCAGCGCCGACCTGACATCTGACCTGGAGAACCGGCCAGTCGCCCGCCAATTACGCTATAGTTTACTTCAATATATGCGCTCAGACAAGTTCAACCCTAAGGCGGTGGTGGAACTGGCGGTTATCGAAGACCTGTTCCGGAGCCGGTCCAAAGAAACCGTTCAGACCTACACCAAAGACAGTCCGGATGAACTGAAGCCCAAAAACTAACTCCTCCCTACCCATTCAATGCGACTATCCAGCCTTTTCCTGTTTGTTTTTATTTCACTCAATGCCGTTGCGCAGTCGAACCAGACGATCTGGTACCGGCAGCCCGCCCGCAACTGGAACGAAGCCTTACCCATCGGCAACGGCCGGCTGGGAGCGATGGTCTTTGGCCGGATAACCGACGAGTTGATTCAGTTGAACGAAGAAACGCTCTGGTCGGGCGGACCGGTCAATCCGAACCCCAACCCTGGGGTGGCTCGGTACCTGCCGCAGGTTCGGGAAGCACTTGCCAGAGAAGATTACCGGGAAGCGGCTAAGCTGGTGCGGAACCTGCAGGGGTTGTATACCGAAGCGTACCAGCCGTTGGGCGATCTGCGCATCAAGCAAGCGGTGAGCGGTCAGCCGACCAATTACTACCGGAATCTGAACATCGCCGAAGCTACGGCCACCACTCGCTTTACCGTCGGTGGGGTAGAGTATACGCGAGAGATGTTTGTGTCGGCTCCTGACCAGGTAATTGTGCTCCGGATGAAAGCCAGCCGCAAGGGATCGTTAAATCTAACAGTGTTAACCAGTAGCCCGCATCCTGTCAGCAAGGTGGTGGCGCCGAATGAACTGGCGATGCGGGGGAAATCCCCCGCCCATGCCGACCCGAATTACGTTCGCTATAACAAGGTGCCGGTTATTTACACTGATTCCACCGGTTGCCGGGGCACGCGGTTCGACCTGCGGGTGCGGGTCAAATCCACCGATGGAAAAGTAGCCACCGATACGGCCGGCATCCGCATCAACAACGCCACCGAAGCCGTATTGCTGCTATCGGCGGCAACGAGCTATAACGGCTTTGACAAGTGCCCGGATAAAGACGGTAAAAATGAACAGCAGTTAGCGGAGAATTGCCTGAAGAAGGCCCTGCCCAAAAGCCTGGATGCGCTTAGAAGAGACCACATCCGGGATTATCAGCGGTACTTCAATCGGGTCAGTTTTACCTTAAATACTCCTGAACAGGGTATCAACCCGTTGCTGGGCCTGCCCATGGACGAGCGCATGATGCGCTACGCCAAGGGGGAACCCGACCCGGCGCTGGAGAGCCTGTATTTTCAGTTTGGCCGGTATCTGCTGATCTCCAGTTCGCGACCGGGCCGCGATGACGTACCGGGCGTCGCGGCCAATCTGCAGGGTATCTGGAACCCGCACGTGCAGCCGCCCTGGAGCAGCAACTATACCACCAACATCAATGCCGAGATGAACTACTGGCCGGCGGAGATGACCAATCTGTCGGAAATGCACCGGCCGTTCATCGACCTCATTAAGCAGACAGCGGTAACGGGTAAAGAAACGGCTAAAAATTTTTATGGCGTTAGTGGCTGGACCGTTCACCATAACTCCGACATCTGGGCAACCGCCAACCCGGTGGGTGATCTGGGAAAGGGAGACCCCAACTGGGCCAACTGGTATATGGGCGGGGCCTGGCTGAGCCAGCACCTCTGGGATCATTACACCTACACCGGCGATAAGACGTATCTGAAGAACACCGCTTACCCCATTATGCGCGATGCGGCTCAGTTCTGCGTCGACTGGCTGATGGAAGACAAACAGGGGCGTCTGGTCACGGCACCTGCCACGTCACCGGAAAATGTCTTTATTACGGAGAAAGGGGTAAAGCAGGCGGTGTCCGTAGCGACAACCATGGATATGGCTCTGATCTGGGATCTGTTCTCCAACGTCATTCAGGCATCGGAGCAACTGGGAACGGATGCCGATTATCGGAAAATGCTTGCCGACAAAAAGCGGCAACTGTTTCCGTTGCAGATTGGCCGGAAGGGGAATCTGCAGGAGTGGTATAAAGACTGGGACGATGAAGACCCGCAGCACCGGCATGTCTCGCATTTGTTCGTGCTGCATCCCGGCCGGCAGGTGTCTCCGCTGACCACTCCCAAGTACGCGGAAGCAGCCAGAAAAACACTTGAAATACGGGGCGATGGCGGCACCGGCTGGAGCAAAGCCTGGAAGATCAACTTCTGGGCGCGGCTGCACGACGGCAACCATGCCTATAAGCTGCTGCGCGAACTGCTCCGGCTTACGGGCGTTGAAGGCACCGAATACGCCAACGGGGGCGGCACCTACCTGAACCTGTTTTGCGCGCACCCGCCGTTCCAGATCGACGGTAACTTTGGGGGCACCTCCGGCATCGGCGAAATGCTCCTGCAAAGCCACGATGGGGTGGTACACGTACTGCCCGCTATTCCGGATGCGTGGACAGACGGTTCTGTAAAAGGCCTGAAGGCTCGCGGTGGTTTTGAACTGGATTATAGCTGGAAAAACGGCAAACTGGATAAGCTCACGCTCCGCTCCGCCCTGGGCGGTAACTGCCGCCTGCGGGTGTATAATTCCTTGAAAGCGACCGGAAACGGAACGTTGGTAACCGCCAAAGGTAACAACCCAAACCCGTTCTACCTGTTGCCCGAAAATCAGTACCGGACCACATCACCGGCAGAACCCACCAACGGCGCATTCGTGTACGACCTGGTTACGGACCCCGGCAAAACATACGTACTCACTGCTAACTGACTTCAGAATGTTGCGCGTACTGCTGGTAAGGCAGGCGAAATTGATTTTGCCCAGGGGCCGTTTCGTATTAGGACGATCCGGGCGAAAGACAACAAGCCGGTGACGGTGAAAAACAGTACGTCTATGCAGTTGTAGTTTCTTTTTGATTTTCAGAGCCTAAGGTCAGTTCTGGGTGGCGTCACCTGGTTCCGTACGCTCTGGTTTTTTGAAATTTATACTAAAATCCGTTTATTTTGGGAAAGTCTCATCCTCTAATGAACCAAGATTTGTCGGATAAACGTAGCCCCTCCTTACAAGTCCTGCCTAAAACTCCAACCGGTATTGTTGGCCTTGATGAAATAACGGGCGGAGGTTTGCCTCAGGGACGGCCCACTCTGGTTTGCGGAGGTACCGGCTGTGGCAAAACCTTGCTATCCATTGAATTTATTGTCCGTGGAGCGCTGGAGTTTAATGAAACTGGCGTTTTTATGGCTTTTGAAGAGAAGGCCGAAGAACTCGAGCAGAATGTAGCCTCGCTGGGCTATGACCTCAACAAGCTGCAAACGGAGAAACGGATTAAAATTGATCACGTACATATTGCCCGCAATGAGATTGAAGAAACGGGCGAATATAATCTCGATGGCTTGTTTATCCGCTTAGGGCACGCCATTGATAGTCTGGGTGCCAAACGGGTTGTACTCGATACCATTGAAAATCTTTTTTCGGGTCTGGAGAATCAATCTATCCTGCGGGCCGAACTCCGGCGGCTGTTTACCTGGCTGAAAGACAAAAAGGTAACGACTATCATTACCGGCGAACGGGGAGAGGGCACCTTAACGCGGCATGGCCTGGAGGAGTATATCTCCGACTGCGTGATCCTGCTCGATCACCGGGTAAGCAATCAGATCTCGACCCGGCTGTTGCGCATTGTGAAATACCGGGGCTCCGTTCATGGTACGAATGAGTATCCTTTCCTGATCGATGAGCAGGGCATTGCTGTGCTGCCGATCACCTCGCTGACGCTCGATCACGAGGTTTCTTCCGACTATGTGTCTACGGGTATCCCGTCCCTGGACAAAATGCTGGGCGGACACGGCTTTTATAAGGGGAGTAGCATCCTGGTTTCCGGAACCGCCGGCACCGGAAAAACCAGTATTGCCGCCATCTTTGCCCACGAGGCATGTCGGCGGAAGGAACGCTGCCTGTATTTTGCTTTCGAGGAATCTCCCCAGCAGATTATCCGCAATATGCGTTCCATCGGGGTTGACCTTCAGGCAGACATTAACAATGGTCTGTTGCGATTCCATGCGTCCCGGCCTACCTACTCCGGCCTGGAGATGCACCTGGTTGCCTTTCATAAGCTCATCACTGACTTTAAACCCCAAACGGTGGTGCTTGACCCGATTACAAACCTGATCACGGTGGGTTCTGTCAGCGAGGTGAAGTCGATGCTAATCCGGTTGATTGATTTTCTGCAGGGACAGCAGATTACCGTGCTATTTACGGCCTTGACGCTGAACACCATCGTGAACGAGCAGACCGACGAGGGGGTGTCATCGCTGGTGGATGCCTGGCTGCTGGTCCGGGATATCGAGTCCAATGGTGAGCGTAACCGGGGAATGTACGTCATGAAATCACGGGGGATGAAGCATTCCAATCAGGTACGGGAATTTGTGATCACGGATCAGGGTCTTACGCTGGTTGATGTCTATCTGGGTCCCGACGGCGTATTGATCGGGTCGGCCCGCAACGCGCAACAGTTGGAGGAAGCCACCGGCCTGGCCTTGCGTGACCATGCTGTTAACCGCAAAGACCGGGAGATTGAGCGGAAACGCCTGGTGCTGGAAGCAAAGATTCAGAGCCTGAAAGAAGAGTTCGAGTCGGTGCAGGAAGAACTGAACAAAAGTTATATTGAGGAAGAACTCCGGAAAGAGGTGATGGAAAAAAATCGGGAGCAGATTACCCGGCAGCGGCATAATGAATCCTGACCCGTTCCTAATCAAGACTCTGCAACACACATAAATGGAACCGAACGAAGACCTCTGGGAATTACGCCTGTACATTGCCGGTAAGACCGCCAAGTCGGTGACGGCGCTGGCAAACCTGAAGAGATATTGTGAAGAACACCTGAAAGGGAGGTATGTCATAGAAGTTATTGATCTGCTGGTAAACCCACAATTGGCGGAAGGTGACCAGATTCTTGCCATTCCGACGCTGGTTAAAAAAGTACCGGAACCCATCCGGAAGATTATCGGTGATCTGTCGAATGAGGAAAAAGTATTAGTGGGTTTGGATATTCGTCCGGCCAGAAAATAATGGATAACGCACCAATCGCCGGCGACTACCTGCCGGATGAGGAAGAAGAAAAGTATGTATTGCATTTATTTGTGATAGGAGCTTCGGTTAATTCGATCCGGGCGATTGCCAACCTCAAGCAAATCTGTGAAACGTACATTCCCGGTAACTATACGCTGGAAATATTTGATGTTTATCAGCAAAAACGGCTCGCTGAGAGCGAACAGCTTATTGCGTTGCCGGTATTGATTAAACGATGGCCGCTCCCCGAACGAAGGCTGATCGGGGATTTGTCGGATACGGAAAAGGTATTAAAAGGATTGGGCGTTTCTTGATAACTTGAATGAAGCCGGTAAAAACATACGAGCAACTCGTCCGGGAAAACGAGGACCTACGGCATCAGTTAGACGAGGCCACAGAAACGCTGCACGCAATCCGGACCGGTCAGGTCGATGCGCTGGTTGTTCAGGGAGATGACGGCCATCAGCTCTACACCCTGAAAACGGCCGATCAGACGTACCGGGTGTTTATCGAAACCATGAACGAGGGGGCGGTCACTCTCAACGAGCAGGGCGTCATTCTGTACAGCAACTCCATGTTTGCGGCTCTGGTCGATAAGCCACTGTCAAAAGTAACCGGCGTCTATCTGGACACCTTTATTGCCGCCGAATCGAAGGCAACGTACGCTGAGCTGTTCAGGCTCGGCTGGGCTCAGAACAGTAAAGCAGAGATCCTCATTCGCAACGCCAACGGAGACGTGCCTTGTCTGGCATCTGTGAAAGTCCTCAAACTTGACGAAGGCATGTGTCTGAGCCTGATCATCACGAATTTAACAGGGAAGCAGGAGGCACAGAAGCGGCTGGAAGAAACCGTAGCTGCCCTGGAGCGAAGCAATTACGCGCTGAACCGCAGCAACGAAAACCTGCAGCAGTTTGCCTACGTGGCCAGTCACGACCTGCAGGAGCCCCTGCGGAAGATCCAATCCTTCGGCAACCTGCTAAAAAGCAGCTACGCGACTCAGTTAGGGACATCGGGCGAGGAGCTTGTCACCCGGATGGAAGTAGCCGCCGAGCGGATGTCGTACCTGATCCGGGATTTGCTTACGTTTTCGCGGCTCACCACCTCGGCTCAGCATCAGCAGCAGCAGGACCTCAACAAAATTGTTGCCGATGTGCTGGCGATGCTGGAGATGGTTATTCAGGAGAAACAGGCCGTGATTAAGGTTGGCGAACTGGCAACCGTACCCGGCGATGCTACCCAGTTGGGCCAGTTAATTCAGAATTTACTGACCAACGCGCTGAAGTTTACCAAACCGGGCGTACCGCCCCGGATTCGGGTATCCTGCAAACGGGTAGAGCGAACCGAACTCCCAGCTTCTTTTCACGCGCCCGACACCCAATCGTATGCCTATTGCATGCTTCAGGTAAGCGACAACGGCATCGGCTTTGCTTCCAACCAGGCCGAGCGTATTTTCGGCACCTTTCAGCGGCTACACGGCAAAAATGAATATCCCGGCACGGGTATTGGTTTGGCGATCGCCAAAAAGGTGGTGGAAAATCACCGGGGCTACATCGAAGCAGAAAGCCAACCGGGTGAAGGGGCCACATTTCGGGTGTACCTGCCCCTCTGAGGGGTAGGGGATGGTTACACACATCCACAACACCGCATAACAACGGCGGTCAGACGTTTCATCTTCTTTAATTGCCGTTTCATACAAGCCCTCCTTTCTCACCGGCGGTCAGTGGTGCAACTTTGTGGTGTTCTCCGGAACAAACCAAACAGTAAACAACCACACCATTACAACCATGAAACAGGTAATCAACTTCGTCCTCGAGCTGATGGCGAAACCAAAACAGGTTCAGGTACAGCGTTACCAGCATCAGTCCTGGTGGGGTATGGAATAACCATTCCCACTTCTGTGAAGCCGGCATTCGCACACGGGTGCCGGCTTTGCTGTTTTTCAGCCTACCGTCTACTAAGTCAGGTAGATACAGTTAAAGCAATCCGGTTAAATTGCCTAATTTTGAATGCAATAAAGGGTTTGATGATAGTTTTGGCACTATGAGTTTCCAGATTTGGGACGCGGTAATTTCCGGAATGATTTCGGCCATACTGCTGCTGAACGTGGTCCAGTGGATCACCTTCCGCGGCCGTATATACGCGCTTTATACATTCTATATGCTAGCCTGGCTGGCTTATTTCAGCCTGCGTATTCCGGAGATCCAAAGCTGGTTTTCACAGGAGACTTACTTTTTTGTGCGCGGCATTGGCGCGGTGGCGGCCTACTTTTTTTACTTCGACTTCTCCGATATACTCCTCAACCTGAAAAGGCGGCTTCCTAACCTGGTCCGGCTGTTTACGTACACCAAAGTTATCATCATTGCCTATATCGGGTACCAGTTTGCCCTCTGTTATCTCTTACCGGACTGGAACCGCTCGGCCTACGAAACGGCTTATGCGGTCATCCGGCTGTATATGCTGGCGTTTGGCGTGTATGGTATTTACCAGTTAATGAGTCTGAACAGTCCTGCTTCCCGCTACCTGGTTACCGGAACCTCTTTTTTGCTGGTGGGTGGCCTGATATCCATGGCCCTGGCTTTTATGCGGCCGGAAGGCGGGCCGCTGCGTCCGTTCTGGGAATCATCCATATCCTATATGCAGATGGGCGTTATCCTGGAACTGGTCTGTTTCTCGGTGGCGCTGGGTTTCCGGCAGCGCCGATCGGCCATCCGGAACGCGGTGATGGAGCAGGACTTGGCCCGCGAACGCGAAAAACGCCAGCGCGAACACCTGGAGTCGGAATTGGCGCTGCAGCAACTCAAGCAGCAGATGTCGGAGGTGCAGATGCAGGCCCTGCAGGCACAGCTAAATCCACACTTCCTGTTCAACTCCCTGAACTCGCTGTCGTCGCTGATCGCCGATGAGCCCCGGAAAGCCGAAGTGTTTGTCGATGAAATGGCGACCGTATACCGGTACCTGCTCCAGAACAACGAGGCCGGCCTGACCACCCTGAGCCGGGAGCTTACCTTTATCAACTCGTTTTACCACCTGCTGAAAACCCGTTACGGCCGGGGGGTGAATCTGACGATCTGCGTCGATGAGAAATACCTGATGTACCGGCTTCCTCCTCTGACCTTGCAGTTGCTGGTAGAGAATGCCGTAAAACACAATATCGTTTCGGCCGACCAGCCCCTCAACATCGAGATTTGTACCGATGTAAAAGGGTGGCTGGTGGTGTGCAATAATTTACAGCGAAAGCCAAGTGCCCAGGTAAAGTCCACAGGAAAGGGCTTGCTTCATATTCTGACCAAATACCAGATGCTGAACCAGCCCGAACCGGTGGTACAGGATACCAGCGGCCAGTTTATGGTGGTGTTACCCCTGCTGGAGCCTGAGCGAAAGACCGCCCATACGGCCTGAGGGAAAGGACGTAGCGTTGATAACGTTAAGCGCCTTAGTTGATTTTTGGCTCCACCCAAAGGGCCGTGAAGGCGGTGAGCAGCAGCAGTAGCCATACCCAGTTCGGTATTTTTTCCTCGGCCCACGGCACCACGGCGGTTGAGGGAGCCGGATAGCGCCAGTGCGCTTTGAGGTAGTGGCTAATCAATGCCTGCTGGTAGGCGAAACCTGTACGCCCGTTTATGTACACCTCCAGGGAATCCTGCCATACCTGCCATCCCGGGTTTCTAAAGCGATAGGCCGTCCGGGTAGTTAGCCCATTGAGGGGGGAGGGTTGTACCGGAACCGTATCGGCCGCTATCCTGACGGCAGCAATTGGTGCCACCGGGTTGTTGATGCGGATCGGCGTTGGAAACCTAGTAAAGACAGGTGCTTCGATCTGTACATTGTTCCGGAGCGCGGGCCGTAAAGGGTTCAGGAGGGTGCTCCAGATGCGATCGTATGCAGTGCTGTCGCCACTAAGTTGAAGCGGGAAGGTTTCGCTGAGGAGACTCAGCCCAACGTTTCCCCCAATGCGCTGTACCGCAGCTGGGTAACCTGGAATCATTACCTGATTCATCGCCTGGGTGGGAGTGTACGGCAGCGCGTTAAGGCTGTTACCAACGGGGATGTACGGTTCGTTGGAAAGCTTGCGGAGTTTCCAGGAAGTGCCCAGCGTCCGGTTGATGGCGGCTACGTCTGCCACCGGTTCCGACAGGTTGATGAACAGAACGCTTTTGCCCTCGGCTACTGCCCGCTTAACAACGGCGTGGCCGGCATGGTCCGGATCGGTAATCACTACATCCGGTTTGCTGATTTTTGCGTTGATCTGAAGGCTGCCGGTGATGTTTTTGGAGAGCGTTGTGCTTACCTGCACCGAATGCCCCTGCTTGCCGAGCCAATCAGCAAGCGTTTTGCTTTCAAAATCCGGGCTGCCGAGGATAAACTGGTAGTGAAGCGGCTCAGTTGGCTGGGCAAAAAAGCGCAGGGTATCGAGTACTCGTTGATCCAGAACCAGTTCCGTGATCGTTCGACCCGTTGAAAAGGTGGGAAAGCGGAGACTAAATGCGTTTGATCCTTCCCGCAACTCCAGACTGTCGAGCGTCCGGTTACCGTAGGTGATTTTAAGCCACTGTTTGCGAGTAGAGAGAATGTGTCCGCTAATCCGCTGCATGTCTCCTTTCCGGACAACACCCTTCCACCGAACATCCTGAACCTGATCCGGTGCATCGTACGGTATCCACCGAAGCCGGTGGCGGCTCAACTGACTAAGCGTCTCTGCATCGATGTCCTGCCCGACGAGCGTGACCTGATCGAACCGTTGCCCAGTAAACTCACCGGTTTTTACGTCATCAGGCGAGTACGTTTCCTGAATGGAAAGGCTATCCTTCAACTGCCGGAGGTAAGCATCCGGTACATCATCTCCGGCAATCAGTGTGTGGGTAGTGCCGGAGTTAACCTTCCAGCGCGGCTGCACGACAAATCCAACCAGCAATAGCCAGAGCACCAGGTTTAGCGCGAGCCGTACGCCCTTGCGACCGCTCCCTATCGTCCTGTTCCTGACGATCAGCCAAATCTGCATCAGCAGCAGCGCTACCAATACCAGCAGAATCAGGATGGTGGTGGGTTCTGACCAGTTAAGATTCGGATTAATCATATTGATTTTTTGGAACGTGTGAATAGAACGCGGATGACACGGATTAGGCTGATTACCGCAGATTAAATTTAATTCTTTTAAATCCGCTCAATCTGCGTCATCCGCGTTCTATTCACACGTTTTATCCATATGTTCTATTTCAATTTCCCCCAAAACGCCCGCTCCAGCTTCCGGTCGCTGGCGTAAGAAGACGTACCGGTTCGGCCGGAGGAGCCGGTCAGTTCATACAGCTTCGTTTTCAGTTGCCGTTTTTCAGTAATTGACAGTGGTTTTGCACTCGCGAGCTTTTGCAGTGACCCCAACACGGCCCAGTTGGCCAGCCGGCTATTCATGACCTGATCGGTCAGCAACGCGCTGAGTTGTTGCACATGGCGCTGCTGAACCGGGTTGAGCGATGGCAATTCCAAATACCCCAAAACGTTACCAACGAGTTGTTCAACCCGAGGCTGGTCGTATACCCGTTCCTGACTGAAGCCGGGATTCACGTTTTTCAGTTCACCCGTCAGCCGTTTCTCTTTCTCCTTGATGGGAGGGGGATCAAAGCCGGTTTTCTTCACAAAGGCGCGTGCTTTCTGCTGGGCCGATTTCAAATACTCCAGGGCCTTTTTCTCAAACGGAAGCGCCTTTTCGGGCTCGTACAGACGGAGATGCAGCTCCGACTGCCACATTTGTTCCAGCGCCATTTTCAGCAGGCTCCGCGTCGACTGCTCGTAGAAGGTGTTAGCCTCGCCATCATCGTGCGAATGAACATACTGCTCCATCAGCGCGGCTAGCGGGTCTTCTTTGCCGCCTTCCGCTTTGTGGTCAGCGTGCCCGTGGTCGTGTGGCGGCTCGCCAGCGTGGTGGTCATGCTCCTCACCCTCGTCATCGTGCTTATGAACAAAGCCGTCCAGTACATCGCCTTGGCCTTCGGTTGGTAACGCATGGCCACCAATGTTGTTCTCAAACTCCTCGCCTAGGTATTGTCCGTACCGCAGCCGCAGCACTTTCTGGTCGAAGCCGATTTCGTTGGAGGTGCTGTTGAAGGCCTTCTGCGCAATTTTATTCCGTTTCACAATCAGCTTTTCCGTGTCAATGATAATCTGACGCTGGCTGCGGAAGTACTCGGGCATGATGTTGACCGCCATGGTTGCCAGTTCAGCTTCGTCTACCTTTGAGGTGTCTTTGTAAACGATAAAGTATGTATCTGACTTGGCAAAATTCGGCTCCGGTTGCCGGTTGTCGATGGCTGCCCAATAGTAGTACAATTCATCCCCCGGCGCAAAATTGAGGGCTTTCAGGTCGATGGTTTTGGTGATATTGGCTGATTTGAAGTTGGCGGGCAGCAACGGAAACTTCACCTCCCGGAACTTTACATTTTCTCCGGAACCACGCGCAACTGTCGCCACCATAAACGCCTGCGTGACGCGAAAATCGTCGGCAATGCGGGCAGAAAGCGTAATCGTTTTGGGGTCTCTCAGGTAATGATACTGGTAGAGTTCTTTCGTCTTTGCCTCGATTTTGGGAGCGAGATCCGGTTGAGCTTCCAACCGGTAAAAATCAGATTGGTAAATCAGCGAATCCTGGTAAAACGCTTTGATCGCGTACAGGCCCGAGGTAACAAGCCGGTCGTTATGGCTAAAGACTTCACCGCTTTTCCGGAAAGTCAGTTCTTCGCCCCGGCTGTTGGTTAACCGGACGGTTAGTTGCCGGCTGTGGCTAAACTGCACCTGCCACTGTAAAACAGAGCCGCTCAGGGCAGTCGCGTTCAGGTCGGCAGACCGTTTTTCGGGTAGCTGGGTGTAGGCAGGTGGGCGTATAGCTAACGTTGCAGTCCTGAATGTGGGCGCAAATGGCTTTTCGGCTTCTACGGTCACGGCCGTAACCGACCGCTGTCGTTCAGGCTGCGGGCTAGTTTGCAACATAGGAAATGCATACCAGAACGCCAGCGATGCCAGGAGCAGTACACCATACAGCCCAAGGTTGGTAAATAATAAAGAAGGCATTTGAACCTGCTGTACCCGCTCGTTGAGCCGTTCGAGCTGGAGCTGTTCGGCAATAGTAAGGGCAGGCTTGTCCAGCAGGTGGAGGCTATATTCGGTTTCATCCACGTGCTGGTGAATCAGACTGATGGCCTGTGGTCGTTTATCCTGATAAATTTTCGTTAGCAGCAGGCCAGCCCCAAATCCAAACAGGCCACTCACAAACGCTACCAGCGTAGACTGGGTTAGGGTTGCCGCCAAAAGGTAAGTGGACAGCGCCAGCAGTGACCCTTTCAGCAGCGCGTTGGCGTACAGTTGGTAGATAACGGACGATATGGTGCGTTTCAGTACGGTCATGCGTTCGTGCGTAAAGCGAGCCAGCGCTCAATGCCAAGTACCATAACAAACAGCAAGACCAGATACGATTGCTCTGTAGTGTTGGCTTCCGTTGTCTCCGAACCTTTCAGGGATGAGTCCGACCTGATGAATAAATCATTCCATTGCACCCGGCTCAGCGGGGTGGTGGCAGGTTGTAAGCCAAACTGGGTTACCAGCAATTCACCAAGCCATTCGGGTAGCTGACCGTTGGCGACCAGTTCGGTCGTTTGGGGGGTAAGCGTTTCGTCAATGTACCGGATGTTGGGGGTTGGTAAAATGGGTGCCTGGTTCCCGCCGGATACTACATACAGGGTTTGCGGAACGGGGGTAGTGATCAGGCGGTCGGTAAGCACCCACTGGTATGGTTTGTCGGGTATGCGATTCAGGTTTATGGTAAGATCGATCTTGTAAACGTCGGCCAATGCCTGCAGTGCGGCCGCTACGGTCTGCTGTTCAGCTTTGTTCCGGTAATCCAGCAGGACAGCTATAGGACCGGTGTGAACCGGTTGCGTGCTGAACCGTAATCGGGAAGGCATGGTAGGGCTGTTCGTCAACTGGCCAGCGGCATTTACAAATACGTTTCCGTTATCAGACGCAACAAGATACCGCTGAACCGGCCGACTACCTGAGTCAATGACTGCATGTACCAAAAAATGGGCTGGTACATGGATATACGGTATGTCGCGGTACTGCGCGTTATTCACCAGATACAGATAAAGGGTATCGTTTTGTTTCAGTGTGCCTTGCTCACGAAGCTGGTTGATGGATGCCTGAACCAGCAGCGGATTAGCCGGTTGCTGTGCCGGTAGTTGAGTCAGCGCCGTGGTGGGCTCCGTTGTGGGTACGATCCAGTACACTTTTTCCCCTTTACGAAGAGCATCATCCAGTTCAAACCGGAAGTTATCGACCAGAAACGGGTTGGGTAGTACCAGGTGGATTTTCTGGCCAGCCGGTTTAGCATTCAGCCAGGTCAACATCGGCTGGCTAAGCAGTAAGGCCAACAGCAGCACCAGCAGACAACGAAGAATTAGCAGCGGCAGGTTCTCCAGTCGCAGGCCGCGGTGCTGTTGCTGGTTCTTCTCCGTCAGCCACTGGGTAGCCGCCCAGCCAATAACTTTACCCCGTTTCTGATGCCAGAAATGGATCCCGACCGGAATCACCACGGCCAATCCTCCCCAAAGCAATAACGGTTCTAAAAACTCCATTCTCTCTGTGCCTCTCCGTGCTTCTCTGCGTCTCTCTGTGTAATAACTAACTCCTTCTCTCACCCCCTAATCTTCGCCCGCAAAAAATCGCTCAGCACCATCGCTACCGGATCGCTCAACCGGGCACGAATCAGATGCACATGCGGAATGCGCAGCGTTTTCTCCAGTTGCTGCAGATACTGCGTAGCGGCCTGCTGAAAGCTCTCCCGCACGGCTTCTGCCTGCAACTCAACTTCCCGTCCCGTTTCCAGATCTTTAAACCGATAAAATCCTTTCAGATCAAAATCAGTCTCCTGATTGCCCAGCAATTGAAAGATCACAATCTCCCGGCGCGGACTGGCGATACCTTTGATGAGTTGCAGCCATTCATCACCCACCTGCAGAAAATCAGACGCCATCACCAGCAATTCCTTCTGCTTCTGCTGAAACTCCGGGAACCTAGGATGTTCATTTAACCATTGTCCTGATGCCTGAGCATTTTGCAGCGAATACAATATCTTCTGAAACGCCTGTTTACCCGCCGGTACCAGCGCCTGCAGGCTACCGTTCTGTAGCGTGTACAGACTCATTTGGTCGCTTTGCCGGTAGCCCAGGTAAGCCAGCGATGCCAGGAGAATTTTTGCATAGTTCAGCCGGCTTACCCCGTCTTCCTCATAATTCATCGACCCGGACAAATCCAGCAAAAACCGAATTTGCAGGTTACTCTCCGTTGCCGACTCCCGGACCAGATGCTTATCGGTGCGGGCGTACAATTTCCAGTCGATACGCTTTGGATCATCCCCCGGTTCGTAGTGGCGGTATTGCTCAAACTCCGTTCCTGCCCCCGATCGTTTACTGCCGTGGATACCCAGCAACAGCTCATCGCTGACCAGTTTGCCGGCCAGTTGCAGGTTGTTCAGTCTGACCAGGTCACTGGCGAGTTTCAAACTCATTTTAGCAGCTCTCTTATCACATCATCCGTTGTAATACTCTCGGCTTCGGCCCGGAAGTTCAGGGCGATGCGGTGGCGCAGGATGGGGTAGGCCAGCGTATGAATGTCCTCGGGAATAACCGAAAATCGCCCGTGCAATACGGACCTGGCTTTGGCGCAGAGTACCAGCGCCTGACCCGCCCGCGGACCAGCACCCCAGTCGCACCGCTGCTTGACAAAAGAGGAGGTACTACTTTCCGGCCGGGTCGATCGGACCAGTTTATTAATAAACGAAATAAGATCATCGCTGATGTGTACCTGCCGCGTCAGGTGTTGCAGATCGGCAATATCCTGATCCGTCAGCACCGTTTGCAGTTCGGGCCGGGCGGTGCCGGTGGTGCTTTTCAGCACATCCAGTTCTTCCTGCTCCGACGGATAACTAAGCTTTATATACAGCAGAAAGCGGTCGAGCTGGGCCTCCGGCAGCGGGTAGGTACCGGCCTGTTCAATCGGGTTCTGGGTGGCTATGATCAGAAACGGCCGGGGCAGCAGGTAATCGGTACCGCCGTAGGTAATCTTGTACTCCTGCATGGCTTCCAGCAGGGCCGCCTGGGTTTTGGGGGGCGTCCGATTGATTTCATCGGCCAGCACCACATTGGCGAAGATGGGGCCGTGGTTGAACTTGAAAAATTTGCGGCCTGTCTCGTGATCTTCTTCCAGAATTTCGGTGCCGGCAATGTCACCTGGCATCAGGTCGGGCGTAAACTGAATACGCTTAAAACGCATGTCCAGTGCATCGGCCATGGTTTTGACCATCAGTGTTTTGGCTAATCCCGGCACTCCTTCCAGCAGGCAATGCCCGCCCGCCAGCAGAGCAATTAAGACTTCCTGAATGGCTTCCTGCTGGCCAACGATCACCTTCCCAATCTCTTTTTTTAAAAGCGGAAGTTTGGCGACTAAGGACTTATAATGGGTTAATTCCTGCGTTTCCAAGTTATGTTGTTAAAGCGTATGTAACTATGTTGACCCCGAATTTGGTGTTATCTTCGGCCAGAAAGCGTTTGTTGCGGAAGTCGTAATCCCATTCGCAGCCATAATCCTTATTACTATAGAGTACTCCAATGCGGCCGTTGACAGTTATGGCTTTCAGATAATCATGCACCAGGTCATCGCCCCAGCCGTTCAGCTCAAAGGTGGTCGTTGGCGGGCCCTGTTCGAAGCGGAAAAAGCAGGTATACAGCGCGTGTTTGTTCGAAATCTTCTGCAAAGCCTTTGGTCCGAATGTACGTGCCATCTCCTGCTCAAACGATTTGGCAAACAGCCCGTCGATGTCGTGGTTGCAGTCGTCGACAAACACAAAGCCGCCGTTCTGCACATACCGCCGGAAGTGGTCGCGCTCCTGCGTGGAAAACTCCACCAGTTTATGTCCACTGAGGTAACAAAACGGACTTTTAAAGATCTCGTTACTGCTCAACAGCACCACTTTCTCTTTCTGGTCGACCGATATCGTGGTGTACTCGACCAGCGAATGCAGCAGATTTGACGGCATGCGCTGGTCAGTATCCCAATCTCCGGAGGTGTACTGTATACGGGTGAAAAAGAAAGGTTTCAATGATAAACGTTGGATAAAGAGAAATCAGACTTGCTTGTTCATCAAAGCCTTCAGCGTTTCCAATTGAATCTGCTTGTCGAAAATAGCCTTAACAGGTATAGTGAAACCCGGTACTGTGATAGCAGTAAGGGTATCGTCGATGTACAGAACAGCCGTTTGGGCAAAAGCCATTGTTGCCTCGTCCAATTGATATTGCTCAATTGATTTACGAACAGGATCAATAATCCAGTACTCAAGAACTCCATGCGCGGCATAATCCTCGAACTTGACGCCCCGATCACGACCTACCGTACTTTTAGATAATACTTCGACGACTAGATCAGGAGCCGGGTGTTCCATTTGATCTTCCGTAAAGGAACTGGCTGTTTCGCGGTTCCAATAGCAGATGTCGGGTTCGTAGTCGTTACGGGTGAGGCTAACCAGTGCTTTTTCGGAATCAACTACCCCTAAATCGTTCAGAAGAACGTAATTCTGCAGTAGATTCTCCAGGTACTTGGCGGCTTCGAGGTGCTTTCGCTTCACCGGTGAATGCATAACAACCTCACCGTTGATAAACTCGGCTTTTACATCATCGCGGAGCCACTCCCGAAACTCGCGACGGCGCTGCGCTTCATCAGCGAGGATGGCCTGCGCCCGTTCGATCACCAACTTAGCGTCAGGAGCTTCCAGTAAATCTGCAACACGGTTTGCCAGCATAACACAGCTATTTTACCTATAAACAAATCTGTAACCAAAAATTAAACCGCATCCGATAAACTTGTGAACGTGAACTCCCGGATCTTCATCGGCGGAATCAGGTAATTGTTGTCGGATTCGGTACTTACCACCCGTTCCGGTTTGCCTAGTGCTTCCAGGTTGTTTAGCATAATGATCGGGCTTTCGTTGAAGCGGAAGTTCTTCACCGGATGCTTGATCTTGCCGTTCTCGATGTAAAACGTTCCGTCGCGGGTAAGGCCGGTCAGTAGCAGCGTCTGCGGATCTACGGACCGGATGTACCATAGCTTCGTGACCAGAATACCGCGTTGAGTACTCTTAATCATGTCTTCCAGCGATGCGGTGCCACCCGCCATGATGGCGTTGTTGGGGAAAGGGACTGCCTTAACACCTTGCTTCTGCGCCCAGTAGCGGCTATAAGCCATGTTTTTTACGACACCCTTCTCGATCCAGTTGACTTTCTCCTGCGGCTGGCCGTCGCCCGACCAGGGTGAGGCCGGTAAATCGGGATGCGTTGGGTCAGAGTAGATGGTCACCCGTTCGTCAACAATCTTCTCGCCCAGTTTGGTTTTACCTCCCGGTTTACTCAGGAAGGAGCGACCTTCGTCGGCGTTGCGGGCGGCCATGTTAAAGAACATATTCTCCAGCAGAACAGCGGCTGCCGTCGGCTCCAGAATGACCGTGTACTTTCCAGGTTCCAGCGCTTTGGCACCTACGGAACCCAGACACTTTTGTATGGCTATCCGGGTAGCGGCTGCCGTATCCAGTTTAGAGAAGTCGCTGTAGCCTCTGGTTATGTATCCGGATCCTGTGCCATCCTCGGTACGAACCGTCAGCGAGAAGTTGACATTGGTGCTGGGGTAATAGGCAAACAGGCCTTTGGAGTTCATCATGGCATTATAACCTCGCTGGTCCTCCATAAAACCAGCCGCCGACAAGGCCTGACCTGCCCTGGTGTTTCGGGTCAGTTCAAGGCTTTTGGCTACGGCATCGGCCCGGGTGGCTGGATTGATTTTGGCAGTCGAATCAAAAAAGCCGGTCGACTTCAGGTATTGCTGGGGACCAAGCAAACCGACATACTCCGGGTTTTCGGGAGCCAGCCGGGCCAACTCCTCTGAACGACGTACGACCCGTTCGATGGCGGCATCGTCAAATTCATCAATGGTAGCGACACCGACTTTTTTGCCGAACGCCGACTGAACGGCCAGGTTCTGGTTAATCAGCGAGCCACTGGTAGAGACTTCATTTCGGGCGTAGCGGATGTTGCCGCGCTCTTCACCCAGCAGATTTACTTCACATTCATCCGCCTTCGAATAGCTCAGAACCTTCTGCAATAATGCTTTGGCCTCAGCTTCAGATAATATGACTGACATAGGTTGTTTCAGGTTTGAGGTTTCAGATTCCAGGTTAACTGCGCCAGCAACTTGGAATCTGAAACAATCAGGAGTTATATCTTTCTTGCGGTATTAATGACGTTGACACCGTTGAAACGGCTGGTAGAACTGCCGTGCGAAACGGCGCTCACCTGTTGGGGCTGCCCCTTTCCATCAAAGAAGGAGCCGCCTAAGCGGTAGTCTTTTTCGTCGCAGATCTGCGTGCAGGAGTTCCAGAATTCCTGGGTGTTCGACTGGTAGGCCACATCCCTGAGCATACCCGCAATCTGCCCGTCTTTAATCTCATAGAACAACTGCCCGCCGAACTGGAAGTTATACCGCTGCTGGTCGATGGAGAACGAGCCGTCGCCAATGATATAAATGCCCTTTTTCACATCTTTAATCAGGTCGTTGACCGAAAGGGGCTGTTTCCCCGGTGCCAGTGAGACGTTGGCCATTCGCTGAAATTGAACCCTGCTCCAGCTATCGGCATAGCAGCAGCCTTGCGACTCATTTTCGTTGATTATATGCACCTGATCCCGTATAGCCTGGTAGTTCACCAGCGTACCGTCTTTGACCAGATCCCAGCGCTTTGTTTTCACCCCTTCATCATCCCAGCCTACCGCACCAAGCGAGCCTGGCTGTGTTTTGTCGGCAAACAGGTTCACCTGCTTGCTGCCGTATGGAAAGCTCTTCGTTTTCCATTTGTCCAGCGTGGCAAACGACGTACCGGCAAAATTGGCTTCGTAGCCCAGCACCCGGTCAAGCTCCAGCGGGTGACCGACCGATTCATGGATGGTCAGCCACAAGTGTGACGGATCTAATACCAGATCGTATTTCCCGGCTTCGACGGATTTGGCCGTTAATTTCTCTTTGACCTGTCTGGTGGCTGCCGTTACGTCTTCCACCATATCATACCCTTTGTTGTAGCGGGTGGTAATACCCGTTACTTTATCGGCAGGATTGGTTTGCAGGTATTCATAACTCATCCCCATCGGCGCACTCAGCGACTGACGCGTTTCAAACTTGCCCGACTTGGAGTCAATAGCCGTTACGGTAAAGGTGGGCCAGATGCGGTGGATATCCTGGTCGATGTACGAGCCATCGGAGGAGGCAAAATACTTTTGCTCATTGACCATGAACAGCACTGAGTTGACGAAATTCGCTCCATTCTTCATGGCGGCATCGTTGACGCCCAGCAGCAGGTCGACTTTCTCCTGAATGGGTACTTCGAAAGCGTTTTTCTGAATAGGCGCTTTCCAGCTTACCTCACCAAAGCCTTTTTGCGGAGCCAGTTTAACTGGCTCTTTCATTAGCTTGGCGTTGGCTCTGGCAATAGCGACGGCTTCTTCGGCCGCTTTGGCAGTCTGGGCTTCGTTCTTAGCGTCTACTACGGCCGCAAAACCCCAGCAGCCATCGGCAATCACGCGGACGCCAACCCCGTAGGACTCTGTGTTGACTATGTTCTGGACCTTATTCTCGCGGGTAATCACGAATTGTTGCAGGTAGCGGCCAATGCGCACATCGGTGTACGAAGCGCCTTTGGCTTTGGCGGCATTCAGAGCGGCATCGGCCAATCGTTTCTTTACGGCAACGTCAAGGCCCGGCTCCAGCAGGGCTGCGGGATCAACGGCCCGGCCCAGGGAGGGGATGTTTGGGAGCATCAGGGCTCCGGCGCTCATGCCGAGTAGTTGATTGAAATGTCTGCGGTTCAAGGTGGTAGTTGTTTTGAAGTTACAGGTTCCAGGTTTCAAGTTTCAGGTGTCAAGCTACTCCGCTATCGGCCAAACCGCCGGGCGGCCCCGCTGGAATCTGAAGCAATAGTCTAAACAGCATCCGACAGACTCGTAAACGTAAAGTCCCGAATCTTCATTGGTGGAATCAGGTGGCCCCCGGCGCGGACCGGCCTGCCCATAGCCTCGAGGTTGTTGAGCATGATGACCGGGCTTTCGTTGAAGCGGAAGTTCTTCACCGGAAATTTAATCTGACCGTTCTCAATGTAAAACGTTCCGTCGCGGGTGAGGCCGGTGTACAGCAGCGTTTGCGGATCAACGGCCCGGATGTACCAGAAGCGGGTCACCAGAATGCCTTTTTGCGTGCTTTTGATCAGGTCGGCCAGCGACTGGGTACCGCCCTGCATAATGATACCCGACGGTGGTGGCACGGCTTTTACGCCTTTCTTCTCTGCCCAGAAGCGGGAGTAGAACATATTCTTCACCACGCCATTTTCCACCCAGACTACTTTCTCCTGCGGACGACCGTCGGCACCACCCCCAAAACGACCACCACCGCCCCCAAAGGGTGTGCCCGGCAGCTCGGCGTTCATGGGGTCGGAATAGATAGTAATCCGCTCGTCGAACAGTTTTTCGCCCAGCCGAATACCACCTCCTTTTTTGCTCAGAAAACTGCGGCCTTCGTCGGCACTGCGGGCATCCATATTGCCCATCATGTTCTGCAGCAGCTCCACCGAGGCCGTCGGCTCCAGAATGACCGTGTACTTGCCCGGCTCCAGCGCCCGTGCATTAGTCGACGCCAGTGCCTTCTGCATCGCAATGTTGGTGGCGTCTTTCGTGTTGAGCTTCGCCGTGTCGTTGTAATCCTGCGCTACGTAGCCGGAGCCAGTCCCGTCGGCGGTGCGGACCGTGACGGAGAACTCAACGCCCGTGGAGCGGTTGTACCCGAAGAGCCCTTTGCTGTTGCCGATGGCGGTGAAACCGGTGGTGTCTTCCAGGTAACCGGCAGCCGTCAGGTTCTTTTTGGCGCAGGGATCAATGCTGTCGAACGCGACTTTCGCCCGATAGTCAGGGTCAATTTTTGCGGTAGCCTCGGCATAGGTGTTCGGTTCGAGGTACTTCTGTGGGCCCAGCATCGGTACATATTCCGGGTTTTCGGGGGCCAAGCGGGCGATTTCCTCCGCCCGCCGGACGGTTTTCTCCAGCGAGGCATCATCAAACTCGTTGATGGTGGCCGAGCCGGAGCGCTTGCCGTAAACCGCTGTTACTGCCAGTGCCAGGTTGTTGGCTTCGCCACTGGTCGATACGGTATTGCGGGCGTAGCGGATATTGCCGGTGCGCCCCCCGCTTATGCTGACGCTCGTTTCGTCGGCCTTCGCGAATGCCAGGACTTTATCTATGATTCGTTTTGCTTCTTCTTCAGATAAGATTGCCATTATTAGTTTGTTTTTGTCATTCCGACCTTAGGAGGAATCTTGAACGTAGCTAAAATAGCCAGCTTTGAGATTCCTCCTAAGGTCGGAATGACAGAAAAAATTAAATTTTCCGTCCCGTATTGATTACATTAACGCCGTTGAACCGCGTGGTGGGGCAGCCGTGGGAAACGGCGCTGACCTGCGAAGGTTGCCCCTTGCCGTCGAAGAACGAGCCGAAGGTGCGGTAATCGTCCTTGTCGCAGAGCTGGGCGCAGGAGTTCCAGAATTCCTGGGTGTTCGACTGGTAGGCCACATCGTCGAGCATACCGGCGATCTCCCCGTTCTTAATCTCGTAGAACAACTGGCCGCCAAACTGGAAGTTGTACCGCTGCTGGTCAATGGAGTAGGAGCCCCGGCCAATGATGTAGATGCCCTTGTCGACGCCCTTGATCATATCGGCTACGCTACGTTTCTCCGTTCCCGGCCGCAGCGATACGTTCGGCATCCGCTGGAACTGGATGGTGTTCCAGCTGTCGGCGTAGCAGCAGCCGTGTGATTCATTCTGGTCGATGATCTGCACCTGGTCGCGAATGGCCTGGTAGTTCACCAGAATACCGTCTTTGATCAGATCCCATTCTTTGGTTGGTACCCCTTCGTCGTCGTACCCGACATTGCCCAGCGTATGAGCCTGCGTTTTGTCGGCAACGATGTTGACCAGCTTGCTGCCGTAATTAAAGCTTTTGGTCTTCCACTTATCCAGCGTAGCAAAGGACGTACCGGCGTAGTTGGCTTCATAGCCCAGCACGCGGTCCAGTTCCAGCGGGTGGCCGACCGATTCGTGAATCGTTAATCCCAGGTGATTCGGGTCCAGCACCAGGTCATATTTACCGGGTTGTACTGATTTGGCCGTTAGTTTTTCCTTCGCCTGTTTAGCGGCCAGGGTGGCATCTTCCACCATATCGTAGGCGTTGCGGTAGCCGACCAGGCCGTTTAGTGCGGGGATTTTTTCAGACGCCAGGCCGTCCAGGTACTCGTAACCCATGCCCATGGGTGAGCTGAGGGCATCGCGGGTTTTGAACTTACCGGCCTGCTTGTCCACCGCCGTTACGGTAAACGTCGGCCAGATGCGGTGGATATCCTGGTCAATGTAGGAGCCGTCGGTGGAAGCAAAATATTTTTGCTCGTTGACGAAGAAGAGATTGGAGGTAACAAAGCCCGCGCCGTTAGTCAGTGCCGCGTTGTTGACCCGCATCAGCAGATCAATCTTATCTTTAACGGGTATTTCGAACGCGTTCTTTTTGATGGGCGTCTTCCAGCTTACCTCACCCACGCCTTTCTGGGGAGCCAAAACAACGGGTTCTTTCTGAATTTTTGAGTTGGCTTTGGCAATAGCCACGGCGGTTTCGGCGCATTTGGCAATGCCGTCGGGCGACACGTCACTGGTAGCCGCAAAACCCCAGGTACCGTTGGCAATTACCCGGATGCCCACGCCGTACGATTCGGCATTGACCACGTTCTGGACCTGTTTTTCCCGCGTAAACAGGTATTGCTGCAAATACCGGCCAATGCGCACGTCGGTGTACGAAGCGCCTTTGCTGCGGGCCGCATTGAGCGCAATGTCTGCCATTTTCTTTTTGGTGGCCGCATCGGCACCCGGTTCCAGCAGGTGGGCTGCCGAAACCTCATCGCCCAGCACCGGGATGGCGGGAAGCATCAAGGCGCCCAATCCCATACCCGATAGCTGGATAAAGTCTCTTCTTCTCATAAGTGTGTTGACGGAGATTGTTGGTTGTTTTGTCCAGGATAAGCTTTAAAATCAATGCGAAATTTAATGATATACGATAGATTTTTTGCCGTTTACTCGCAAATTCCTTATAAAAAGTCCAAAATTGCTTAGATCAACGGCAGTTCGCCATAGATTTGTGATGAACGGACAGACTGATAAACAGCCTCCGGTTCACGCAGTAGTCACACACCTATGAAGAAAAGTCGGCTGTTCCTGTTTATAGCGCTCACGTTCCTCTGCGGCAACGGCAATACCGCCAATAGTCAAAGCGCCTACGGCATGGGGGTGAAACCGGTCAGAAAGGCGGTGCGGCCAATGACACCCGCCAGAAAGCCGGCGGGGCCTGAGATGCTGACCGTACCGATGTTTGGTCCGGGCAATGCGCGGGTGGCGGTAAAAAGCAATCAGCTCCGGGGGGCTGTGTATTATCTGTCACCGGGGCATGGCGGTCCTGATCCCGGAGCCGTTGGCCAATACGGCCGGTTTGCTCTCGCCGAAGACGAATACGCGTATGATGTTACCCTCCGGCTGGCCCGTACCCTGATGGAACACGGTGCCAGGGTGTACATGATGGTGCAGGACCGTAACGATGGTATTCGGGAGGACGCGGTGCTGTTGATGGACAAAGACGAAGTGACGTATCCGAACCTGCGGATACCCCTCAACCAGACAGCCCGGCTGCGGCAGCGGGTGCAGGCCGTGAACCGGCTGCACGCCCAGCACCGGAAGGCCTACCAGCGCCTGTTGATTATCCATGTAGATAGCCGCAGCAAAAACCAGAATATCGATGTGTTTTTCTACCACCACGAGAAGAGTGCCGCCGGCAAAAAGCTGGCGAAAAATCTACAGCGGACGTTTACTTCCCGGTACCAGCGCAACCAGCCGGGACGTGGGTATGTCGGCAGCGTGTCGACCCGTGGGAGTCTGTATGAAGTCAGGAACAGCCATCCGTCCAGTGTCTTTATTGAATTAGGCAATATCCGGAGTGAGAAAGACCAGCGTCGGTTTGTGATTGCCGATAACCGGCAGGCGCTGGCCAACTGGATCTGTCAGGGCGTTATTCAGGATTTTAAAGGCCGGTGAGGTTGCCTTCTAAGTCAGGCCAGGGCGGTTTAATACTGACTCATTTTTGCGGACCGGGCAGGGTCACTACGTTCCACCAGTAGTTGCGCAGGGCGGTTAGGGCGCTGATCCACTGGTCATAATCCAAGGGCTTCACAATATAGGAGGTCAGCCAGAAATCATAAGCCTCCTCTACATCTTCCGGCTGGCTGGAGTGGCTCAGCACAACGACCGGCAGCAGCGAGAATCCCATGGCCGGATCTTTTAACTGTTTCAGCAGCTTCCAGCCATCTTCACGCTGGGGGAGGTATAAATCCAGAAAGATTAGTTTCGGGAGTTGACCTGCCTGCGTTTTAGTCTCTTCCAGGTACGCCAGCGCCTGGTCAGCATCGCTGACCCAGATCGCTTCTACCTCCGGAAAACATTCTTTTATTGCGCCCTGGATAATGGTCCATTGATCGGCATTATCTTCAACCACCAGAACAGGTGTCCTGGTTACACGCTGTTTACTATAAGCGTTAAATAAGTTGTTGGGCATTGGTTTTGTGATTGGAGCAAATAGCAGGCCGGTGGTCAGCCCCTGTGCAAATATACGCAGTTAATACCTTGTCGGAAAAGTTATCGTCACTAAAGAACCCACACCGGGCTTCGATTCCAGGTCGAGGCTGCCATTCAGGAGTTCACACAGCCGCTTGACAATGAACAAACCCACGCCTTCACCACTCGACAGCAACGGAGGCCTTGGGAGGGATTCAGCGGTTGTACGACCCGCATCCGACTCCTTTGCCGGCTTTGGTGCCTCTTCGGGTGTTGCCGATAAGGTGCCGGCCTTTATTTTTTTGACGAGAATCGCTACCGAGCCGGGCGATACGCCGGGGCCTGTGTCTTTGACGCTGAACAGCCAGCGTCCGGTGCGCTTGTCGAGGGCCCAGGTCAGGACCACGCCACCGGTTTGGGTATAGCGCAGGGCGTTTAGCAGGAGGTTCTGCGCTATACGTTGTATCTTAACCGGGTCTCCCTGAACCATAAGACTGCCTGGCCCTTCGGCATGCCAGAAGAGGCCCCGTTCTTCGGCAATAGGCTGGAGGCTTTCGCTGAGCTGTCGCAGCAACCCGGCCACATCGAACGACTCCATCTGTACCTGTTCGTATCCCGCTTCCAGCCGGGACAGATCCATAAGCTGAGTGACCATTTGCCGGACCTGGCTCAGGTTGCGCTGGAGCATTTCCGTGTTGTGGGTTCGCTCCGTATCACCCGACGACTGATCGAGCATGCGGGCGGCTCCCTGCACCACCCCGAAAGAGCCCCGAAGGTCGTGGGACGCCATGCGGAGGACTTCGCCCCGTTGTTTGGTCAGTTCGTTTAGCTGGCTCAGCGCATTTTCCAGTTCGTAAACGCGCCCGGCGGCTTCAGCCTGCTTCAGCTCATCGTACCGGGCGATACTACCGGCAATGCCCTCATTCAACAGGCGGGCGGCCAGCTGCCGGATATGCGAGAACTCCCGGAGCAAAGGGGTAGTTAACTGATTCTGGAAGGTATCGATTTCCTCAAGTACGCAGTATTGCAAATAACCCCACTCCTTCAGCACTTCCCCAAGCTTATACCCTTTCTGCCAGCGGTGTAATCCATGTTCGGCGGCCAGCGACCGTTCTTCTTCCGGATCTGATTTCTGCTCGTAGCCCTGGCGAATCCGGGCCTCCAGCAGTTCTAATATGTTGGGCACCTGGTTGTTGAACTCAGTACGCGTCAGGCTGGCAATCGTTTGCAGGGTCGGGTCGCACTCTGCCAGGGAGCGCCACGCACTGAGAATGGCTTCCCGGCGTACAAACAAGTAAGCCGCCAACTCGTCAAATACCCTGACTGTTGCATCTAGTGGCTCCATGTTCAAATATGGTTACAACCAGGTTTCCGCGTTATGGAAGGAAAAATAGCTTAACCGAATCTAAAAGTTATATGACCAAATCGGGAAGAAAACGCATTGATAAATAATAATGTTTGGTCACAGCCTCAGGATACCGGCAAATAAACTGTAAAGGTGGTGCCGTGGCCCGGCTTACTGCTTATGCTGATATGCCCGTGGTGGTTATCCACGACCTTCCGGCAGACCGCCAGGCCGATCCCTGTGCCCTCGTACTGACTCCGGCCGTGCAGGCGCTGGAACAACTGAAAGATACGCTCCTGGTATTTCAAATCAAAACCGATTCCGTTGTCGGCTACATCTATAGCTACATAGCTCCGGAATTTGTTACGCTCATGCTCCGGCAGGTCGTCCGGTTTAACCGACAGTCTGACTTTAATGCTGATGATGGGGGGGGCGCCCGGGGCTACGAACTTAAGCGCGTTGGACAGCAGGTTCTGGAACAACTGGCGGAGTTGCATGGCATCACCGGGAACTACCGGCAAGACATCAACCGTCACGTCTGCCTGTTTTTCTTGGATGATCATGTCCAGATCGCTCATCACTTCCGATACAACGGCTGACAGGCTGACCGGAGCTACCCGCAGCGGCTGGGTGGTCAGGCGCGAATACGTCAGCAGGTCCTGCACCAGGCGTTGCATCCGTTCTGCCGAGTACTGCAGGCGCGTCAGTAAGCTTTTTCCTTCTTCGTCAATCTGATCCTGGTACCGGCTGACAATGATGCTGCTGAAGGACTGAATCTTCCGCAAAGGCTCCTGCAGGTCATGCGAAGCCACGTAGGCAAACTGCTGTAGGTTTTCGTTGGAGCGGCTCAGCTGATGGATGTTGAGCTGGAGGTCTTCCTGGTAGCGTTTGAGCTCGGTAATATCGTGAAATGTGGCCGTCAGCCCATCATTCAGCCGGCCCAGCACCACATACAGCCAGATTGGTTCTCCCTTGCGCTGGTATAAGCTTTCAAACTGCTGGGGCTGGCCCGACTCAACAACCGACACAAAGCGCTCGAACACCTCCGGGTCCTGCCAAACTGGCGAGAGTTCGGTTAGTTTTTTCCCGATGATGAGGTCTGGTTCGGCACCGAGTAGGTCATTCGTAGCGTAGTTGGCAAACAGGATCTGAAAATCGACGATCTGGTTTTTCTGGCGGACGGCCTGGCAGGAGATAACCCCGTTGCGGGAGGTGTTGAGCACCGACTCCAGAAAGCCCTCCAGCCACCGCCGGCGCCGGCTTAGCGCCAGGTTCTTACCGAAGGCAATCAGAATGATACCAATGGCCAGTACCGAAAAGATAGTGGTCAGGTAGCTGCTGATTGTCGTAGACTGATCCAGCTTTTTTTTCTGCGCCGATAGTTGCGCGTTTTCGATGTCCACCGCCTTGTTGATCGAGCTGTGGATAGTAAAGAGGTCGTTGAGCCGCCAGGCTTCACCCGTCTGAATAATTTCGACGATATTCCGGTTCATAAGTACCGGCAGATGCTTCCGGGTGAGTCTGGCCAGGGAAGCTATTCGCCGGGTCTGCGCGGTATCATCCCGGACCAGATACTGGAGCTGGACGAGTTCTCCCGATACGCTATCCGCTTCCTGTTTATACAGCTGGTAGTAGTTTTGCCGGGAGGTGCCGGCATAGGAGGGGGAATATAACTGGGCGCTTTTCAGATGGTTCGCCAAACGCTCCAGGGAGGTAATAACCTCCCGTGTGTGGTCGACCTCCGCGATGTACTCCTGCATGGCGTTAAAGCTGTACCGGTCGATAAAGACGACGATAATCAGCAGCAGAAACGAGAACAGATACGGCGCTATGGCTTTAAGCTTCATCCGCAGCAGGCTAAGTGAAGGGTTGGCTACGAGAATAATGGCTTAAAGATAGGAGGGAAGTGGAAAGGACCTGACAGTTTAGGAAAAAAGACGTAGCCCATTCGACTTCCGGGTCCGGCGCTGTTCATAAAAAAGTCCACTAGAATATCCAGTGGACTTTATCTCTAACCCTATGATGAATAAACGCTTTGTTACTACAAAAGAAGGGCCTGCCGGCCAATGAACTGTGCTGACCTCTCCTGCTTTACGTGGTTTTTTATAAGGAACCCCGGCGGATCATGTAAAACGGGTTGTTTACTTTAATGCGCTGCTGATCCAGCAGTAACGCGCCCGCCGTACGCCCCATTGTCTCAAAATCGGTGGTGATGACTGTAATGTTTAGCAACTCCTTCAACGTCGTTTCATTAAAAGAAATCACCCCAATCTCCCGGCCCAGCAGGAAGCTGGACTGGCGGACTTTCTTAATCAATTCGGCCAGATCGGTTTCTTCGACAACGACGTAGGCGGTACCGGCCTGGAGAACTTCATCGGCTGCGTTTTCCAGAACGGCATATTCTTTATGGAAATTAATGCAGTAGGACCGGAACCCACGGGCGATGTCTACGGGGTAGTGGCCGTCGCCTGGAAACAGCAGCACCAGGCGCTGGTAGTTACTCAGCAGGTCGTTGGCGGTTTCCAGCGCGTGAAAAATATCTTTGTTGAAGTTCTGGTGGATGCTCAGGTAGTCGCCCGGCAGTTCGGGCACGTCTTTGTCGAGCAGGACCAGTTCATCGGACGGAATGCGCTTGAGCGTTTCGAGGTAGTCGGCTTTGTTCATATCTTCCGTGAAATGGGGCATCACCACGTAATGGTTGTATTTGCCGAGGTTCTTCTCAACAATTTCCGTGAACTTCCGGGCGCTGTTGTGGTGAATCTGCAGATCGACGGTCGCGCGGTCGCCCAGCGTTTTTAGAAAGGCATAGTAAATCAGCTTTTTATAGGAGCTTAATTTATTGAAGATCAGCAGCACTTTCAGCTTCGGTGCTTCTTGTCCCAGCACATAATAGCCTTTGCCCTGCACGGAGGTAATGTAGCCCCGTTCGCGCAGTTCACGGTAGGCTTTCTCCACCGTGTCGCGGGCCAGGTAATACTCTACGCTCAGTTCGCTGATTGACGGCAACTGCTCATTCTTCTGCAGGACCCCCCGCTCAATATCGGTAATGACCGACTGAACAATCTGTTTGTATTTAGGCGTCTTGTCTTTGGGGTTGAACTGGAGCTTGTACAGGCCCCCCGGCTGTCCGCGGTGAATGTGCAGAAAGCCCTGGCTGCGCGGCTGGTTAATGGGTGCGGGAGTGGCTCTGGCTATCATAGGGTGTCGGTTGGCTTTGTTGTATTTTCTGCAGAGGTACTACGGCCTACGGGAGAGGTTTCCTCCTGAAAGGGTAGTATGAGTTTAGTCAGAAAACTGGACGGCGGAAAGAAAAACCGGCATTTTATTTACGCAATCGATACCGGGAACGTTGCCATAGCGTCAATTGAGGCTCAGACGCTACAATTATTTTGCTATACTTTATCTGGAAATTGGCCTATGCTTGCTGCTGGTTGCTGTGAACAGTTAATCGATAAATTGTATTTTGTGCATAATTGGTGAAGGCCCTCCCGAACGTTCGGGAGGGCCTTCACCAGTATAGACCAGGTTGTGGTTACCGGACAAACGCCATGGCAACACCACCGTCGACGTTCAGCACGTTACCCGTTGATTTTGACAGGCTACCGTCTACGAATACACGTACGGCTTTGGCGATGTCCTCGGCCAGAATCTCTTCGTTGAGCAGCGTCCGCTTGGCGTAGTGCGCTGGTAGCTCTTCAACGGAGATACCGTAGGCTTTGGCCCGGCCGGCGGCCCATTCGCCTTCCCAGATTTTGCTACCGCGCAGTACCGCGTCGGGGTTAACGGTGTTAACCCGGACTTTTTCGGGACCCAGTTCGGCGGCCAGCAGGCGGCTCATGTGCAACTGCGCGGCTTTGGCCGTACCGTACGCTACGTTGTTCGGGCCGGCTACCAGACCATTCTTGCTGGCGATGTTCACGATATCACCACCCAGTGCCTGCTTCCGCAGAATAACCATCGCTTCCTGACTCACCAGGAACTGACCTTTCACCAGCACATCCTGCAGAATATCCCAGTCCTGCTGCGTTGTTTCGGCCAGCGGCTTGGAGATGGACAGACCCGCGCAGTTCACAATGATGTCGACACCCCCAAACTGCAGGGTGGCCTGCCGGAGCGATTCGGCAATGGTTGCTACATCGGTCACGTCGATGGCAGCCGATAGCGCGTTGTCTTTACCGTACCGTTTACGCAGGTCGGTCTGGGTTTCTTCCAGCAGGTTGCGGTCAACGGCCACAATGCAGGCACCTTCCTGCAGCAGGGCTTCGCAGATCGCCTTACCGATACCGCCGGTACCACCCGTGACGTAGGCGACCTTGCCGGAGAGCGACTTCGGCTTCGGCATCCGCTGCAGCTTGGCTTCTTCCAGCAGCCAGTATTCAATATCAAAGGCTTCCTGCTCGGGCAGCCCAACGTACTCCGATACGGCTTCGGCACCTTTCATCACGTTGATGGCGTTGGTGTAAAACTCGGCGGCTACCCGGGCTGTCTGCTTGTCTTTGGCGAAGGTAAACATACCCACCGTCGGCCACAGGATCACCACCGGATTCGGGTCGCGCATGGCCGGGCTGTTGGCGTGCTTGCAGCGTTCGTAATAGGCGGCATAGTCGGCGCGGTAAGCTTCAAATTTCTGCGTCAGGTATTCCTTCAGTTCATCACTGCTTTTCTGCGCCAGCGTTTCGGGTTCGTCCAGTACCAGCGGGCGGATTTTCGTACGCAGAAAGTGGTCGGGGCAACTGGTCCCTTTCGGCGCCAGCCGGTCGAGATCGTTGGAATTAACGAACTCCAGCACGCGCGCATCGTCGGTATAGTGGCCGATCATCCGGCGGTAGCTGGAGGCCAGTCCGCGCAGCACCGGCATCAGGTTGGCCGCCCGGTCTTTGCGGGTTTTCTCGTCGGTGTTCTGCAGCCGGCTTCCGCCGAATACCGCACGCTTTTTGCCGTAATTCTGCTCCAGGTATTCGGAGGCCTGTTCGATTACCTCCAGCGTATTGATGTACGATTCGTAAGAGGTTTCGCCCCAGGTAAACAGACCGTGACCGCCGAGGATGATACCGCGCAGGTTCGGGTTTTCGCGAACCGGCTGCTCCAGTTGCAGCCCCAGGTCGAAGCCCGGCCGCTGCCAGGGTACCCAGGCCATCTGGTCACCCCAGATCTCTTTCATGATGGCTTCGCCGTCTTTGCTGGCGGCAATGGCGATCAGGGCATCCGGGTGCAGGTGGTCAATATGCTTATACGGTAGCAAACCGTGCAGGGGTGTGTCAATGGAAGGCGTCGCGCATTTGGGATCGAAAAGGCAGTGGTTGAACAGCTCGACCATTTCATCCTCAAATTCCAGGCCCCGGTAGCGGTTTTTCAGCGCGTGCAGCCGCTCAACGTACAGATTGGCGCAACCGGCTTTGGTGAGCGTACCGATGTCTCCGCCGGAACCTTTTACCCACATAACGGGCACGGGCTGGCCGGTCAGCGGATCGGTCTCCATAATTTTAACGGAGGTGTTACCGCCAGCGTAGTTGGTGAGCCGCAGATCGGCACCTAACAGGTTGGACCGGTAGATGAACAGGTCGACTTCATTGCCGGCTAATTCCAGGGCTTTGGCTTCGTCCCATAAATAACTGACGTGGCGGAATGTGAGCGTTTTTGACATATTGCTTTTGACTGTGGTTCGTTTCGGGAGCGTCTTTTTGCAGGAAGACAATACGAAATAAGCAGGATAGTTACCGGTAAATATCATGTACTCTCCTGCTTCCCCCAAATTTTTCAAGAAACTTTATAATCTGGTAATATGCGTATCAGATACCGCCCGGTTCAGGAGAGAACAGGAAAGTTGCCCCCGTATTTTTCGGCAGTTTTGAGGTAGAAAGAAATTCAATCCATAAATCTGTACGTTCAATGGCCGTATTCCTAGGCGTTCTGTTTCACGCTATCGGGGGCTTTGCTTCCGGAAGTTTTTATCTGCCGTACAAGAAAGTGAAGGGGTGGGCCTGGGAGAGTTACTGGCTCGCCGGTGGTATTTTCTCCTGGCTGATTGCTCCGCTGCTGCTGGGTGTCCTCACAATTCCAAATCTGTTTGGAGTGCTGGCGCAGTCGAACACCGAAACGCTCTGGTGGACGTATTTCTGGGGGGTGCTGTGGGGTTTTGGCGGCCTGACCTTCGGGCTGGCGATGCGCTACCTGGGTTTATCGCTGGGCATGGCTGTGGCGCTGGGGCTCTGCGCGGTTTTTGGTACCCTGGTGCCGCCAATCTGGGAGGGCCGTTTCGGGGCCCTGCTCAGCACCCTGTCCGGTCAGGTAATCGTGCTGGGGTTAGCCGTTTGTGTGTTGGGTATCGTGATCTGCGGCATCGCCGGTATGATGAAGGAGAAGAACCTGACAACAGAGGCCAAGCAAGAAGCCATTGCCGAATTTGACATGAAGAAAGGTATTCTGGTGGCTGTATTTTCCGGTATCATGAGCGCTTGTTTTTCCTTCGGGCTGACGGCCGGGCAACCTATTGCCGAACTGGCCGTTCAAAACGGAGCCGACTCGCTGTACATGAACAATGCCCCGCTGGTCATTATTCTGCTGGGTGGCCTGACCACCAACGCGATCTGGAGCATTTACCTGAACATCCGCAACCGCACCTATACCGACTACGCCGATTTGTCGGCACCCCGGCTTTGGAACATTCTATTCTGTGCCATGGCCGGGTTTACCTGGTACTTTCAGTTTTTCTTCTACGGCATGGGCGACAGCAAAATGGGCGAGTACCGCTTCTCCGGCTGGACCCTGCACATGGCCTTCATCATCGCGTTCAGCAGCTTCTGGGGCCTCTACCTGCACGAATGGAAAGGGGCCAACCGGCCTACCATGCGCACCATTACGCTCGGTATCCTGACGGTGGTGCTGTCTACGGTCGTTGTGGGCATTGGTAACTATCTGGCGGAATAGATACTTGGTTGACTGGTTCATCCGTTGATTGATATTGGCAGCTAATCAACCAATGAACCAGTCAACCAAGTAACCAGCAACAAAGACCGGTTACCGTTGGCTCAATCGGTATAGCAAAGGGTTGACATTGGCGGGAGGAATCAGGAAATTCAGGTAAACCAATCGGGAATCTTTCCTTACCGCTATGAAAAAGGGCATCCTCTTTTTGCTATTGGCAGGCCTGCTTCCTTTGTCTGGCCTGCGTCTGGTTGGGGCACCGGATATCACCGGTTCCTGGCGAATGTCGTCTCATCGGGTTGACCCGGCTCGAAACGCAATAGCGGATATTTACGAACATTTCAAGAGTACGTACGGTGGCTGCCGCGAAGATATGGGAATGACCTTCAACGCCGATGGCAGCGTGAAAGTCATTCCGATCAAAGGCTGTCAGAATCCCCTGGGCGCGTTGATGATGAAAGCCGTAATGGGTTCGGCGGCCGCTACCACCTGGCAGGCCACTGACCAGAAGATCACCCTGAAAGACCGGAAAGGCAACCAGCAGGAATATGATCTGCAGGTAAACGGCAGCACCATGACGTGGGGTTTCGACACTAAAGACAAAGAGGGCGTTGTCCGCCACACAGTCGAGTTCCGGAAAGAATAACCAACTGAACCAATTAACCGATTAACCGATCAGCCAGTTTACCAATTACTCATACGCCAGCGCTTCCCGGGTGGTAATCTTATTGGCCCGGCGGGCGGGAAATACCGTGGCCAGATACGTACCAATCCCAATAATACCGATCCAGACACCCATAGCCAGTGGTGAAACCGTAAGCCCCAGCGGTGTGCGGAACGACATATTGCCGATAAAACGGCCCAGCCACACCGATAGGGCCAGCGAAAAAACCACGGCGAGTGCGATGCTCAGGGCCCCGATGACCAGCCCTTCCCACACAATCAGGTTGCGGATGGTGGTTGGTGTGGCACCGATGGCCCGCATCACGCCGATTTCGCGGGTCCGTTCCAAAATGCTCATGCTCATGGTGGATAGTAGTCCAAGCGTACCCACCAGCGCCATCAGTATGGCCATGGCCAGCAGGGAGTTGATCAGGATGCCCATGTGACCGGCAATGGCATTGCGCAGGAGCCAGACGGGTACACTCGCCCGCACCGAGATGCTTTGCTGCTCCAGGATCGTTTCTACCTCGCGGGTTTTGCCGGCAACATACGTTCGTGAGCGGTCGGTGAAGCCAATGCGCAGCAGATTAGCCTGTCCGGCTGATCCCACATACCGGGCGTACGCTTCTGCGGAAACATAAGCAGTGGCGGGTGAGCCCACATCTTCCGTAAAGCCGACGATGGTCCAGGCTGTTGCTTTTCCGTCTACCGAAAGGGTAATCGTATCCCCAAGCTCGAGATCTTTACTGCGGGCTAATTGGTTTAATACCACCTCTGCTGCTTCCGGCTTACTGAGCCAGCGTCCTTCGGTCAGATTAGCCTTCAACAGTTTGGTGTCAATGGATAGTGCCTGCATGGTAAAGCTGCCGTGCCCTTTATCGGGGTAGGTGTGGGTAATGTCGTAAGGACCGGCTTTCCGGACTGAAGCCGAAGCTGAGTTGCCGGATTCCACAACGTTTATCCCGGCGATTATTTTTAGTTTTGGTATAAGGACGTTTGGCTGAATAGGCTCGTTTAGCCGAATCTCCAGATCATACAACCGCTGGGTGTAGATCCGGCGCAGGTTGTTGTTCCAGGCTTCCGATACATTCAGGGCGGTCATAAACAGGGCACCGCCGGCTGCCAGCAAGCCGAGCGTCAGCGTTAGGCGGGCGGGCTGGCGAAAGACATTACGGAGCGACAGCCTGACCGTATCGCCCAGCCACTGACCCCGGCTTAGGGAGACAAGCCAGGCCGAACGGATGGGTTTGGTTTGCGATACGCCGTAATTATCCAGCGCCTGCCGCACCGACCGGCGACTCCCCCGGATGACCGGAACCGACACCGCCAGCAGGGGAACGAGAATACCGGCTCCGGCCTGCACCAGCATTACCCAGAACGGAATGGCGCTATCCGTCAGTTCGAGGTTGAGCATCACTGCAATGCGGTTATAAAGCACCGAGGCCGCCAGCCGACTGAGCGGAATGCCGATGACCAGCGCCGTTACACACAGCAGGAGCAGCATAAACAGGTACAGTCTGGCAATCTGCCGGGAGTTGGCCCCGATAGCTTTCATCACCCCAATCTGGCGGACCTGCTTCACCATCAACGTGGCCATCGATGTAGCCACTAGCAGCGAACCCAGAAGCAGAATCAGGAAGCTGAAGACAATGAAAATTGACATCACGGCGTTCATCTGCCCCTGGTGCGGGTGCTTGTTTGGCGGTGGCACCTGGATCTCATGAATGGTATACCCCCGCTTTTCCAGCCAGGCCGACACCATACCGGCCTGCCGGGTTATGTGCGGAGCGGAATTTGAGTTGGTACTTACCTGCATTTTGAGTTGATCGAAGCCCTGGGTTTCGCCCAGCCAGCGGAGGGTTTCCAGAGTAATGTACCCATAGCCGGCCTGTTCCTGCCAGGCGGGTGCCAGCCCAGGATCGTGGACGATACCGCTAATGCGCATTGTCCTGGGCGCACCATGCCGCGTTTTAACAGTAATGTTGGCACCTTCGGCGGCCTCCATCATGTCCAGCGCCGTGCGTTCAACCAGTATGGTTCCTGCAGGCGGTTCCGTAGCGCCGGACACCCAGTGGAATGTACTGATGCGGAGGTTGCTGAAATCATCCATCACAAACAGCAACAGCGGGTACCACTTATCGCCGACCTTCATGCGGGCTACCAGCGTAGCGCGTCGGGCAGCTTCCCGGATGCCGGGCATCGTTTTTACACGATCGACTAACTCCTGCGAAATAGCCTGTTCCAGTTCAATGGTGGCCGAAGCCGGCCGGGTACCCAGGTAATTCGTAGTCATCTCCCGTTTGACAACGGCGTAACCACCTAAGATGCAGCCGATGCCGAACACACCGATGGCAATCGCCAGCACCAGCATAAAATTCATGGTATAGTCGGACGTAACGTCCCGCAAAACTTTAAGGTATCTGATCTTCATGGCATTGTCTGGTTCAGGCAGTTACGGCCGGTGCGTTGACAATTTCTCCGTCGGCCAGGGCAATGGTATGCTCAAACCAGGCAGAGAACTCTTTCTCGTGGGTGACCACAATGACCGTTTTACCGGCCTGCGCCAGCGACGCAAACAGCTGGAAAATAGACGAGGCCGTTTGTGAATCCAGGTTGCCGGTGGGTTCGTCGGCCACGATGACCGGTGGGTCGTTGGCCAGAGCGCGGGCGATGGCGGCCCGCTGCTGCTGACCACCCGACAGCGCCGACGGAAACTTATCGGCCTGGTCGCCGATGCCCACCTGATGCAGCAGCTGGAGCGCCCGCTCGTTGCGTTCTTTTTTCGGGTAGGTGTCGCAGAAATCCATTGGCAGCATCACGTTCTCCAGAATGGTCAGCGTGGGCAGCAACTGAAAGAATTGGAACACCACGCCGATGTTGCGGCCGCGCCAGGAGGCCAGCGCACTTTCCGGTAGTTTGTCGATGCGTATACCGTTGATCGTGATACTTCCTTCGGAGGGTTTGTCGATGCCGGTAATCAGGTTAAGCAGGGTTGATTTGCCGCTGCCCGATTTGCCGGTTACGGCCACTAATTGCCCGGCCTCAATGCGGAGGTTCACTTGTTTCAGTGCCTGAAAGGCACCAGCGGCTAACGTAAACGATTTGCTGACGTTGACCAGTTCGATGACATGTTTGGGTTGCACCTTGTTCGTTGTTTTTGAGGCAATATTGGCGAACAAAGGCCGGTGAGTCGTCTGGCGGAATCCACCTGGACGTCTTATATGCCGTTGGGCGTGTTACTTCGACAGGGTTTGCAGGTATTCGCTTGGCGTGAGGCCGGTAAAGCGTTTGAAGATGAGGTTGAAGGTGGATTTGGATTTGAAGCCGGCTTCCAGCGCCAGTCCCAGCAGATTGTAGTGTTTCATGGCCGGGTTGTTCATGAACGCCTTCACCTGCTCGACTCGGTACTTGTTGACAAAATTGTAGAAGTTATTGCCCACACCTTCGTTGATGAGCTGCGACAACTCACTCCGGCTGAGGTTAAGCCGCTTGGCCAGGCTGCTGAGCGTCAGTTCGGGATCGAGGTAGGGCTTTTCGTCGGCCATAAACCGGAGCAGGCGGTCGATCAGTTGCTGATCCGGCTTTCGGATTTCCGGCTCCGGGGTAGGAACGGATACGGATGGAGGTACTACATCGGTCTGGGTTTGGTCAAGATGGAAAATTTCTTTCTGCAGGATGCCCTTGTAGCCGAGCGCAAAGACCGATAGCGAGAAAACCACCGCAATTGTGCGACCGACCCACACCGAGTTGCCATGGTGAATCAGATTAAGCAGCACGAGCAGGAAAAAGAGCAGGATACCCAGGAACACCCCCATGAAAAACTGCACCCAGGCCAGGCTTACGTTTTCTGTATTGGAGACCTCCTGCTCCACCAACTGCCGGTACGCCTGCCACCGCTTGTTGATAAGGTACAAATACCCCGAAAACTGGATGACCATGAATACCCAGAACGAAATGGCCAACCAGCCGCGATGCCCGTTCAGAAAGGCCACAGCCGTGCTGTCGGAGAAATATCGGTTCAGCGTCGTCGACAGAAGAATAACCGTCAGGAACGGAATGAAATGCAGCATCAGGCGAAATGACCAACGGGTACGGTGGCCAGTCAGTTCCTGCATGTACAGCCATAGCAGTGGCCCAATCAGCAGAAACGTAGGGTCGCCCAGCGAAAACACGTTGGCCGAGAAATGATTGATAACCCGGCCGGCATACTGGATGTGCAGGATGCTGAACGACATCGCTAGCAGCAGAATAGACAGAAACAGGTTGGCCCGGCTCTCCCGCACCGACTTGCTGGTAAGCAGTAAGGTCACAAACACGCCGAGGACAACACCCGCGTTGGTGATAATGAGTGAAAGCTGTTCGAAAAATGCCGCCAAAGGAATCTGGGTACGCAGAGTGAAACACGAATTATCCCTGTAAAAATAGGCATTGTGGCTATAACTCGCGTCCAACGGGATGCTGGTGGACTAGTTGAGTAGCTACCATCTAGCTAATCAACCCAAGCAACGCGTCCTTCCGGCTGAGGGACACGTTAACCGACGAGTTGTCACTCATGATGAGGTAGCCTCCTTCGCCCCGGACATAGCGCTCAATCTCGTTCAGGTTGACCAGGTAGGAGTGGTGAACCCGCATGAAGGAGTGGCCTTCCAGCAGTTCCTCTACATCTTTAGATTACGGGAGACCAGGATTTTCCGGCCGTTCTTCAGGAAGAAATACGTGTAATTACCGTCCGACTCGCAGCGGATAATAGCCTCTAGCGGTACCATCTCGAAACCCTAAAAGCACTATCCAACTTAAAGCTATCGCTGCCGGGATGCTATTCAGATTGTGTACCTGCACGGGAAGGTCGTATAACTGACGAAATACCTGTATACTGTACAAAGCTGATGTATCAATCTATTGTGTAAATAAGGCGTTGTCCGGCATACGAATGCGTTCCGACGTGAATGACAAACGGGTTGTTCCAGTTACCTGCTCAGTACTGGGACAACCCGTTTGCTGGTTATTAGCCTTTATTTGGTCCTTTTGATGCGGAAAAATCCTTCAATTCGGACTGTGCTCTCTGACATTTCTTTGCCGGGGTACAGAACGCCGGCCTTCTCCAGTTCAAACTTACCAATCACATAATCCCCAACCGGGCCGAAGCGGTAGAAGGATAGGGCACCGGGACTGGCGTAGAGAACCCGGCCTACCCGGTATTGGTGCAGGTACATCAACTCGCCGGCCTTATCGGACAGGTTAAAGGAGGGAAAGCCTTCTAACCGCCAGGGTTGTACGAATGTCTTATAGGTGAGCAGGTTGTCTGTCCCCACTTCAGATTCCACTAGTGGTGGGTATGCCTGAATATTAACCCCCGATAGATTACCGCTGTCGGTTCCGCCTGTGTTGATCGACACAAAGGCTCCGCCGGCGGTTGACAGCAGTTGCGCACCGGCTCCGGACAGGGTGTGTACCCATTTGCCGCCGTTGATCCGGTAGGTCAGCCCTTCGGCTCCGATGTATACATTCGACACCAGCCACAGCTCTTTGTAGGGTTTGCCGTCAATGACCGTGGGGCCATTCAGTTTAATGCTGATGGCTACCGGGTTGCGGGCCGGTGGAACGGAAGGCGCCGTGTACGAAGCCTTAAAGGCGGCCGGAACCAGTTTGCCTTCACCCGCCAGTTTCCAGGTGCTGTAATCAACTACCGTACTGGGCGATTCAAACGGCTCCGGCACGTCGGTATCCTGAACAATAGGCACCAGTAAATCCTCCGTCAGCAGATTCACTGACAATACCAGGTTACCTCCTGGTTTTACAAACCCTACCTCCGGCATCAGCACAGCCCGTTGCAGGACACTCCAGTCGCTGAAATGGGTCGTTTCGACGCTGAGGGTGTGGGCGTCTGTATTGACCTTGCTGGTGGCGGCCAGTACCCACACGCCCTTGCTGTTCTGGTACGCCAGACTAAGCGCTTCGGCTACGGTGCCCAGCAGCAACGCCGGATCGTAGCGAACGGTGATGGTAACCGGTTTTTTGAAGGTTGTGCCGTGGGGAGCCAGCCGGAAGCCCGCTCCCAGCGACTGCGGACCCGTGCTGCTGATCGGCTGAATACTGAACGTCTGGGCCGTTTCAACCGCTCCGGCCGGTACGGTAATGGTCAGCCGCTCGTCGGCCGAAGTTAGTTTGCCGCCTTGCGGACCAATGGTGGTTGTAGTAGCGTTGCCCAGGGGTTTACCTACGGTATATACTTTACCCGGTCGGGCGGTAGGCTTGTCGGTGGATGGCTTGCCTGATCCGCCGGGGTTAACCACCTCAGTGGGCTCTTTGCAGGATAGCGTCACGAGGGTGAGCGTTACGCCCAGCAGTAAGGAGAATAGCTTGTTCATTGGTGTGGTTGTTTACTTTATGCCCCAAAGTTGCCACCCTAACCCAGCCTGACCAGTGGACAAATTGCCGAAACGGAAAAAGCCGCTCATGAAGCGACTTTTCGGTGAGGTAATAAGCCCCGGTTCCATCGGGCGGGGCATTGATTTTCAAGGATTAATAAGGATATGGTTTGATCTGCCCCCGGCCGGCTGCCAGCTGCAATACCTGCGTAACACAACGGGGAATATCATCGGCGTAGTGGGAGACGTAAAGCAAGGTCCGGTCGGATGTCTGGCAAAGCTCATCGACCAGATCTCGGAACTGGAGGGTGTGCTCCGGGTCAAGGCCCTGGCAGGGTTCGTCCAGGATCAGCAGGGGCGGGTTCTTGACCAGCGCTCTTGCCAGCAGGACCCACCGCTGCTGACCGGTCGACAACTGGGCAAAGCGTTTGTCGCGCAGGTCTTCTATATTCAGGAGGTTCAGCACAAAGCTGACATGTTCGGTCTGCGCATCGGTCAGCTTCCGGAACAACCCCGCCGTGTCGAACAGGCCAGACGCCACAGCTTTCCAGACGGTGAGGTCACGGGGGAAGTAAAGGTGGACCTCCGGTGAGACGAAGCCGATTTTCTGTTTAATATCCCAGATGCTTTCGCCGGTGCCGCGCCGGCGGTCGAATAGGCTAAAGGAATTGCGGTAGCCCTGCGGGTTATCGGCGGTAATCAGGCTCAGCAAAGTAGACTTGCCGGAGCCGTTTGGGCCCAGCACCGCCCATTTCTCTCCTCGCCGAACCGTCCAGTCGATGTTGTCCAGTACTTTCTGTCCGTTATACTGCACCGATACGCCCTGCATCTTCACGGCATTTATGAAGGTGGCCTTATTGGCCGTATGCCACTGCCTTAGCCGGTCGGCATTGGTGAGCGCGTGAACGGGTGCCTGCGGTTGTTGCAGCGCCTGAGCGGTTCTGGGACCGGATTCGATGATGGCACCCTCTGCCAGTGAGAGAATATGCGTCATACACGCTGGGATTTCCTGTAACGATGTCGCCAATACCAGTGAGATCCCTTCGGCCGCAACGGTATTGAGTACCTGGTGCAGCCGCTGGCGGCTCTCTGCATCCAAGCCGGCAAACGGATTGTCGAGGAGTAAGATACGCGGGCGACGCAGCAGCGACCGGGCCAGCAGCGTCCGCCGGGTTTCGCCGTTCGATAAGGAGGTCAGTTTCCGCTGCAATAAATGGGCAATGTTGACCTGATTCGCTACTTCGCTCAGCCAGTCTTCCGGATAAGCCGGCGGGGGCAGCGGCACCGATTTAGGGTCATGCGTACCCACGGGCCACACCTGGTTCTGGAGCACTTCCCAAACGGTGGGCGATTCCTCAGAAGTATCAGCGTTAAAGCGCTGCTGGTAAAACTGAGCCGCCGACGCCACCCGCCGGTCGAACCGGTAGTCGTTGGCTACCCGCTCAACGGTATCGCGCAGCGGACCTACAGGGTGATGAAAGTGACCGGATAGTACGGGTAACTGGCCAGCCACGGTATCCAGCAGCGACGATTTGCCGGAGCCAGTAGGACCCACAATGGCCCATTGTTCGCCTACGTTCAGCGTCCAGTGGATGTTTTTGAGTACAATCCCTTCCGGTCGCCGTACGGTGGCGTTGTCAAGGTGAAGGAGTAGTTCAGATGGCATTACGAAATAATTGTGGCCCCATGCTTTAAAGGATGCTGAAGCAGTTGGTTTACTTGCTGCATCAACGGTTGCAGGTACTGATGCTGGTTCTTTGGGGCTATCAGCACAAAAACGATAATTGGGTACTTTTCAAAATTTTGTTGATGCTGAAGGTTTTTGTCAAATGTTAGCAAAACATCAAAGCCATCCGCCAGCATAGCCTGTAACAATTCCCCATTCTTCTTGCTGTTCCAATGCTTATCGCTGACGTGGTACACTTCGTGATTAGGCAAATCGTTTTTTAGCTGCTTCGGCAGGTTCTCATCAAGCAGCAGTTTCATTCAGCAAATGCAGCAATGTTGGGGATGATACGGCTTTTTGGGCTAATTCTAGCAAAGCAACCGCCTGTTCACGCTGTACAGACGGGAAATCATTCAGGAAGTCATCCAACGACACACCTTCTTCCAGGTGCCAGAAAAGGCTCTCAATAGGTACTCTGGTTCCGGTAAAGACCGGAGTACCAAATTGAATATCAGGATCAATGGTGATGATATTGTTAATATCCATCAGGTTCAAATTGGTTTACTGACAAAGAAACTAAAAAAGCTGCTAACTGTCTGTTAAAACGCGTACTCCACTACAATTAACATAAATAGCCACCGAAGCTTGGCAATAAAAAACCGTCCCGATTGCAATCGGGACGGCAGGAAGTGGAGTAGACAGAAGGCGGAAAGTTTAGAAAATGCGTTGGGTAAATTCTTTATCGGCTTTCGACCAGCCTTTTATGGCCAGTTCGCGTTGCTGACTGGCGGTTTTCTGGTCACCGTTGAGCTTAGCCAGTTTCGCCTGCAGGTAATGCGTACCCGGATACGCGGGATCATGTTCCGCCAGCACCCCTACGGCTTCTTTGGCAAAATTGGTATCTGGTCCTTTTAACGCTGCGTCGGCAATCATTTCCAGTTGGTAGAGGGCTTCAACCCAGCCGTCGGGTCCGAACTGGCCACGCGCCATCTTCTGAAATTCGCGGATTTCTTGTAAACCGGCTTCGTTCGTGGACTTATCCTGTAGGCGAATCAGGACTGCCAGGAATTTAGGGTAATGTTTTACAAAACCATGTAAACGGGTAGTGGGGTAGGCCGGCCGGATCATGGCCAGTTGCGCTTCAGCTGCTTTCAGACTTTTGCGGGTACCTGCCAGATTTCCCTCGTGCAACTGAAGAAGCCCCAGAAAGTAGTGGCCCAACAGTCGTTCGGCGGGGGTGCTGGCTTTTACCAAACTCTGGGCAATGGGTAAAACCTCCGGATAGCGTTCTTGGTCAAACAGCAGTTCGGGCAGACTTTTTTTGCGGTAGTAACGGAAGTTAGTATCCGTTGGGAAACCCATGGCGTAACTCTCTCTGGAAAGCTCTTCGGCTTCTTTCATCCGGCCCTGGTATTGGTAGCATAGCGCAAGCAAGGCGATATTATGCCCGTGGTGCCAATCGTATTCGGCTTTATACTGGTCGGCAGCATACAGGTCCCGCTCAATGGCATCGGCTTCTTTCATCTGCGCAATGGCTTCATCTACGTTGCCGGTTTTCATCAGGTCGTGGGCGTACATATGCAGCGCATGAGGCAAACGGGGAGAGAGCCGGGCGTATGCCGCACCATGGTAAATGGCTTTCTCGTAGTCAGTCATTCCCTCATAGGCGTGAATCAGGTAATGATGAGCCGCCGGGTGATTGGGTGCGAGCTGAAGTACTTTTTCGTAAATGGCAATACTGGCCGGCGAACTGCCCTGACCCCGGCCGAGCGCTGACTCTTCGTAAGAATTACCGGATAGCAGCCACAGTTCGGCATCATTGGGAAAGCGCTTGATGGCTGTTTTCAGGCGCAGGCGGTACTCGTCCAGGGCTTTTAGGTCGCTGACAGACACCAGGGCTTTTAGCTGGGCAAAGCGCAGCTCAATGTGTTCCCTCTCCCGGTCAGAAACCCGGTTAGCAAGGGCTTTAGCCTGTTCGGCAGCTTTGCGGGCGGCTGCGTACGGCTGAAATTCCATCTGCACATACGCCCGGCTTATCCCTGCATAAGCCATAGCCATGGTGGAATCATGCCGGAGGGCTTCTACCAACTGGTAGCCGTGCAGGTGGACCATGCCCTGCTCGAAAAACGCCTGCGCCTTTGGTGATTTGGTTGAGGTTGGAAAGGGGAAAGTGCCTATTTTGGCGCGAAGCGTTACTGGCTGGTTCAGCAGGTTTTGGGGGATACCACCGGTTTGGGTAGAACCACAAATGGGTATGGTGGAGGCAATGGAGAACGTTGCCTTGGCGGATACGACCGGCTCAACGGGACGAATACCGAATTTGAACAGAAATGCCGTCAGCAGGGGCAGCAGCATCGTGTAAAAATAGAGCCGTATCATAGCAAGGCCTTTTGATTATCAGTTAAATTACGGCTTACGCAGGTTACTTCCAAGAAGTTTATTCAGCACTGGGTGTTCGGTAAAACGAAAAAGCCGGATACATGACCCGGCTTTTTCAAAATTTGTTAAGCTAGCAAATCCCGTCCCTTTGCCAGCGCCCGGTCCAGGCCGCTCGCGTCGGAGCCACCGGCAGTGGCGAAAAATGGCTGACCACCGCCACCACCCCGGATTTCTTTGGCCAGTTCTTTGACCATATTCCCGGCGTGAAGGTTCTTTTCCTTGATAATCTCGTCGGCCAGCATCACCGCCAGCTGGGGTTTGCCATTGATGTCGGCCCCTAGCACCAGGGCCAGGTTATTCACTTTTGCTTTCAGGTCGTAGGCGAGTTGTTTCAAAGCATCGGCGGAGGGGACGTCGACCCGCTGAATCAGAACGGTGTAGCCGTTGACCGCTTCAGCTTTCTGGAGTAGTTGCTCTTTTACCTGCTGCAGTTTCTCGTTCTCCAGCGCTTCAATTTTCTTCTGCAGCTGGTTTCGCTCTTCCATCAGGCTTTGCACCGCTTTAACGATGTCCTTCGGCGCTTTCAGCAGTTCTTTTAATTCGTCGAGCGTAGCCTGCTGTTCGCGCATCAGAGCCAGCGCTTTGTCGGCTGTGATGGCTTCAACCCGGCGAACACCAGTAGAAACGGAGCCTTCCGACAAGAATTTGAACAGGCCGATCTGGCCGGTAGCCGATACGTGCGTACCTCCGCATAATTCTACGGAGTAGCCGGGATCAAAGGTAATTACCCGCACAAAATCGCCGTACTTCTCGCCGAACAGAGCCGTGGCACCCATCTGTTTCGCCTGATCGATGGGGACGTTGCGCTTCTCATCCAGCGGAATATTCTCGCGGATTTTCTGATTCACGATATGCTCTACCTGCTCCAGTTCTTCGTCGGTCACTTTGGCGAAGTGCGAGAAGTCGAAACGAAGGGTATCCGGACCTACGTACGAACCTTTCTGGGCTACGTGCGGCCCCAGCACCTCCCGCAGGGCGGCATGGAGCAGGTGGGTAGCCGTGTGGTTGTTCATGATCAGATCCCGCCGGTCGGAGCTGACCACCGCCTTTACGGCAATGGCCGCGTTCAGGGCTTCGTCAACATCTTTATCGTCAGAGACATGGATGATCAAATCATTTTCTTTCCGGGTGTCAATGATTTTGACCAGTACCGAATCCGCTCTGTCCATGTCCAGAATCAGGTGGCCGGTATCGCCGATCTGTCCGCCCGATTCGGCGTAGAACGGTGTGCGGTCCAGCACAATATGGTACTGCGTGCCCTGTTTGTTCTGTACTTTGCGGTATTTCACCAGGTGGGAATCGGCTTCGACAAAATCATAACCGACAAACTCGACCCGGTCAGCGTCCATCAGGTCAACCCAATCACTGGCCGAAGAGGCTGCATCTTTGCGGGAGCGCGTTTTCTGCTGCGCTAGCGCGTTCTGAAAGCCTTCTTCGTCAATTTTGAGTCGCTGTTCGCGGGCGATGAGAGCCGTCAGATCGGCGGGGAAACCGAACGTATCGTTAAGTTCAAAAACGGTTTCTCCGTCAATGGTGTCTTTGCCGGTATCCGTTAGCTGACCAATAATCTGGTCGAGACGGCGCAGCCCCTGGCCGAGGGTACGCAGGAACGAGATCTCTTCTTCCCGAATCACGGTTGCCACAAAATCGCGCTGGGCGTTAAGTTCGGGGAAAACAGCCGCAAACTGGAGGGCCAGCGTGGGCACCAGTTTGGTCATAAACGGCTCGGTAAAGCCCAAATACGAATAACCGTAGCGAATGGCCCGGCGCAGAATCCGGCGGATCACGTAACCGGCCCGGACATTGGACGGCACCAGCCCATCGGCAATGGCGAAGGATACCGCCCGGATGTGGTCGGCAATCACGCGCATGGCCACGTCTGACTTTTCCATGGTGCCCTGATAGGTCTGCCCCGATAGCTCTTCGATAACCCGGATGGTACCAGTGAACACGTCGGTATCATAATTTGATTTCTTACCCTGAATGGCCATGCACAACCGCTCAAACCCCATACCAGTGTCCACATGGCGGGCGGGCAGCGGCTCCAGCGAACTATCGGCTTTCCGGTTGAATTGCATGAATACTAGATTCCAGATCTCCACGACCTGCGGGTGATCGGCGTTGACCAGTTCCTTGCCGGGCTTCTGGTCTACCTCTTCCTGCGGGCGCAGGTCGACGTGAATCTCTGAACAAGGACCACATGGACCCGTATCGCCCATCTCCCAGAAGTTGTCTTTCTTGTTGCCGAGAATGATCCGGTCTTCGCCGACGATCGGTTTCCAGAGATCCCAGGCCTCCTGATCGAAGGGTACATTATCTTTTTCGTCGCCCTGAAATACCGACACATACAGCCGGTCTTTCGGCAGCTTATAAACTCCGGTCAGCAACTCCCACGCCCACTCGATGGCTTCTTTCTTGAAATAATCACCAAACGACCAGTTGCCCAGCATCTCGAACATGGTATGGTGGTAGGTGTCGAAGCCGACATCTTCGAGGTCGTTGTGCTTCCCCGACACCCGCAGGCATTTCTGCGTATCGGCGACGCGTTTGGCCGGTGGTGTTCCGTTGCCCAGGAAGAAGTCCTTGAACTGTGCCATGCCCGAGTTGTTGAACATCAGCGTCGGGTCATTTTTAGCCACCAGCGGGGCCGAAGACACAATCAGGTGCTGCTTGCTCCGGAAAAAGTCTAAGTAATGTTGTCGGATCTCAGAAGAAGTCATCATCGTAGTCAATAGTCGGGAAACGACTTTCCCGCAAATTTACGCCAAATCTTGTGTTTTACCGTGACAGAACGGAAGTTTGTCGTATGGAGGAGTTGAACAAGCGATACTACGGCATCCGGGAGGTGGCCGATCTGTTTGGCGTTAATATTTCGCGGCTGCGGTTCTACGAAAAGGAGTTTCCGTCGCTGAAACCGCGCAAAAACCGTGCGGGTGATCGGATCTATACGAAAGAGGACATCGAGCACCTGAAAGAAATCTTGAGTTTGGTTGAGGAGAAAGGATATACCCTGCAGGGTGCACGCGAGTACCTCAAAAATCGATCGGCCACACAGAGCGAAAATGCCAAAATGATTGCCAAATTGCAGGAAATAAAAGGGTTTCTGGAGAACCTGCGGGACGGTATTGGTGCCAGTCAGGATTAAATTGCTTACGGTTAGTGGGAGAGACAGCGATGCCGACAGTTCCTTCATTTATAACGTATCTGTACCTGGCCGGAGCCGTTCAAGGCTTTTTTCTGGCTTTACTGATTGGCTTGAAGAAGAGCGAAAATCAGTTGGCTAACCGACTGCTGGCTATACTGGTATTTGTCTTCAGCTACAACACCCTGTATTATTACCTGACCTATAACCACCTGCTGGATCAGTTTCCGCACCTGCTAAAAACCTCCAGCGGAGCATTTCTCCTGTTCGGGCCGCTCATCTACCTGTACGTCTATTACTTCTCCAATCCCCAGCCGGCATTCCAGCGCCGGCATCTCGTGCATTTCATTCCCTGGGCGCTGCTGATCCTTTACGCGCTGCCGGTGCTGTTGCGCTCAGCCGAAGGCAAGCGGGTATTTATTCGCCACGAAGAACAGATAAACGGTGTGTATCCGTTCGATCCGGTTATGTTGGGAACGGATGTGCTCATGACGGCGCTCCTGATCTATTACGGACTTGCTATTTACCGGTTGAGCCAGCAGGCTCCCTCAGAGGCTGCTGGTTATCTGCGCCGGATCTGGGTATTTTACCTGCTGTTTGCTATCGGAGCCTGGGTATACCGGGTAGGGGTTTCGCTGGGGTTAGGGTATTTTACGCTGGCCGGTCATGGCGTTCGCCTGTTTATTGCGGTGGCTATCTATGCACTGGCCTATACGGCCTTCAATCATCCGGATACCCTTTACCGCAAGTCCCGAAAACCCAAGTACCAGAAATCGCCCCTGACGTCCAATGACCTCGACCTGTTGGTGAATCGCCTGACCGGCTATATTCAGCAGGAAAAACCATACCTGTCTCCCGAGTTTAATCTCGATCAACTCGCTTCGGCTTTGAACGTGCCCCCACAATATGCTTCGCAGGTAATCAACAACCGTATGGGACAGACGTTTTCGGACTACGTGAACGGCCTCCGGGTGGAAGAAGCAAAGCGGCTGCTGGCCGGTGATGATAAAGTGCTGGCTGTGGCGTTCGATTCAGGTTTCAATAATAAAGTGTCTTTCAACAATGCGTTTAAGAAAGCAACCGGCCTGACGCCCTCCGAATATCGCCAGCAACTTAAAAAAATGTCGGAAAAAGAGGTAAAACCTGACCAGAATTGACGATTTACGTTTTTACAGGTGCTTGATTTGGGGCAGTATTTACCTTTTAACTATCTGCACCATGACCTGTTTATTCAGAATCACATTGCCCAGCCTGTTGATGGCCCTGCTCTTTTTCGCCCCTTTTCACCTGCACGCCCAGCCGCTGCCGGGCATTCCGCTGACGGTAACCAACAGCGGTCACCTGGAAATTGAAGCCACCGTTGGGGGCGTAAAAGGAAAATTCCTGCTCGATACCGGAGCGGGCATGCACGTCTTCTCTAAATCGTTCTTCGATAAAATTGCGTCTGGTACCTCGTTCGCCGGCCGCTACACAGGCTTCCGGGCGTCGGGTGAGCCGCTCTGGGGGCAACACTACCATATTCCGGAAGTGGTAATCGGGCCCGTAAAAGAAACTGGAGCCGTGGGCGGATACACTACCGCATTGGACGGTATGGGAATCGACGGTATCATTTCGCTGACGGCTTTTCGCAACCAGCCGTTTACCCTGGATTATGCCAGCAAACAAGTGGTGTTTGAAACGGCTGCATCACTTTCCCAGCGGGCCAAAACCGGTAAAACCTGGCCCGTTACCATCCGCAGCGACCGGGACAAGATCCTCGAGATATTTGCCAACGTGCAGGTGAACGACACAACTGTCCTGGAGACACTGCTGGATACCGGGGGTGGTCATTACGTCCGCGTCGACGCTCGTCTGATGCCGAACCTGGGGGTGAGCAAAAGCGACGAAACGGTGCGGAAGAATCAGCGGGAAAGTCCGTTCACCAAAGGCTTTACCGAAACGGCTTACATCACTCCGGTTAATGTGTCCTTTAGGCCAGCGGGTATAACCGATGTGGCGTTAGTTAGTCCAAGGGTCATCTTCGGTGAGCCTCTGATTTACGATGCCGTCATGGGCCTAAACTGGCTGGGTAAGCAGGTAACCATTGATGTGCCCGGAAAGCGGATAGTCATTCAACGATGAGGTATTTATAGGCTCACCTATCTATACGTGTGCCCTGGTCAGGTAGCTTTAACCTGCCAGGGCACTACCTCATAACTTGCTTTTATTGCGGCTAACCAGAAAATTTAAGTAAAATTTAACGGCTTCATATGACGAATTCTGGGGAATTTAGCCGCTGTGAACAATTCCATCGAAACTCTCCATCAAATTGCGCTGACGCTGGTGCCGGGCGTGGGCGACATTCTGATCCGGCAGCTGGTTAGTTATTGCGGCTCGGCTACCGGTGTTTTTCAGGCGTCGTTACCTGCCTTGCGGAAGGTACCAGGTATCGGCGAGGTTACCGCCCGTGCCATTCGTCACCCCGATGTGCTGAACGAAGCCGGCAAGGTGCTGGACCGGCTGGAGAAGCTCGGGGCCAGCGCACTGTTTTATACCAGCAAGGAGTATCCAGTCCGGCTGAAAGGGCTGTATGATGCGCCGGCCCTACTGTATGTAAAAGGTACTATCGACCTCAATGTGGCCCGCACCGTCGGGCTGGTAGGAACACGGCAGGCAACCGAGTACGGTCGCCGGATCACGGAGGAACTGGTTCAGGCGTTGCAGCCCTACGGAGCCATCGTCATCAGCGGACTGGCCTACGGCATCGATATTGCCGCACACCGGGCTAGTCTGGCGCACCAACTGCCAACCATTGGCGTAATGGCCAGCGGACTGGACATCATTTACCCGACTGTGCACCAGAAAACTGCTCACGAAATGCTTGCCAACGGCGGGCTGGTGACTGAAAACCGGCCGGGCGTAAAGCCGGATGCCCACCTGTTTCCGGCCCGTAACCGGATTATTGCCGGGCTGAGCGATGCGGTGGTAGTGGTCGAAGCGGCTGCCAAAGGCGGAGCCATCATCACGGCGACCTACGCCAATAATTACCACCGGGAAGTATTTGCCGTGCCCGGCCACCTGAACCAGACCTTTTCGCAGGGCTGCAACAAACTGATCCGGGAGAATCGGGCGCAGATCTATACCCGGCCCGCTGACATTATTGAAGCCCTGAACTGGGATCAATCCCAGACAGCCAGGACACCAGCAACAGAAGCAATGGTCCTGCCGGTTGACTTTACCGAAGAAGAAAGCCAGGTAATAGCCTTGCTGCGACAGCAGACGGATATGCACATCGACGACCTGAGCTGGCGTACCCAGATTCCCATGGGACGACTGGCCTCCCTCTTACTGAACCTCGAATTCCGCAACTTCATCCGCACCCTCCCCGGTAAAAAATACCAGGTGGTGTACGTATGAGGAGTTTGCTGACGGTCCTGTTAACCCTTAATTCCCTGCCATTCCGCTGGGTTTTGCCGCCAGGCCGCCAGGGAGGCCAGACTGTTGGGGGCGATGTAGTTAAGCTGTTGCGCTTCCTGAAGCAGTGCTTCGTAATCGCTCAGGCAGAGGAGGGGTACACCGGCCTTCTGGAAGTTTTCGGCGGCAACGGAAAAGCCATAAGTGAAAATAGCCGCCATACCGATTACCTCAGCGCCTGCCTGCCGGAGCACGTCGACCACCTTTAGCGAACTGCCGCCGGTCGAGATCAGGTCTTCAACGACAACAACGTTCCGGCCGGCTTCAAGGCGACCTTCAATCTGGTTACCCATGCCATGCTTTTTGGGCTCCGGGCGCACGTAACAGTAAGGAAGGTTCAGCACCTCGGCGACCAGGGCTCCCTGGGCAATGCCTGCCGTAGCCACACCGGCGATTACCTCGGCAGAGGCATAGTGCTCCCGAATGGTGTCGGCGAGTGCATTTTTAATAAAAGTGCGCACCTCCGGGTAGGAGAGTGTAACCCGATTATCACAATAAATCGGCGATTTCCACCCTGAACTCCAGGTGAACGGCTCATCCGGCCGCAACTGTACCGCTTTGACATCGAGTAACCGACGGGCAATTTCTTGTTTCATTGTTTCAGTGTTTCAACCGGGCGACCGGTGCCATTTCAGGTTTTACGCTTCCTCGAACCCTTCTGGAACATGAAACGTGAAACCTTAAACAAATTTCTACTCTTCTATCACCTTCCTTACCAGAATTTTGTCGATTCTGCTTTTATCCATATCGATAATCTCGAACTGGTAGGACTGCCACATAAAGGTTTCGCCAGCCTTAGGAATATCTTTCAGGATATGCAAAGCGAAGCCGCCAAGGGTGTCAAATCCGGTCAGGTCGCGTCGGTTCTGGGCGGAAATGGTGATATCAAAGTAGTTTATGAACTCATCGAAGGGCAACTGGGCGTCAATGAGGTAACTGCCGTCTTCCCGCTCCACGATCTCATAATCCGTGTCATCGTCTTCGGAGATATCGCCGACCAGCGCATCCACAATGTCATTCAGGGTAACCATGCCAAGTACCCCACCGTATTCATCCACGATTATTCCGACGTACTGCCGCCGTTCGCGGAAACGCTCCAGCACCTGATAGGCGCGGTTGTTTTCAGGAATGTAGAGTACATCGCGTTTAAAATCGTTTAGTTGATGCAATTCTTCATCGAGGTCTTTGCCCAGCAGGTCTTTGCTGTAGATCAGGCCAACGACCTCATCGACGCCATCGTTGCACAGCGGGTACACCGAGTGTTTGTACTCCAGAATCTTCTGTTTATTCTCGTCCGGGTCAGCGTCCAGGTCCAGGTAAATAATTTCCTGGCGGTTGGTCATCAGAGACGTAATTTTGCGGTCGCCGAGGTGAAAAACATTCTGGACAATCTCCTGTTCAATTTCCTCAATGACACCCCCGGTGGTGCCTTCCTGAATCAGGCTTTTGATTTCTTCTTCCGTAACCGCATTTTCGTTGGGCTTGATCCGCAGAATTTTGATCAGTAAATCGCTGGATGTGCCCAGCAGGCTGATAAACGGGGACGTGAGCCGCGATAGCAGATTCATCGGAGCCGCCATGGTTTTGGCAATGCCTTCCGGGTTCGATAGGCCTATACGTTTCGGCACCAGCTCGCCCAGCACAAGCGATGTATACGTCAGGATAATCAGGACCAGTACGACGGCAATAGACCTGGAGTATGGGGCCAGCGGCTCAATCTGGGCCACATACGCCTGCATATCGCTGGTAATTTTGTCACCGCTGAAAATACCCAGCAAAATACCGATCAGGGTAATGCCAATCTGAACCGTTGAGAGAAAGCGATTGGGCGCATTGGCCAGATCCAGCGCAGACTGGGCTTTTTTATCGCCATTTTTGGCTGCGGTTTCGAGTCGTGATTTGCGCGAGGAAACCAGCGCGATCTCCGACATTGAAAAAATTCCGTTTAATATGGTAAGCAGCAAAATTATGGCAATTTCCACAAAGGAGTAAGGTTGGCGTACCGCAAAAATATCAAAACTTTTATCGTGTCAAAAAATCCGGCTTTTGCTAATTTTGTTCCTCTAACTGTTCTCGCTCTGCATGATTGTTTTCATTGACGACCGGCCTGTTCGCCTGACCGGTCCGAAAGTTGCCTCGCGTCACCGTGATACCCGTCATGGTGGTAACCACCTGGAACCGTTTTCCGACTTTGACCAAATTGTGGATGCCCGGCTGGAAGTCCTGAAAGCTGATGCGCTGCAAGGTCATCTGCTTGTTTTGAATGCTGCACCCCCGACGGTTGAGAAACTGGTGAGTCTGCTTCAGAGTTCAGACATCAGCCATCTGTCGTCGGTTACCTTGTTTTGCATCGATAAGAAAGCCGCTGAAGAGCGGATGAAGAGCCTTTTTAAAGTGGTAAAAGCGGCTGGGGGCGTGGTATTTAAAGGAGATCAGATGCTGCTGATGTTCCGCCGGGGTGTCTGGGATTTGCCGAAAGGCAAGCTCGACGACGGTGAATCATCCAAAGCCGGCGCCATTCGTGAAGTGGAAGAAGAAACCGGGGCGGTAGTCGATTTAGATGATAAAATTTGTACCACCTGGCATACCTATACGTTTAACGACAACCGAATTCTGAAACGTACCAAATGGTACCGCATGACGTGCCTGGACGAAAGCCATATGGCACCGCAGGAAGAGGAGGATATTGAGCAGCTGGCGTGGATGGACCGCAAACAGGCGCAACTGGCCCTGACCAACTCGTACAGTTCTATCCGGTACGTGATCGAATCGGTGTTTGAGAAGGAGCCGAAGGAGGACGATTAATGACAACTTGTTTCTGAACTCAACGAAAATAGTTGCCCGTACCGAAAAAGGACGGGCCTATTTGTTTAAATGGCCTAAGACTCAGTATCAGAGAAATTTACCCGAAAATCGGTAGTGAAGCTCTGAATTAATTAGTACATTGCTTCTTGGTATCTGGCGCAGTTCACTTTCTGGATTAGATAAACGCTTGTTGGACATTTAGAAAATACTAGTAACTCCTCTTGATTAACGACTCAATTTCGATGAAGTGTCATTCAACGAGAATAAGCTCAATCCACATCTGGAGCATTCTTTGCCTGTTGCTGGCAAGTAGTTTGAGTTGTCTTGGACAGAGCAACAAGGCAGCTATTGACAGTATACAGGCGCTGCTGAAAAATAATCCGCAGGCCGATACTAATCGTGTTAAATTACTCTTCGAATTGGGGAATCTCTACCGGACTCAGCCTAAACAACGACGTGCTGTAGCAGAAGATGCGCTGAAATTATCCCGAAAGCTTCGGTACCGGGCAGGGGAGGGTAAGGCTTTATCAATTATTGCCCATACCTATAGAGATGAAAGCAATTTTAAACAGGCCCTGGCGGCCGGGAAGCAGGCGCTTCAGATGGCTACTTTGCTGAACGATCAAACCCAACTGGCAACGGTTTATGAATTAATCGGCGGTATTTATTACCTACAGGGAAACTATGCTCAGGGAATGGAGTTTTTGCTTCAGGCGCTCAAACCCGCCGAAAAAAGTAATGACGAGAAACTATTAGGTAATATCCTTGGAGATATTGGGCTGGTTTATCTATCACTTGGGGATCATGATCAGGCACTTTTTTATTTTTTACGTTCACTAAAGCTGACAGAACGTTCTGGGTCGAGAAACAGCCTAATTAAAGCGATAAATAATACTGCAGAAGCGTATCGGTTGCTCGGCAATAATGCGAAAGCCATCGACATGTACAGCAGAGCCCTGGCGGTTGCCCGAGAAATCAATAACGACTTCTTTCTCAGTTTAATGGAAAGCAATCTGGCCAACCTGTACGAAAAACAGGGAAAGTATGCAGAGGTTTTTCCGTTTGCCTTCCGGGCTTTGGCGATTGCCCGAAATATCGATGACCAGGAAGGGGTAGCCTTTTGCTCAGACATTCTGGCCAGGGCGTACCTGCACACCAACCGCCTTGATAGTGCCCGCTGGTATGGTCTGCGTGCTTTGAAAGTGGCTCAGCAAACGGGGTTGAAAGAATACAGCCGGGATGCCAGTCAGGTTTTGGCCGAAGTCTACGCCCGGTCAAAGGATTTTGGCAATGCCTTCCAGTATCAGCAACTATACATGATTTATAAGGATAGTCTGATCAATGAAAATACCACCAAAAAGGTTGCATTGCAGCAGTATAATTACGATCTGGCCAAGAAAGAATCCCGAATCGCCCTGTTGATAAAAGATAAAAACCTACAGGCCCAGGAAGCAAAACGGCAGCGTCAGCTCCTCTATACAATTATTGTCGGACTGATTATTGTTATTGGTTTTGCCGTTATGGTGTGGCGGAACAGCCGTATCATTCAACGGGCCAATGCACTCCTGAAGCGGCAAAAGCAGGAAATTGACAGCCAGGCCCAGCGCTTACAGGTGTTGAATCTGGAGCTTAGCGAACAGAAAGAGGAGGTTGAGGCCCAGCGGGATGAACTGGAAGATACCCTGACTAAGCTGAAAGCTACCCAGGCGCAACTGATTCAGGCAGAGAAAATGGCTTCGTTAGGCGAACTGACCGCCGGTATTGCGCACGAAATTCAGAATCCACTGAACTTTGTGAATAACTTCTCGTCCTTATCAGTTCAACTGCTTAAAGAACTGGAAGATCCGCTTAAGGCTTTGCCCGAATCGGAAAGAGAATATGCCGATGAAATTCTGCATGATCTAACCCAGAACCTGCAGCGGATTAATCACCACGGAGGCCGGGCCGACGCTATCGTCAAAGGAATGCTTCAACACAGCCGGACCAGTGCCGGAAAGAAAGAACTGACCGACATCAACGCGCTGGCCAATGAGTACCTACACCTGTCGTACCACGGCCTACAAGCGAAGAATGATCAGTTCAGTGCCGATCTCCGGCTGCATCTTGATCCAAATCTGAACAAAGTTGAAGTAATTCCTCAGGACATCGGGCGGGTGCTGCTCAATCTGTACAACAATGCATTTTATGCTGTCCAGCATAAACAGGAACAGCAGTTGAATGGGTATCACCCAAAAGTTGAGGTCTACACCCAGGCTGAAAAAGGTAGAATTGAGATAAAAGTGAAGGATAACGGGACAGGTATTCCAAAAGAGATAATCAACAAGATTTATCAACCATTCTTTACGACCAAACCCACTGGAGAAGGAACCGGCCTCGGTTTATCGCTCAGTTATGACATTATCACCAAAGGGCACGGGGGCGAAATGCTGGTGGAGTCGGAAGCAGGTGAGTATACGGAGATGATTATTCGACTGCCGATGGAAGTCTGATCATTGAATTTGTAGGCAAGAAAAAAGCAACGCAGGTACGGCGTTGCTTTTTTCTTAGATTATTAAAAGGCACTAAGTCGATCAGAAATAGGCACAGTCAGGGCCACCACTGAATCCATCTTCGTAACATTTATCATCTTTTCCACTAGTACCCTGGCGTCCGGTTTTAATCCATATCAGGTTATCATAGTCTGCATAATAGCGTTTATCCAGGACGTATGTAAAACCGACGATATTAGCCGGCAAATTCTCGAATTTTATGAAATGGCCTGTTGCATCGCAGCGGGTTCCCTTCCCATCAGAACCTGAGGCACCACCAGTGCCACTACTAGAGCCATTGCTAAACGTCGCGATATAGTAAGGCCCTTCGGTAATAGAGCCATAGATCCTTTGTTTATATAGAGACCCTTGATCCTCTACAATAATGTAGGCTCGTAATACATTCGAAAACGTCGGGCATTCGCTATTAGCCATTACTTCAGCCGTGGTAGATAACTGGACGATCACATTGCCTATACCGGTAGTAATGGTCTTACTGGCTGGTTTTGACGCCTTACTGTTCTGGGTGGTTTGGTAGTAGGGGTCAGTCGACGTATTACTGGTAATTGAATAATACCATTCACTGGGACCGCCATCCGGTTCGAAGCCATATATGTATGTATAGGGAGACGTTACCATGGCCTGTGCCTGAAGGGATTCATTACCCCCACAACTGCCATCGTAACAGGGAACGCCTTCTAAATTAACATCGTAGGGTTCGGACCTGACAACAACCCGGCTGTTGGCATTGGTTTTCTCGCTGTCCGGCAGCAGATTATCGGCAGCGGGCTGGCAACCTTCAAACGCAACGACGCTGCCCAGCAGCAGTAAACTAAGTAGTGTATTAATTCTTTGCATGTGAGTAAGGATTTAAAGGTTCAGTTGTGATAAAAAATGAATAGCTAAAAAGGTCAGGTGTTTCATAGGATTTTGGTGTTGAATTGAGATGAGAAAGGTAGGGGGAAAGCGCATAGAAGGCAAGAGGCTGCCTTTGGAAATTATTTGACAGCGCCTGTATAATTTGGGCTTCTATTTACTTATTTGCTTTCTTTCATCTATAAACGCTTTGCCAATATACATATCACCAGCAAAACGTCTCTCAGATATTGCAGAAAGTAGGTATTAGTAACAACTTTAAGGTGAAAAAACTGTGGTCAGCCCCTATATTTTAATGTCTGTTGTCGTGTCTGTATGAGCAAACGGTATCTATACCAATCAGGTTAACGCATACGGCAGAAAATCATCAACCGGCTGGCCGTATCGGTGCAGGTCGCGGATGATGCTTGAACTAATCGGTGCCAGGTGTGGGGAGGTAATTAGAAACACCGTTTCTACTTCAGCGTAGATATGCCGGTTTACCTGTGCGATGCTGTTTTCGTATTCGAAATCGGTGGTGTTGCGCAGGCCGCGTAGCAGAAAGCGGGCACCCAGTTCGCGGGCCACATTGGCCGTCAGGTCCTCGTAGGTTACTACCCGAATGGCCGGATACGCCTGAAAGGTTTCTTCAATCCAGCCCACCATCTGTTCCAGCGGAAAATACCGTTGTTTGTTTGCGTTTCTTCCAATACCAATAACGATCTCGTCGAATAGCTGAAGTCCTCGCAGCACTATATCTTCGTGGCCCTTGGTAAACGGGTCGAAGGAGCCGGGGAAGAGGGCGATTTTTTTCATGGTGGGCTACAATGCGCTCCCGAAATAATAACCGAAAATTGGATTCTGCAAACGCAGCCAATCAGCGCCCGGCGTTAAAGGGTAACAGCGCCAGCCCGTACAGGCTGATATAGCGGTGGTCGGGCAGGTCGTCGAAACCCGCAGTGAGTGTCAGGCCGGGGGGGGTATGGCCAAATGACAAATGGGGCAGAAACCGGGTCAGTTCGGTGTAAATGTCAGCAAAAGGCGTAATCTCGCCGTACAGCAGTGCATTAACGGAATACGGTTCCAGGTTCAGTTCGGCAATGACGTACAGTATGTAATAAGCGAGATCCTGCGCCTGCTTGTAACCAAACCGGTTGCAGTATATCAGCCGGCGGTTCGAGTGCAGAATAATCGTGATAAACTCATTTTCGAAATACAGCAGCAGGTTCTGCGTGCTGGGCAGTTCCCGATCTACGGCCGTGGCGGCCCGGATGAGGGCGCTCGTCTGGTGAACAAACGTTAGTTGCTGCAGGGGGTAGGTCGCCGAAAAATAATCGGCCAGCGGGTGCTCGGCATTAAAGACAGAATAGAAGCCTTCTTCGTGTTCGTATGCCTGGGCAAATTCGTGGGCGGGTAGGGCATTACCCCGCATCAGCGACAGGTAGCTGTTGGCGTACTCCCTGCGGAACAGGTTGCCGGGAACCAGCGTAAACGAACCAGAATTGATGGCAATCCGGATTTCCTGCCATTGGCTGATCTGTAATATCGGATTGCCCTGAAACAACGCAGGCAGGGCTTCGGAAGCCGGCCGCTCGGTAAGGAGCGACGGAAAAGCGTAGTCTTCCAGCCAGCAGCAGTGCCGGTTTTGGTCAAGTAAGGCAAACCGGAACCGATCTTTGCTGACTTCCAGACACAGCACAGACTTTTCGGCCTGCGAAGCGTCAAATTGATCCTGACGGACGGCAACAGTCGGGGAAATAGCAATTTCGGTTTGCACAGATAAGGAAGTAAAAGCTCTGAACTACTAAATTATACACCGACAGGTTGTAAACCTACTATTGTTTCAAATAACCCGTCAATTCAAATACATCTTTGATTGAACGGCATCGCTGAAAGAGCGTGTGGACTTCTTCGGGCGGGTAGCTTTTGATTTCCTCAAAGGACATTAGCCGTACTTCTTCAATGATCTGGCCGTCGAGGCTCATCTCGGGGTCGGAGCCTTGCCGGATCTGGCCGCCCGTTGCTTTGACCGCAAAGAACAGTTCCAGGGCGTGAAGGGGAGGCTGCATAAACTCGTTGACAAAGAGCAGTTCGCCAACGGCAATATCCAGTCCTGTTTCCTCCTTAAACTCGCGAACAAGGGCTTCATGCGCATTTTCGCCAAACTGGGCTCCTCCACCGGGTGGGCACCAGAACGTATCCGTGGGGCCTATACCCCGGTGGCGTACCATCAGTAACCGGTCCTTTTCACTGTATATACCACATACCCGCAACCGCAGCCGGTTGCCATATAACTTTGTGACTTCTTCGCGCGCTTTATCCAACGTCTGATTCTGTAAATTGACGTACAAATATACGAAGAAGCCACTATACGCAGTCAGTTACCGGGCGGTTCGGGCGTGCATACCCGAACCGCTGATCGTATATGGCCAGAGGGGTGGGGTGCCAAAGGTCAGTAGGGGCTACCCGAAATGTAACTTTCCAGAGAGTCGATGTGATTTTTTTGGTCCCTGATGATAGCCGCCACGACATCGTTGATGGAGATGATACCTGTAAGTTGTTCGGCCTCGATAACCGGAAGGTGACGGATGTGTTTGCTGGACATCAGGAGCATGGCCTCATCCAGCCGCTGGTCGGGGTCAACGGTTATTAGTTTTTCGGTCATAACCTCCCGAATGTACGTGTCTTTGGAGGCCCGGCCGAGCAGAATGCCTTTGCGGGCGTAATCTCGCTCCGAAAAAATGCCCGAGAGCTGACCGTCGTCAATAACGAGAACAGCGCCAATATTTTTTTCGGCCATCAGTTGCAGGGCTTCGTAAACGGTAGCGTCGGAGGTAACGGAGTAAATGGTGTCAATGGGTTTAGATTTAAGGACATGCCGTATCTTCATATTGTTTAGGGGGTTAAAGTACCTGCTAAAAATAGTTCGCAGAAAAGTTAAAAGCAATCTTGCTTCCTTTATACATATAAACTTCTCCAGCCTGTTTGGGTTACTTTGCGAAATGAAACCGGTTATTACTATAGGATATTGCCCGAAATGCGGCTGGCTGCTGCGGTCGGCCTGGATGGCCCAGGAGTTGCTCACTACCTTCACCGATGATATTCACGGAGTATTGCTGCACCCCTCCGAAATTAGCGGCCGATTCTGGGTCAACATCGACGACCAGACGATCTTTGACCGTAAGGAAGCCGGCCGCTTTCCCGACATTAAAGAGCTAAAGCAACTGGTGCGGGATATCGTGAACCCCGAAAAGGGTCTGGGTCACTCAGATCGGAAATGAGTAGGGAAACGTCCCTAAACCGCACTGTCAGAATTGGTTGACGGTGCGGTTTAGGGACGTTCCCCTTGAAATATACCAGCGAAAAAATAATGGATGAACTGTGCTCAATCGTGCATAAAAAGGTATTTGCTTAATTTGCCGTATCTGCAATTATCAAGGTATCAACCGTTCCCTGGTAGCGGTCGTCGATGTTGCCTGATCCATCCCGTAACAGGAGCGAAACCCGATAACTAACCGAATTACCGTTTATGGTAGGGTCGCTTATATCTACAATCTGCCGCAATATGTGATGGTCGCCATCCGAATAACGCACATCAAAACCATTCAACGCAATTTGTGCTGAGCGCACCTGACTGGGAAAACTTACCGTTCTGGGTTCATTTTGAATCTGCCCCTTGGTCGGATCGAATACAACCCGATCCCTGATAAATCGTATTGCCATTTTTTTAGAATGTTTACTGATGTACAATTAGTAAATAGAGATTTTAGATGCATATTTTTTCCGTTATTCATTCGCTGATACACTTTTAGTCGCCGGAATCTGGCTTTAAGGAAACACGTTTGCAAAAATATTTTGAAATTCAGTTAGGGATGAAACTGCATCTGCTCCCGGAAGCAAGTTCACATAAATCTTGCCGATACCAGCTTGGTATCGGCCCATTTCCAGGCTTCATTAAACTGCGTCTGAGTCGCCTGAGCACGGGCGTTGGCACCTTGTCCTTCCAATGCCTTTTGTAAGCCAAATAAGGCCCACCCGTTGCGGGGAAATATGGCCAGGTCTTCCCTAAACACCTGTTCCGCTTCTTTCCAGCGTTTGGCTTCCAGCAGCACCGCACCCAGATGATGGCGGACAGAGAACAGCCAGTCGGGCGGCTCGTTGTAGTTCAGCTTATCTTCCAGCGCTACCGCTTCCCGCAGCAACAATAGGCTCTGGTTGAAGTTTTTCTCTTTGGCGGCAATCTCACCCTGTAGTACCCGGCGGGCAATCTGCAGCAAATCGTAGGTCGAGTTGATGTTCCAGACGGTCAGTGCCTTCAGCGCCGTGTCGTTGGCCAGTTTGGTGAGCTGAGCAAGTTCTGCTTTACTGTTGGCCAGGTTATTTTTGCCGAGAAAGGCCATTCCCCTGGCGTAGTGGCGGATCGCTTTCGGATAAGGCAGGGTAGGCTCCTCATCCTTCATTTGCAGAATATCGTCCCATAACCCAAATTTAATCGCTACGTAATAGGGTTGGGTATAATAGTGCTGTAGCGTGCCCCAGCCCGGTTCTTTCATGATCGTCCGGTCGGTTTCGGCAGCCATCTGCCGGGCTGCTTCCATAGCCGTTTTGCGGTTTCCTTCCAGTGTAGCCAGCGTAGCGATAAAATGGATGTTGTGCGGATAATAAGCCAGCGGATACGCTCCCTGCGCGTGAAGCTCGTCTAAGTAAGTGCGGTCGGCCTGGACGGCCCGCTGGTTAGCTACGGTGCCGTCGTGGTAGTTACCCGTCCGGATATAGATATGCGACGGCATATGCTCCAGGTGGCCTGCACCGGGAACGCGCTTTTCAAGGAACCGGGCGCTGTTCATGCCCCGCTCCGGCTGCCGCGATGCTTCCACCGCGTGAATATAAAAATGGTGCATACCCAGGTGATTAGGGTACTTCCTAAGCAGTCGTTCCAGCGTGGCGACAATCTCCGGTGTCCAGGGTTGAGGTTTGCCGTCTTTTTTCCAGAGGTCCCACGGGTGCAGATCCATAATGGATTCGGCGTACAGCGCCCCAATGTCGGCATCGTCCGGGAACTGCTGGTACACTTCTTTCATGGCTGCGGAGTAGGCCTTGTCGTAAGGGCCCCGGTCGGCCACGGGTTGGGCCGGGTAGCGTTTGGTGAGGGCGTCGATGAGCGCCTGTTCTTTGGGCGTTGTTTTGGCGGCCAGTTGGCGGGCTTGCTGCACGGCCTGGTAAGCACGGTCATAATTATCATCCTCCATACCGGCATTGTAGTTTGGGCCCAGCACGTAGCTGTAGCCCCAGTAGCAGGCGGCACAGGACGAGTCGAGCCGGGTGGCTTCAAAGAAGGAGCGGGCCGCTTCGGCGTGGTTGAAACCGTAGGCCAGCATCAGCCCCTGATCGAAATAACGTTGCGCTTCGGGGTTTTGGGTGGTAATGGGGAAGTGGATACCGTCGAGACCTTTGAGCAACGGCGCTTTCCGGGATGATGCATACCAAGCCTTGTCGGTGGTTTGCGTGCCGCAGACCGGGACCTTGTTCGATACGGCAGCGGCCGTATTGCCTGCTTCAGTGTTTGTGGAGTTGGCATCCGTCTGGCTGGCTTTTCGCTCACAGCCAGCCAGCAGGAGGAGGGCTACCAGTGGCCCGGTCAATGCCTTTTTCATAACAGTGGTATCGGGTATATGGTCCTGGTTGAAGGCACATTGTTAAGAGAAAGGTAAGAAACTGGCTGACTATGAGCAAGAAGTAAATTTTTCCAGGAAGGCTTTTTGTGTAAACGGCACTTCCGGGAACCCACTGGCAGGGTAATAGTGTTTTCTATTTGCAAGGGAAATTATATCTTTGCAACTCTTATACGCCCACCACGGCAGACAATCTGGGGACGACCGGAATTGACAGCTTGCTGAGGCCGCGTGTAAGCATGCCGGGAGTTGATGGTATTTCCTGTATAACAAACCGTCGAACAATAACAGGCGAGTCTAACTACGCCATGGCAGCCTAATCCTGATAGGATAGCATAGCCATTGTCTCCCCGGCCTACGTGCTGCCGGCCGGATCAGGAGGCACCGAAACGCAGCGCTGGCTTAGCTAATGGTGTTGACGCTAAGCGAGACCCTAACACCTACGGATGAGGCATGGTATGACCCACACCTGGCCGATTCCCGACAATCCCAAGCGGGTCTAAGCATGTAGAAAGCACGTCTGTTTCCTTGACTGGACGAGAGTTCGAATCTCTCCGTCTCCACCACTAAAAGCCCTGTTAGCTCCCGCTGGCTGGGCTTTTTTGTGCCAAAATACATTATTCCTTTATGTTTCCTCTAGAGAGTGTAGCTTTACTGGACGCGCCCATCCGGCGCGTTCTGCCGCTGTAGTGGTTCCATAGTATTGTGAAAAGTGTGGTCGAGAAGGGGTATAAACCGCAGGCCGTATAACTGGTAAGAAAACAGCGCAGCGACTTTCGGCTCAATTCGTTTTTGGGTTGGTCACTGGTAAGCTGACGGTAAATTCGGTGTACTGCCCTTCCTGCGTTTCAACGCTCAGGTCACCGCCATGCCCTTTGGTCACAATATCATACGTTAGAGACAAGCCGAGCCCGGTACCCTCGCCGGTGGGTTTGGTGGTAAAAAACGGCTGGTAAATCTTGTTAATAATGTCGGCCGGTATGCCCGTGCCGTTGTCTTTCACCCGAATCTCTATTTTTCCATTCCCCCGGTGGGTAGTCACCTCCAGCCGTGGCTGGTACTCTCCCGGCCCTCCGCTCCGCGCCCGTGTACGTACCGCATAAAGTGCATTGTTGTACAGGTTGAGCAAAATTCGGCCGATGTCCTGAGGTACCAGTTCTACCATGCCTAACTCCGGTTCGAAAGTAGTAATCAGTTTGCAGGTAAAGGTGTCGTCTTTAGCTAGCTGGCCCTGGTAGGCCAGTCGCAGGTATTCTTCCGCCAGGGCGTTGAGATTAGTGGGTTGTTTTTCGCCGGTGGAGGTGCGGGAGTGTTCGAGCATACCCTTTACGATGCCGTCAGCACGTTTACCATGGTGGTTAATCCTCGCCATATTCAGGCTGAGATCGTCGGCAATGTCCAGCGCATCCTGGGTGTGCCCGGCGCTGACTTCTTCCTTCAACTCCGCCACCAGCTTTACGGAAAGTTCAGAGAAGTTAGTAACGAAATTCAGGGGATTCTGGATTTCGTGGGCGATACCGGCAGTAAGTTCTCCCAGCGAGGCCATTTTTTCTTTCTGAATGAGCTGAGCCTGGGTAACCTTCAGTTCCTTGAGGGTCTGTTCCAACTGATTGCGCTGGGTCTCAATTTCTTCTTTTTGCGACCGGATCTGCCGGGTACGTTCGTCTACCTTCATTTCCAGCGTATCCGCGTAGTGGATGAGCTCATCTTTGAATTGTTTCAACGACGAGGTCATTTTGTTGAAGCTTTGGGCCAGGATCCCAAACTCATCCAGGAGCCCGACCGGAACCTGAACGGTCAGGTCGCCCTGGTCGGCACGCTCAATCCCGGTCAGGAGTTGCTGCAGGGGGCGTACCAGACTCACTTTAAGAATTATAGGGAATACCCATAACAAAAAGACAGCCGACCCGATCATCAGCAGGGCTAATGTACGGAGTGCATCCTGGTGTGCCATCCGGTCGGCTACTGTGTGGGTAAACGGCACCAGCAGCAGCGATACATACATCAGGATGGATACCCCGCTGGCGAAGACAAATCCGATCAGCTTATCCTGAAAACGAATCGGAAACGTGGAGTAAATAATGAAGAGGAAAACAAAAAACTGGAACAGGAGCCAGGTACCGAAAAAGTAGATGGGTAACCCTAACGGATGCGCCACCCCAGGGTACAACAAGGGGATCACCGACACCACAAAGCCTACATCGGTAAGGGCGAGTTTCAGGCAGGGGTCCACAAGCGATTTGTCCCGGTGGAGGAAATAATACGCTTTGCGCAGGTAAACGGTCATGCTCCAGAAACTGGGCAGGATGGCAAACAGCGCGATCAACGTATGCGCCCGGTTGAATGGCGACCAGTTTTGCGGGTGGTCCGAAAGGTTATACCGGGTCTGGATCAGGACAAAAACCAGGCTCATGACCAGCAGAATGCCCAGGACCCACTTGCGTTCCTGCCCGAATGAAGGAACCGGAAACAGGTAAGGTAACTGCGATTTAGCGATGTGGGCCAGATATAGACCGGCGCAGAAGAGTATGCTCGTTACCCTGACCACCGCAGCGGCAATGTCAGGCCGTAAGCCGGTATCAATAAAGCCCATGATCTGCCAGAAGACACTGGCCCAGATGCACCGCAGCAACCAGACCTTATAGGGGCTTTGGCCGGGGTTTCGTGTCAGGCCAATGATCGCCATACCGGCCAATGTTATGTGCAGCAGGGCCATCAAGGCGTAGGAGCTTAGCAAAAACGGGTTCATTCGGGGAGACGGGCAGGGTTTACGCTTGGGTTAAGATAGTACTTTTATTCCTTTTTTGCTACATCCGTAACCGCCGTAACCTGAGGGAATTAACCGTTCAGTAGGTCACAGGCTGGTTCCGCAAAGAAACAGGGGTCCACATTAGGCTTAGCAACCAACTTATTGTAATTTACCCTTGGTAATCAGCAGGGAAGGAGCCCGGTTGCTCTTTTGGTTGCTAATACCAGTCTGCATTCCTTAATCCTGATTTCCTGCATCAATGCTAAACGCCCATACAGCCGCTGCCGAAGGCGGTGCGACCACGCAACCCACCCGACTCTTTGCTTTGCTGATCGGTATTTGCCAGTACCAGCGTGTGAGACCGTTGCGTGGCCCCGTAGCCGATACCCTCGCCGTAGCCGATTACCTGAAAACCCTGCCGGATTTTGACCCCCGACTCTGTGTGTTGACCGACGAAAAAGCCACCAAAGAAGCCGTGGTGCAGGCGTTCCGGACCTTTCTCTCCCAGGCCGAAGCGTCGGATACCGTGCTGGTCTATTTTTCCGGCCACGGCGCACAGGAGGAGGCCGACCAGTCCGTCTGGACGACCGAAACGGACGGACAACTGGAGTGTCTGGTGTGTTATGATGGGGGTACGGGGCCGGTGTGGGAAAACCTGCTGGCGGATAAGGAGCTTCGGTACCTGCTCAACGGGGTAGCGGCCACCGGTGCCCATATCGCAACCATTTTTGACTGCTGCCATTCGGGTGACAACACGCGCAATTATGCCTGGCTGGAGTCGTCATTAGGTGAGCAGGATCTGCGGGAGCGCCGGCTGGGTGGGTCGGCTCCGCGCCGACCCTGGAACGGGTTTATCTTTCAGGATGCCATCTCCGAGGCTGACCTGCGGACCAAAGGAATCGAACAGATGCTGCCGCAAAAGACGCAGATCCAGTTGGCAGCCTGTGAGTCCGATGAGTCGGCCATCGAAATAAATGGCGAAGGGGTGTTTACCAAAAATCTGCTGCGGGTGCTGCGATCCTCCGGCGGAGCCATCTCGTACCGTACGCTGCATAATCGGGTTCGGCAGTACATGCGGTTCGGGTATGAGCAGCGTCCCCGGATTTATGCCGTTGGGGAGTCAGCCGATCAGCATCTCCAGGCCCTGTTTCTCAACCAGAGCGGTAAGGCCGGCAGCCAGACGGTCGAAGTGACCTGCAATCCGCGCCAGGGCTGGTTGCTCGATGTAGGCGCTATTCACGGGGTAGGCCAGACAACCGGCCTAATCCGTTTACTTGATGCAGATTCCCGGCAGGCTCATGTGGTACGCGCGGCTGTTATTGGCCCGGACTATACGGTGCTGGACCTGCCGGAAGCTATCCGGCAGACCCTGCACGAAGATCGTATTTATCAGGCGGAGGTCGAGGGTCTGATGAACCAGCCCATCCGGCTTCATTTCAACAACCAGAACGGTGCTCCGGCCGAGCTAGCCGAACTCCTGGCTACGCTGACCGAGCGGGCGGGGTCCTGTTTTGTGCCGGAAGAGGAAGAAACCGCTGCTGATTATACCGTGCATGCCAGCCACGGTCTGTATTACCTTACCCGCAGTCAGGACCCTTATCGCCCGCTGATCCGGCCGGTGCCGGTGGAAAACGGAGCAGCCGACCAGCTTGCCCAGCACGTGCGGCACCTGGCCCGCTGGCATTACCTCCGGGACCTGCGTAATGAGGAAGCTTCCGCCGATGTTTCCCGGCTGCAACTGGAGATAGAACCGGTCGGAGGAGCGGTTATTCGGGTAGACGATATGACCGGCCCGGTAACGGTACCCCTGGCCGTGACTAACAACCGGTGGAGCGCTACCATGGATATTCGGCTGACGAACACCGCCGACCAGCCGCTGTATTGCACCGCTCTGTATCTGTCCAGAGACTTTATGTCGTTTACCGGGCTGCTGTCGCCCAACACCCGTATGGAGCCGGGACAAACCATTCATTTGGGCCTGCCCGACCGCAAAAGCCTCTCGGGGCGGCAAACGACCGTAAAACTGCAACTGGAAGAAGTCGTACGGCAGTACAACTGGCCTGAGGTCACAGAGCATGTTCAGTTTATTCTGACCAAAGACCCGCTTTCGGAGACTACGCTGACATTTCTCACGCTGGAGTCACTGCCCTCACCCCCTACGGTGGAAGACCGGCAGCAGGAGATGGCTACCCGAGGGGCTATCTTTCTGGAAGAAGAAGCCGGTGTGCTGCCCGACTGGTGGACACAACGGGTCAGTATCCGAATGCCGAATCCGCTCTATAATACCATCACGGCTGAAGAACTGAACCAACGGCTGGAACCCTCCGCTGCCGACGGCGCAACCACCCTGGCCGGTGACGTACTGGCCGATTTTACCCTGCAACTTTATTATGGTGTGGTATCGGGTGAAGGCCTGCAGCCTGAATTAGTGCTGAAGCCGGAAATCCAACTTATTGAAGGTGATCCTGGGCAAAAGGGATTATGGTCGGATGTGAAGCTGGCCATTTCGAACGGGATTGCCAACCGCATCCGGCTCCGGCAGTACGAACAGAACCTGATACGGTATCCCGCCCGCCTGCGTATTGTGGCCGAGGGCGACTCGTGGTTCCAGTACCCGTTTCAGGTGCGCGATGTGGTCGATTATCTGGCGGGTGTGTACAACGTATACAGCGTTGCCGGTTCGGGCGACCGGCTGGTCAATTTCCTGGCTACCCCAAACCCTAAATTCCTCCAGGTGCTGGCGCAGGTCAGACCGGCTTTCTTTCTGCTGAGCGGGGGAGGCCGGGATCTGTTCGGTGACGCATTCCGGAGCTTTCTGCGCCAACAGCCGGATGACGCGCTTCCGTTCCCGCAGTGCTACCTGAACGAAACCTTACCGCCGGTACTGCACAAACTCCAGGAGGAACAGCGACGTATTTTTCGGCTGGTGACCATGGGCTACCCGGAGGTGAAAGTGCTGGTGCATGGGTACGACTATGCTATTCCGGTCGATCCGGATGCGTACCCGAGAAAAGACAGCTGGCTGGGTAAATGCATGGTCGGCTGTGGTATCCTGAGCCAGGCCGATCGGGAGGCTCTGATTCGATTTATGGTCGACGCGTTTAACCAGCGGCTGGAAGCGGTGGCTAATGAGTTTCCGCAGGTATCTTACCTGGATCTGCGCGGGGTAGTACGGCGCACCGACCGACTGGAGGATTACTGGTTCGATGAGTTTCACCCGAACGATAAAGGTTTTCTGAGTGTCACCTCCCGCTTTGTCAAGCGAATGAACGATATGCGGAATATCCCCGTCAAAACAGCCGTCCCGGTTCAAAGTAACTGGTAACCGACCTTTTCGTATGTACGGTCGTAATACCTGCAGAATTTGCTTTTTGTTGATTTTTAGTAAATTACGTTTATTCTGATGCGCTGATGAGCACCTATACCTGGACCGACGAATATCTCTGGAGGCAGCGGCTGGTTGGTGATCCGCCGGCCGATTCCGTCATTGCTACCCTGCTGGCCCGAAATCAGAAAGGAGAAATTGACCAGATTTTCCAGATGCTGGTCCGTAACCGCGACTTCCCGAATCCTGCCTTCGATGCCTTGCCGGATGACGTGAAGAACGTGGTGGAAGACTATTTTCTGGCTACCCGCACCCTGCCCGACTGGGCCGAGCCCTTTAAGCTGATGGTAGCCGCCGACGTATTCAGGCAATACGGTCCGAAAATCCTGCTGGTGCTGCTCTGCAAGTCGTTGCCGTTATGTTATACAGGCTGGCGCGGGGCCAAAGTACTGTACCAGACCGGCCGCATGCACGTCCACGATGGCTCACCCAACTCCTTTACGCGCCGGGTGATGGAAACCGCTCAGTTTGTGGTCAACATCATGCAACACAACAGCTTCGAACATGATGGCAAGGCGGTGCTGACCATTCAGAAGGTTCGCCTGATGCACGCAGCCATCCGCTATTTTGCCCAGGAGCGGGGGTGGGATACGCAGACGTACGGTGTGCCCATTAACCAGGAGGATCTGACCGGAACCCTGCTGTCGTTTACCGTCGTCATTGTCGATGGACTGAAACAGCTTGGCATTAACCTGACGCCGGAGGAAAGCGAAGCCTATTTCCACCTGTGGCGGGTAGTTGGTTACCTGATGGGGGTCGACGATGAGCTGAACTCCGAGGACGAAGCAGCGTGCCGGTTTCTGATGAATGCCATTATCGAGCAGCAGGCCGGCCCCTCAAAGGAAGGTACCGAACTGACCGCAGCCTGTATCGATATGATGGACAGCCGCCTGTCATTTGGCCGCCGTCGGAATATTTCGCACGTATTCGTCCGTTTTTTTATCGGCGACCATTTTGCCGATATGCTCGAGGTACCCCCCTACGAAGAAGAGTCGATTAATCTGGAAGCCGTTCAGTGGCTCGACAGGCAGATGCAGGGCATGACCGGACGCAACGGGCTGATAGCTGCCATGGGCCGGTCTTTCAGCAGCGGGATCATTAACATGGTGCTGAACTTCCATAATGCCAGCAAAAACGAACTGTTTCGCCTGCCCTCGGCTCTGGCCGACTCATGGCAGAACATTGAGCCCGACTTTCGGATACCGCCTGTGCTGGACATCAACGAAGCCCTGTTTTACTTCGATAAACTGACCCGGCATTTTAAGGCGCAGAACAACCCGATGGGCTTATTTACGGCGGTCTATCAGTTAGTGACCGAGCGCGTGGCGGAGGGTATCCGGCTGGGGCTGTTCGAACATTCAGACATGATGGAGGAGGTAGACGTCAGGTTCTGTAGCCTCTACTTCAACGCGGTAAATCACTATTTTGACGGAACGCCCGCGAAGGCTCCCTGGCAGGTATCATTTGATGCGGCCCGGCGGCCGCTCGTGGCAAATCAGCATATCTTTTCGGCCTGCAACGCGCATATCAGTTTCGACCTGCCGCAGGTTGTATCGGAATTGTTTCCCGGCGAAAAGGTCCACCTATTTTATAATGACTTCCTGAAAATGAACGAGTTGTTCGGCGATATGTACAACCAGATGAACGACAGCATGGCCAGGGTATTCCGGCCGTTCGGGACGGTACTGAAATACCTGGATGAGCAGGTCATTGCCACCGAGCACGCGCTTATGCGTCAGGGCCGGGACAATGCCTGGAAGGCCAGCGTACGACTGGCCGGCGCCGTCTCCGACGAGGAGCGCCGGCGGCTGATCGCCGAACTGGAACAGGAGTCGGCCGCCTTGGGGCGGAAACTGGTTAATCCCCCCTGGCCGTTGAACTGGACGCTCCAGCTCATTGCCCGGAACGAAGCAGGGACGGTGGCCCAGAAAATTGATGTCATGCTACGATCGGCGCTGTTGCCGGCGGTATCCTGATCCGACGAATCAGCTAATTATTATAAATAGCCTATGAGCCTGAAATTGTGGTTTTTTATCATCGGATTCCTGAGTGGCTATCTGGCTTCGGCACAGCCGATTCGGATGGTGGATGTCAATCAGCGGGCTGACGTATTTCATACCAGTCTCGTGCTAAGGGCCGATGAGTCGGTGTCTATCCGGACGCTTCTCCAGCAGCCGGAGCAGTATTCCTTTTCCCCAATCCATAAATATGCTATTCAACCCCGCTCCGGTGCGCATGGGTACTGGCTGAGGTTCGACCTTACCAATGAGACGGACGAGGAACTGTTTCTGCAGTTTATTTACAACGGTACAAAGATTATCGACGTGTATGAGACCAGCGGGGACACGGTTCTGGCCCGGCACCAGCTGGGTTCCATGCACGCAGAACGGGACAATCCGGTCCGTAAAAGTAATCCGTTCTGTGCGCTGAAGGTCTGGCGGGGACAGACGCATCGGTTTTACGTGTTTCAGCAGGGTATTTATACCAATGAATTACCCATATACTGCCTGACCGCCACCCGTTTGCTAAACCAGACTCACCGTGCCGATTTGTTCTTCGGTCTTTTTTACGGCATGGTCCTGTCGATTATCCTGTACGCTCTGCTGCTTTTTGTCCGAATGCGCGACCGGGATACCCTGCTGTATGCTATCTGGGTGTTTTTTGTCGGGGCGCAGGTGGCATTATTTCGTGGTCACCTGAATGAATTCTTATACGCAGCCAATCCGGCGATCGACGCCTACGGTGCGGCCCTGGCCGGCATAACGGGAATTGCCCATATTCCGCTGACGATCTCGTTTCTGCACCTGAAAAGGAAAGCCAGCTGGTTTTACCGGGCTGGCCTGTTAATGCTGGTACTATACGGGCTGGGAATTGCGTGGCTGTTTCTGCAGGCAGGAACGGGTATAAACCGGGAGCAGGAAATTGATTTTATTCCAATGGTGGCCCTGCTGGAAGGTGCGTTCAATCTGGCGGCTGGTGTGTACGTGTACCGGCGGGGTTTCCGGCCGGCCATCTATTACGTCTGGGGGAACCTCGCCTTTTTTGCCTCCATCTTTGTGTTCCTGCTTTATGCCTTTGGTCCGTTACCTCACAACTTCCTGACATATAACAGTCTATTGATTGGAACTGCTGTTGAGGTTACCCTGTTTGCCACTGCCCTTGCGTCGAAGATTAATCTGCTCAAGGAACAGCGTCGGCAGGCAGTCAGCGACAAAATTCATCTTCTGCAGGAAAACGAGCGGCTTGTCACCGGGCAAAACGCGATGCTGGAACAGAAGGTAGCGCAGCGCACCACCGAACTTGAAAAAGAGAAGCAGCGTTCGGAAGAGCTGCTGCTGAACATCCTGCCTGAGCAAGTGGTCGAGGAGCTAAAGAAAAGCGGCCTGACCACGCCCCGCCGGTACGAACAGGTTACGGTAATGTTTATGGACATCCAGAACTTTACGGATGCAGGAGAACGACTGGCTCCTGAGCAACTGGTCAGCGAACTCGACTTTTATTTCCGGGCCATTGACTCCATACTGAGTAAGTACCGGGTCGAAAAGATTAAAACCATTGGGGATGCTTACCTGTGTGCCGGCGGAGTGCCGATACCCTACCCGGAGCATGCCGACGAGGTTGTGCAGGCTGCGCTGGAAATACGTAACTTTCTGGAGATGAGTCAGCTGGAACGGCAGGTGAAAGGGCAGTTCTACTTTTCGTTCCGGATCGGTATCCACACCGGACCGCTCGTAGCCGGGGTGGTGGGAGCCCGTAAGTTTGCCTATGACATCTGGGGCGATACCGTCAACATGGCCGCCCGGATGGAACAGCATGGCGAAGCGGGTAAGGTGAATATTTCGGAGACGACGTTCCTGCTGATAAAAGACCGGTTCCGGTGCAGTTTCCGGGGCAAAATAGCCATCAAACATAAAGGTAACCTGAATATGTACTTTGCCGAATCCGTTACGCCGGAACTGAAACCGCAGCCGGTTTCCCCCTAAGCGACGGTAGGCGCTGCCCTTGACTTTAACGATCGTCCATTTGTCCACACAGTTCAATGAACACGCTGCTTTTCTGCTATGCTAACGACCGAAACCGTCCGCTGCCTTCGTTAGGAGAGGAGGACGCGCTGATAGACCGGTTGCTGGACCCCCGCAGCAGCCGCAATCATTTTCAGAAAATCCGCGATTCGTTTGCCACTGCCGAGTCGGTTACCAACAAAATCCTGACGTATCAGGATTCGCTATGTCTGTTTCACTTCAGCGGTCATGCCGGTAATACCATCCTTCAGTTTGAAGATACCACGGCCCGTGGTATGGGCATGGCGCAGTTGCTGGCCCGCTGCCCTAACCTGCGGCTGGTATTTCTGAACGGCTGCTCTACCCTGCATCACATTCAGCTGCTGAGGGCCCTGAACGTCAATGCGGCTGTCATCGCCACGGCGACTCCAATCGAAGACCAGACGGCTACCCGGTTCGCCCTGGGTGTTTACCGGGCGCTGAATAATCAGCATACACTGGTACAGGCGGTGGAAATGGCCCGGCTGGAAATTCAGGTTACGGCCTCCACCAGCATTCAGCAGGTCGAGCGGGCCATGCTCGTTGATTCGATGGAAGAGGTAAGCCGGAACCAGTGGTATTTTTTCTGCCCTGATTCGGAGCTGGCCCGCTGGGAACTGCCCACGGGAGAGGCCACCGGAGCGGCTGAATACAAGCCCAACACGGGCTTACGGACTACGTTGTTTCAGTCGCTCCGGGCTTTTGATCCTACGCTCACCGAATCGTTTAAGTCGAAACAGCAGCTGCCGCCCGAAGCGCTGAAAAGCTGGCTCAATGAAGAACTGCTCCGGCGGCTGCCGTATCCGATTGCCGAACCGCTGCGCCGGTTGCTTTGCCCACCGCTTTCTCCGGCGGGGAAGTTACTGCCAGTCACGCCGGACCGGGATCGGCTAATCAATTATGTTTCGTTGTTCGACGGGTCCGTTAGTCTGCTGGTGGGTACACTGCTATCCCAGATACGGGAATACCTGCAGCAGGCTGAAGAAGCCGGAAAGTCCGTTGAATTGGGACCGGAACTGGAAGCGCATCTGGGGCAATTGCTGACCGACGGATGGGCGGGTCTGGAGCCGCAACCCCTGCTGACAATGCTGCGGGCAATGGGACAGTTTCTGGTCAGCCGCCAGATTGATCTGTTCATCAACGAGATGCATGATCTGGCGCGGCTGTTTAGCGAACAGCCGGTATTTTTTGAGAGCCTCGCTTTCTTTCATGATCTTCGGCAGCGACTCAGCAGCCCGGCCCATACCATTAACATTGATTCCCTATGTCAGATTGGTGAGGATCATCTGGTTGACCTGTTAAAGAACATGGGTTTCTGGGCGCATTACCGGCTGGAGTCGGTCCGCAACATCCGCACCCTGCACTTCTTCAACCGAAAACCGGAATATGCCCACGAGAAGGCTGTTCTGCGGACAAGTCAGAGCTACCGGCTGGAGGATCTTTGTTTTCAGGAGGTTAAGATGGCCAACATCTGGGACAGTCAATCCGTAGTGCTGGTCAGGACCAGCCGGCAGCCTGGTGCCAATGGTCAAATGGAAGATGCGGTTGCGGTCGATTATTTGAGTTTATCGCCATTCTTCATCGACCGCAACGTCTTTCTGCGCAGTGATAACGCTGTTTTTGATCTGTATAGCTTCTATTCCATTACAGAGGGGCAGCTTCGGTTCAGTCACATCGCCCGTCCGGAAGACCTGCTGCTCAAAATTAGCCTGAGTGATTCGGATACCACCCACCAGCAGGATTACTCGATGCTGCGGGAGCAATTCCGGATCGTACAAAGTTTGTTTTCGCTGGTGCCTGCTACCGAGGTAGCCCAACAGGCTCAGGAGGACGATATTGACCTAAGCTTACTGGCCTGACTATGATTACGCATCCTCCTGCCGAAAGCCCTTTTAAGTTTCTGGACGCCTATACGGCCCAGGACAAAGACCGGTTTTTTGGTCGCGATGCCGAACAGAAACGGCTGGTGGAGCTGCTGTTTCGGTCCCGGCTGATTCTGGTCTACGGGCAGTCAGGCACCGGTAAAACCAGTCTGGTGCAATGCGGCCTGGCCAAAGCCCTGTCGGCTTCTGATTATTTTCCGATTCTGGTGCGCCGGCGGGGGCATATACTGACCAGCCTGCAAACCACGCTGACCGGCATTCTGGACGAGGATGATACCACCGACGTCGTAACGTCGCTCGATCGGCTGGGGTTGTACGCCATGCGGCCGGTATATCTCATTTTCGATCAGTTGGAAGAGCTGTTTGTCAGCGGAAGTTCCGACGAACAGCACCAATTTTTTGAGGTGCTCCGACGAATCTACCAGGTCTCATCGGGTTGTAAGCTACTGCTGGTCATGCGGGAAGACTATATCGCGTACCTGTATCCGTATGAGGAGATCCTGCCCGAACTTTTCGATTTTCGGTTGCGTATCGAGCCGATGAGTGAGCGGGCGCTGCAGGAGGTCATCACCGGCACTTGTCAGCAGACCGACCGAATCCGGCTGCTGGACGAAAAAGAAACCGTTCGCCAGATTATCCGCAACAACCAGGGGGCAGGCCATCCATTTCAGTTGCCGTATCTGCAGGTATACCTCGACCGGCTATGGCGGACGGCGCAGGCTACGCAGCCCGGCGAAACGGTTGTCTTTGATCCGGTACTGGTTGAGCAGGTCGGGGCGATCGATGATGTACTGGAACAGTTTCTGAATGAGCAGCTTCTGGCCGTCAGTGCCGATCTGCCGATGATTGATACCCCTACCGTCAGGCGGGTACTCGAGGCTTTTGTTACCTACGAAGGAACCCGCCGGGAGCACCGTATTCCCTCATTGGCGGCCGAGACCGGCCTGGAGCCTTCGCTGCTGAGCCTGCTGCTCTCCCAACTGGACCGGTCCCGGATTTTGTCCGGCGACGATGGCCTTTACGAATTAGCGCACGACAGCCTGGCCAAACTTATCGACAGAGGGCGGTCGGCCGAACAGCGGCAACTCAATGACATTATCCGTCGACTCAGGGAAGCCTACTCCGAGTTTATGGAGAAAGGCCAGGCACCTGATCTGCTGCTGCCGGCCCGCCGACTATCCGAAATACAGCTATACCCGGACGCTATTCACGCTGAACTGGCCCGGCTTGTGCCGAATAGTGAAGCGATCTGGCAGTATGTTTCCGACAGTCAGAAAGAACTACACCGGCGGCAGCGAAAAGAGATCAAACGGCTGCGCACCACCATTGGCATTGTCTCAGGCTTATTCCTCCTGGCGCTCGTTGCGGCTTTCCTGGCGGTACGGGAGTGGGAGAAGTCCAATGTGAAAAGTGTGGTGTTGCAACTGACCGACATGGACCCGCTCAGCGCGCAGGTCATGAGTATCTGGGCGCATGAAAAAGAACCCACTCCCACATCGGCCGGGGCTTTGTACAACAGCTTCTACAACCAGCGCCTGTTTGAGGCCGTGCTGGATAAGGGACCCACCAGGACGGCGGAATTTTCGCCGGACGGGCAGTTTGTCGTTTCCGTGACCGATCACCATCAAATTCAGGTATGGGATTGGCAGCGGCAACGGATTATTGATAGTCTGAACCTACCCGAACCAGTACGGTCGGTCAGTGTCGCTCCTCTGGCAGACCCTGTTGTGGTGGTTACCGAGTCGGGCGGGCTGTGGGTATGGAATCGCCGGAATCGCCAGCCGGTATCCATCGCCAAAGGATTCAGGGTCCGGGGAGCCGGTATGTCGCCGGACGGGACAATAATTATTGCCGTTACCGATGATCAGGTACATCGGTGGGTACGGCGGCCAACGGGCTGGACGGATCTTGGCGGTATTCCGGCCCGTTCGGCCGGTTTTGCACCGGACGGTAAAACCATGCTGACCCTCACTGCCGACGGAATCGCTACCCTGTGGAACACCGCCACCTGGCAGCCGCTCAGGCGGGTAATGGCCGGCGCAGGCTTTGAGTCAGAGGCCATTTCCCCAAATGCCAGACAGGTGCTGTTGACCACCAAAGACAGTAAGGTGTACCTGCTCGATGCCCTGACCGGTAGGCAGCGGTTACTGGCCCAGGCGGGTCCTGCGCTGGGCAGCGGCTTCGCGCCCGACGGCCAAACGCTATGGACCGCCACCGAAGACTCCCTGCACCTCTGGCCGGCTTCAGGGACGGCCAGTCTCCCCTCCCTGAAGCTTCTGGCACCGTTTCGCAGCATTAGCCTCTCGCCCGACGGACAAACGATTCTGGTGATGTACCAGAATAACGCCGGACACCTGCTGAACCGGGAAGGGGTTCGGCTCGATTATCTGTCCCACAACTCACCCGTCAGGGCGGCCCTGTTTGCTGCGGACGGCAAACACATTCTGACCACTGCGGAAGACGGAAATGCCTATGTGTGGGGCCAGAACGATAGACGGTTCTCAAAGCTGGAAACCAACGGCAGACCTTTAAACCTGGAACGCTCACGGGATGGCAGGCAGGTCCTGCAGGTCACTAACCAGGGGATTGTACAAACCCGGACCGGGGCGAAACCGGCCTGGGATTCTTTAACCGGGCGACTCCCGGTTCGGTGGGCTACCTTTTTACCGGATGGGCAGCAGATACTGGCCATTTCAAAACAGGATGGTAAAACCAGTCAGTGGCATGTACGGACAAAGCGCATCACCCGAACACTCGCCATACCACCTGCCCGGTTTATTGAGATCAGTCAGAATGGAGGTCGCCTGTTGAGTGTACTAGAGTCGGGCGAACTCTGGCTTGGCCGGCCAGACGGCACCGGGCGGCAGGCTGTTACGATTCCGTCACCCGTACAGACGGCCCACTTTTCGGCCAACGGGGACGCTATCGTGGTAACGGGCGAAAATGCCTGTTATGTCCTGAACAGGCAGGGGACGATTACGGATAGCCTGGTCACGCAGGAACCGATTCGCTCGGCGGAGTTTTCGCCGGACGGGAAAGCCGTTGTTATTGCAACCTTACAGCCGAAGGTTTACCTGTGGACACCGGTTACCAACGCCGTAGTGATCATGAACGACCAGGCGGTGGTGAAAACCGCCATTTTCTGCGACGGGGGGCGGCTGGTGCTTACCCTGACAACACGCGGCAACGTGACGTTCTGGTCAACCGATGGGCAGGCAATCGCCCGGATCAACGAATCATACACCGAGGTTTGGCCTTCGCCATCGGGCCGGCAACTGCTGTTTCAAAACAGGACTCATGTGCTGTTTGCACCCGATCCCGGAGCCATTGACAGCTGGTATCGTCAGACGTTCCCGACCGACGAGATAAACAAAATGACCCAGGAAGCAGCGAAAAAATATAGTATTACGACCTCGCTTTGGCAGGCGTTGATGAGCAATTCAAAGCACCAGTAAAAGGAGTATGTCTACACAAAATAGCTTCGGTTATGAAAACTGTTTTATTCTTTCTTCTCATCGGTGTATCGCAGGTTTTAACAATCGATCTGCTGGCCCAGCAAAAGCATCCGTTAGGCGATGGATATATTCCCCTTCCCTATGCGGATACCGCCGTAATTGATGGCGAATCCAAAAGCGCGGCCAAAGGCAAGAGAACCAACCGGATGATTTTTGCAATCGATTTAAAGAATGAAAAAGTTGAAGTTGGGGATACCATTGTTACATCCGTCGTGCCGATTTCCCCGAGTAGTGTTAAAAACATAACCATCATTACGCAACTCTGCTATGAGAATTGTTCGTATCTAAGAGATCCTTATACCGGTGGTTATAAAATAAACGGGTATGGCGTCGATACGGCCAGGTCCGGTCAATTGCCTGGAGGTACCTACTATTTTCCAATCAAAGAGCAGAATCTGATTACCAATGACCAGGGTAACCAGATTGTTTTAGACAATTCAACCCTAAGTACCATCTACGTGCTTTTTGTCAATAACTATATGTATGAAGCAACGGTCAGTTTTACCGTGACGGTCAGAAAGAAAGTTGAGAATAAACTTGAGCTGCCCTTTGCCAGGGAACGAATTGTTCCCAGCCTGGCGAATGCCCGGTATCACGCGCTGCTGATCGGCGTGAATGAGTATGACGACCCTAATCTAAGACTGAAACGACCGGCCGTTGATCTTGCCCGGCTGGATAGCGTTCTGACCAATAAATATGCGTTTGCTTCCATAACCACACTACTTGATCCCAGTAAAAAAAAGGTCATTGATGTCTTAACCAATCTGGCCTATAGCCTGGTGAATGACGATAATCTTTTAATTTATTACGCAGGGCACTCGGTAGCTAACAGTGGCAACGGCTTTTGGGCGCTGCGTGATTCAAAAATTGATGATTATGACAGCTTTCTGTCGATAACGGCTTTGTCGAACATCATTGCACAAATGCGAATGCAGCAGGTGCTGCTGGTCGCGGATGCCTGTTATGGCGCATCAATCATCCGATCGTTAACGAGTTTACCGGAAGACAGGGTGAAAACCTGGAAGGAGTTATATAACCAGCCGGGCCGTAAGGCAATCAGTAGTAGTGTTCACGAAAAGGTACCGGATAAGAGCACCTTTATTGACTATTTTGTGAAAGGTCTGTTGACCAATGAAGATTACCTATCTGCCGAGCAGTTATACGATGGTTTTAAATTTCAGGTTTATAACAAATCGTCGACTAACCAGAAGCCAGTTTACGGCGATATAGATGGGGTTACGAAAAGCAGTGGTGATTTTATATTTAAAGTTAAAAGTGTAGCGGATTCTGCTATTGCCTTAAAACGATATACGATTGCGAAAGATACGGTTGTGCAGCAACAATACGCGTTAGGGATGGACCCGGTGGAGTTGGTTCGCCTGGACCAGACGGCAGCCGGCGATACTACCCGGTCGGGCATCGAAAACTACGCGAACCGATCCGTCACGCTGGTCAATACGTACAAAGGAAATGTGACCGTGCAGGTTGCCTTAAAGGACTTGCCGGCCAGTCAGCGGACGATCTCCATTCCGCCCAATAAAACCAAAATACTTGATCTGGGAAAATACCCGGCGGCTACCGTCACGGTTAAGGCCGACGATAACCCGGACCTGAAATACCAGCTTCAGCAAGGTATGCGGTATCAGATCAAATGGCTGGCGGATAGCGGGCAACTGGACTTATTTCTTGTCCGCTAAGCACTCACGGAAACGACAGGCTTCCTTCCCGTACAACCTCCGGATAGACGCCCGGATCGAAGCGGTAGAGGTAAGGCGATTTGTAGGGCGTGCCTTTGCGCCGTTCGTCGGTGCGTTGCAGGATGCCGGAGGCCTGCACCTTTTTATAAAAGTTACGGGCATCCAGCGGTCGCCCCAGAATGGTTTCGTACAGCCGCTGGAGTTCGGGCATGGTAAAGGTTTCGGGCAGCAGGTGGCTGACCGGCTGGTAGGGTAGTTGCCGGCGCAGATTCTCCAGGGCTACGGCAATGATCCGGTTATGATCGAACAGCAGATTCGGTAAGTCTTCCAGACTCCACCAGTCACAGGCATCGGTCAGCAAGTCGGGCCGGGGGGTTACTTCGGCGTATTCCACCAGCGCATAGTACCCCAGCGAGATGGTGCGCTCCGACCACTTGCTTAAATCAACCGGCAGGCCAATCCGCTGCCAGGTGTCTTCCTGATTATAGCGTACCGCATCCCCAAAAATGTGAAACTGTTGCAGGAAGATTTGCTGAAGACCGGTCCGCTCCCGCAGGATCCGCACGGCGGCCGCGTCTACCGACTCGGCTTTCCGGATAAAGCCGCCGGGCAGACTCCATTCACTGGTGCCTTTCCAGCGTAACAGCAACACCCGAATCCGGCCTTCGTGAAAACCAAAGACAACACAATCGATGGATAAGTAATGAATGGATTGCTCCGCTTCCTGTTTAAAGTAGTGGGTGACCGAATGGTTAAAATCTTTCATAGGGCAAGGAAAAAGATGTTCAGGGGCTTGTAGGGTAGCGATGCTTTATGTATTTTTGACGTAAAGATAGTACTATTCCGCTCCATCTGTTGCAAAGTAAGGGAATAGTGGCTGTTTTGATTCTCTACCCTGACTTACATGATGACTTTACGAACCCTGGTTCTTCCGGCGCTGCTGATGACGATGACCACTCACCTGCTTGTAGCGCAGCAGGCGCACGTCAATCTGGACTGGAATCCTCAGAAAAATGAACGTAATCTGACACCCTACGGTGCCAGTGTGATCTCACCTGAAGTCCACAACGATCAGCGCGTGACGTTCCGGTTAAAAGCCCCCGAGGCCCAGTCGGTAGCGCTGACGGGTGGCCCGATGCTGCTGGCTCTTAATACGAAAGAACCTATTCCATTCCAGAAAGGAGCTGATGGCGTCTGGACGCTGACCGTCGGGCCGGTGAAGCCGGATATCTATGTGTACCGGTTTGTTATCAATGGCGTAACCGTTCCCGACCCGAACAACACCCTCACCGGCTTTGCCGATCAGCCGGGCTACAGCAACCTGGTGGTACACGGCAGCGGACCGGCTTATTACGACGCCCGCAACGTACCCCATGGAGCAATTACCCGCCACATCTACCACTCCGACGTGCTGAACGGCGAACGCGAAATCTACGTGTACACGCCCCCCGGCTATGATCCGAAAAAGAAATACCCGGTGCTGTATCTGGTAGGCGGCAGTGGTGAACTGGCTTCCGGCTGGAGTATCGATGGGCGGGCGAATTTCATTACGGATAATTTACTGGCGGAGGGTAAAGCCGTGCCCATGATTATTGCCATGCCCAACAACCAGGTAGTTCATCGCAGCGACCCGAACCATACCGACCTTACGTTTAACCTGTTTGAGCAGGAGTTGCGGAAGCACATTGTGACCTTCGTAGACAAACACTACAGCACCCGCACCGACCGCCGGAGCCGCGCCCTGGCCGGTCTGTCGATGGGTGGGCGGCATACGCAGTTTGTGGGTATCAATAAGTGCCTGGACCTGTTTAGTTCATTCGGTATCCTGAGTGCCGGCGATCTGGAGCCGGAGAAAACAAGCGCGGCTTTCCTGAACGACCCCGACGCCAATAAGAAGGTAGACTACCTGTTCATCGGGCAGGGTACCGGCGAAGTAACGACAATTGGCAAGCGTACCGTGGTGCTGCACGAAGCCCTGCAGAAGCATTCTATCAAACACCAGTACTACGTTGGTGGCGACGGTGCTCATGACTGGGGCACCTGGCGGCACCTGCTCTACTACCAGTTTCTGCCGAATCTCTGGCGGAATAAGATGTAGTTGATGGTTCAAAAAAGTTAATCCTAATCACGTTTTACCATGTTCCTGAAAAAACAAACCCTGTTTATCCTGACCCTTGGTCTGGCAACTCTCATTATGCCGGATGTGTCGGCGCAGACGCAGCAAAGGCCGCCGACGCCGAATGACACCTTACGTTCCCCACACGTTCTGCCGGATAACCGGGTGGCTATTCGGATCTACGCCCCCAAAGCCAGTGAAGTTATCCTTTCAGGCGACTTCCTATCCGGTAAGCCACCGGTGTCGCTCACCAAAAATGAGCAGGGCGTCTGGTCCACCACGGTAGGTCCGCTGCGACCGGATTACTATACCTACACCTTGATGGTAGACGGCGTGCGGACCATGGACCCGAAGAATGCCGTGATTAAACAGGGTACCAACAGCCTGGAAAATGTGATGCTGGTGTCGGGCAGCGAAACGGCGTTTGAAGATAACCAGTCGGTGCCTCATGGCGAACTGCGGCAGGTCTGGTATCCTTCCAGTACGCTGGGTATGCTCCGCCGGATGCACGTATATACTCCTCCGGGTTATGAGAAAGGAACGACTAAGTACCCCGTGTTTTACCTGCTGCATGGCGGGGGTGACGATGACTCCGGCTGGCCAACCATTGGCCGCGCTAACTTCATTCTGGATAACCTGATCGCGGCCGGTAAAGCCAAACCCATGATTGTGGTCATGCCGAACGGCAGCATGCCCGCTTCTGTGATGGGGCAGGACCCGGCCCAGCGGATGAACAAAATGACCACGGCTTTTACCGATGAACTGCTGAAGAACGTGATTCCCCATGTGGAGAAGAACTATCGGGTGCTGCCGGGTCGCGAAAACCGGGCGCTGGCGGGCTTGTCGATGGGTGGTTTGCAAACGCTGGACCTGACCTTTTCTAACCCGGACCAGTTCAACTACGTAGGCGTATACAGTTCCGGCTTCTTCGGTCCGACTATCGAAGGTGCCGAAACCAAATATGCGAAGGTGCTGCAGGACCCGAATTTCAACAAGAACAAGAAACTCCTGCTGTTCCAGATCGGTAAAGACGATTTCCTGATGGATGCCAGCAAAAAAACGCTGTCGCTGCTCGATAAACACAACATCAAATACCAGTACAAGGAGACCGAGGGTGGCCATACCTGGATCAACTGGCGGCAATACCTCAACGAGTTTGCCCCGATGCTGTTTCGGTAAGACCTGTACCGGTCTGGCGGGACCCGGTCTGGTACAGACCAAACAACAATCCCGGCACGCTCAGCGTGCCGGGATTCGTACCCACCGTAATTTATAACTTAACCTGATAGCCAATACGCAGAAACGGGCCGTCTGGTTGCGTACCAGACTGGCGAAATAAAATTAATTAGCAGGCCGGTTAGTTGGGTGCTATAAACCGATTTGTACACCGACCGCCAGGGTATGGAAAATGCTGAAGTTATAGAAATTATTGGAATCGCCACCCCCTTCCAGGATTCGGTAACCGGCTTTTAGCTTTGTTTTTGGAGCAAGCGCATACGTGAGGCCGCCAAAGAAGTCTTCGGCCCGGCCATATGGCGAAACTAGTCCGTCACCTTCTAAGAGCAAGCCCAGGCGGCCCGGTTGGAAATTGGCGTAGACATTGAGTAAGGGTACAATACCGAGATCAGAAAACCGTCTGGTTTGTGTGCCGTCGCTTACCTCAATGTAGGCGTCTCTGATGTTACCGGTCAGCCCCACCGCCAACCGTAGTTTTTCCGTTCTGATGAAATTGTAACGGTACGTCAGTCGATACCCATTGAATTTGTAGCGGGTGGTCAGCGTCTGGCCAGCCGGAATGGTTAGGTCTTCAAAACGCACCGGTTCTGCCAACGGGGCTTTACTGACGGATTTGATGAGTAGGGGCGCAACCGTGACGAAGAAGGTATGCCGGTCATTGACCGTATAGCCAAGTCGGCCGCGCAGATTCAAAACGGGTTTTATCTGGAAATTAGATCCGAAGGCGTTATAGGGCGTCCCGCCCTGCGCCGGTTGCCGGATGTTGTTGTACGATCCGGGATAAACGATTCCGGTTTCGGCATCAACAAACAACTGAGCCTGAACGGCCAGCGCACTACAGGAGAAAAGCGCAACAAAGAATAATTGGCAGAACCGGCTTACACGGGGAGCCTTCATGATACATAGCGTTGGTTACCCATTGTAAAGCGATTATCAGAGCCGATTGTTGGAGGCTCTCTGCCAACAGGGTTCGTGTATTGACCAGAACGGTATTTTGCCGAATAATAAGATCATGTATTGTTCAAGTTTTTAAATGATACCTTTGGTTAACTACTCTCTACTTTTTTTCTCACCCATTCAGTTATGAGAACCTTTCTGTTAATTGGGCTGCTACCCTGGCTATTTGTTGCCTGTTCATCTATCCTGCAGGAGGATCACAACATTCCCGGTAATCAGCGGGTTCAGGCCGCCATCGATAAGGTACGGGCAGACCTGGAGGCTAATCTAAAAAATCAGGTTCCTTCCCTGAATGTATTGATCCAGACTCCGGCCGAACGCATTTTTGTGTCGTCGGTGCCGGCGGGTGGCACCCCCGTTACCGAAACGACTCATTTCCGGTTCGCCAGTAACACCAAAAACTTTACCTCCACCGCCATTCTGAATATGTACGAGGATGGCTGGCTGGACATTAAAGCCCGGATTACCGATCCGATTCCCGGCACGTCGGTACCCTATGTGCCTAATACGCCGAACTGGGACTTCCCCTTTAAATATGCCATTACCATCGAGCAACTGCTGCAGCATAGTGCCGGTGTTTTTGACGTAGACAATGACCCCGTCCCAGGGTTCAATGGCATGTCTTTTACGGAGGCTACCCAAAATGCCGATCCGACGCACCAGTTCAGTACCGACGAGATGGTGGCCCAATTGATTAAAAATAACCTGTTTTATTTTGAGCCGGGAACCGGGTACCATTACAGCAATACGGGCTATTCGATGCTGAGCAAGATCATCGAACGGGTCTATACCACCAAAAGCGGGAGCGCTAAAACCTACGGGGATTACCTGAAGGATTATGTGGTTGGCCCAACGGCACTGGTACCCGTAACCGTGCATTTTCCCATCCGGGCCGACGATACGGTGTTGCCCAGCCCCCGGGTAGAAGGGACAGTCCTATTGCCAGGCAAGGTCGAAAAATATGGGGATTACAACATGAGTGCGCAGGTAGGAGAGGGGAACGGCTATGGCACAATGGGCGCGCTGAATACCTATATACGGTCTCTGATGAAAGGGCAGAATGTATTGAAGCCGGAGACCGTCAAACTCATGCAGACCAACGTATCGACCGCAAATGCGGAATATGCCCTGGGGACAAACTTTAGGAAGAATCTGGGCTATGGGCATAACGGTGCCCGCATTGGCAATCTGGCCTTAATGGCCTACGATCCGCAAACGGATGTTTCGATAGTCGTTTATCTGCCCTTGTGGGATCTAACACAGGGTAACACGTCCTTTATAAAATGTTTTGAAGCCCTCTACGAGGCTGCTTATGCCGCCCGCACCACGCTGGGCTATCCGGGCAAACCCTAAAGAAGTCTTTACATCCGCATACTCAGTATAGATTGGGAGGAAGATTTGCCCGGCTATACTCGTCCATAAGGGCCGACGGCCACGAGCTTTATACCAATAGGGCCTGGCGTATTGCCTCTTCGACCGGCGAGTAGCCTGTTTCAGAATGCTCAAGGGTTAAAGCGTCGTGGAGCAATAATGGAGGCTGCGCCAGAAACCTTGGTTCGGTGCCAGTATGCGGTTGGGCCGAATGCACCAGGAAGGGGTGGCACAGGTACACCGTGCCGGCTGGTCCGGTAGCCAGTGTTTCGGTTTTGTGGGGTAAGTCCTCCAGTTTTCCGGCCAGATCCCTAAACGAAAGCCCCTCATCTCCCGCCGTACGGAGGATTCGGGCTACATCCCGGTGCGAACCGATCCGGATGCGGGTGGGGGCATCCCGCTCACCGACATCCGAAAACAAAAACAGCATCAGCAGCGCCCGGCCTCTGGACCGCACGTTGATCCGCCACTCGAAAAAGTCAGCGGGATCGGCACCGGGAAAACTGGCATCGACATGCCAGCCGGTATCACCTGGATTATCAGTCGAGGGGAAGCGAACCGGAAAGGTGCCCATATTCCGGCACGGTATCCACCGGCCCGGCCCCACCAACTGGTCAAAGGCGGCATGAAGCACAGGCGTGTTGGCCGCTTCCACAAACGGAGCCAGTGCGTACATACCCAGCCGGATAACGGGTTGTGTCCACGTCGCCGGGTCATCCCTGCGGCAAGGCAAATCCTGCCAGAGTATGTCCCTTACCTGCCGGGCCGTTTTGGTGGAAAATGCATTGTCTATGCGAACAAAGCCGTTGTGGATGAACTGCTCGATTTGCTCTTTGGACATACTTTGTTGCTTTTTTCTACTTACCGCCTTTACTGCTTATCTTGTCTATTGTCATTAAATATTGTCCTTATTTTTCAGCTAAGCTAGCACACTTTTTTAGGTTATGTCGCCTAAGTTCACTTTATAAATTCGGTAAAAGTTGGGCTATCTTTCGTAACGAAAACGCATTGCCGGTGTTAGTGTTCCGCCTGCCTGGTAAGTTACTATATTGTGGAGTAAATAATATATACCGGGTGATGGTTCGTCAGCCGGTATTTTGGCAATGCACTGTTAGCGGTTCGTTCAGCTTGAGTTTCTTCACCAACCTTAGTTTTTAGGCATTTGCTTGACGGGATCATACGGTTGTGCTTCTAGTACAATGTGAACGTTTTGGCCTGCATCCATTAACCATTTTCCATTTTGTTTCACATAGACAAGCGTAGCCAAATCAACATTGGGATTATCCTTAGTTCTGGGTGGTGTTCCATCGGGTAAAGGAGCACCGCCGTAAAAATGCCACACAAGGTGGGCGATGGCCACATCTTTGGTTACAAACCGGATTGCAACAGATTTCTTCTCACATACCGATCCTTTGAACATTGTGTTGTGATAGACCTGGTGTGCATATTGTGACTGCTCTCGCCCTTTCCACCACATGCCTACCACATTCACCCAATCGGTATTTTCTGTTGTGTAGTTTCTCAAATCGTCGTAATTGTGCTTGTTCCAGCTATTGATCATCGCATCAATCTGGCCATTTATGGCTGCTTCATCTTTGGTGCGGTTTTGCGCAAGAATGAACCCATATAAGAATAAGAAGACAGTTGTCGTAAGTGCTTTTTTCATGACTGTTTGTTTCCCGTAAAGCTATCTTTAGCACAAGGGTAAAGCATAGTACGAAACCGACATCTTAGCAAAAGAGTCGGGTGAAAAATTTCACCTGCGAGTTCAATAGCTCAGCCTCAATAGAAGAGGGATTAACCCCGGCAAATTCCTGGAAGTCACGAATAAGGTGCATCTGGTCAAAATACCCGCATTCATGTGCAATCTGTATCCAAGGAATGCGTGGCTGTTGTTCTTTCAGAATCCATGCTTGGGAAAACCTGACCAGACGGGAAAAATGTTTCGGCGGCAATCCGATGCGTTGCTGAAAGACGCGTTCAAATTGTCGGGTGCTTAAGCAGGCACGAGACGCTAGTTGGTCTATTTTGATTAACCCACGTTGTTGAATGAGTAGGGGGAGCACATGATCAATGGGTAAGGCTTGTTTTACTCTGTAGGTATGTTTAAGCAGAAAACGTTCAATGATCATTATCATTTCACCATACGAAGCGGCTATCCGTAATTGGTCAGCGACTTCATTTAATTGATTGCCCAGCAATTCTACCCCATCAAATGCCTCTTGGCAAAATAGCTCACTCATGGGTATGCCTAAAAAGCGGTACAATCCGCCCGGTTGAAACCCCACCTTTATCATCAAATGATCACGACCCAGTGTAATCTTATGTCTATTGATCTGAGGTCCAATGACGAGGGAAGAAGAAAGTGTTTTCTTTTTTTTCGTGGATATAGTTTCTACATCCACACTGTCTCTTACATAAAAGATCAAAGAGTGTTCGGGAAGCGGTGGGATAGAGAACGTGCAGGCGTTTCCCGTTGCCTCAGAGGTCAACTCGTGTACCATGATGTTGTTGACAAACCCTTTTAAGGCCGAATGAGGCACGTAGAGTTGTTGAAACATGGTGCTTCTTTTAATATAATTTGCAATTGGCTCTGGTACGGTCGTACGACCGCTAGCACATAAATATGCGAAAGTTTTGTCGTACTTTTTGTATTTATTTAGACTCTACCAGGAATTTGTAGCATTTTCAATGTCGTACTTATTTGGCGAGTCTCCTCAACTTTTTGAGTCAGATGCTCCTGGAAAATTACTCCTTTTTAAGGTGGATGGGCCAAATGAACTCTCCTGATCAAATTCCGTTATTCTAAGCGATTAATCAAGTGTTACAAACTATTCAACATGGACTTAGCCGCCTGCAACTGTTCCCCCGCTGGTGTGGCCTTCAGATTTGCAATCTCAAACCCCTTTAATACCTGCTCTAATTGCTGCAACTTGTCGGTCTGGTTGTTCTTCTGAAATTGCTCTTTCAGGATGCGGATCTTTTCGTAATCCTGAATGCCTTCGATCAGGCGCTCGAAGCGGAGGGAGGTGCGGGGGCCGGGGTATACAAAGTAGGTATCGCCGGCGGCCCAGCTCCGGAAGCGGGAGTCGCGGAGCGGGTCTTTTACCCAGGAGTTGTAGGCCCAGCGCAGGTAGCCATCGTAGCCTTTGTGCGCCGAGTGCCAGGCCAGCCAGGTGGCTTCGGCGGGCGGGGAGAAGGTAAAGGTGTTGGGGTAGCCTTCCGGGCAGGCGGTGTAAAAGGTCGTTTTCTGGCCGCGCTCCTTGCGCTGCTGTAGCGTCGCCGGCTCTATCACCTGGTTGGAGGCTATGCTGTAGTCGGCGAGGTCCTGCTGGATTTCGGGGTGGTAATTGCCGGCCAGTACTACCTTGAAATTTTTATCCACGTTTTTGATGACCTGGAGGGCCTGCTGCATGGCGGCCATTGGGCGCTCGTCCATGGCGATGGTGGTCTTGCCAAACCAGCCTTTCTGCTTCAGGTGCCGGGCAAAGTCGGTCAGCATCGGCCGCCAGTGGTTGTCGTATTCGGACGTGCCGGTTTTGGCGATCAGGAAGGTGTCTTTGCGGGCGGCTTCGTCGTAATACGCAAATTTCAGGTCCCACGGAATCATACTGTAGCAGTTTATCTGCTGGTCAATGCCCAATGCCATCATGTAATTCACCCACTGGTCGAAGATGGCGTAATCGTACGTCCAGCTTCCGTCTCTTTTCTTTACCCAGCGCACCATGGAGCCGTACACATCTTCGGTCTGGCTGCGCCAGGGGTCGTGGATGATGGTGGCCGTAATTACTTTCTGCCCCGCATTCGCCAGCATCTGCATGTACGGCTTCATCGCGGCCATGTGCTCCGGCGACCAGGGTTTTACGTTATGCATCCGTGCTACGGCGTAGGGGCTTTGCCAAAGATCGAGGTGAAAGCGCCAGTCCTTCGGCGCGGGCAGGGTGTGGTTTAGCACCTCAATGGTGTATTCTAACGGTGTTAACTGGCTGTTTTGGCCCGTTTTTATCGTAACAGTGCCCTTGTACATGCCCGGCGGGGTATTGGCCGGCACGGATACGCTGAGCCAGACGGGCTGCGTTGTCTGCTGCGGAATGGCCAGCGGCTGCACCATGTCAATGGCGTCGGCTACCAGTGACGAATCAAAATCGACGACTTTGCGGTTGCCGCAGCCGGTACCGTCGGGGTTCAGCGCGTCGGTCATTACGTAGCGCACAAAGCCGGCCTTCACCTGACCGGCGGGAATGGTATTGCCCTTGTTGTTGCGTAAGTCGCTCCATACCAGACTGACCGGGTCCAGGGGCTTGGTGGTCCAGATCAGCAGTTGCGTATGCACTTTTTCCCCCCGCCAGGCTTTGGTGCTCCATTGCGGTGTAAGCGCAGCCGTGGGAGCCGTGTGTTTTTCGTAGCGGACGTCGGGCGAGGCAAAGCTGACGTAGGTGCCTGCTTTTACGGCCTGCCAACTAGCCTGGTTTATGGGTTTCGGGTTTGGGAGTTCGGTGTACGATTGGGCGAGTGGTTGCGCCGAAAGGTACTGGCCGGTTAGTAACAGACCGGCGAGCAGCAGATATTTCATAGAAGGCAGGGTAAGGATTACACGGAGTATTAATTCTAGGTACTTTCGGCAAAGAAAGCAAAAGGGAAACAGTATTTGTCCGTAATTCCCGGCTTTTTTACGCATAAAACTAACCATCAACAGGAGCAAACGACATCTCCCTACCCCTACATGCGTTTAAATTCACGTTCTGCTGCTTTCTGGTTGGGACTGACGGGAATGGCTGCGGCCGGTGCCGGCCTGAATTCCTGCCAGGCTACCCGCCAGCCAATCGTTCAGGCTACTACCCAAACCACCCCGGCACCGGCCCCCGCTGCGCCGGTCAAACCAGCCCGTGTGCTGGTCTTTTCCAGGACCAAAGGCTGGGTGCATACATCCATTCCGTTTGCCATTGCGGCAATTCAGAAGCTGGGCCGCGAAAACGGTTTCCGGGTCGATACCACCAAAAATGCCGCTTACTTCACCGACGACAGCCTGCGGAACTACCAGGCCGTGGTGTTCAACTGCACCACAGGCAACGTGCTAAACCCCGAGCAGCAGGCGGCTTTTGAGCGCTACATCCAGGCCGGCGGTGGCTACATGGGCATTCACTCGGCGGCCGATACCGAATACGAATGGCCGTGGTACGCCAAACTCATGGGGGCCCACTTCTCCAGCCACCCGAGCCAGCCCAACGTGCGCAAAGCGACCGTGGACGTGACCGACAAAAACCACCCATCCACCGCCCACCTGCCGGATAAATGGGAGCGCACCGACGAATGGTACAACTACCGCACCTTCTACTCCGGCCTGAAGGTGCTGGCCAACCTGGACGAGAATACCTACAACGGCGGTACCAACGGGGCCAACCACCCCATTGCCTGGTACCATGAGTTCGACGGTGGCCGGGCTTTTTATACCGGTGGTGGCCATACCGATGAATCGTTCAGCGACCCGCAGTTTGTGCAGCACATCCTGGGCGGTCTCAGGTACGCGATGGGGACCGGCAAACCGCTGGATTACTCGAAAGCCTATGCCAAAGTGACGCCGGAGGAAAACCGCTTTGTGAAAACCGTTCTGGTGAACGACCTGAACACGCCGATGGAACTGGCCGTGTCGGACGACGGCCGCATCTTCTACTCCGAACTGCGCACTGCTAACCTGTACGTCTACGATACCAAAACCGGTCAGAATGCCCTGGCGCACCAGTTCAAAGTGGCTACCAAAGGTGGTACCGGTCTGATCGGCGTTACGCTGGACCCGAATTTCAACCGGAACAATTTTATCTACCTCTACTATTCGCCCCCAACGGATAAGGAGCCGATTATTTTCAACCTGTCGCGCTTTACGGTAAAAGCTGATAACACGCTGGATCTGGCGTCCGAGAAAATTCTGCTCCAGGTACCGGTGGAGGAAAACAGCGGCTCGCACCATGGCGGTTCGCTGGCCTGGGATAAAGACGGCAACCTCTACCTGTCGACGGGCGACAGCTCCAGCCCCTTTCCGTCTGACGGCTACGCACCCCTGGATGAACGACCGGGTAAGGAGTACTACAGCCTGGATGCCCAGCGCTCATCGGCCAATACCAACGACCTGAAAGGAAAAGTTCTGCGCATCCACCCCGAGCCGGACGGAACCTATACGATACCCGCCGGTAACCTCTTCCCGAAAGGCATGGAAAAGACCCGGCCTGAAATCTATTCCATGGGCCACCGTAACCCGTACCGCATTGCCGTCAATCCGAAAACGTCGGTGCTGTACATCGGCGAGATTGGACCGGATGCCGGCAAGGACAGCATCCAGGGGCCACGGGGCTATGATGAGTTTAACCAGGTGCGCAAACCAGGTAACTACGGCTGGCCGTATTTCATCGGCAACAACTACGCCTACGCTAAATGGGATTTCACGACCAAAACCGCCGGTCCGCGTTTCGACCCAAAGGCCCCGGTGAACAATTCACCGAACAACACCGGCCTGACAAACCTGCCGCCCGCCCAGCCCGCCATGATCTGGTACCCATATCTGGCGTCACCGGAGTTTCCGGAACTGGGGCAGGGTGGACGCAGCGCCATGGCGGGCGAGTTTTACACCTACGACAAAAACTCCTCCTCAAAAACCAAATTCCCGGACTACTACGATGGGGCGCTGTTTGTGTTCGACTGGATGCGCAACTGGGTGTTGGCGCTGCGCTTCGACCAAAACGAAAACTATGTCCGCAGCGAACCCTTTATGACCGCCAACGGCGATTTCCGCCGGCCCATCGACCTGGCATTCGGTAAAGACGGCGTGATGTACATGCTGGAATACGGCTCGGTCTACGGAGCCGATAACGAGGATGCCCGGCTGGTGAAGATCGAATACAATACCGGTAACCGCGCTCCCATTGCCCGGGCGGCCGTGGTGGATTCGGCCGCAGCGGCCCAGGCCAACGCCCGCGCCTGGCTGACCTCCGACAACCGGAACGCGCCCGTTCTGCGCGAGGCTGTCGGTCAGGCTCCGCTGAAGGTTAGGTTCAGCGGCCGGGGTTCCCGCGACCTCGACGAAGATGATCAGGTGAAATACCAGTGGCTGTTCGACGGCAAAACCCTTGGCTCTACCGCCCCCAACGCCAGCTATACCTACACGCAGCCGGGCGTTTATAATGCCATCCTAAAGGTGACGGATCAGAATGGTTTGGTCGGTATGGATACCCTTGTGGTGAAGGTTGGCAACGCGAAACCGGAGGTAGCGATTACCACGACCGGCAACAAATCCTTCTTTTGGGAGAATAAGCCGGTGTCCTACGCGGTGCGGGTCAGCGACAAAGAAGATACAAGAATCGACCCGAAGAAGGTGAAGGTGTATTTCAACTATAACCCCGAGCCGGGTACGATGAACAGCCAGCCGCAGACGGGACACCAGGAGGTAGCCCTGGCCGAAACCAATTCACTGGGCAAAAACCTGATTGCCGCCAGTGACTGTAAAGCGTGCCATACCATCGATAAGGTATCGGTCGGGCCATCGTATGTAGCCGTCGCGCAGCGGTACAAGAGCCAGGCGGGTGCCATCGAAAAACTGGCGAAGAAGATTATTGCTGGTGGGGGCGGTAGCTGGGGAACGACCCACGTGATGAGCGCCCATCCGCAGATACCGGCGTCTGACGCGCAGGAGATGGTGAAATACATCTTCTCGCTGACCGACGAGAAAAAGCAGGCCCAAACTTTGCCGCTTCAGGGTACGCTGCCACTCAACCAGCACAAGCCCACAGAACCGCGTGGGCAATACACGGTGGTGGCTAGCTACACCGATAAGGGAAGTAAAGGGGCAGAGCCGCTGACCAGCACCGACGTAATGACCCTGCGGAATGCCAAAGTGAGTACGATCCACGCCGATGCCCATACCGGTTTTGCCCGATTTGGCAATAACCTGAGCTCCGGCAGCCATAAAGCCTATGTTCTGCTGAAGAACATCGATCTGACGGGTATTCGCAAACTAACCTACGAATACGCATCGCTGAACAAGGATGGCGAAATAGAAATGCGGATTGATTCTTATGCCGGCCCCATCATTAGCCGGACGGCTTACACCGCCACGGGCGACTGGAAAACAGTAAAAACGGTAACTGGAGAAATCAGCCAGCCGGTAACTGGTAAGCACGATGTTTATTTTGTGGTTGTCAGAAGGCAGAAGCCTTATAACGACATTATTAACCTGAAGACAATTCAGTTTGACGAGTAGGCAACGTACAGGACTTCAGAAGATAGAAGGGGTTTGTAATCGGAAACGATTACAGACCCCTTTCCGTGAGTGGCATACTCTCACTCCAGTACGAAACCAGCGTTCTGACGGTCTGGTTCCAGCTTTCGGGTTTGAACATATGCGGGGTCGAGGTTCTGTGCAGCGCGGTTTCGGCCCACGAAAAAGAGGTGTCTTTGCTGTAGGTAATAATGGGAACAAGGCGCGTCAGCGGGTGTTGGTGCAGCGCATTCATCACGGAGCGGTAAAAATCGGAAGCCGTATCAATGTCGACCATAATCAGGATCGGCCGGGTACTCAGTTCCTTCAGGAAATCAGCTAACCCTTTAACTCCATCGGCATACGTTTCCGGCCAGAAATGGCGGGTGGGCACTCCCTGTGCCTGAAACTCGTCGAGTAGTTGGCGCTGATCACCGGGGCAACCCCCAATCACCAGCACAGAGAAAAAAGATTCCATGGCAAGATTAGTTATCTCATAGAGGATGGTGACTATTAATCGTTTCTGCCAGTTCTTAATTCTATAGATTAATAGGCAGGGATTCGAAAGTTACAACTAAAAATGTAATTTTCGAAGATTTTCTTATAAAATTTTTGTGAAAGATTTATGCCTAAAGGTATCGTTAAGGTAATCTACCTAAAAAAGACCCCTCAATGGCTCAGGAACCGCTCTCCCTTATACGTTTGTATGTTCGGATGGCAATCAGTAGGATACCCGTAAACGCAATCAGCCCCAGAATTCCCCACAACATACTGAGCGCGTCTTTCAGCACCACCAGAAAAACAATCCCTACCAGGAAGATAGTGGCTACCTCATTCCAGACCCGAAGCTGCGTCGACGTATAGCGGGTAAGGCCCCGCTGCTGCTGCCGGAAAATGATATGGCAGGCGATATGATACAGGTACAGCGTGGCGACCAGGCACAGCTTGATCACGAGCCAGCCGGGCGTGGCCCCATAGTTGTACCAGGTGCTCAGGCCCATGATCAGCGTCACCACCGCCGAGGGCCAGGTAATGCCGTACCAGAGCCGGCGCTGCATGAGCAGCAGCTGGTCCTGCAAAACGCTTCGCTCGGCTTCGGGCCGGGTGGTGGCCTCCGTGTAATAGATGAATAAGCGGGGAATATAGAATAACCCGGCAAACCAGGTTACGACAAAGATGATGTGCAGCGCCTTAAAATACAGAAACGTCATGTCTGATCGGGTGTCCTGGCGTCACCCGATCAGACGTGATCGGGTGACGCTTACGACTTGTTGGTTGTATTCGGGTTCAAATATACAAGCACAAGGGCAGATGACGCACCCTGCAGGCGGGTATAGGCCAGCAACAATCCCTGTTTCGTTGCCAGCAGAGTAGGCTGGGTTGCAATTTCGCCCGGCCGGGTGAGGTAAACGGGTTGTGAAGCGCCATCCGCTCCCAGGTATTTCAAACCGATTTTGCGGTAGGCACCCGGTCCTTCACCAACCCACTCTTCCCAGCATAGCGCCAGCCGATTATCGGCGAGTACGGCTAGCTGCGGAGCCTTCATGGCGGACGTTTGGGGTTTCTCCAGCAACGTCTGCTGCCCAACCCGAGTCAGCCGCAGACCGGCTTCTCCCTCTTTGCCGCTGTACCAGGTAGCCAGTACCTCGTTGCCGGCGGCCACCAGTTGGATGCCACTGTGTGGACAGGCGTTTAGCTGCCAGTGGTCGGCGTAAATCACCGTAGGCTTGCTGAAGGTCCGTCCACCGTCGGCCGACCGGGCGTAGCTCATGTCGCGGCTGCCGTCGGCCAGCAAATCGCGGTAGGCCACGTGGATGCCGCCGTCGGACGTCACGGCCAGGCTGGTGCGGCAGCACTGGCAGGCACTGGAGTCGATCAGGATTTCGTGGGTAAAACCACCTCCGGGCGTCGTCTGCGCAAACTTCACCGAACGGCCTTCCTGACCGGGGAGCTTTTCGTCGAGCCATACCGCGCCGACTTCTCCGTTGGGTAGTGTAATGAGGTCGCTAAACGAATGGCCTTTGCCGGGGGTAACGTCCTGATGAACCGGTTTGGGCAAGGTCCAGGTCCGGCCGCCATCCGTCGACTGCACAAACAGCAGGTCGCTGGCCCGGGGCGAATCATCGGTCGGTTTGCTGATTTCAACCGTGGCGATCAGGGTGCCGTCTTTTTTGAAGGCGATTCGCGGACGACCTTCCGGATGGGTAGACATTGTACCCGGAGCTGCTACCCGGATTTTTGGGTTGAAGGTGCGGCCGCCATCGGCTGAAACGCAGAAAAAGAGAGCCGCCTGATCGTTGGCTTTTTCAACCCAGCTGATGACCGGATTACCCTGGTGGTCGGTAGTGAACCGGGGTAGCGCTGCCTGCTGTCCGGCATCGAGGGTGACTGGCTGCTGGGCCATAATGGGATAGCTGAACAGGCAGGTAATGGCCGTTAAAAGGGCTATGCGTTGGAGCAGCTTTTTCATTGTTTTACGTTGGTTTCGATAGTTACTTCTTGCCACTGAGCTGATACTGCACGCCCAGCGTGATCGTTCTCGGCGCGGCTGGCGTGAAGGTGGTGCGGTCGGTCGGGTTATTGCACCGGCTGGCGACATTGGCGTATAGTTCGTTAGTCAGGTTGAGCACGTTGGCAAATACTTCCAGTCCCTTCCACTCGTAGCCGGCGCGGACATTCAACACGCTGACACCCTTGGCACCAAACGCACCCCGGTCTTCATAACGCACTGTATTTATCTGATTCTGGTACCACGGACTCATCCGCTGCCATTCCACCGACGACCGCAGGCCTTTGGCCCAGCGGGGCTTGTACGTTACCTCCGTGTTGGCGACCCAGCGCGGAGCCTGGGGCATATCGTAGCCGCTGACGTTCCGGACGGCATCGGTCTGGCGGTTGCTGATGGCGAAATCGACAAACCGGTGCGTGGCGTTGGTACCGCCGAAGCGGAAGAACCATTCGGTGGTTGGCTTGTAGGTCAGGCTGTACTCGATGCCCTGGTGCAGGGTCCGGCCGGCGCTCTGGTAGTCAAACGAGTTGTCGGCCTGGCGGATGTTGAGCAGTTCGTTGCGGCCGGTCATGCGGTACACCGCCCAGTCGATATACACTTTGCGGTCGAGCAGCGAGGCCCAGCCACCCACTTCCATATTATCGAACCGGGCGGGTTGCAGGTTGTAGTAGAACGGATCGGTACCAGGTAGGGCGGCCGGATTTTTCCGGAACACCGCCGTCAGACCGGGAGGGGAGAAACCCCGGCTGAGGTTGGCGTACAGACCGCGCCCCCGGCCGAGGTCATACGTCAACCCCAGTTTGGGGGTCAACTGCTGGTACGCCTTCGTGCCGGACGTGTTGTCCAGGAAATTGGTGTAGCCGAACGACATCCGGTCGTAACGGGCTCCGAGGGAAACCCGCAGGTTGGTGGCCGGCGCAAAATCATACTGGGTGTACAGGGCCGCGTTGTGAATTCGGGCATCGTACCGGCTCAGGTACTGATTCGGTGATTCTCGGATCTGGATGTATTGGGCCACCGTTTTTTTATCCGGCCGTAATTTGGCTTCCAGTTCTGTCTGGTAGGCATAATAGGTAGTCGGCGAATAGTCGAAGGTAGCCCCGGCCAGCAGGCGGCTGTCCATAAGGGCGAAGCGCTGGCTGTGCTGCGCAATAACACCGTAGCTGTAGAAGCGGTTGTCGTTGATTTCGCCCGTAGCGGTGGTCGCCCCCGATTTCCAGCGGATAGCGTAGTTAGGATTCTGTTTGATGCTGTTGTCGCGGTAGAATACTGTCACAAAGCTCTCGCTGTTTTCCGACCAGCTATGTTCCAGCGTCAGCCGGGAGCGCAGGGCATACACCTTGCGGTAGGTAAAGTCGGTGGTGCTGGTGTACTGCCGGTTGTAGAACGCTACGCTGTCGACGTTGCCGCCGGTCTGCGAGTCGTAGTTGTTGTACGCCAGGGTACCGATCAGCCGGGTATGGTCACTCAGTGCGTAATCGGCGCGGCCGTTGAACGATACCTTATCGAAATCGCTGCGGGTCTGCCAGCTATTGCGCTGCCGGGCCAGAAAACCGCCGGCATAAACGCCCAGTCGCTTGGTGACCATACCCCCCGTGCCGAATTGCACGCGCTTGTAGCCCCACTGGTCGCCCTGCACACCCAGGCGAAACACCGGTACGGCGGTCGGCTTGTGGGTAATGAGATTGATGGCTCCGCCCACCGCTTCGGGCCCGTACAGTGACGATGCGGGGCCTTTGACTACCTCAATGGAGCTGACGGCCAGTACGTTCATTTCAATCAACGCATTGTGGTTGAACACACCCATCGGTCGCACCGGCACCCCGTCTTCCAGATACAGGTAATAGGCATTGGTGCCGAACGGCTGGCGTATGCCCATGGTGTGCTGCTCGTTGCCGAGGTTCGCCATGACCACGCCCGGCGTTTTGTTGATCACCTCGTAGAGGTTGGTCGGCTTGGTATCCTGGATTAAGGTGGGTGATAGCCTGGCTATAGCAACCGGCGCTTCGGTGCGCGACTGGGCCTCGCGGCTGGCGGTGACCACAATGGTTTGCAGGTCTTCTACTTTGGGTTGCAGGGAAACCGTGAGTTTGCTATCGGCCGCGTTCACCGTCTGTTCGGCATAGCCGATGCTGCTCACCTGGAAACACTGGCAGGCATTGGCGCACTGCATCTGGAACTCGCCCAAGGCGTTGGTGGTGGTGCCGGTGGTGGTACCGGGAACCCGAACCACCGCACCCGCCAGCGGTTCTTTGGTCTGGGCATCAAGTACTTTACCCTGGTAATGTATCTGCTGAGCCATAGCTGGTCCGGCAAGGCAGAGCCCGGCCACCAGTACGGCGTAGTAAAACGCTTTCATGGTAGAATGATTTAAAAGAGGAAGTAAGTTGAACTGCCCGCTAAACAGGCATTATTCGGGAGTACACCATCTGGTGGTTGACCGGGACGGGCAACCGTACAGAGTGTACGGCGGAGAGCGTTAACTACAAGGCGGGTGAAAGAAGTCGAATGACGGATCGGCATACGCCCGGCTACTGTAGACGGGAAAGGCGGTGGCGATCCAGATGGTACTAACGGAGGCAAATGAAAAGTCGGCGGTGATGGGCGGGGTAAAAGGCACCACTTCCAGCAGTTGCTGCCACTGAGCCAGGTCTCTGGCGGCCCGTTCGTCGGCAGCTTTCAGCTTTTTGGCCAGGACGCATTGTCCATCGCAATGGAGTTGCGGCCGTGAGCGGTTTTCGCAGAGCGTGCGGGCGATGTACGGTTGATTAATGCTGAACCAGGCCAGTATGATCCACTTCCCGCTGTTTTGCATCAGCAGCAGGCTAAGCAGAAAATAGACGATGACCTTTTTCATGAGTATCAGCTAATTGCAGCGTAAAGGTAATGCCTACTCAACAGGCAGGGTAAACCCAAATCTATGTATCGACATTTACTGCCTTTGAACCGGCAGGAAGTACCGGTTAACGGGGGTAAAGGTAGCAGGGGAAATTAGCCTGATAACTGACGATAATCAGATAAAAAACTCTTTTTTGTCACCCTTCCCCAATTTCTACCATCCATCCCAAATCCCTTGAGCAGACCTTCGTTACATTCTATCTTGCCAGCCAGTCATTTAGCCATACCTTCAAGCCTGTACCGCCATGTTCAAGTTTAGAACGAAATCTGCTGAGGAGCCGAAACGCATTAAAAAATCTCCGCTTCGGGAGTGGTTCGATTCCATCCTGTTTGCCGTTGTGGCCGCCACCCTGATCCGCTGGCTGACGGTGGAAGCCTTCGCCATCCCCACACCGTCGATGGAAAACAGCCTGTTGGTCGGCGATTTTTTGTTCGTGAGTAAACTGCATTACGGCAGCCGGACGCCCAGCACCCTGTTGCAGGTGCCGCTCACCCACCAGAAACTCTGGGGCACTAACCTTCCATCGTACAGTTCGGCCATCCAGTTGCCTTTTTTCCGGCTACCCGGTTTTACGCACGTAAAAAATGGCGATGTGGTGGTATTCAATCTTCCGCCCCAGAAGCCGGGCGAACCGGCTTATCCCGTTGATATCAAGACATATTATGTAAAACGGTGTATCGGTATACCGGGCGATGTGGTGACCATGCGCCGGGAGCAGGTTTATGTCAACGGCAAACCGGTTGCGTCTCCTCGTCGGGCTCAAACTACCTATTTTGTCAAAACCGCCGAAGTGCTGAACGGCCGCTTTTTCCGCCGGTACGGCATCGTCAATGATTTTGCGTCGGCAGAAGGGCCCTTCATCAACTGGGAACCTATAGAATGGTATAACGATTCACTGAAAACAACCCAATTGGTGGGTTACCGGGTCAACACCACGCAGGAGACAGTTGCGAAGCTGAAGGAACTGGACTGGGTAAACGGCATCGAACCGATGACCGACGCTCCGGGAAACACGGAGCAGGGGCATTATGGTAGTTCAGTATACAACTGGAACCGGGATAACTTTGGTCCGCTTACCGTTCCGAAAAAAGGGGTGACCATACCGATTAATCAGCAAACGATTGCGGTATACGGACCGGTGATTCAACGCTACGAGGGAAATCAGAATGTAACGGTAACACCAACCACCATCCACATCAACGGACAGCCAGTTACCTCGTATTCCTTCAAACAGAACTATTACTTCATGATGGGGGATAACCGGCATAACTCCGAAGACTCCCGCTACTGGGGATTTGTGCCGGACGATCACGTAGTGGGTAAGGCCATTTTTGTCTGGATGTCGGTAGATCCGGTACCGGCCGACATCTGGCATAAGGTCCGCTGGAACCGATTGTTCCGGCTGGTCGAGTAGGAGAGAAGGTCACTACTTCGTTTCCGTGCGTACGTAGACAAACCCCTGGGGAGGCTTGGAATTGGGCGGATTGGTGCCCTGGAGCGAGTACACGTAATTGGCGACGGCCTGCTGCTCTTCGTTCGTGAGCATATGTTTCCAGGCCGTCATGGGAGTGTTGGGAACGCCGTGCCGGATCGTCCGGAAAATGTCTTTCAGGCTGCCGCCATAAATCCAGTATTCGTCGGTCAGGTTGGGGCCGACTACCCCTTCGCCCTGCGCGCCATGGCAGGTAACGCAGCGGCTGTCGAACAGCTTTTTTCCATGGGTGAGTACGGCCGCATCCTGCTGGAGGAGCTTTACGGAATCTTCTGTAATGATTCGGGCTGCTGCCTGTCTGCTGAGGTAATCAGCGGCCCATTGATAGGAACCGACCAGCCCATAGGCCATTAGGAGGTAAATAGTCAGACGCTGCCAGGACTTTTGCGGTCGCCATTTCCGGTCAACATAGACCGCTAAGCCGATAAAAAGCGGAGGCAGTACAACGAACAGTACGTATTGAGGCAGATCAGGGTTCATAGGAAACGGCGGCAGGGGCGTTGAGCCGGGAAGTAACCAATTGTTTGCCGAAAAGAATACAGACACTTAGCCACAGGCCAACGGATGCAGCCAGTGCCCACTCGGCAAAGTAGGGCAGGTACGAACCGGCGAAACGGCTCAGCACAAATTCGGTAACGAGGATCAGCTCCGACAGGGTGAAGAACACCAGAAACGCCCAGAGTCCGGCGGAGGATGCGTTCAGCCAGCGCTCATGCAGGGCTTTGCTCAGCAGAAACAGGCTGATAACGCCGATAAAGACCAAATGCAAATAGGCAATTACTACGTGCCGCTGCTGGTACGTCCACTGCACCACATAGGGGAATACCGAGGCCGCCTGCAAGCTTATTTTAAGCACAAAGCCGGCCCAGGCCAGTACCGCTAACCGCCACGCCCAGCCACGCAGGCGCTGGCTCAGCACCTGCCGGTGCTGCCACAACCACCCCGCCAGCCAGCCACCCGCAGCCAGTTGCAGCAGTGCCGATACCGCACCGACCAGCCACACCCAGCCCGGCGGCTGCGCCCACAAAGCCGATAAGCTAAACGAACCAAAACAGGAAATCACCAGCGCAGCCAGCACCCGCTGTCCTGTTTTTGGCGAGGGTATCAGCTTCCATTGTTCCAGCCACCGCACCACTAATGCCAGACAGCCGAAAATGAACCAGCCGTTGTACAGGAAATGCAGGTAATAATAAATGGACAGGTTATACCAGACACTCGCTTCCAGATGCTTCGCCTTCAGGTATCCTAATCCATACGGTCCCAGGGTCGAAATCGCTAAAAAGAATAATCCCCAGCGTAAAAATCGGGCCGCCAACGCACCACCAGACGAGCCGTCGTGCCGTTTAAAGCCGTTAACCATCACCCACACCATTCCGTACGACAAAAACACGTGCAGCGTCGAAAACGCAATCGACCCGGCGGCATACCCCTGCATCGGAAAAAACACCAGCATACCCACCATCGACACCTGAAAGCCAAGCCAGAGCAGCTTATATACCGGAAAGCGGTTGACCGAAAAAAAGGTAGTAACCAACGCGGTGAAGAGCGCATTGAACGCCCAGCCCAGCAGCACCACATGCGAGTGCGTATGCAGCAGATATGGGTAAACCAGGCCCGGTACCGGCCAGACCATCATGGTCCGCAGCAACACGCCGATACTACCGGCTATCCCAAACCAGCCGAGGGCTGTAAGCCATTGCCGGCGGATTGCTCCCGGCCAGTTAAGAATAAATGTTTTATCACTGGACAGCCGCCTGACGGCGTTACGTAAATTCACGGTAAGCTTATTTGTCACTACCAACACCAGTTTGCCGGCGGCTACGAGGCTCCCGGTTCAGCACCGCCAGTCCATTCTCCACATCTGCAGCCAGATTCCGGATGGTACGGGTTTGCAGCGTTTCGTATACCGTATCCCGATACGTAACTACTTCATGGTGCAGCGGGCAGGGATGCTCACCGTTGCAGTCGGGGAGACCCAGCACACATTTATGGAACGCACTCAGGCCGTCGATGGCGTCGACTACCTCAACAATGGGCGTATCCAGCGTATCTTCATTAGTATAAAAACCGCCATGCGGACCTTTGGTCGAGCTGAGAATATCCCGCCGGACCAGGTTCTGCATTATTTTGCCCATAAAATGCTGAGGTACCTTCAACGCATCCGCTAGCTCCGGAATGCCAATTTTGTGGTCTTCGGAACCCTTCAGGGCTACGTATATAATACCGCGGATGGCGTACCCGCACGCTTTTGACAACATGTCTTTGTTGGGTCAGGTTTCAATTTTTTGTCATCCCTCGGCACCGGCAGCCCGGCTGCGTCGGGATGACAAAAAACGGAACAATTAATTCAAAGCGAGTTCCTGCTCCAAAGTTAGCGCTTTTGGAAACAGCAGGTTGTTTTCGAGGTGAATGTGCTGCATCAGATCCGTTTCCAGCTCCTCCAGTTTGGCGTACAGCAACCGGTGCGTGTTGCAGGCGTTGATCGGTGGGGTGTAGTCGCTGGTCAGCTCCCGCAGTTTGAAGAGCAGGGTGCCGGCGGCATCGTGTTCGGCTTCCATCACGTGAATCGGCATTTGGAGGGAGCCAATCTGCGTAACCGGTATACTGGTGTTGACACGCTCTGCCTGCACCAGTTGCCGGATAAACGGAAAGACCACCCGCTCTTCTTTTTCCAGATGCGGGATGAGTTCGGCCTTCAGGGCTTCGTAGGTGTCCCAGATTAACAGCACTTCCGGAAAACGCTCCCCATGCTTACTGGCTACCTTATACGCCAGTTGTTCAATGAAAGGCAGGTTCTCGTACAGATACCCGTGGTGTACATTAACGATGTAGTCGGCCAGGAAAACGGGCGACCAGCGGTCGAATTGCTCCGACGGCAGCCGCTTTCCTGTAGGCAGGTGCCCCAGTTTCTCGATAACCTCCTGAACCGGAACGCCGGCGCGCTGACTGGCCTCTGCCAGGGTACGCTTGCCGTTGCAGCAGAAGTCAATGCCCAGGCGTTTGAAAATTTCAGCGGTGCGGATGTCTTGCGCAACTATTTCGCCGACCGTGGTTGCGTCTGAATCGAAGTTGTTGATAGTAAGCATTTTAATGATTAGTTAGTGCTGTATACTCTTTCTGGAAAAGGGCTTTTTTCAGCGCCTGTTGAATGGCTATGCTGCCCTCTTCTAAAAATCAGATATAAAGGTAAACTAGTCTTTTATTCCGAAAACTGACAAAGAATAGGTGCCTGGATGATTTCCATCATTCGTCCAGCACTTTTCATGCAATTATTTTGCCACCGGAATAAAAGATAAAAATATCCTTTATTTCAAAGAGAAGAGTCTTTAGCCTACTAAAACAATAGAGAATTGAGTATGATAATACATGGAATTAATTTACTGCAACCCCCAAACAACTAGACCATGAGAAAGCAAATTTTGGCAATTGCGCTACTGGCGCTGTCGGTTACCTGGTACGGATGTTCATCCGATGGTGCAAAACAACGGTCTGAAGAAACCCCAACTGACCCGGTCGAGGCTACCAACCAACAGGAAGTTCACGGTGACATGATTACAGAAGTAAAACTAACCACTCCACTGGATCAGGCCATGGTCAAGCAGGGGCAGGAGATTTATGATGTGAAGTGTGGATCGTGTCATAAACTTGACGAAACACGGATTGTAGGCCCCGGCTGGAAGGGGATCACGCAACGGCGGGAACCGGCCTGGATCATGAACATGATTACGAACGTAGACATGATGCTGGCCAATGACGCAGAAGCACAGAAGCTACTCGAACAGTGTCTGGTCCGGATGCCCAATCAGAACATAACCGAACCCGAAGCCCGCTCGGTGTTGGAATTTATGCGCCAGAACGATGGCGTAAAATAAACTACTCTTACCAACTGTACTAACCTCTATCATTATGAAATCGCCAATATTAGCCATGGCAGCCGTCGCTGCCCTGGGCTTAAATCTGGTTGGTTGTAAACCGAAAGACGCCGGATCGGCAGTCTCGGGTGATGCCGCCGAAAAAGTGTATGTTGCCCCTGGTAAACACGATGAGTTTTATAATATCGTATCGGGTGGCTTCAACGGACAGATGTCTGTGTACGGAATACCGTCGGGTCGTTTGCTGAAAATCGTACCGGTGTTTTCGGTATTTCCGGAAAACGGCTGGGGCTATAGCGAAGAATCCAAGCCGATGCTGAATACCTCGCACGGTGAGGTGCCCTGGGATGACCTGCACCACATTGCGCTCTCGACCACCAACGGTGAGCACGACGGCCGCTGGGCGTTCGGTAACGCCAACAATACCCCCCGGGTAGCGCGGGTAAGTCTGAGTTCTTTCCGGACCGAAGAGATTCTGGAACTGCCAAACAGCGCCGGTAACCACTCGTCTCCGTTTATTACCGAAAATACGGAGTACGTGATCGCCGGAACGCGCTTCTCGGTGCCGACCGACAACAATGCCGATGTGCCCATCAGCACCTTCAAACAAAATTTCAAGGGGTACATCAGCTTTATCAATGTCGATAAGAACACCGGTCGCATGGGCATCGCGTTCCAGCTGAAAACGCCGGGCGTTAGCTTCGACCTGGCCCGCGCCGGTAAAGGCAAATCGCATGGCTGGTTCTTCTTCTCTACCTATAACACGGAGCAGGCAAATACCTTGCTGGAAGTGAATGCCTCCCAAAAGGATAAAGACTTTATCCTGGCCGTAAACTGGAAGAAGGCCGAAGAGTACCTGAAGCAGGGTAAAGGTCGTAAAGAACCGGCTAAATACGCCCATAACCTGTACGACGAAAAGACCCATACGGCTACCTCGACCATCATGAATGAGGTAATAACGCTGGATCCGAAAGAATGTCCGGGTATCGTCTACTTCATCCCGTGTCCGAAGTCTCCGCACGGCTGCGACGTCGATCCGACTGGTGAATACATTGTCGGTTCCGGTAAACTGGCCGCTGTGATTCCGGTATTCTCGTTCGATAAACTACAGAAGGCTATTGCTGACAAGACGTTCGACGGCGATTTCGACGGCATCCCGGTGGTGAAATACGAAGCGGCCCTGTACGGCGAAGTACAGAAGCCGGGTTTAGGGCCACTGCACACCGAGTTTGACGGCCAGGGTAACGCCATCACGTCGTTCTTTGTATCATCGGAGCTGGTGAAGTGGAACATCAAGGATCTGAAAGTGCTCGACCGCGTGCCGACCTACTACTCCGTTGGTCACCTGTCGATCCCCGGTGGCCCGACCAAGAAGCCGCACGGTAAATACGTGATTGCCTACAACAAGATCACCAAAGACCGTTACCTGCCGACGGGTCCGGAGCTGGCGCAATCGGCTCAGCTGTACGACATCTCGGGCGACAAAATGAAGCTGCTGCTTGACTTCCCGACCGTGGGCGAACCGCACTATGCCGAAGCGATTCCGGCAGCGCTGATCGCCAAAAACTCGACCAAGATCTATAAGATTGAGGAGAACGGCCACAAATATGCCGCCAAGGGCGAGAAGGAGGCCAAAGTGGTTCGCGAGGGCAACAAAGTACACGTGTACATTACGTCCATCCGCTCACACTTTACACCCGACAATATTGAAGGCGTGAAACTGGGCGACGAGGTATACTTCCACGTCACCAACCTGGAGCAGGACTGGGATGTACCGCACGGCTTTGCGGTGAAAGGTGGCGACAACGCCGAGATACTGATTATGCCGGGTGAAACCCAGACCCTCCGCTGGAAGCCCAACCGGGTTGGCGTGGTGCCCATCTACTGTACCGACTTCTGCTCGGCGCTGCACCAGGAAATGCAAGGCTACGTACGGGTATCTCCGGCGGGTAGCAACGTCCAGCTTACCTGGGGCACCGGCAAGAATCCGGTGGCCGAAGCTGAAAAGAAAGTAGCGAAGAAGTAAATTATTATCCCAGCCGCTCCTCTCCTGAAGTCGGGGAGAGGAGCGGGGAAGGACTAACTACCTGGCTTATGAAAACGCTTAGCACCAAGTCCCGGATCATTGTAGGAGTTGCCTCCTTACTGCTGATAGCTACTTATTTTTTGCCCGTCTGGCGCATCGATTTGTGGGCACCGCAGTATCCGGAAGGGTTGGTCATGAAAATCTGGCTCACGAAGCTGTCCGGTGATGTAGAAGTTATCAATGGACTTAACCACTACATTGGTATGGCGCATATTCGGGAGGAAATGTTTCCTGAATTTACCGTGCTGCCGTACATCCTTGGGGGCTATATCCTGTTTGGGCTGCTGACCGCCCTGTCGGGTAGCCGGCGGTTGTTGGCTGGTTACCTGTCGGCCCTGGTGCTGTTCGGCATTGTGGCCTTAATCGACTTCTGGCGCTGGGGCTACCAGTACGGCCATAACCTCGATCCCAAAGCGCCCATTCAGGTGCCGGGCATGTCGTATCAACCCCCGGTAATCGGCTACAAACAACTGCTCAATTTTGGCGCGTATTCTGTACCTGATTTCGGCGGCTGGATTATTGTGCTGACTGGTTTGGCGGTAGCCGGCGTAACGGCCTACGAGTTTTACTTTCGGGGCCGGAAACGAGCCGAAACGCTCACACGACCCCGTACCGTGCTGCTGTGGTTGCCGCTCCTGCTGGCTGCTCAGGCCTGCTCGGTGCAGCCGGAACCAATTCACTACGGCCGGGATAACTGCGATCACTGCCGGATGACTATAGTCGATAAGAAATTTGCCGCTGAGCTGGTAACGGCCAAAGGTAAGGCGTTCAAATTCGACGATCTCGACTGTATGACGACCTACATGCTGGAAAATGAGCTGTCGGAGGCCCCCATTCAGTTAGTCGCTGACTATAACCGCCCCGGTGAACTAGTCGACGCCCGCACGGCGGTTTTCGTGCATGATGAATCCCTCCGCAGCCCTATGCGCGGTGACAAAGCAGCGTTTTCAGCGGCTACTGTAGCGGAACAAAAATTTCCCGGCGTGAAGGCGCTGACGTGGAACGAGCTTAATCAGAAATAATCATGCGTATCCTCCTTCTCATACTGCTCCCTTTTATGAGCCTGGCCCGTACCATTCACGTTGGTCCGAAGCAGCCGGTGAAGACGGTGCAGCAGGCGCTGACGCAGGCCGCGGCCGGAGATACAGTGCTTATCCATCCGGGCGTATATCGGGAGCGTGGTCTGGTTGTCGATAAACCGCTGACAATACTTGGGCAAGGCTATCCGGTGCTGGACGGGCAGTATAAAGGAGAGATTTTTACCGTGCAGTCCAGCGACGTAACCATTCAGGGGTTGCACCTGCAAAACGTGGGCATGGTCAGCACCATCGACTGGGCCGCCGTAAAAGTACTGGAAGTGCAACGGGTCCGCGTGCTGAGCAACCGTATTCGCAACGCCTACTTCGGGGTGTACCTGTCGGCATCCACCAACTGCCTGGTGCAGGGCAACGATATCGCCGGTAATCCGAAAGAAGAACAGAACACCGGCAATGGTGTTCATGCCTGGAAATGCGACAATATCAAAATTAACAACAACCAGATCAGCGGCCACCGCGACGGCATCTACTTCGAGTTTGTCACGAACTCGACCATCCAGCGCAACCTGAGCCGGCAAAATATCCGCTACGGGCTGCACTTCATGTTCTCGCACCGCAACGCCTACTACTACAATACGTTCCGGGATAATGGGGCGGGCGTGGCCGTGATGTACACCAAGTTTGTGACCATGCGGCATAATGTCTTTGAGCATAACTGGGGCGGAGCCGCCTACGGCATGCTGCTGAAAGACATTTCCGACAGTGAGATTGAACAGAATATCTTCCGCACCAATACCATCGGTATTCATATGGAAGGCACCAGCCGGATCAACATAAAACGCAACCAGTTTACCGAAAATGGCTGGGGTGTCCGGATTCAGGCCAGTTGCAATGATAATACCTTTACCGGCAATACCTTCACCAGCAACACCTTCGACGTGGCCACCAATGGCAACACAGTCCTTAATACGTTTGTCAGAAACTACTGGGACAAGTACGAAGGCTACGACCTCAACAAAGACCGCATCGGCGATGTGCCGTACCACCCGGTCAGTCTGTATTCCATGATTATCGAGCAAATGCCGTACGGTGTCATGCTCATGCGAAGCTTCATCGTCACGCTGCTCGACCGGGCAGAAAAGGTAATTCCCAGCCTGACGCCCGAAGCGCTAGTCGATTCCCAACCTCTCATGAACCCGATTAAACCATGATTGACGTAACCCATCTCTGTAAAGCGTTCGGCTCCCTTCAGGCGCTGGACGACCTGACCGTTAGCCTCCGGGCCGGGCAATCCGTCTCCTTAATTGGTCCCAACGGCTCCGGCAAAACGACCTTTATCAAATGCCTGCTAGGCATGGTGGTACCCGACAGCGGAGAAATCCTGTTTCAGGGTGAAAACATCCGCAACGGCTGGGCGTACCGCAATGCCATTGGCTACATGCCGCAAATCGGCCGCTACCCCGACAATATGAAAATTCGTCAGGTGTTCGACATGATGAAAGACCTGCGCAACGGTAGCCGGAACTTGGATGAAGACTTAATCGAAGCCTTTGAGCTTCCGAACCTATACAACAAAACCATGCAGTCGCTGTCGGGCGGTACCCGGCAGAAAGTGAGCGCCTGTCTGGCGTTCCTGTTCAATCCCCAAGTGCTGATTCTGGATGAACCCACCGCTGGTCTGGACCCGGTTGCCGCCGAAATTCTGAAAGAGAAGATTCTGCTGGAGAAGCGCAAAGGCAAGCTGATCCTGCTCACTTCGCACATCATGAGCGACCTGGATGAACTGACCACCGACGTGATGTACCTGCAGGACGGCAAGCTGCAATTCTTCAAAGAGGTACATTGGCTCAAGAGGCTCACTGGGGAAGAAAAGCTGGGTAAGGCCATTGCACAAGTGATGACCAGCCGTCGATTTCGGGCCGAATACGTAGCCGAACCGGAATACTCCAAGTCATAGCCGTAACTGATACAGTCATGAATAAAGTCATTAAATACGTTTGGTTCGATATCTTGCAGAACAAAATTGTGCTGGCGTACACAGCCTTTCTGCTGGTCGTTTCGTTTGCCCTGTTCGGCATGGAGAGCAACTCCGGCAAGGCGCTGATGAGCCTGCTGAACATTGTGCTGATGGTGGTGCCCCTGATCAGCCTGGTCTTTACCACCATTCACTTTTACAACTCCTACGAATTCATTGAACTCCTGCTGGCGCAGCCCATCAACCGGACGCGCCTGCTGCTGAGCGAATACGCCGGGGTAGCGTCCTCGCTGGTCACGGCGTTTCTGGTAGGGGTGGGACTACCCGTTCTGCTGCTGGATGCCAGCGCCACCGGAGCCGCTCTGCTCTGGACGGGCGTGTCGCTGACGCTCGTGTTTGTGTCGCTCGCCTTCCTGGCCTCCGTGCTGACCCGCGACAAAGCCAAAGGAATCGGCCTGGCGCTGATGCTGTGGTTCTATTTCGCCCTGCTGTACGATGGACTGGTGCTGTCGGTGTTGTTTACCTTCAGCGACTACCCGCTCGAAAAATTGATGCTGGTGCTGACCACGCTCAACCCGATTGACCTGGGCCGCATCGCCATCATGCTACAGATGGACATTTCAGCCCTGATGGGCTACACCGGCGCGCTCTACAAAGACTTCTTCGGCAGCATCCTGGGCAGCGTATATTCCGTATCAATCATGCTGCTCTGGGCCATACTGCCCCTCTACAGCGCCGTCCGCATTTTTCGGAAAAAGGATTTGTAAGTGTTGCTTTTGTCAATCCTCGGCACCGGCCTTTAGGTTTGTGGTGTAGTAAGATTCTTAGAAATAAGGTAGCTTACTAGAAGAATAACAGAGCGGGCTTGCCTATGGCATACCGGCCTGGC